>NZ_JAALJH010000047.1 GCF_011064615.1 Aquisphaera insulae | reverse complement strand
TCGGCTCGGCCCCTGAAATGACCAGGGATCGCCTCTCGAACGATGCCCGCGGGACTCGATTTCCCCGCTCGTCCCGCGCGATGCGGCGGTCCGGTGCGTCTGCGCTTCGCTTGACACACCCTACAAAATAGGTTCATGTCATCGGTCGTTGGTGTGAATGGGCCGCGGCGATCACCTCTCGATCAGGCACAGGAACGGGACGAACAGGCACCCGAGCCAGCCGGCGAGGGCCAGCAGCAGGAGCATCCCGCCGCCGCCATGGCGCAGGCGTGGGATCAAGAGGCCGATCAGGAAGCGGACCGCGGCGTAGATCAGAGCGATCGCCGTGCCCAGGGCGAGGGAGATCAGGCCGACGAGGAACGGCACCATCATCCCCGCGGCCTGCGGGCGAGGCCCCGACAGGACGAGGCCGCCGATGGCCAGGATCAGCACCACCACGTTCAGGCCGAGCAGGCGCAGGCCATGACGACGCAGCCTCCGCTCGCGGAGGATCGCGGCCTCGGTCGTGGCGGTTTCATCCGGAGGGGCCACCTCGAGCTGCGTGAGGAGCGCTTCGGCCTTGTCCCCCTTCCCCAGGGCGGCGGAGCCTTCGCGGATCTCGGCGAGCGTGGGGGCATGGACGCGGACGAACCGCGCCCGCTCCTCCGGGACGGTCCACGAATCGGCGAGCGATCGGATGGCGGCGATCAGCCGGGGAAGGGCGAGCTCGGCACCGGCCTGGTCCCCTTTCTCCAGGCACGCTCGAGCGATCGCGCGGTAGAACCTGAGATCCAGCGCGGGGGTGAGATGGACGTTCCTCATCCGCTCGTAGGCCGCGACGAGCGAGGCGGCCCCCATGGAGCCGGGGCCCGCGACGGCGAGGCCCGCCTCGGCCGTCATCCGGGCGGCCTGGAGCCGTGTCCTCAACCAGGGATGGCGGGCGGCCGTCTCGTCGGCCGCCAGGGCCCGGAGGTCCGTCACCTGGCCCGGGACGTCGCCATCCAGGGCCCGCAGGTCGGCGCGAACCCACGCGGTCATGAGCCGACCCACCGGATGGCCCAGGGCGTCGTACGCGCTTGCGGCCGAATCGATGAGGTCGGCGGCACGGGCCCGGTCGCCGGTGGACGCGGCGAGCGAGGCGGTGACGAGGGCCTGGCACGCCCGGATGCTCGGGACCTCGTCGGGCGCGAGCGATTCGGCCTCGTGGTAGAGTTCCTCGGCGCGGGACAGGTCGCCGAGTTCCAGCGCTTCCACGACGATTCCGAGCAGTCGGATCCGGAGCCCCCGGATGTCGCCGATCGCCTCGAGATGGGGTCGCAGGCCCAGGGACGTCTCGATGCTGACCGGGAGCGGCGTCGGAATGGTCCCGAAGCGAAGCGTCTGGAGCATCAGCATGCCATCCGAACGCAGCGGGACCTTGCCGGCGCGGAACTGATGGGGGATCAAGGACCCGATCGCGGTAAACGCGTTCATGAGGAACAGGGCCATCCAGAGGCCGCGTGGCCCCGTCGCCCGGGCGAGGAGCATGCCGGCAACGACGGCGAGCAGGCCGTTGGCGAGGATCCCCCCGCCGTAGAAGCTGATGCTTCGCAGCCGCGACGGCAGGAGCTGCGGGTACCACACGTGCGTCAGGCCCATGAACGAATGAGATCGGCATGCATAAAGCCGTGTGCCCCTCAGGTTGAGCACCAGCAGGGGCCGAAAGAGGCCCGAGCCGAACGACGTCACCACGAATCCGCAGAGGCGGCCGACGACGGCATGGCCCAGCTCATGGACATGGATCGTGAGGAAGGCGGCCGGCAGCAGGAACAGCAGGTGGTAGGGGCCGAAGTCGCCGGTCGTCAGGGAGCAGAGGAGCATCGAGGTCCCTCGGCATCGGGGGGTACGGAGCCATCGAATCCCGGCGTCCGACCGACCTGGCTCCTCGGAGGCTCATCCTAGTCCTTCCGCCGATTCGCCGCCAGCATGTTGCAGAAGAGGGCCCCCTGGCCGATCGCGTCGTCCAGGGCCTTGTGGGTGTGCGGGAGCTCGTCGAACCAGGACCTCGGCATGTTCCGCTTGGTGGCGTTGCGGTAGTCGGTGCCGAGGACGGCCATGGCGTAGGTCTTGATGTCGAGGGCGGAGAACGAGAACGGGGATTCGCCGGCGAACCGGATGAGATACCAGTAGATGAACAGGAAATCAAAGCCGGCCGGATAGGCGACGAAGACCGGCTTGCCCGGGAGCCCCTTGATCCAGGCCACGTACCCGGGCATGACCTCGGCCGGGTCGCGGGGATTCTCGCGATGGGCGGCCCAGGCTTCCGGCTGGGTCTGCCACCAGGCCATGGTCTCGGGATGGCCGGCCGCGCCCTCGAGGGGTTGCAGGTTGGCCTCGAAGGTGGCGACCAGCCGCTTGTCCGCGGTGTAGGCCGCGGAGCCGAAGCTGAGCATGGAGTGCGGCCCCGGGATCGGGCCGTCGGTCTCGACGTCGGTGCTGATGTAGATCTCGGCCATGGAGACTACGTCCTCTTGCGGGCCTGCCCGGTGCCGGGGCCTCCGCACGCCGCCGCTGGCGCGGGCGGGTCGATGAAGGTGGACAGGCTCCGCGTGAGGAGCTCGACCAGCCGCTCGCGGTCGGCCCCGGCGAGTGACGACGGGGCGATCATCTGGTCGATCATGGCGAAGCCGGCGAGCTGGGCCATGACGAGCGCGGCGCGGCTGGCGGCTTCCGGGCCGTCGATCACGGCGGCGAGGGGTCCCAGGTGGTTCTCCTCCAGGTTGGTCCGGAGGATCTCGGCGGCGCGGGGCTCGGTCGCCGACCGGAGGAGCAGGAGCAGGATCGTCCGCGCGTCGTCGGACTCGTCATCCCGCCTGGAGACCATCAGGCGGGCGAAGCGTTCCGCCAGCGTCGCCGGGTCGTCGTAGCGGATCTTGGGGACGAACGCCCGCTCGACGACCTCCTCGAAGAGCCCCTCCTTCGACGTGAAGTAGCGATTCACGAGCGCGGCGGTCACCCCGGCGTCGGCGGCGATCTCGCGGACCCCCGCCCGCTCGTAGCCCTGCTGCGCGAATCGACGGGTCGCCGCCGCCAGGATCGCCTCGCGAGTCATCGCCGCGTCGCGGCGTCGGCGCCCCGGCTCGGTCGTCGCTCTGGGCATGGCTCTCCTCCGGGAGACGGCGCCCCGCCCCCGGGCGTCCGGGGCGAAGTAAACGGGGGTTGACTTAGAGTATGGTGTGGTCTAGAGTGAAAGTCAACACAGGTCAACGGCCGTTGACTTGGGCCGGGGGCCGGGCGATCGCCGGCCGCCCGGCCGCACTGACGAACGATGCGGCGGGTGAGCTTGCACGGGTAGTTTGAATCATGAGATTAGACGCCTTTCAACCCTCGTCCCGGCGGCGCGGAACGGCCGGGTCGTTTGCGGTCTGCCTGGGACTCGCGGCCCTTTGCGGATGCCGTCAGCACGGCGCCCCGCCGGCGCCGGCCGCGCCGACGGTGGGCGTGGTGGCGGCGCGGAAGATGGACGTGCCGATCGAGTCGATCACCAACGGGACGACGCGGGCGATCGAGGAGGTCGTGATCCGGGCGCGGGTGCGGGGGTTCCTCACCGAGCGGCATTTCAAGGAGGGATCGGCGGTCAAGCCGGGGGACCTCCTGTTCGTGATCGACGAGGAGCCGTACAAGGTCGCGCTGCGGTCGGCCCTGGCGAAGCGGGACGAGGCGGAGGCCTCGCTGACGAAGGCGGAGAAGTCGAAGGGGCGGGAAGTGGCCGCGGCCAAGGTGCAGCTCGACAAGGCGCAGCTCCACCTGGCGATCGTGGAGGAGGGCCGCAATCGGACGCTGCTGACCCGCCAGGCCGGCTCGCGCGAGGACCTCGATCGGGCGGAGGCGGAGCGGAAGAAGTTCGAGGCCCAGGTGGCCTCGGACCAGGCGAGCTTCCAGCAGGCGGAGGCGGACTACGAGGTGGGCATCCTCGCGGCCAAGGCGCTGGTGGAGGCCTCGCAGGCGGCCGTGCGGGACGCGGAGCTGAACCTGGGCTATTGCCGGATGGTCGCCCCGATCGCCGGCCGGATCGGCGAGGCGCGGGTGAAGATCGGCAACCTGGTCGGCCCGGAAGCGACCGGCGGCGGGGCGTTCAGCGAGCTGGCGACGATCCAGCAGCTCGACCCGATGGCCGTGGACGTCCGGGTGGCCGCCAAGGACCTGGAGCGGGCCACCAACTGGGTGAGGAAGAAGCTCAAGGCCACCCTGATCCGCCCGGGGCTCGACAGCAGCCAGGAGCACGGCGACCAGGGCGAGTGGTACTTCATCGACAACACGATCGATCAGACCACGTCCACGTTCCTGGCCAAGATTCGCTTCCCCAACGCCGCCGGCTCGATCCTGCCCGGCGAATACGTCCGCCTGCGATCGGTGGTGGAGCACTCGCAGGGCGCCGTGGTCGTGCCGGAGCAGTGCGTCATCGAGACCGGCGCGGGCCCGGTGGTCTACGTGGTGGACGGCGAGGGCAAGGTGGAATCCCGGCGGGTCGAGGCGGGCGAGACCTATGAGGGGATCCGGATCGTCTCCAAGGGGCTCGACGAGGGGGTCCAGGTGATCGTCGAGGGGCTCCAGCTCGTCCGCCCCGGGATCCCCGTCAAGGTCGAGCCGGCCCACCTCGCCAAGCCGGTCGGCGAGAAGCTGACCGCCGCGGAAGCCCGGGACAAGCCCGCGGGCTGAGCCGGACGCCCTTCGAACCGAGCCGACTCGATCCCCGTCCCCGATCATCCCCACGCCCCGTCAGGTGCTTTTATGGTTAATTTCTTCATCAGCCGGCCGATCTTCGCGACGGTGCTGGCCGTGCTCATGGTCCTGATCGGCGGGATCTGCGCGTACCTGCTGCCGATCGCCCAGTATCCGCCGATCGCGCCGCCGCAGGTCCAGATCACGACGACCTACACGGGCGCCGACGCCCTGACGGTGGCGGAGACGGTCACCACGCCGATCGAGCAGCAGATCAACGGCACCAAGGGGATGATCTATTTCAGCTCCAGCAGCACGGCCAACGGGGTGTCGAGCATCACCGCGACGTTCGAGGTAGGCTACAACCAGGACATCGCCGCGGTCGACATCCAGAACAAGGTGCAGACGGCCACGCCGCAGCTCCCGCCGGAGGTGAAGCAGTACGGCGTGACGATCAAGAAGACGTCCACGGACATGGTCTGCGTCGTCAACCTGATCTCGCCCGACGGCCGCTACGACGCCAATTTCCTGGACAACTACGGCCAGATCTACATCGTCGACGCCCTCAAGCGGATCCCGGGCGTGAGCGACGTGACCGCGTTCGGCCGCAAGTACTCGATGCGGATCTGGCTGGACCCGAACAAGATGGCCGAGCTGCGGATCGCGCCCACCGAGGTGATCGCGGCGGTCCAGCAGGAGAACGTCCAGGCGGCGGCCGGCAAGATCGGCGGCCTGCCGGTGCCGAAGGGGCAGGCCTTCGAGTTCCCGATCACCGTCAAGGGCCGGCTCACCAAGGTGGCCGAGTTCGAGGAGATCATCGTCCGCCGCCGGGACGAGGGCTCGATCGTCCGGCTCCGGGACGTCGCCCGGGTCGAGCTCTCCTCGGAGAATTACGAGACCGCCGGCTACCTGGACAGCCAGCCCGCCGGGTCGATCCTGGTCTACCAGTACGCCGACGGCAACGCGCTGACCATCGTGGAGAACGTCCGCAAGGAGATGGACCGCCTCGCCAAGAGCTTCCCGCCGGGGCTGGAGTACCGGACCGCCTACGACACGACCCGGTACGTCGAGGAGAACATCGACGAGGTCGTCCATACGCTCGTGGAGGCGTTCCTCCTCGTCATGGTGGTGGTCTTCATCTTCCTCCAGGGCTTCCGCGCCACGATCATCCCGATGCTGGCGATCCCGACCTCGCTGATCGCCACGTTCGCGCTGATGACGATCTTCGGGTTCTCGCTCAACACCCTGACGCTCTGCGGGCTGATCCTGGCGATCGGCCTGGTGGTGGACGACGCGATCATCGTGGTGGAGAACATCGAGAAGTACCTCGGCCGCGGCTATCGCCCGCTGGCGGCGGCGCGGGCCGCCATGGCGGAGATCACGGCGCCGATCGTCACGATCACGCTGGTCCTGGCGGCCGTCTTCGTCCCGGTGGCGTTCATCCCGGGGATGACCGGCAAGCTCTACAACCAGTTCGCGATGACGATCGTCTTCTCCTTCATCTTCTCCGCGTTCAACTCGCTGACGTTCAGCCCGGCGATGGCGCGGCTCTTCCTCAAGACCCAGCACGGCGAGCCGAAGTTCTTCCTCTTCCGCTGGTTCAACCGCCTGATGCGGTGGCTGGAGGACTCGTACGACGCGATCCTCGAGTTCACGGCCCACCACTGGTGGACGATCATCATCCCCTCGGTCGGCCTGCTGGCGCTGACGGGCTGGATGGTGGTCACCCGGCCCAAGTCGTTCGTCCCGGCGGAGGACCAGGGCTACCTGATCGTCAACATCCAGGCGCCCGACGGCACCAGCCGCGAGGTGACCTCGCGGATCATCAAGCAGGTGGAGACGATCGCCAAGGAGCTGCCGGGCGTCGAGCACGTCGTCACGCTCGACGGCCTGAACATCCTCAGCCTCACCAACCAGAGCAACGCCGGCATCATCTTCCTGCCGCTGATCCCCTGGAGCGAGCGGAAGGCCCCGGAGCTGCGGTCGGCCGCGCTGGCGCGGACGCTCCAGGCGAAGCTGGCCTCGGTCCGCGAGGCGATCGTGATGGTCCTCGAGCCGCCGCCGATCCGCGGCCTGAGCATGACCGGTGGCTTCGAGGTGATGATCCAGGACCGCGCCGGCAAGGGGGTGGAGGCGCTCCAGCGCGTGACCGACCAGCTACTGACCGCGGCCCGCAAGCGGCCGGAGCTCGCCGTGGCCTTCACCACCTTCAGCACCCGCGTCCCGCAGCTCCGCTTCGAGCTCGACCGCGTCAAGGCCCGGCGGCTGGACGTGCCGGTCTCGGACGTCTTCGCGACGCTCCAGACGAACCTCGGCGCGTTCTATATCAACGACTTCAACCTCTTCGGCAAGGTCTGGAAGGTGCTCATGCAGGCCGAGGGCGAGGCCCGCCGCAAGCCCCAGGACATCGCCGCCCTGACGGTGCTCAACCGCAAGGGGGACAAGGTGCCGCTGGGGGCGCTGGGCGAGGTCAGCTACAAGCTCGGGCCGATCGAGGTCCCCCACTACAACCTCTTCGCCTCGGCCAAGATCAACGGCGTCCCCGCCCCGGGCTTCAGCTCCGGGCAGGCCATCGCGGCGATGCAGGAGATCTGCGCGGAGATCCTCCCGGAAGGCTTCGGCTACGAGTGGACCGGCACGACCTTCCAGGAGCAGAAGACCGGCAACCAGGCGAGCTACATCTTCGCGCTGTCGATCATCTGCGTCTTCCTCTTCATGGCCGCCCTCTACGAGAGCTGGATCCGGCCGACGGTCATCATCCTCACGGTCCCGCTGGCGATGTTCGGGGCCATCGTGGGCCTCTGGCTCTTCGACATGCCGCTGGACGTCTTCGGGCAGATCGGGCTCGTGATGCTGATCGGCCTGGAGACCAAGAACGCGATCCTGATCGTGGAGTTCGCCGTCGAGATGCGCGAGAAGCGGGGGATGAGCATCATCGAGTCCGCCAAGGCGGCCTCGCGCGAGCGGCTGCGGCCGATCCTGATGACCTCGCTGGCGTTCGTGATGGGCGTGCTGCCGATGGCCCGCGCGACCGGTGCCGGGGCCGGCAGCCGGAACTCGCTGGGCATCGTCATCGCCTTCGGCATCGCGGTGAGCACGGTGCTCGGCCGGTTCGTGATCCCGATCTACTACGTCCTGGGAGAGCGGATCGGCGACTACCTCGCCCACCTCCGCGGCGCCGACGAGGAGGAGGACGAGGAGGAGGCTCACCTCCCGGGCCACGCCGGCCGCCCGCACCACGTCCACCTCTCCGGCGAGCATTCGCCGCCGCCGGGCCCGGCCGTCTCGCATCAAGACCCCGCCTCTGTCCCGGTCCGCGACGACGGCCGGGCCGGCCGCGATCCCGCCGTGCCTGGGCCCTTGCCCGGGGCGTCCGGCGACGACGATCGCGGCGATGTCCACGGCCCCCTGTCCTGATCCGGGGCCGGCCCGGCCTGGAGCCCGATCATGAAGCCCATCAGCCTGGGGATCGACGACGGCTCTCGGTATCAGGTCTGCGAGGAGGCGGAGACGATCCGGGCCATCCTCCACCACGGCCGGCCCCGCGACGTCCTGGCCGGGGGCCACGTCGCGGATTCGGCGGCCGCGCAGGCGGAGGAGGCGCTCGGGCGCTGGATCGCGCTGGGGCTCCCGTTCCGCGGGGGGCGAACGCGGTCCTTCGACTTCTTCCAGGTCCTCAACTTCATGGTCCGGGCCGGCCGCGAATCGGGAGACCCCTGGTATGAGGAGGGTCCGGTCCGGACGTTCCGTCGCGAGGCGGCCGAGCTCGCCGGCACCGCCGAGGGCACGAGGTTCCTGGTCCGGCTCCGCCGCGAGTTCCACGTCCCGGCCGGATCGCCGGCCCGCCTCCGCGTGCCGTTGCCGCTCGATGATCCGTCCCAGGCCGACGTCGTCGCCACCCTCATCGCCCCCGATCCGGCGGCGGTCGAGGCCGTCCGCGGCCCGGGCCGGATCGAGGTCCGGCTCCCCCCTTCCCCCGCCCCGGCCGTGGTCGCGGTCGAGGTCGACATCCGACTCACGTGGGTCGCACGGCCGATCCCCTTCGATCCCGCGGGCCTCGAGCCCTGGGATGAATCCGACCCCGAGTACCAGCTCCATACCCGCAGCTCCGAGGGGTGGATCCAGGTGACCGACGAGGTGGCCAGGCTCGCCGGGACGCTCGTCGGCGGGGCGCGGGACGCGTGGGCGACCTTGCGGGCGTTCTGGAGGTTCTTCTTCGAGCGGATGGCGAGCGGGAGGATCCATCACGACGAGCTCGACGCGGGGGACCGGCTCGGCTCGCTGGCCGCCAGGGGCTGGTTCGATTGCCTCGCCGGATCGTCGCTGCTGGCGGCCCTCTGCCGGGCGCGCGGGATCCCCGCCCGCGTGGTGAACGGCTTCACGCTCTACCCGGCCATCCCCAGCAACCACTACTGGGTCGAGGTGCTGCTCCCCCCCTTCGGCTGGATCCCCCTGGACCTGGCGAGCTGGGACCTGGCGGCCGGCCTCGGGCCGGAATCGGCCTGGGGCGAGCACTACCTCGGCCGGCTCGACCCCCGGCTCACCTGCCAGCGATTCCCGCGCCAGATCACGGGGCCCGTCGGCGTCCGGTTCCCGGCCGCCTGGTACTCGCTCCCCCGTGTCCGCGACGGGGGACTCGAGGCCTCCTACTTCGCGCTCGATTCGGGCACGCTCCTGCAGCGGGACTGGATCCGCGTCCGTCGCGAGCCTCCCGGGGCGGCGGGCGTCATCCGTCCTTGAGGCGTTCGCCGCGGGCGACCCGCGCCACCGCCGAGGCGAAGTCCGCGCCGACCACGGGCCAGGAAAGGGACTCGGCCACGGCCCGGCCGGCCGCGGCCTGGGCGTCGAACGCCGCCGGGTCGGCGAGGACGCCGAGGATGGCCCCGGCGAAGCCCTCCGCGTCCTCGGCCGGGATGTAGTGCCGTCCCGGCTCCACGGGGTGCCCCCGCACGCCCGCCGGCGTGGAGACCAGCGGGATGCCGGAGGCGAGCGCCTCGAGGACCTTGAGCGAGGAGCCGGCGCCCTGGAAGAGCGCGTTGCCATAGACCATCGCGTCGTCCAGGTAAGGCCGCGTGGACGGGACCGTCCCGGTGATCTCCACGCCTTCCTTGCGGAGCAGGGCGACCTCGATCCCGGGGCTCTTGCCGCAGAGGACGAGCCGGGCCTGGGGCTCCCGGGCGCGGACCAGCGGCAGCACGCGCCGGGCCAGGAACTGGGCGGCCTTGAAGTTGGGCGGCCAGAAGTAGGCGCCGACGAAGAGGATCGACTTGCCCGCCCGGCGCGAGGGGGAGCGCATCGGGATCAGGTCCGTGTCCGCCCCGTTGGGGACGACCCGGACCGCGGCGGTCGTATGCCCCCGCATCCGGTCCGCGTCGGCGACCGTCGGGCAGGTGATCAGGGCGGCGCGGGGCCAGGCCGCACGCTCGTAGGCCTCGATCCTGGCCGTGGCGAGCGCCGGGTCGATCGGCACGCGGGCCCGCTCGTAGGCCCCCAGGACCTGGCCGATCGCCTGGCTCTCGACATTGTGCTCGTCCAGGACCATCGGCACCCCGGGGAGCCCGCGGGCGACGTTGGCCGTGAAGAGCTGCTGGCAGACGACGACGTCGAAGGCCGCCTCGGCGTGGTCCCTCGCCAGGATCGCGCCCAGGGGATCGTCGTCGGCCATCCAGCGGTCCATGGACGGCCCCGAGAACACCCGGGACAGGGAGGCGTGGACGGGGTCCGGCTCGGGATCGAGCCGGATACGGTCGAAGGGGGCGAGGTCCGGATGGGCCCCGTGCCGCTCGGCATCGGACTCGGAGCATCGTGCGTACAGGGAGACCGCCCCGACGCCGGCCAGGGCGTGGGCGAGTCGGCAGGCCCGGATCATCGAGCCGGAGTCCGCCGGGGCCGGCAGGGAATTGGCGATCAGCGCGATTCGAAGGGGCATGAGTCGACCTCGTGCGGTCCGGCGTGGGGGGAACCGGGGGACGAGAGGTGCGGTGAGGCGCGTGCCCGCGGCCCTCGCGTTGCCTATTGTCATCCAGGAGTCGGGACATATTGCCCGTGGGTATCCTAATGGATTAGCATTTCGGTCCGCATCCCAGTTCCTTGATGTGATGATATCGGGTCGCGGGGCGAGCCTCGCATCCTCGATCGTCCGGAATCGGAGGTCAGTCGGGGATATGCTCGCTAGCGTGATCATCAAGACCAAGGATGAGGCGAAGCGGCTGCGGCTCGTCCTCGCCTCGCTGAGCCGGCAGACCGTGCCCATCGTGGCGCCCGGGTCGCGGGTCGGGTCGGGGGACCTGGCGGCGGAATTGATCGTCGTCGATGACGGATCGGTCGACGAAACCCCCACTCTGCTCGACGCCCGGCCCGAGGGGCTTCCCCTGGCGCGGGTCCGGCTCGATCCCAATCGGGGCCGGTCGGCGGCGGCGAACGCCGGGGCGGCGGCCGCGTGCGGGGAGGTCCTCATCTTCCTGGACGGGGACACGCTGGCCGGGCCGGAAATGGTGGAGGAGCACGCCCGGGCCCACGGGCGGGCCGCGCGCCCCTTCTTCGGCCGCGGGGAGCACTTCAACCTCCGCTGTACCCGGTTCTTCGATGACCCCGAGACGGGGACCCCGCGGGCCGGCGCCGAGGCTCAGGTCCGCCGGATGGGGGCGGAGCTCGCCGGCAACCTCGTCACCCGGGAGCAGGTGATCGAGCGGTTCGACGAGGTCGCGAGGCGGGCACACGCGGGCCTCTATCCCGGGGTGGGGCCGCGGACGCTCTTCGAGGTGGAGTGGGACGCCCTCGTGAACCATCCCGGCCTGCCGGTCCTGTGGATGGCCGCGTCGGGCCACAATTCGTCGCTGCGGCGGTCCGATTTCGAGGCGGCCGGCGGATTCGACGAGCGGCTCTCCATCAACGAGCATCGCGAGCTGGCCCTCCGGCTCCAGGAGTCCGGGGTGCCGGTCGGGCCGGTGCCCGGCGCCCGGACTTACCACCTGACCCATCGCGACGGCTGGCGGGACCCCCTGGCGGACGACTCCTGGGAGCGGCTCTTCCTCGCCGCCCACCCCCGCCGCGATGTCGAGCTGATGACGTTCTTCTGGCGCAGCCTCGCCGCCGACGCGTCGATCCCCGAGCGGGCCCGGCTCCGGACCCTGCCGGAGCTGGCCGCCGCGGCGGCGGCCTCGGACGCGACGGGCTGAGGGTTCTCGCACGCTTCGAGGAGGATCTGGTCCGTGATCTATCAACTCGTCCTGCCCGGCCCGATCGAGGGAGTCGATGACTTCTGCGTCCTGGAATGGCACCGGGACGAGGCCCAGGACGTCGCCGCCGGCGGCCTGATCGTCGAGCTGGAGACCCAGAAGACCATCATCCAGCTCCGCGCGGCCGCCCCGGTCGTCCTCCGCCGGATCGGCTGCCGGGCCGGCGAGTGGAGGCGACTGGGCGAGCCCATCGGGCTCCTGAGCGACGCCGCCGACGAGCCGCTGCCCGAGGGCATGCCGGCGGACCTGCCGATCCTGGAGCTGGAGTTCGACGTGGAATGAGCCAGCCCGTCCCTCATGGACCCTACCGGCATCTCGAGATCGTCCGCGGCGGGGGGCCCCTGCCGCCGGTCGTCGCGGTGGGACTCCCGGACGTCCTGAGCGTCGTGAAGGGGGAATTCCCTCCCGAGGTCCCGGTCTGGTGGCTGAGGACCGACGGGTTCGCGGCTCCGCCGTTCCTGATCCGGCCGTTCCCCGAGATCGCGGCCTCCTTCGCCGACGAGATCGACCGATACATGCCGACGGGGCCGCTGGTGCTCATCGGCTTCTCGTTCAGCGCCCTGATCGCCGTCGAGCTGGCCCATCGCCTCGGCCGGGACGACGTGGAGGTCCTGCTGCTGGAACCTCCGCTCCCCGGCATCCTCCCGGCTCGGGCGAAGCTGCGACGGACCGCGGCGGCTCGCCCCGCCACGCCGAAGGCGGCGGATCGGGCCGAGGCCGCCGTTCCCCGGGAGCGGGCCAGGGGGCCGATCGCCGGCGCCGTGCGGGCCGCCTGCGTCGACCTGTGGTGCCGCGGCTATCTCCTCCTGCAGGAGTCCCTCCTCCGCCCTTATCTCGAGTCCAGGGCGCGACGAGGCAAGCCGATCCCGGCCCGCTTCCGGTCGTGGTGGTTCTACCTCCCGCAGGTCCACGACCGGACCATGAAGTACCGGCTCCCGCCCTATGCGGGCCGCATCCACCTGGCGGGGAGGTCGGACTGGCTGTCGACCTATCTCCCGTCCTGGAAGGTCCTCGCCGAGCCCGGGGAGGTCATCTCCTGCCCCCTCTCGCAGGCGGCCGACCACGCGGCGATCAACCGGCTCCCCTCGGCCCGGCCCTGGGTCGAGCTGATCGGCGATTGGCTGGCCGCGTCCTCGCGCGACGTCCCCGGCCCGATCGCCTGAACGCGGCACACGACGTGCAGCCGTCCCTCCCGTCGGGCCCGATCGAATGGGCGGACATGCATCACTCCGAGGAGAAGCGGCAATGAAGACCTACGGATCGGCCGTCTGGCAAGGCGGGCTGAAGGACGGCAAAGGCGCCATCTCGACCCGCAGCGGAGCGCTGAGCGAATATCCTTACGGCTTCGCCGCCCGGTTCGAGGGCAAGCCCGGCACCAACCCGGAAGAGCTGATCGGCGCCGCGCACGCCGGCTGCTTCACCATGGCGCTGTCCCTGATCCTGGGCGAGGCCGGCCTCACCGCCGAGCGGATGGAGACGAAGGCCGACGTCACCCTGGAGAAGCAGGGCGACGGCTTCGCGATCACGGCCGTCCACCTGACCCTGAAGGCGAAGATCCCCGGCGCCGATCAGGCGAAGTTCGAGGAGCTCACGGGCAAGGCCAAGGCCGGCTGCCCGGTCTCGAAGCTCCTGAAGGCGGAGATCACCCTGGACGCGACGCTGGAGGCGTGAGCCGCGGGGGGGGCGTCGAGGGCCCCGGGGCCTCCGGTGGGCCGGGGCGATCCCAGGCCAGGCCGAGCTTCGTCAGGCCGTCGCGGAGCTCGCCCAGGTCCCAGACGTCCACGTCCGTGGAGGTGCCGGCGACGGCCAGGATCCGGTCGGAGGCGAAGGCCAGGTCCCGGAGCGTCCCGTCCCACGTCGTGAGGCTGAGGAGCGTCGCCAGGGTCGCGGAATCATGGAGCGTCACGCGATGGTCGTGGGCGACGGCCAGGAGTCGGCCGTCGAGGCTCACGGCCAGGGCCCTGACCTTGCCCTCGGTCGAGGCGGGGGCGCGCGCCGTCGGGGTCAGGTCGGGGAGCGACAGGGCGGCGACCGAGCCGTCCTCGAGCCCGGCGAAGAGGAGTCGGCCGCCGGGATCGGCCGCGAGGTAGGAGATCGTCCCGCCCGCCGGGCAAGTCTTCGCCTCATCGCCCCCGCGATCCGAATCCGGGTTCAGGAGGATCACCCGGTCGCCGGCGTGGGCCACCAGGCCGCGGGGGCGGTCGAGGTAGACGATGGACTCGATGATGGAGCCCGATCCGGTCCGGAGATGCCGGGAGGGGAGGCCCGTCGCGAGGTCCCAGACGGTGACGTCCCCCCTCATGTCTCCGGTCGCGAGCCGTCCGCCGGCCGGGTCGAACGTGACGGCATAGCAGATGTGGGGGCTGGCCATCCGGGCCCGAATCGCGCCGGTGCGCGCGTCCCTGACGACGATCGACGGGTCGCCGGGGCCGTGGTGGATGGCCGTCGCCAGGAGCGTGCCGTCGGGGTTGTAGGCCATCGCGGTCACGGCCTCGCCGTCGCTGGCGTCGTGGAGGAGCGACGTGCGGGCCGAGGCGAGGTCCCAGGTCCGGAGCTCTGAGTAGCCCGCCGTCGCGAGCCGCCCGGTGCGCGGATGCGCGGCCACGGATCCGATCTCCTTCTCGCCGCCGGCCAGCCACCAGCGGACGGAATGGCGGCCCGCGATCGCATGGAGGGCAACCTCGCCGGAGTTGCCCAGGTTGAGGGCGAGATGATCCCCAGCGGGCGACCACTTCACCTGGAAGACCGGGCTGGAGAGGCCCGGGAGCGTGACGACGACCCGCCCCGAGCGTGCCTCCCAGACCCGGGCGGTGTAGTCCAGGCTCCCCGAGGCGATCCATTCGCCGTCCGGGCTGAAGGCCGCGTCGAAGACCCGCTCCCGGTGGCCGCGGAGCGAGCCGACCTGGGCCCGCTTCGCCACGTCCCAGAGGAGGACGGCGCGATCGGCGAGGCCGAGGAGCATGGAGTCGTCCGGGCTGAAAGAGAAGCGGTTCGCCCCCGCCCGGGGGCCGAGCACGTCCCGGGCCTTCCCCTCGCCGACGGGGTCGAACACGAGGAGGTCACCGTCGGCCCGGGCGATCCGCGTGCCGTCGCGGCTCAGGCCGGCGTGGCAGTCGCCGCGGAACTCGGCGAGTGCGGAGCCGCTCGCCAGGTCGTGGACCGTGGTGACGTCGTCGCCGATCCAGTGGATCGCGATCCGCCGCCCGTCGCCGCTGAGTGCGAGGCGGTTCGGCCGGCCCCCGCCCCGCGTGATGGGGGCGAGGGGCGTCACCTTCCCCCGGGCGTCCAGGAAGATCACGCCGCGGCCCGTGGCGCCCACGACGAAGCCCCGGCCGTCGGGGAGGCAGGCGATCGGATCGGCGACGGGGGCGCCCTCGCCCGGCTCCGGGCCGGACGAGGACTGCAGGTGGCGCCGGCCCGGCACGTCCCAGAGGTCGAAGCGGCCCTTGCTGTCGGCCGTGAGGAGGGTGCGGCCCTCGGAGCTGAAGGCCAGCATGCCGCCGGCCTCGGGGCGGAAGGCGATGCTCGCGGCGAGCGAGAAGTCGGGCGTCGCCAGGGTGGCCGCCGCCTCGGTACGCAGCTCCGCCGGGTCGCGCCGCGGGGTCGACATGGCGGCGAGCCGGGCCAGGCTCGCCAGGGCCTCGGCCCGCCAGCCGGGCTGATGGCCGGCGCGGAGGGCCCGGATCTCGCTGACCATGGCGCGGTATGTCTCCGCCTGGGCTTCGGCGCGGGCGTGCTCGGCCTCGGTGCGGGCGAGGAGCTCGGCCTCGGCCTTCCGGTTCGCCTCCACCCGCGCCGATCGCTCCGCGGCGGCGAGACTCCGCTCGCGGTCGGCCTGGCGGGCGAACCGGCCGGCGACGACCAGCGAGCCGGCCGTGGTGGCCGCCAGCACGGCCGTGAGCGCCGCGCCGAGGATCGCGATCACCGGATTCCGCCGGGCCCACCGCGCGTATCGCTCCGTCGGCGAGGCTCGCCGCGCCCGGATCGGCTCGTCGTCGAGGAACCGGCGGAGGTCCTCGCCCATCGCCTCGGCCGTCTCGTACCGCCTCGCGGGCTCCTTCTCGATGGCTTTCAGGACGATCGTCTCGATGTCCCGCGGGATCCGGCCGTCCAGGGTGCGAGGTCGCGCCGGCTCCTCGTCCCGGACCCGATCGAGGAACCGCGGCCGATCGCTCGAATCGTAGGCCGGTTCGAGCGTCAGCAGCTCATAGAGGGTCAGCCCCAGCGCGTAGACGTCGGACCGGGGATCGGCCTCGCCGCGGAACCGCTCCGGCGCCATGTAGCGGAGCGTGCCCAGGACGTCGCCGGTCTGCGTCAGGCCGTCCTCCTCGGACTTGGCGAGGCCGAAGTCGGCGATCCAGACGACGCCGGCGGCGTCGAGCAGCAGGTTCGACGGCTTGATGTCGCGGTGGATGACGCCGCGGGCGTGGGCATAGGCGAGGCCGGCGGCGGCCTGGCGGCCGATCTGGGCCACGCCGCGGAAGTACGGCTGCCCGCGCCCCTGCGAATCGACCGAGGAGAGGGCCGCGGCGCCCGGGAGCATGGCGGAACCGATCGGTTCATCGGCCCGGGGATCGAGGGGGAGCCGGTCAGCGGACCATCCGCTCGGCGCCTCCTCGGTGGCCGCGTACGGGTCGCTCGCGGCGGCCCCGGGGGGCGGCGTGTCCAGGTGGCCGGCCAGCAGCGACCCGGCCAGTCCCCCGCTCGCCCGGGCCCTGGTGACGCCCGCCCCGGGCGCCGGCACGGCACGGCCGCAAAGGCGCCTCAGGTCGTCGATGACCTGGTCGAGCCCCTGGCCCTGGATGAATTGCATCGCAAAATAGGCGACGTCCCCCTCCTGCCCGACCTCGAAGACGGGGACGATGTTGGTGTGGTGCAGCCGGGCCGCGGCCTTGGCTTCGCGGCGGAACCGCTCCAGCGCCCTGGGGGCGCCCGACACGTGCCGCGGGAGGACCTTCAGGGCCACGCGGCGGCCGAGCGAGACCTGCTCGGCCTCGTAGACCACCCCCATCCCGCCCCGGCCGACGACGCGGATCAGCCGGTAGTCGCCGATCCGGCTCGAGCCCTCCGGGGTGATCGGGAGCCGCGATACGCCCGGCTCCGGCTCCGGGTCGATCGACAGGTCCTGCTCGATCATCAGCAGGGCCGGCAGCAGGTTGCGGATCTGCCCGGCCAGATCGGGATGGCGGTCGGCGAGGTCGTCGATGCTCGGCCGCTCGCCGGCCCGGTAGCGGGCCAGGAACTCCTCGGCCACCCGCTCGAAGGGATCGCGGTCGCGATCGGGCTCTTGCCCGTTCATGTCCCACCTTCCGAGCCGGTGCCGCGGATCTCCGCCAGGATCTCCTTCAGGCGGGTCAGCGCCCGCGTGTAGCGCTTGCTCGCGGCCGACTGCTCCAGGCCCAGGGCCGCGGCGGCGTCGCTGTTGGTCATCTGCTCGTAGTGGCGGATGACCAGGATCTCGCGGTCCAGCGGGTCCATGCGGTTGAGGGCCTCCTGGAGGCGGACCTTCCGCTCGGTCCGCAAGGCGGCCTCGAAGGGGTTGGTGAGCTTGCCGAGCAGTCGCGCGGCGAGCGCCCCGGTGCTGGCGCCGGGCATCGCCCCGCGGTAGATGGAGACCTCGCGGCCGACGTCGCGCCCCGGGGCGCCGAGATGGCGGCGGTGCTGCTCCTGCACCCGCTGGCCCACCAGGAAACGGAGCCAGATGTAGAACGGCACCGCCGGGTCGCGGATGAACTCGTCGAGCCGCCGCATCGCGTCGAGGTAGCCCTCCTGGATCACGTCCGAGGCGTCCACGCGGCCGCGGAGCCTCGGATCGAGCCGCATCGCCACCATCCGCCGGAGCCGCGGCCGGTAGTGGTCGAGCAGCTCGACGATCGCCTCGCGATCCCCCGCGGCGGCGCGGGCGACGAGGTCCGGGACCTGGCCTGGGGATGGTGACATGCCATCCACGATACGCGTGAGTACTGCGGGCTTCAATCAATGGAGACGGGACGCGCCGCGATTTTCGCCCGATTCGCCGCGCTTGCCTAATTACCGCAGGAAGAGCCGGTACACCGGGTTCTCGGTCTCGTCGACGCACGGGTAGGCGAGGGTGTCGAGGAAGGCGCGGAAGTCGGCCTTCTCGTCGGGGGGGACCTGGATGCCGACGAGGATCCGGCCGTAGTCGGCGCCCTGGTTGCGATAGTGGAAGAGGCTGATGTTCCAGTCCGGCGGCATGCTCGAGAGGAACCGCATCAGGGCCCCCGGGCGCTCGGGGAACTCGAATCGGTAGAGGCGCTCATCGCGGGCGAGGGCGCTGCGGCCGCCGACCATGTAGCGGACGTGCTCCTTGGAGAGCTCGTCGCCCACGAGGTCCACCGCGGCGAACCGGTGGTCGGCGAAGGCCCGGAGGATCTCCGCGGCCTCGGCGCGGTTGCTCGTGGCCAGGCCGACGAAGACGTGGGCCTGCCGCTCGTCGGAGATCCGGTAGCTGAACTCCGTGACGCTGCGGTCGCCGAGGATCTCGCAGAGTCGGCGGAAGCTGCCGCGTTCCTCCGGGATCGTGACCGCGAAGAGGGCCTCCCGCTCCTCGCCCACCTCGGCCCGCTCGGCGACGAACCGCAGGCGGTCGAAGTTCATGTTCGCCCCGCAGGTGATCGCGACGAGCGCCCGGTCCTCCAGCCGATGCGTCGCCGCGTACTGCTTGAGCCCGGCCACGCCCATCGCCCCGGCCGGCTCCATGACGCTCCGCGTGTCCTCGAAGACGTCCTTGATCGCGGCGCAGACGGCGTCCGTGTCCACGACGACGAAGTCATCGACGAGGGCCCGCGTGAGGCGGAACGTCTCCTCGCCCACGAGCTTGACGGCCGTCCCGTCCGAGAACAGCCCGACCTCGTCGAGCGGCACTCGCTCGCCGGCCTTGACCGAGCGGACCATGGCGTCCGAGTCCGTCATCTGGACGCCGATGACCTTGATTTCAGGCCGCACGGCCTTGATGTAGGCGGCCACGCCGGAGATCAGCCCGCCGCCGCCGATGGCGACGAAGACGGCATGGATCGGCCCCTGGTGCTGGCGGAGGATCTCCATGCCGACGGTCCCCTGCCCCGCGATCACGGCCGGGTCGTCGAATGGATGGACGAACGTGTATCCGTGGATCGCCTGGAGTTCGGCCGCGTGCCGGTGGGCGTCCGAGTAGCTGTCCCCGTGCAGGACCACCTCGCCGCCGAGCGAGCGCACGGCGTCCGACTTGAGCCGCGGCGTCGTCAGCGGCATGACCACCACCGCGCGACAGCCGAGCCGCCGGGCGCCCAGCGCCACGCCCTGTGCGTGGTTCCCCGCCGAGGCGCAGATGACCCCGCTGGCCCGCTGCTCGTCCGAGAGCCCGGCCATCTTGTTGTACGCCCCGCGGAGCTTGAAGCTGAAGACGGGCTGCGTGTCCTCACGCTTCAGCCAGACCCGGTTCCCGAGCCGTGCCGAGAGCCTGGCGGCCCGCTCCAGGGGAGACTCGATCGCGACATCATAGACGCGGGCGGTCAGGATGCGGCGGAGATAGTCGGAGAGCCAGTCTTCCATGAGTCGCCCCGTGGATAGGATCTTGCCGGCTCATCCGGCGGGAATGTCGATCGCGTGAGTATGAAATGCACAAACGATAATATCAACGTGTCTTGTAGGGTGTGTCAAGCGAAGCGCAGACGCACCGAACCGCTTGGGTATGGGGGAAGAGCCGGGAATCCGAGGGCCACGAGCCCTGTGCGAGACGGGGCCTGCGCCATACTCGGGGCCGAGCCGATCCGGTGCGTCTGCGCTTCGCTTGACACACCCTACAAGTGTTGGACGCATCCTGTCGTGGTTCAGCCAGGGTGCCCTCGCCTCGCCCGGAAGTCCCGGTCGAATTCCTCGATCGATCGGACCCTGCCCGCATCGGCGTCGGCCAAACCCTGGCGAATCGAGGCCAGCACCTCCGAACGTTCTTCTTCGGTCAGGTTCTCGTATTCCCAGAGTTTCAGGACTTCATCGAGACGCACAGGTCCGCCCCCTTCAGCGAGCCTGGCGTCGAGGAAATCGCGAAAAGCCATCGAGTCGTTGATTCGTTCCATGCTTTCGTTTCTCCCCATTCCGTGCCTGTACCTCGAGCCTATCACAGGGCGTCAGTTCCGTCACGCCGCTGTCAGAAGGCTCTCTCAGCCCTCGCGTAGCACCACGCCTCATACCGGATCTCGCTCCACGCCCGGGCCGCCATCGGCCGGCCGGGGAAGAGCGGCCGGTTCACGGGCCTGAAGCGGACCCGCACGCGGATGGCCTTGCGGCCCCGAGTCGCGGAGATGGGCAGCAGGATCTCATCCTCGCGGAGGCGTCGATTGGAGGTCTGGACGATGTGCTGCGGGCCGTCGAGCTCCCCCTTCGGGTTCGAGTAGACGCAGGTGTTCGAGCCGGCCAGATACCACGTGCCGGCCGGCTGCCAGGCGGGCTCGCCCGGCGCGTCCGCGTCCGCGACATCCAGTTCGGCCCGCTGGTCGGGGAAGGCGTAATCGAGGCGGCGGCGGAGCATCACGCCCGAATTCGACGGGGCGAGCTTGAGGGTGAACTCGGAGGTCCCCGTCGTCGACCGGCCGCGTTCGCGTTGCGCGGGGTAGATCTCCCTGCCGTGCAGGTGGTCCACGCCCCGCTCGAACCGCGAGACGATCTCGTACGGGGCCGAGGCGTCGGGCGAGCGGTAGCCGTGGGCGCGCTCGGACTCGGGATCGCCGACGGCGAGGCTATCGGTGCGGATGAGCGTCGCGCCGGGGCGGCCGTACCAGTAGGTCAGGGTCTCGTAGTGCTCGGTCGATTCGTTCGTGCCGCCGTGCTCGAGGGTGATCCTTGCGTTCTTGCCGAATGGCATCAGGTCGGAGAGGAGGAAGCGATAGGCGGATTCGATGAGGTCCTCCGGGTCCCTCGCGTGGGCCGCGTCGATCGCGCCGACGGGGTGGCCGGCGAAGGGCAAGGTCATGTTCCGGCCGCCCCAGTAGTCGCCGCCGCCGCCCCACTCCTCGGTGCCGGTCCCCTGGGCCTGGGGGGATTCGCCGTCGTCGAAGTAGAACCGCGGGTCCCCCTCCAGCGTGGTCAGGACGGCGCGGTGCGAGAAGACGAACGAGGTCCCGACGAGGTGCCCCGACCAGTCGCCGCCCCCTTCCGCCCGCGTCGTGTCCAGGAGCATCAGGTCGCGGCCGGGCTCGGGCGTGGGGTGGTCGCGGTACGTCGCGTGGAAGTGAGCGAGGTGATCGGCGGGGTCGGCGAGGCCCGACCAGCGCACGGACCAGCGCACGTCGTCCACCGGATCCGTGCCGCCGATCAGCTCGACGCGAGCCGAGCGGAAGAAGGGCATGGGGAGGACGCACGCGAGGTTCACGCGGTCGGCGTCGAACCGGACGGAGACCGGGAAGGCCCTCACGAGGTACTCGCGGCCGTCGCGGTTGTAGAGCGTCCCGGCGCCGAAGAAGAGCGCGACGGGAGCGTCGACGGACGGCTCCGCGCGATCGTCCCAGGTGATCCGCAGCCGCGATCGGCCGAGCGCGAGGGCCTGGGCTCGCGGGGCGCTGAGCGTGACCGCGCGGATCATCGCCGGGCCGGCGGGGAGGCCGCTCAAGGGGGCGGCGTCGCCGGGCCTGAGGCTCGCGACCCCCGATGCCTCCGCGCCGCCGGCCCTCGGCGCGAGCTCGTCGGCGGATCGCCGCAGCAGCTCCAGGACGTCCGCGGCCGGCGGCGTGGCGAAGTCCCACGAGCGGATCGGCGCGGAGAGCCTCTGCCCGGGGAGGAACCGCTGGAAGATGTAGTAGCCGGTGCCGTAGTGCGTCCGGCCGTAGGCCAGGCGATAGGTCTCCTCGAAGGGGATCGGGACCCACGACAGGTCCGCGCCCTTCGTCGTGGACCAGGTGAAGGCCAGCGGCTCCGGGAAGAGGTCGGCGGGGAGGAACGTGGCCTTGGGGTCGGGATGGAGCGGGTCGGCCGTGCTCGATTCGCGGACGATCCGGCGGACGCCGTCGACCTCGTGGGCCCACGGGCTGCCGTGCCAGTGGTTGAACCGCGTGAAGCAGATCAGCCCCGGCCCGGCCAGGTCCAGGGTCACATTGGCGTCGTCCGCCTCCTGGTAGAGGAAATGGCCGGCGTCGGCCCCCTCGTTCCCGCCCGTCCGGTCGTAGGTGCTGCGCATGTATGTCCGCACGCCCGTCCGCAGGAGCGGCCAGCGCTCCCACTGGCGGACGGCGTCGAGGCCGACGGGGAGTACGGGTGGTTCGTCGGCGCCGACGTCGGGCAGGGCGATGAGCATCACGACGACACCACCGGTGATCGCGGCGACACGAAAGCTGGCATGTTTGTTAGACAACCGTCAGAGTCTCCGTTGTTCCTCGGTGTTCGGGGGGGTATCATCGTGCCCCGGGGACGCGGGTGGATGCCGCCACCATGTTCGACTGGCCGACCATCGGGGGTACGATGCCATGGCGAGAGTCAAGGGCGCGAAGGCGCCCGAACGATCCGGATTCACGCTGATCGAGCTCCTGGTCGTCGTCGTCGTGATCGCCATCCTCGTCGCGTTGCTGGTGCCGGCGGTCCAGTTGGCCCGCGAGGCGGCCCGGCGGGCCCAGTGCCTGGGCAACCTCAAGCAGATGGCCCTGGCCGTCTCGCAGTACCACGACGCCAATCAGAAGCTGCCGATGGGCGAGATGCCCGGGGATTTCTCCGCGCACGTCGCCATCCTCCCGTATCTCGAACAGCATACCATCTACGACTCGATCAACTTCATCGTGCTGACGAAGTCGGAGGGGTTCGGCTCCGGTGACAAGGATCCGACGTGGATGGACGCCATCTCCGTGACGGCCGGCCAGACGCGCATCGGCCTGTATGTGTGTCCGTCCGAGATCCACGTCGATTCCCCGGACCCGGTCTGGCTCCGCGGGCAGCCCTCGTACTGGGCGACGAACTACGCCTGGAATTCGGGGACGTGGTGGCTCCGGACGCGTTCCTGGGACGGCCTCTTCGGGCGGTCGTACCGGATGAGCAAGAAGGTTGTCGCACCCCCCGATCCTCCGCTCGGCGCGATCGGGATCGAATCGTGCCTCGACGGGTCCAGCCAGACGCTCTTGCTTTCCGAGGTCGCGAACGGCCCCATCAATCCCGCGGCCCCTCGGACGCGCGTCTCGGAATGCTTCAGGGCGGCCATCGGCCCCGACACGACCGCCGATCAGGCCATGGCGATGTGCGACGCGGTGTCGTGGCCGACGAGCCCGATCCCCTGGGACATGTGGCGATTCAAGGGCTATCCCTGGTTGAACGGCTCCCTCTGGCGGAACTGGTTCAACACCATGCGAGGCCCGAACCAGACCTGCTGCGTCGACGATGCCTTCACGGAGATCAACGATCAGCACTGGTGGTTCATGATCAAGCCGGCATCTTCGTACCACCCGCAGGTGGTCAACGCGGCGTTCCTGGACGGCAGCGTCCGTTCGATCAAGGAATCGGTGAGCCGGGCGACCTGGATGTGGCCCTCAGCACGCGGGCCGGCGGCGAGGTGGTCTCCGCCGAGTCCTACTGAGCCCGGGCCGTGCCCCGCGGGCATCACATCGCCGCCTCGAGGATCGCTCGCAGCTCATCGGCCGGCAGCTTGATCGGGTTCCCCTGCATGCTGCTGGCCCGCTCGGCGGCGGGGATGATGGCCGGGAAGTCGGATGACTTCAGGCCGGCGGCGCCGAGCGGGGGGATCGCGAACCGCTCGCCGACGCGGCGGGCCCAGGCGGCGGCGTCCTCGGGCCGCGCGGACGGGTCGGCGGTGAGGATCCGCGCGACCTCGGCGTAGCGGTCGAGCGTGCGAGAGGCCTCGGGAGATCCGGACTCTTGCAGGGCGCGGACGTTGGCCTCGCAGACGAACGGCAGGAGGCGGGCGCAGATCGCGCCGTGGGCGTGGCCGGTGACCCCGCCGAGGACTCCGGCGAAGCCGTGCACGGCGCCGAGCTTCGCGTTGGCGAGCGCCATGCCGCTGAAGGTGGCCGCGACGCTCATCGCGTCGCGCGCGGCCCGGTTCGCGCCGTCCTCGAAGGCGGGGACGATGGCCCCGGCGGCCAGCCGCAGGCCCTCGCGGCAGACGCCGTCGGTCATCGGGCTGGCGGCGTGGCTGACGAACGCCTCGATCAGTTGCGTGACCGCGTCCATGCCCGTGTACGCCGTGATCGCGGGCGGCAGCTCGTCGGTGAGCGCCGGATCGACGACCGCCGCGCGGGGGAGCAGATGATAGCTCCGCAGGCTGACCTTGACGTGCTTGCCGGCGACGTCGAGCACGGCGTTGCGGGTGACCTCGGCGCCGGTGCCGGACGTGGTCGGGATGGCGATCGACGGCAGCGCGGGATTGGCCAGCGGCAGGCCCCGGCCGACGACTTCCAGATAGTCCAGCACCTCACCGGGGTTCGCGAGCATCCCGGCGACGGCCTTGCCCAGGTCGATCACGCTGCCGCCGCCCAGCGAAACGACATGGTCGCAGCCGGATCGCCGGGCCAGGGCCGAGGCCTCGTCCACCATGGTCGTGGTCGGCTCGCCGGCGACGCGGTAGCGGGCGCTCGGGATGCCGGCCGCGTCGAGCGCGGTGGCCATGGCGTCGCCGCCCCGGCCGGACTTGCCCAGGACCAGGAGGGCACGCCGGCCCAGGCCGCGGGCCAGGTCGGGGACCTCGCGGATCGCGCCGCGGCCGAAGAGGACGCGCCCGGCGGTGGCGAACTCGAATTTCAAGGCGTGCCGTCCTGGGGGAAGAGCTTGCTGTACTTCAGTCCGGTCCGGGGCGCGGCCATCATCGGCGCGACGGTCGCGGCCCAGCGCTTGTAATGGTCGGTCTGCTTGTGGGCGGCGGGGGCGTCCTCCGTCGTGTAGATCTCCACGAGGACGAATTTCGTGGGGTCGTCCTGCTGCTGGAGGACGTCGAACCGGGCGATCCCCGGCTCCATCAGGCTGTTCCGCGAGTTGTCCGCCGAGGCGACCTTGAAGGCGTCGACGTGCTCGGGCTTCACCTCGATCTGGACGTGGACGATCAGCATCTGGCGTCCTCCTGCGGGCGGCGGGCCAATTCGTTGATGTCAGGTTACGGCAAGGGCCGCGGCCCTTTCAAGCGCCCGCCAGGACGATCCCGCCATTGCGGCGAGGGGGCCGATCCTGGAACAATGATCGGGGACGTTCGGTCGGTTGGCCATGCGGGATCAGGGCGCGTTCGTGGGCAAATCGAACCCGGAAAAGAAGCGGATCGCGGCGAACGAGGGCCCGGCGCACGCCGCCGAGGCGAGCGGCCCCGCCGCCCCCCTGCCCGGCCTGGTCCCGCAGCTCTGGCAGTTCCGCCTCCAGTACCGCGACGGCCGGGAGGACGACAAGGTCCTCCGCGCGGCCACGAAGCTGGCCATGGACCTCTTCGGGGCGGCCGAGGGCGCCGTGGTCGTGGGCGAGCCGGGGCCCGTCGGGATCCGGCTCCAGGCGACGATCCCGGAGGGCTCGGCCTGGGACCGGACGATGCTCTCCGACTTCCTCCGCGGCCGGAAGGTTCGCATCCCCCCCGAGCTGATGCTGGCGCGGATCCGCCGCAAGGGGCGGATGTGGGGGATCCTCGCCGTCCGCGACACGCGCAGGGAGTTCAACTGGGACGCGCGCCAGGGCTTCTCGATGCTCGGCTCGGTCGCCAACGAGATCATCGACGGCATCGACCGCGAGCGGATCCGCGAGGTCCGTGCCCGGGTCGACCGGAAGATCCTCGAACAGAGCCTCCCCAAGCATCTCTCCTACGAGCTGCTCCACGGGATCCGCTCGTTGACCGGCTATGACCACTCGGCCGCGCTCCTGATCCACGACGGCGAATCCGGCTCGCTGGAGATCGTCGCCGAGCAGATCGCCTGGCAGAAGGCGAAGGGGCGTAACGTCGGCCGCAAGCTGCCGCTGCCGCCGCCCCTCCGCGAGGTGCTCGACCGCCCGTACGTCTGCGGCTTCGACCGCAACGGCAAGGGCTGGATCAACTGGACGGGGACCGACACGGCCGGCCTGGCCGACCTGCTGGACTACGACGAGGACGCCCACGGCTCCCGCGCCGGCGGCCCGGACGTGCCGGCGGTCCCGGCGGAGGGGGCCATCCTCTGCGCCTCGCTCGCGACCAAGGGGGGGCTGCTCGGCATCCTCAAGATCGCCTCGGTCCACCCGGGGGCCTTCTGCGCGTACGAGGTCGACCTGATCTCGCAGTTCCTGCCCCAGGCGGCCGTCGCCCTCCAGAACGCGCAGCGGGCGGAGCTGCTGGAGCAGCGGGTGCTGATCGCGGAGCGGAAGCACGCGATGGCGGAGCTGGCCCGGGGCGTCTCGCACGACGTCAACAACGCGCTGGGCGCGGTGCTGCCGATGGTCCAGCAGCTCGTGGCGGAGCTCGACGAGGGGGACTTCGACGCCCCGACCGCCGCCGAGGACCTCCGCCGCGTCGAGCGGTCGATCCAGGTCTGCAAGCGGATCTTCGGGGCGATGGTCCACTTCGCCCGGGGCACGGCGCGCAACCCCTCCGCGATCGTCCTGAACCATGCGGTGGACGGGGCGCTCGCGATCTTCCGCGAGGGCCTGGTCCGTCGCGGGGTGGGCCTGACGGTGGACGTCCCGGCGGACCTGCCGCCGCTGCTGGCGGTGCAGGCGGACGTCGAGCAGCTCTTCATCAACCTGCTGAGCAACGCCCGCGACGCCACCGGGCCGGGGCAGAACGTCTCGATCCGGGCGCGATTCGGCGGCGGCGCGATCGAGGTGGTCGTCGAGGACGACGGCTGCGGCATGCCCGCGGAGCACCTGGCCCGGGTGAAGGAGCCGTTCTTCACCACCAAGGCGAACGGCCACGGCCTGGGCCTGGCCATCTGCCGGTCGATCATGGCGGAGCTCCGCGGCCAGTTCCACATCGACAGCTCCCCCGGCGCCGGGACGCGCGTCCGGGCGGTCTTCCCGATCTCGCAAGAGGAGTCCGCTCCATGAATCCCGAGCCCGCCGGCAAGGCCCGGATCCTCGTCGTCGACGACGAGCCGAACATCCTCCACGCGGTGTCGCGGATCCTCGGCAAGAAGCACGTCGTCGAGTGCGTCGGCAGCGGCGAGCGCGGGCTCGAGGCCGCTGAGACGTTCCGCCCCGACCTGGCCATCGTCGACATCTGGCTCCCCGCGATGAACGGCTTCGAGGTCACCCGGGCCCTCAAGGCGATCCGCCCCGACGTGGACGTCATCATCATGACGGGCGACACGGAGGAGCCCGACGAGACCCTGATCCGGGCGATCGACGAGGGGGCGTTCTACTTCATCCAGAAGCCCTTCAATCGCCGGGTGCTGCTGACCCTGGTGGCCCGCTGCCTGGAGCTCCGCGCCCTCCGCCGCGACCGCGAGCGATTCCTGGCGAGGGTGGCCCGCGAGCTCGACCAGGCCCGCGAGTTCCAGCAGAGCCTGCTGCCGCCGAAGCGGGCGAAGCTCCCCGGCCTGTCCGTCGCCGCCCGCTATCTGGGCTGCCACGAGCTGGCCGGCGACTTCTACGACTACGTTCCGCTCGGGGTCGGCGCGGCCGTCCTGATCGCCGACGTGGTGGGACATGGCACCTCCGCCGCGATGATGACCGCCGTGGTCAAGGCGGCCTTTCGCGCCGCGCACGCGGAGGACTACGAGCCCTCCGCCGTGATCGACCGCCTGAAGGAGAGCGTCCGCGACTTCGACCCGGCGCGGTTCGTCACCCTCTGCTGCGGCCGCGTCGACCCGGCGCGGGGCGAGTTCCGCTACGTCAACGCCGGCCACCCCGAGCCGATCCTGCTCGGCCCCGGCGGCGGCGAGCCGGTCCTCCTGGATTCGACCGGCCCGATCCTCTCGTCCGTCTTCATGGACGTCCCCTACGAGCAGAGGTCCCACCCGCTGGCCCCCGGCGACGCCATCTTCCTCTACACCGACGGCGTGACCGAGGCCCGCGGCCCCGCCGGCATGTACGGCCGCGACCGGATCGTCTCTCACCTGCAAGCCGGCCGCCGCGGCGACGAGCTCCTCGACGGCCTCCTCGCCGACCTCGCCGCGTTCACCGGCTCCCCCACCGGGCAGGACGACATCACGATGCTGGCGGTGGAGGTGGAAGGCTCTTGAACGGCTCTGTTGGCGCGTTGTTCGCTCGGAGGGGCGTCGCCGAGCCTCCCGGCTGGTAGGGAGGATCATGTTTCTTGCGGGTCAAAGCCTCGGCGTGTCGGCTTCGGCGAGCGGTCTCCGGGAAACCGTCGCGTCGGAGCGAACCCTCCATGCCCCCTCGGTGTCTGTCAGGCTTGGGCCGGCGTCGGGGACGATCCCGGTCCGATTTCCAGGCGATGCGTTGCCGCGGGGACACATGAAACGATCGACACGGGCGGAACTGGCGAGGGAGACGGTCGAGATCGTTGAGCGAGGTTCCTACCGCTCGGCTTCCGGCCGACTCGTCGACATCGCCCATCCTGTCCGCGACTGCCTCGAAGCCACCCGCTATTACCCACCCGAGGAGCTCGAGCGGCTTCGAGGGGACCTCCTGGGCCATCCGGGCAACGATCATCCCACGGTCATCGAAGTGGTCAATGAAACGACCCTTTCCGGCATCGCGCGCGTGCTCTCACACGGGCGAGGGCCGGTCGCGGTCCTGAACTTCGCCTCGGCAAAGAACCCCGGGGGGGGCTTTCTCAACGGCAGCCATGCCCAGGAGGAATCTCTGGCCCGAAGCTCGGCCTTGCACGCATCTCAGATGCGGGCCTGGGAATTCTATGAGCGCCATCGAGCATCATCCTCCCCGCTGTATTCCGATGCGATGATCCTCTCGCCCGGCTGCCCGATCTTTCGAGACGATGACGGCAAGCTCCTCGACGAGCCCCGAATGGCGGCTTTCATCACGAGCGCGGCCCCGAACGCCGGAGCCGCCGCCGACAACCGGCCCGCGGAGTTGCCGTCCGTACCGGGCGTGTTCCGCAGGCGCTCGGAGTATGTGCTCACCCTGGCAGCCTCTCAAGGTTACAGGCAACTGGTACTGGGCGCTTGGGGTTGCGGCGTCTTCCGCAACGATCCCGGCGTCGTGGCCGAGTCCTTCGCCGCTCACCTCAGGCAGGGCCGTTGGTCGGGCCGGTTCGATCGCGTCGTCTTCTCGGTTCTGGACACGTCACCTTCTCAATCGACGCTGTCGGCCTTCCGGCGAGCGTCGAGTCGCGGCGAGTAGGCCGATCGAACCGTTGGTAGGATCGCCGTCGCGGCGTCGGCCTCCTGACGGGAACGGCCGCGGGTACGGCACCGGGACCGGAAACGGATGGGCTCGCGGCCCCGCCGGCATGTACGGCCGCGACCGGATTGTTGCCCGCCGCAGGCCGGCCGCCGCGGCGACGAGCTCCTCGACGGCCTCCTCGCCGACCTCGCCGCGTTCACCGGCTTGCCCACGGGGCAAGACGACATCACGATGCCGGCGGTGGAGGTTAAGGACCGTTGAGGGCGATCGGGAGCGCGGATGACCGCCCAGGCTCCCTGTTCCTCAAGGGCCCATCGGATTCCGCGGCGAGGCGTGGCAGAGCCTTGCGTGGGCACGCCCGGGCGGGTCCAATGCGGCGTGGCGATCGGCCCGCACCGAGCCCACTATCAAACGGAACGATACGCTACGAATTCAGGAAGTCACGAGAATGAAGATAAAAACGAATCATGGAATCGTCCTGGCGATCCTGGCCCTTTTCTGCGGCGTTCGTGGCGCCTTCGCGGGCGATCCTCCGGCTCGCGACCTGTACGCCGATACCTGGGTCGCGACCGACGCCCTGGGCCGGACGATGCCGGACTTCGCGGGCGTCGGCCCCGTGAAGCCGGACCAGCGGCGGGTCGTGGGCATGTTCTACATCACCTGGCACGGCGACGGCCTGGCCGGCCTGAAGTCGCCTTACGCGGCCGACGTCAGCAAGATCCTCGCCGCCGCGCCCGGGGCGCGGCTGGACGCGAAGCACCCGCGGTGGACGGAAGGCTCCTATCACTGGGGCGAGCCCGAGCTGGGCTACTTCCTGAGCAAGGACCGCTTCGTGATCCGCCGGGACATGTCGATGCTCGCCGATGCGGGCGTGGACGTCCTCGTGATGGACGTCACCAACGCCGTGCGCTACTGGGACGAATGGGACGTGGTCTTCCCCGTGATGCAGCAGATGAAGGCGGAGGGGAACCAGGTCCCGCGGTTCTGCTTCTGGGCCTTCAACGGGCCGTCCATCACCGTGGTCCAGGACCTCTACGAGAAGATCTACAAGGCCGGGAGGTACAGGGACCTCTGGTTCCACTGGGACGGCAAGCCGCTCCTGCTCTACAACGGGACGCCCGGCGTCGACTCCACGGCGGCGGTCCCGCAGAACAGGAATCCGAACTACGACCCGAAGGCGAGGACCGACCGCAATCATCCCCACTACGGCGACCCCGACTACGCCGAGGAATTCTACAAGGACTACACGAAGGCCGTGAAGGAGTTCTTCACCCTCCGGACCATGTGGTGGGGTTACTACAACTGGGCCGGCAAGCGGTTCGTCGGCACGGAGGACAACTGGAGCTTCGGCTATGACATGGGCGACGACCACGTCAAGGCGATGAACCCGAAGGACCTGGTCTCGACGCATCGGGGGGCCAGGGAAGAGGCCGCCGTCACGCCCGCGCAGCACCCATCGAGCCTCACGGGCAAGTCCTGGACGCGGGAATACGGCGAGCCGCCCCTGAACGAGCAGGACCTGCCCGCGACCGGCCTGGTCCCCTGGATGGGGAAGACCGTGCCGGACCCGCAGGGCCGCGGGGCTTACTTCCAGGAGCGCTGGGACGAGGCCCTGCTGGGCAACCCCCAGTTCCTCTACCTCAACGACTGGAACGAATGGACGGCGGGAAAGTACCAGCCCGAGAAGGACCAGACCGTCTCCTTCATGCGGCGGAAGAACTCGTATTTCTTCGTCGATCAGTACAACGCCGAGTTCAACCGCACGATCCAGCCGATGAAGGGGGGCTACACGGACAATTACTACATGCAGATGGCCCAGAACATCCGGCGCTACAAGGGCATCAGGCCGATCCCGGAATTGAAGGGCCGGCAGGCCGTGGCGATCGATGGTGCCTTCGCCGACTGGTCGAGCGTGACCGTGGAGTACCGCGACACGATCGGCGACACGATCCATCGTGACTATCCGGGCTACGGCGGCCTGCATTACAAGGATGAATCGGGCCGCAACGACATCGTGACGTGCAAGGTCGCGGTCGGCGACGAGCACGTCGCCTTCTATGCCGAGACCCGCGAGCCCCTCACGCCCCACACCGGCGAGAACTGGATGCTCCTGTTCATCGACGCCGACCGGGACCACAAGACCGGATGGAACGGCTATGACCTCCTCGTGAACGGGAACGTCCCGGATGATCACACGACGACGCTGATGCGGTACGACCCTCGCGCCGAGAAGGGCCCCTGGGTCGTCGAGTCCCGGCTCCCCTGCCGATATGCGGGCAACAAGCTGGAACTCGCCATCCCCCGCCGTCTCCTGGGCCCGACGGCCGACGACCTCGCGTTCGACTTCCACTGGTGCGACCATCCGGCCGACCTGAAGGACGTGATCTCGCTCTGCGTCAGCGGCGACAGCGCACCGAACCGACGGTTCAATTACCGGTGCATCTGGAAGAGATGAGGGCCCTTGATCGTCGAGGCCGGATGACGGCTGATCCGTGCGTCCGAGCAGCGATCACACCAGGGGGCGGAGACGATGGACGCGACCTCCTGCGAGCGAACATGCCCCGATTGCGGGTCGCCTCGCCAGGCTCGGATCGTCTACGGGCTCGTCGAGTTCACGCCCGGCCTGGAAGCCCAGCTCGAGGCCGGCGAAATCGTCCTGGGCGGGTGCCGCGTGACCGGCGAAGACCCCGGTTGGTGCTGCCAGGATTGCCGTCGGCGTTGGGGAGCTTCGCCGCTGTCGCGGCAACTCGTCGAGCGGGCATCGGTGACCCCACCCGACCCCCTCTGGGTCCGCCTGTGCTTCTGGCCGGTCCGAATCCTCTTGTTCGTGCCGATAACCATCTTCTGGCTCAGCCTTCTTGTAACCATCTGGTTGATCTGTCCATCCGAACGCCGCTCTCTGTGGCCTCGGCGATGGAAGGCCTGACCTCGCGTCGAACTCAGGCTGTGTCTCGGAGGTCAGAACGTGGAGATGCGTTCACGGAAACGGCCGCGGGTACGGCACCGGGACCGGGAACGAATAGGCCGGCGGGCCGAGGTTCAGGGGCGTGAATCTGCCGTCCGGGGGCGAGAGCCCCGGCAAGGCCGGCGAAGGGGAAAGACGGCGAGGCGCGGGGGAGGACGCCGCGGGGACGATCATCGGCGGGCCGCCGACGAAGACGCCCTGGAGGGCGGCGGCGGCTAGGAGCTCGCGCTGGATGACCGCGCCGACCTTGAGCTTCTCGGTCTCCCCCTTCTCGCGGGCGAGGTCCACGGGGCGGACGCGGACCTCGTAATCCGGGAAGCGGGACTTCATGAGCGCCTCCCAGTCCTCCACGGCCTTGTTGTACTCCCCCTTGCGGAGGTCGTAGATCTGGTACTGAAAGGTGTCCAGGGGCCGGTCGCGGCGATAGTAGACGACGACCCTGTAGGCGATCACCTGGGCCGGCCCGGCGGCGAGATGCGAGGGGGGCTGGGCCGCGGCGATCGCGATCGAGGACAGCGTCAGGAGGAGTGTCGTCACGAGGAGGCTCCCTCCCCGGCCTCCGGTGGGCGGCCGGCTCGGGATTTCGCGGCCCGGAGGGCCGGCGCGTCCGGGAAGTGGCGGAGGAGCCAGCGGGTCAGGGCCCAGTCGACGAATCCGGGGGCGAGCTTGCTGGCCAGGAGGAAGAGCTTCGCCTGCGGCGAGACGATGATTTCCCTGCGGCGGGCCTCGATGGCGCGGAGCGTGGCGCGGGCGACGACGTCGGGCGACATCGTCCGGCGGTCCTGCACCGAGACCCTGGCGGTCTTCGCCACCGCGTTCTCGTCGAACGGCGTGGCGGTGAAGCCCGGGTTCACCTGGAGGACGTGGATCCCGAACCGTCGCCACTCGATCCGAATCGACTCGGCGAATCCGCTCAGGGCGAACTTGCTGGCGCTGTACTCGGATCGCCCCGGCAGGCCGCGGCGGGCGTTGACCGAGCCCATCAGGACCATCACCGGATCGCGGCCCTCTGCCAGGAGCGGCAGCGAGCCGCGGCAGACCTCGATCATGGCGAAGACGTTGAGTTCGAAGACGCGCCGGAGGTCGGTGGCGTCGTGGGTGTCGAACTGGCCGTTGGCGCCCACGCCCGCGTTGTTGACCACGACGTCGAGCGAGCCGAATCGATCGCGGGCCTCGTCGAATAGCCGCGCGCGATCCGCTTCGATCGTAAGGTCGGCGGGGACCGCGAACATCCGGGCCGGGTCGGCCCCGTCTCGCTTCAGGTTCGCGACGACCTCGTCGAGCCGCTCGATCGAGCGACCGGTGAGGAGGACGTTGCCGCCGGCGCGGACGATGTGTTCGGCGATGGCCCGGCCCAGGCCCGATGACGCCCCGGTGACCAGGGTGCGGGTCTCATGCCATTCTCGTTGTGCCATGCCGGTAATTCTAGCCGGAATCGCGGGCCGGCGTCACTTCTTGACCGTACCGCCGTCCAGCGTGCCCTCGACCTGGGTGACCGTGGGAGTCTCCTCGGGGTCCGACGGCCGCCAGCCGAACTTGTAGGTCTTGCTCTTGGAGGGCTCGCTGACGACGACGCGCGACGGCCGGCCGTCGCCGACGCTGGAGACGCGCGTGGTCGACCCCTCGGGGACGTCGCAGACCGGGCCGGTGGTGGTCACGGCGCTGGGCATGATGGTGGTGCCGCCAGTGGTCGGCGGGCAGCCCATGGCGGTCGTGGGCGGGTTGCCATAATAGTAGTAGTGATGATGGCAGCCGAGGCTGCACGAACTCAGGCCGATGGCCAGGACGATTCGCCTCGCCTCGCGCCCGAGCAGGCTGATCCGGGGGGTGTTCCGCATGGCGAACCTCCGTGTCCGTTCCGGACCCGGAGTCGGATCCCGGCGAGACACATCTAGTCAGGGAAGTGGACGGCGGCAAGGCAAGGCAGAGCCGCAACCCGTTCACGAACGGGCGGCCGGCCGGTCAGCCGAGGACGTGGGGCGGATCGACGTGGATGGTGACCGGGCCCCGAGTTCCTTCTCGGCTCCCAGACGCCGGGACTTTACAGAAATCCCCGAATCCGGCCAATGGCAATTCGAGGGGGATTCGGGGGCCGGAGAGATCGCCGGGCCGGATTTGCAGGATATCGCACGGACCCGGCTCCCGCGGGGCTCTCACGCCCAGGCCGGCTTGCGGGCGAGAGCCTTCTCGTCGTCGCCGGCGCGGGCACGCTCCACCTGGAGGACCAGCCAGGCGAAGCTGGCCAGGCCCACGCCCAGGGCGTAGACATCCATATCCTGCTTCAGGAGCGTGTCGTACAGCCCGTGCAGGACCATCGGCACGGCCAGGATCTGGAGGACGGCCAGGGCGAGCCCGGCGCCGTCCTCGCCCTGGCGAAGCGTGTCCTGCCGCCGCCACATGACGATGCCGACGGCCGCGGTCCAGATCGCGTGCAGCGCGGCGCACGAGACGAACCGGACGAGGTACATCTCCCCCGGCGAGATCCCGTTGTAGAAGCGGGATGAGTACATGATGCCCTCGGCGACGCCGAAGCCGGCCCCGGACGCGAGGCCCCAGAGCGCGGCGTTCCTCCAGCCCATCCGGTCGTTGCCGCCGAAGAACTGCGAGAGGATCGGCAGCGCCTTGCAGAGCTCCTCGCAGAGGCCGACGCCGCAGGTGTAGCCGAGGAAGCTGAGCCAGAAGTTCGAATCGGCGGCGCTCGCCGAGGCGTACGACCAGCCGATGAACTTGACGATGTAGAAGAGCACCAGGACGATCCCCCGGCCCCGGCCCCGGACCCAGACCCCCTGCGTGGCCGCCGCGGCGAGCTGGAAGGCCAGCAGCAGGACGATGCCGACCGTGGCGGTGAACAGCCCCGCCAGCAGCAGGTGATGGGGCGACTTCGGCTCTTTCGGGAACATCAGGAGCGCCAGGCCCAGGAAGCCGGCCGCGGCGATCGCGGCGTAGATCCAGTGGACCCAGGTGGAATGCGGCAGGTGCGCGGCGTCGTCGACCTTGCCGCCGGGGAAGGCCTCCAGCAGATCGCCGAGGCCCACCCCCTCGCGATACTCCAGGGCCTCGAGCCGCGACTTCGTCTCGGCGTCGGCGTGATTCACGGCGGCTTCCAGGCGTGCGCCGAAATCGCTCCGGTCCGGGCTCGCGATCGAGCTCCCCAGGGGGACCAGCGCCAGGACCAGGATCAGGTAGAGGAACTCGCGGGGCGAGGACCTGCCCTCACCCTCCCCCAGGCTCGCCGGGGCGGTCGTCGCCATGGCCCTGGCGGGCGCCCGACGAGGACGCGGCGGCGCGACGGGATCGTCCAGGGCGTCTTCGTACCCCCTCGCCGGCTCGTCGGCGAGGCCGATGACCTCATCCTCCTCGGCCGGCGGTGCCGGCGCGGGGATCGGGACCGTCAGCATCCGACCGCAGTCCGGGCAGGGCGACGTGCGCCCGGCCATCTCATCCTTCGCCTTGAGCTTCTTCCCGCATTCGCACTGCACTCGGATCGACATGGCCGGCCCCTCCGGACCTGAGTTCCTTGCATCGAGAAGGGCGAGACGTCTGGATTGCGCGGAATTGCGAGATCGAGCTCGGCGCGGGAGACGATCGCGGGAGGAGTGGCCTCGGCATGCCGACGGACGTCCGTGCTCACATCGGCATGTCGGGGCGCTTTCTTGACGATGACGGTCAGCGGAACAGCCGCGGCGCCAGCTCGTTCAGATACTTGCGCCAGTTGATCCAGGTGTGGCCGCCGTCGTTGATCGTCAGCTCATACTTGACGTTATGGCGGTTCAGGACCTCCGACAGGCTCTTCGTCCCGGCCAGGGCGAAGTCGCCGTCGCCGACCCGGATCGAGAGGAGCTTGACGGTGTCGTTGACGGACTTCGCCCGCTCGAGGAACCCGGCGTTCCGCTTCTCCCACTCGTCGGGATTGCCGCCGAAGAGCCCGGCGCTCCAGATCCCGACGTACGCGAAGCGGTCGGGGTGGGTGGTGAGCACGCGGAGGGTCTGGCCGCCCCCCATGGAGAGTCCCGCGAGGGCCCGGTTCTCCACGCCCGGCAGGACTCGGTAATGGCCCTCGACGAACGTCGCGATGTCCTTCAGCAGCTCGTCGGTGAATCGGTTCTGGATGGCCTCCATCGCCGCGCGGGCCTCGGGGGAGGGCGTGGTCCCGGGGGTGATCCTCGGGAAATTCGTCGGCCGGGGCAGGCTGCCGTTGGGCATGACCACGAGCATCGGCCGGGCCTTGCCGGCGGCGATCAGGTTGTCCAGGATGAACCCGGCTCGGCCGATGGTGCTCCAGCCCGAGTCGTCGTCCCCCGCGCCGTGGAGCAGGTAGAAGACCGGGAGCTTCTCGGTCCCCTCGCCGTAGCCCGGGGGCGTGTAGACGTGCAGCCGGCGGGGCTCGTTCAGGGTCGTCGATCGATACCAGGCCTGGCGGATCTCGCCGTGGGGTACGTCCTTCGTCGCCTCGAATTCGCTCTCGTCGCCCGGGACCAGGAGCATGCTGTCGAGGCTCGAGATCCCCTGCTTGATCATCGGGTTCTTCGGGTCGACGGTCCTCACGCCGTCCACGTTGAACGTGTAGGAGTAATAGTCGGGTCGGAGCGGACCGACGGTCAGCGACCAGACGCCCTGCTCGTCCTTCGACAGCTTGCCGCCCCCCGCGAAGTCGCCGCCCACGGAGACCTCGGCGGCCTTCGGCGCGTAGATCCGGAAGGTGACCTTGTGGTCGGGCGAGACCTCGACCGACTTCAGCGTGTCGTTGGGCGATCGCGGTCGGCCGCCGGCGTTCGGTGCCTGCGCGAGGGCCGTGGAGGCGGCGAGTCCGACCGCCAGCCCGAGGGAGAGGATGCGTCGCGGCGTCATCATGATGCGGTCTCCTGCCTGGCCTTGTAAGTCCCCGCGGGGCGGCCGATGAGAGCTCAGCCGCCTCGGGGGGGTGGCCATAGTCTACCGCGACGGAGCATCGGGGTTTAGCGCCCGGCGGCCAGTTCCGGCATCATGAGGACGACCCCCTCGCGGCGGATCAGCTCGAGCCGGCCGAGCGCGGCGCGGACGAGCGACGCGCGGGCGGGGTCGAGGGCCTTCAGGTGCGGCGCGGCCAGCTCGAAGAGCGAGGGCCGCTGGAGGACATTCAAACGCTTGCCCCCCTCGTCGTCGGAGCCCTCGTCCAGGAGCTGCTCGAGGAACGACCGCGGCCTGGGCACGGTGCGGATCTCGTAGTCCTTCACCTTGGCCTGATCGGCCGCGAACGCGATCGCGTCGTGGAGCGTGCCGAGCCGGTCCACCAGGCCGAGCTCCAGGGCCTGCTTGCCGGTGAAGACCCGTCCGCCGGCGAGGTCGTCGATCGGCTTCTTGAGGCGATTGCCGCGAGCGGCGACGACGTGGCCCTTGAAGACGCCGTAGGTCTCGTCCATCAGGGCGCGCATCTTGAGCTTCTCGCCCGGCGAGAAGACCTCGCCGGATGCGAGCATCCCGGCGTTCTGGCCGCGGCGGTACGACTTGAAGTCGACCCCCAGCCTGTCGTAGACGTCCTTGGTCGCGAGCTTGCCGCTGACCACGCCGATGCTGGCGGTGATCGTGGACGCGTCGGCGAAGACCGTGTCCGAGGCGCAGGCGACGTAATAGCCGCCGCTGCCGGCGACGTCCCCCATGGAGACGACGAACGGCTTCTTCGCCTTCACGCGGCGGGTGGCGTCCAGGATGATCTCGCTCGCGAGCGCGGAGCCGCCGGGCGAATCCACCCGCAGGACGATGGCCCTGATCGCGTCGTCCCCGGCGGCCTGGTCGAGCGCCCGGCGGAGCTTCACGCCGGAGGCGGCCGCGTCCTGGAAGAGGTCCGAGGCGCCGCCCCCGCCGACCACGATCGGCCCTTCCACGTAGACGACGCCGACGGCCGGCTTCTTCGAGTCCGATGCCTTCGACGCGCCCAGCAGCTCGCCCCAGAACTTGAACAGGCCGAACGGGGACGATGCGTCGAGCTTCGGCTCCGCCTTGCGGCCGTACTTGCGGTCGAAGGCCACGTCCTTGCCGTACTTGCCGGCGAGCCGGGCTTCCAGGTCCTGGCGATGCTCGACGGCGTCGATCATCCCCAGCTCCTTCGCCTTCTCCGCCGAGTGCGGGCCGCTGTCGATCCACGCCTGGACGATCGCCGGGCCGACCTTCCGGCCTGAGGCCGCCCGCGCGACGGCCGTCTCGTAGAGGCTGTCCAGCAGCCAGTTCTGCATGGCCTCGGCCTCCTTGCTGGGGCCGTCGCGGAGGAAGATCTCCGCGGCGCTCTTGTAGTCGCCGCAGGTCAGGAAATCGGGCTTCACGCCGATCTTGTCGAGGAGCCGGCGGAGGTAGGGCGACTCGCCGTAGAGGCCGGTGATCGCCAGCTCGCTCGTCGGCGTCACGGAGATCGTCGAGGCCGCCGTGAGCAGCACATAATGGCCCATCCCGCCGATCTCGTCGGCGTGTGCGTACACCTCCTTGCCGGCCGCCCGGACCCGGCCGATCGCCTGCCGCACTTCCTCCACCTGGGACGCGCCGATCTCCGGCCCTTCCAGCAGGATCACCACCGCCTTCACCGCGGGATCGCCGGCCGCCTTGTCCAGCCGGGAGACCAGCGTCTGCAAGGGGACCCCGACCTCGCCGCCGAGATTGAGGACATCATCCTTCGGAGTCTCCTGGATCGGCCCGCTGAGGCGGAAGACGGCGATCTTCGGCTTCGGAGGCGGCTCCGGCCTGGCCTCCTTTGCCGGGGATGTCGCGGGCTTCTGGCCGTCCGCGGGCTTCTCCTGGGCGAATGCGACGGGCCCCGTCAGGAGGGCGAGCGACAGGGCGATGCCGGGTATCCGGCCGGTACGTGTCATGGTGCGATCCTCGAGATTTCCTTCGTGTCCATCCGCGGGACCCGCCGGGCCCGCGCGGGATGCGCAGGACGGCGAGTCCCGGGGTATTCGCCGGACCTTGCCGGTTCTTGTGGTTGTACCAGGAACGCGGGCGGCCGATCCATCGGTCGATCGTGCGGGCCGCGTCATTCGAACAGCCGCAACTGCCGACCCGCCCCGGATCCCTCCGGCCTCCGGAAGGCCGAGGGGGAGACGGACCAGCGTTCGCGGTTCAGGCCATGCCGGCGGCAGGCGACGTGGAAGACCCGGTGGATCAGCTCGGCGAGCGGCCCCTCGCCGCGCATCCGCGACCCGAACCGCGGGTCGTTCAGGCGGCCGTCGCGGAGGGCGCGGATCCGCCCCAGGACGCGGTCCTTGACGGCCGGCCGATGGCGTTCCAGCCAGTCCTCGAAGAGCGGGGCGACGGCCATCGGCAGCCGGAGGACGACGTAGCCGGCGATCGTCGCGCCGGCCCCCGCCGCGGCCTCGAGGATCGCCGGCATCTCATGGTCCGTCAGCCCCGGGATCACCGGCGCGACCATCACGCCCACGGGGACGCCCGCCGCGGCGAGCGACCGGATCGCTTCCAGGCGGGCCGCCGGCGGCGACGTCCTCGGCTCGAGATCCCGCGCCAGCCCCGGGTCGAGCGTCGTGACCGAGAGCATCACGCCCGCGGCTCCGTGCGACGCCAGCTCGCGGAGCAGGTCCAGGTCCCGGACCACCAGCCTGTTCTTGGTGACGATCCCCACCGCGTGCCGGAACTCGGCCAGGACCTCCAGGCACCGCCTCGTCAGCCTCAATCGCCGCTCCGCCGGCTGGTACGCGTCGGTCACGCCGCTGAGCGCCAGGACCTTCGGCGCGTAGCTCGGCTTCATCAGCTCCCGGCGGAGCAGCTCCGGCGCGTCGTGCTTGACCAGGATCCGCGTCTCGAAATCCAGGCCGGCGGAGTAACCCAGGTACTCGTGGCCCGGCCTCGCGTAGCAATAGACGCAGCCATGTTCACAGCCTCGGTACGGGTTGATGCTCACTTCGAAGCCGACGTCCGGGCTGTCGTTGCGGCAGAGGATGGTCCGGGAATGGTCGGGGATGAACGTCGTGGGTGGCCGGCCCAGGGAGGCGATGTAATCCGCGTCGTCGTCGGAGTCCAGCTCCGACAGGTCGAGCTCGTGGTGCGTCCGCTCGAACCGGTTCGGCGGGTTGACCCGGGCGCCTCGGCCGGCGGCGAGAGGATGGTCGTCGCGAGTCATCGGAGCGGCCCCCGGGGACGTGGTCGGGTTGATTGGCACCGATCGAGATTCTAGTCTTTAATGTGATATTTTGTCCAGTATTCCGACGTTCTTCTTCACCTCCCTCGCGGTTGCGGCGGTTTACCCGGCACGGTCGCTTCGCGTATCCTCGTCTGGTCCTTCCAACAATCCGGCCGCCGCGGCGAAGACGTATCGTGCCGCGGGATCGTCCCGGGCCGCGGGTTGGAGTCGCCATCGGGGCCGTTGATGCTCATCGAACTGGACGGCGTGACGAAGACCTACGGCAAGGTCACGGCCCTGGACGGGTTGTCGGTGGCCCTGCCGGAGGGGGCGATCGGATTGCTCGGGCCCAACGGGGCGGGCAAGACGACGATGATCCGCTGCCTGCTGGGGCTGATCTCCCTCGATGCGGGAAATGGGCGAGTGCTCGGGATGGACATCCGCTCCGATCGGATGGACATCCGCCAGGCGGTCGGCTTCGCGACCGAGGACGAATGCCTCTTCCCCGGCCTGATCGGCGTCCGGTTCGTGGCGTACGCGGGGGAGCTGGTCGGGATGGCCTCGCGCGATGCCCTCCAGCGGGCCCACGAGGTGCTGGACTACGTCGGCCTTGGGGAGGCGCGGTATCGGCGGGTGGAGTCGTACTCGACGGGGATGAAGCAGCGGCTGAAGATCGCCTCGGCGATCGTCCACGACCCGCGGCTCCTGATCCTGGACGAGCCCACCAACGGCATGGACCCGAAGGGCCGCGAGGAGATCCTGACGCTGGCGCGCGACCTCTCGCGGTCGAAGGGGATGAGCCTGGTCTTCTCCAGCCACCTGCTGCCGGACGTCGAGGGGGTCTGCGACCACGTCATGGTGATGGGCCGCGGCCGGTTGCTGGCACAGGGGCGGATCGAGGACCTGAAGCGGCCGCACGACGACGAGTTCGAGGTCCGGGTGAAGGGGGACCTGCCCGCCTTCGCCGCCAGGCTGGCCGGGTTCGGGGCCGAGGCGAGCGTGGCCGACGACCACCTGCGGGTGAGGCTGCCGAAGGGCGAATCGGCGGGCGTCCTGTGGGCCGCGGCCGGGCGGGCCGGCGAGCAGATCCGCGCCCTGCGGCCGCGGCGGAGCACGCTCGAGGAGATCTTCCTGGGGGCCCTGGGGGAGCAGAGCTGAGCCGATGCCGATCCTCGAACAGGGCTATCAACATTGGGCCGGGAGCCTGCACGGTCACGCCTGGCGATGGGCGGCCATCACCCGCCAGGGCATCCGCGCCCAGGCCGGCAACAAGTGGCTGCGCTGGATCTTCCTGGGCGCCTTCACGCCGGCGCTGGTGCTGGCGGGGTTCCTGGTCTTCTGGGGGTTGTTCGAGCAGAAGTCGAGCGTCCTGGCCCCCCTGCTCTTCCTCTTCCAGGGCCTGCCCGAGGAGCTTCGCGCGGGGCCCCGGGGGTTCCGGACCACCTTCTGGACGCTCGCCTTCAACACGTTCCTCCGGGTCGAGCTCTATTTCTCGATGCTCCTCGTGCTGCTGGCGGGGCCGGAGCTGATCAGCCAGGACCTCCGGTTCAACGCCATCCCGCTGTACTTCTCGCGGCCGGTGCGGCGGATCGACTATTTCCTCGGCAAGTTCGGCGTGGTCGCGGCGTTCCTCTCGGCGGTGATCTTCGTGCCGGTGGTCCTCGCCTACGCCCTGGGCGTCGGCTTCAGCCTGGACCCGCTGGTGTTCCGCGACACCTGGCGGATCTTCGCCGGCACGCTCGCCTACGGGGCGATCGTGGTGGTCTCGGCGGGGACGCTCATCCTCGCCGTGTCGTCGCTCTCGAAGAATTCGCGGTACGTCGGGGCGATGTGGGTGGGCATCTGGATCGTCAGCGGGATCGCGGCCGGGCAGCTCGGGGCGGTCGTCCGCCAGCCGTGGTGTCCGCTCGTCTCGTACGTCGGGAACCTCGATCGGATCCGCGAGGGCCTGCTGGACACGCCGGCCGCCTACGAGCGGCTGAGGTCGCTCTTCCAGGCCGGCCAGGACCAGCTCCGCCAGGGGGCCAGGCCGTCGCTCCTCGGCGGCAGGCGTCGCAGGGGGCCGGACAACATGGCCCCGCCGCTCCCGCGCCCGCCCGAGCCGCCCCGGCTCAACGGCCCGAGCGGGACCTCGACCGACGAGAAGGCGGCGGATCTCCCCTGGCCGTGGTCATTGGCCGTCCTGGCCGGACTGGGCGTCCTCTCGGTGGGGATCCTCTCCGTCCGCATCCGCTCGCTGGACCGGCTGAGATGATGGGAAAGGGAGGGCCGGTGGAAATGGGCGAGGCGGCCATGGGCGCAGGTCTGGAAACTCACGAGTCCGATGTCTCCGGCCGTCAGGCCGTCCCGGTGGCCTTCCACTCGGTCTCGAAGTGGTACGGCCCGGTGATCGGCGTGAACAACTTCTCGATCCGGATCGGTCCCGGCGTGACGGGGCTGCTCGGGCCCAACGGGGCGGGCAAGAGCACGTTCCTCCAGCTCGCGACCGGGCAGCTCCGGCCCAGCCAGGGGGCGGTGAGGGTCCTCGGGCATCGGCCCTGGAACAATGCCGCGCTCAATCGGCTGATCGGCCTCTGCCCGGAGCAGGACGCCTTCTTCGAATGGATGAGCGGCCGCGAGTTCCTGCGATCGTGCGCGCTCCTGGCGGGCCTCGGCCGCCGCGCGGCCAGGGACGCCGTCGACCGCGTGCTCGAGACGGTCAAGATGACGGAGCACGCCCATCGCGCCGTCCGCGGCTATTCCAAGGGGATGCGGCAGCGGACCAAGCTGGCCCAGGCGCTGGTGCACGACCCGCGGATCCTCTTCCTGGACGAGCCGCTGACGGGGACGGACCCCGTGGCCCGCCACGAGCTGGTGGAGCTCGTCGCCAGGCTCGGCCGCGAGGGGCGGACGATCGTCGTCTCGAGCCACGTCCTCCAGGAGGTCCAGGGCTTCACCCGCCAGATCGTGCTCATGAACCGCGGCAAGCTCGTGGCCTACGGCGACGTCCGCCAGATCCGCGACCTGATCGACGCCCATCCCCACCGTATCGTCCTGAAGTGCCCCGAGCCGAGGACCCTGGCGGCGAAGCTGGTGCGCTGGGACGACGTCGTGGGCGTCGATTTCCAGCGCGACGACGGCGCGATCGTCGTCGAGACCCGCGCCCCGGACGCCTTCTACGGCCGGCTCCCCGCGCTCAGCCTCGAGGGGGACACGCCGATCTCCGAGGTTTATTCGGACGACGACAACCTGGAGGCCGTGTTCCGGTATCTGGTGACGTCTTGATGGGGCGGACTCGGAGTCAACGATGGTTGGGCGAATTCCCGACCAAGGAATTCAGCTCGTTGATAACCGTTCGCTCGTGACGAGCCTTCTCGACATCGCTCTGGGCCTGGTAACCCCCGGTCGAGCCATTACCTTCCTGGAGACTTTCCCACCACTTTGCGATACGGTAGCGCCGCTCCTCGCGGTCGAGTAGACCGGTGCAACCGCTCATGAAGATCAGCCCGAGGACCAGGAAGATCCGACGACGCATGGCCCACCTCCTCGCCGCACGCTATCGACTCGCGGCGAGGCGTCAAGGGCAAGTTGGGATGCGAGGCTTGGAGGAGGCACGATGAACGACGCGGCGATCGAGACCACCCGGCAGCCCGGCCATCCGGCGATCGCCACCGGCCTGCCCGCCCCCGGCGACCTCGACGACGGGCCGCCGGTGCGGCTGTCGCGATGGGTGCCGTTCTCGGCGATCTCGACCATCCTGCGGATCACGGCCGATCGGCAGGTCCGCGGGCGGAAGCTGCTGGTCCTCTGCGTCCTCTTCTCGCTGCCGATCCTCTTCGCCGCGCTGGCGCATCGCTTCGACGTCCCCTACCAGGCCAGGCAGGCGGAGGACGTCCTGGTCTTCGGGATGATCCCCCAGGCCCTGGTGCCGCTGGCGGCGCTGCTGTTCGCATCCGGGATGGTGCAGGACGACGTGGACGAGCAGACGCTGACCTACCTGCTGATCCGGCCGGTGCCGCGATGGCTCGTGTACGCGTCCAAGCTGGCGGGGACGTGGCTGGTGCTGGCCCTGGTCACGGCCGCGTTCACGGCGATGGCGCTGGCCGCCGTCTACTGGGGGACGGGCCTGATGGACCTCGCGGCCCTGGCCCGGCGGGCGGCGATCCTCGCCGGAATCCTGACGCTCGGCCTGGCGGCGTATGCGGCCCTCTTCGGGCTGCTCGGGCTGGTGATCCGGCGGGCGCTGCTGGCGGGCGTGGCGTACATCGTCGCCTTCGAGGGGGCCTTCGCGAACATCGACTTCTCCATCCGCTGGTCCACCGTGATGTTCTACCTCCGCACCCTCTTCATCCGCTGGCTGGACCTCCCCGGCGACGACTGGGGGATCGACGTGGCCAGGGCCCCCGAGGCGACCACCTGCGTGCTCGTCCTGGCCGGCATCGCCGCCGTCGCCGGGATCCTGGGCGCGATCGTCTTCAGCACCCGGGAGTTCCGGGTGAAGACGCCCGAGGGGAGTTGATCGATTCCGCTCCGCCGGGGATCCCGCCGATGGCCCGCCCGCGCTACTTCCGGCTGTTCAAGCCGTACGACGTCCTCTGCCAGTTCACCGACGACTCGGGTCGCGCCACGCTCGCGGACCACGTGGCCGAGCCGGGCGTCTATCCCGTCGGCCGGCTCGACCGCGACAGCGAGGGGCTGCTCTTGCTCACGGACGACGGGCCGCTCGCCCACCGGCTGATCGATCCGAGGTTCGAGCACCCGCGGACGTACCTCGTCCAGGTCGAGCGGGTGCCGGATGCCGAGGCCCTCGAGTCGCTTCGACGGGGGCTCGTCCTCAAGGACGGCCCGACCCGCCCCGCCGAGGTGGAGCTGCTCATCGATGAACCCCCCCTGCCCGACCGCCCGTCGCCGATCCGGTTCCGCAAGAACGTCCCGACGGCCTGGCTCTCGCTGACGCTCCGCGAGGGCCGCAACCGCCAGGTCCGCCGGATGACCGCCGCCGTCGGCTTTCCCACCCTGCGGCTGGTGCGCATCGCCATCGGTCCGATCACGCTCGACGGCCTGGCGCCGGGCGAGTGCCGGGCCCTCGACGATCGCGAGGTCGCCGCCCTGCGGGCCCTCTGCCCGCCGCGACGAGCGAGGCGGCCTCGCGGTGGGTCGTAGACCGGGGTACACTAGCAGAAAGTTCGTGGGTCTCACTGTAATGACCACCCGCGTAAGCGGGTGGTTCGGACGGGCGAAGCCTCCAACCTCGGGCGTGAGCCCGACAGCCATGCGGCGGTGCCCACTTGCCGAACTCGGAAGCAACGGCGACCGTCCTCGGATCGCACTGACGTGCGAGGCTGGATGCTTCGCCCGTCCGAACCACGATCTGACGATCGTGGTCACGACCTTCGGACGCTCTTGCTTCCATGTCACGTGCATGGGCCCGAGATCGAGGAAAGCGAATTTTAATGACCACGACCCCGACGCCGAAGGACGCGACGCCGGAGGCCCTCCGCCTGGTCTTCGACGACGGCACGCTGATCGTCGAGGGGCTGGCCGAGGGGCAGGAGGTGGAGCTCGGCCTGGCCGGCGTGAAGTACGATCCCAGGATCCGCGCCCATCGCGCGCACTCGATCTTCTACCGCAGCCTGGTGGAGCAGCTCCGCCGCGACGGGATCCCCTACATCGACCACGCGAGGGGCTACGACGGGCCGACGCCCTGGAAGATCCAGGTGGCCAAGGAGGCGTTCCCGCACCAGGTGGAGGGCCTCGCGGCCTGGTGGAAGGCCGGCGGCCGGGGGGTCGTCGTGCTGCCGACGGGGACCGGCAAGACGCACCTGGCCAACATGGCGATCGAGAAGGCCGGCCGGCCCACCCTGGTCGTCACCCCGACGATCGACCTGATGAACCAGTGGTACGACGAGCTGACGCTCAGCTTCGGCACCGAGATCGGCCTCCTCGGCGGCGGCTACAACGACCTCCGCCCGCTCACGGTGACGACGTACGACTCGGCCTATCAGAACATCGGCCGGATCGGCAACCGCTTCGGCCTGGTCGTCTTCGACGAGTGCCACCACCTGCCGGGCCCGACCTACGGCCTGTCGGCGATGGACTCGATCGCGCCGTATCGCCTGGGCCTGACGGCGACCCCGGAACGCGCGGACAACGCCCACCAGCAGCTCGACGCCCTGATCGGCCCGATCGTCTATCGCCGCGAGATCACCCAGCTCCGCGGCCAGTTCCTGGCCGAGTACCGGGTGATGACGCTGTACGTCTCGCTCAGCGAGCCGGAGCGGGCCCGCTACGAGGAGGCCCGCGAGCTCTACCGGAACTTCGTGCAGGCGTCCGGCATCGACATGCGCAAGCCCGACGGCTGGAGCCGGTTCCTGTTCATGGCCTTCCGATCCCCCGAGGGCCGCGAGGCCTTCCACGCCTACCGCGAGCAGAAGACGCTGGCCCTGGCCGCCCCCGCCAAGCTGAAGCTCCTGGAGCACCTCCTCGATCGCCACGGGAATGATCGCGTGATCATTTTCACGCACGACAACGCCACGGTGTACACGATCGCCCGCCGGTTCCTGGTCCCCGTGATCACCCACCAGACCAAGACGAAGGAACGCCGCGAGGTGCTGCTGCGGTTCAACGAGGGGACCTATCCGATCGTCGCCACGTCGAAGGTCCTCAACGAGGGGGTGAACGTGCCGGAGGCGAACGTGGCGATCATCCTGTCCGGCTCCGGCTCCGTCCGCGAGCACGTCCAGCGGCTGGGCCGGATCCTCCGCAAGTCGGGCGACAAGGAGGCGGTCCTCTACGAGGTCATCACCAGGGGCACGGTCGAGGAATTCACGTCGAACCGGCGGCGGCAGCACAGTGCGTATGATGGGAATTGAAGCCATGACCGCGCCGTTGGAGACTACCGATCCGCAGGGCAAGCCCGCGCCCTGGCTGCGGGCCATCTGCCTGTCGTACCGCGCCGCGGTCTCCAGCATGTTGCTTTACGCGATCGGCGTCCACCTCTGGGCTCATCTCGGGCATTTCGACTCCCAGAGCGGGCTGTACCTGCTGGCACAGGCAGAGGTCCTGATGCTGCTCGGCAACCTGGCCGCGGTGGTCGTCGGCGTAGGGGGCTGCATGTGCCTGCTTTCCTTTCGGGTCGACCCGCCGGAGCCCTTCGTCCGGTGGACGATGGTCGCCATGATCCAGTTTGGGACATTCCTGCTGCTCGATTTCTCCTTCAGACCGAGGTAGGTCCGCGGCGATGTGGCTTGGACGATCGGCCTCGCTTCTCCGAATCCGAACCCTGGGATATGATGGTTGTATCCCGCGCGTGTCCCTCGCATTGGAGACCCCGCTCATGGTCGGACCATTTCCCGGGATGGACCCGTATATCGAAGCCCAGATCGACTGGGAGGATTTCCACAACAACCTGATCAGTGAGATGCGGAGGGTGCTGGGACGTAGCCTACCCAGGGGTTATGTGGCACGATCGGATACACGCATCGAGGTTGCCGACTTTGGCGAGGATTCCACGACGAGCTACAAGCCTGACATTCTGCTCGCTCATCGACGGGGGCTCGCGACTTCGCAGGCCCCGGTCACATCGAAGACCGGTATCAGCGATGTCATGCTCGAGCCCTGGCAAGCCGAGGTAACAGATCGAGACCCGGAAGAAGTCCGCACGGCCTTCCTGGAGATCCGGCGCCTGCCTGAGCTTGAACTTGTCACGGTGATCGAGGTCCTTTCCCCGTCCAACAAGTCCGGGCTGTCGCGGATCGATTACCTGGAGAAGAGGCAGGATCTCTACGAGCAGAAGATCAATCTCGTGGAGATCGACCTGCTTCTGGGCGGCCATCGGGTGCCCATGAAACCGCCACTTCGCGGGGCGGATTACTTCGCCGTCGTTGCGACGGGGGCGACCCTGCCACAGGCCCGAGTCTACGGCTGGACCTTGCGCGACCCGCTGCCAACGCTGCCGATCCCGCTAAAGGCTCCCGCCCCGGACGCGTTGCTCCCTCTCGGTGAATTGGCAAGTCTCGTGTATGAAGACGGGCGCTATGACCAGACGTTGCGGTACGATTTGCCCCTGCCGAAGGGATGGCCCATCCCCCCCGAGGACCGCGAATGGGCGCAGGGCCGAGGAGGCCAGGGCTCGTGATGATCATCGATCGGGACCCTCATTCTCTCCTCCGTCTCCTCTTCTCCGTGCCTCTGTGCCTCTGTGGTTAGTCTCTCCCCCTTCCGGATCTGCCCATGCTGACCGGTGACCTCGTCCGCGTCCGGGGCTCGAAGGACCGGATCATCCCGCTCTACCTGAACCGCAACAGCGAGCAATGGCTCGAGGCGGCCGAGAGCCTGCTGGCGATCTTCCGCGAGAACGTCGGCATGACCCGCGGGGAGATCGAGGAGGAGATCGACGACCTCTTCGGCGGCGGGGGCAAGGCGACGCTCGTGCACCGCGGGCTCGCCAAGGTGCTGGAGGACCGCGCCGAGTTCGAGGTCGTCTCGGACGTCCCGCCGGAGACGATCCGCGACAAGGTCTTCTCGGCCGCCGCCGAGGCCCGCCGCCGGCTCCGCCAGCGTGAGAAGGCCCCCGAGCCGGCCGGCTCGACCGACGGCCTGGTCCTGTCCGCGCGCCCGTCCTTCCACCGCGACGAGGTCCTGGCGGCGGTCTCCGCGGAGCTGAAGCTCGAGCCGGACGTGATCCTCCAGGGCCTCTTCGCCGACCTCCGCGACGAGAACCGCCTCCTGAAGTTCGACGACATGACCGCCCAGCGGCTCATCGATCGTTACAACGTCGCGCTCGCCCAGGCGGTGCTCCTGCGGTCGGTCCGGGTCGAGGTGGAGGTCCGCAACGAGGGCCCCACGCGATACCGCCAGATCTTCCGCCGGCTCAAGTTCCATCGGCTCGTCTACAAGGTGAACGGCACGATGGACGACGGCTACACGATCTTCATCGACGGCCCGGCCAGCCTCTTCAGCGCGACCACGCGGTACGGCCTCCAGATGGCCATGTTCCTGCCCGTGCTGCTCCACTGCGACGATTTCCGCCTCGACGCCGAGCTCCGCTGGGGACCCCGCCGCGAGCCCCGGAGCTTCCACCTGGACGCCGGCGTCGGCCTGACGACGCACCAGCTCGATCAGGGGACGTACGTCCCGGCCGAGATCCCGGCCTTCGTCGAGCGGTTCCGCCAGGTCGTCCCCGACTGGGAGCTGACCGACACCACCGACGTCATCGAGCTCGGCCGCGAGGGGGTCTGGGTCCCCGACTATCGCGCCGTGCATAAATCCACGGGGACCGACGTGTTCATCGAGGTCCTCGGCTTCTGGAAGAAGTCCAGCCTCGACCGCCTCCTCCGCCTGCTGCCCCGCCACGGCCCGCCGCGGTTCGTGCTGATCGTCTCCGACAAGCTGAAGGTGGACGAGGGGGCCCTCGCCGAGCTCTCCGGCCCGATCCTCCGGTTCAAGGAGATCCCGAGCGCCCCGGAGCTCGGGACGCTGCTCAACGGGTTCCTGCACGGGCCGAAGGCCGACGAGGCCCCGGGCCGTCTGTTCTGACCGCCCCGGCAGGAGCCGGCCCCGCCCGGCCGGGTCATCGCGACCCGGCCGCCTCCAGCCGCTGCAGGTCGACCATGTCCCGGTACGTCCCCGCGGCCGCCATGAGTTCGTCGTGGGTGCCGGACTCGACGATCTCGCCGTCGTCCAGGACGAGGATCCGGTCGGCGTGGCGGATCGTGCTCAGGCGGTGGGCGATCACGAACGAGGTCCGGCCTTCCAGCAGGGTGGCGAGCCCCTGCTGGATGAGCCGCTCGCTCTCGGAGTCGAGGTTGCTCGTCGCCTCGTCGAGGATGAACACCTTCGGGTCGGCGAGGATCGCCCGGGCGATCGCCAGCCGCTGCCGCTGGCCGCCGCTGAGCCGCACCCCACGCTCGCCGATCAGGGTGTCATATCCGTCCGGCAGGCGGTCGATGAACTCCGCGGCATTGGCCGCGGCCGCGGCCATGGCGATCCGCTCCGGCGAGGCGGATCGGTCACCATAGGCGATGTTCTCCGCGATCGTGCCGTCGAACAGGAAGACGTCCTGCTCCACGATCCCGAGGATCCTCCGGAAGCTCTCCACCTCGATCTCGCGGAGGTCCACGCCGTCGAGCCGGACGACCCCCTCGGTCGGGTCGTAGAACCGGGCGACCAGGTTGCAGAGCGTCGTCTTGCCCGATCCGCTCCGGCCGACCAGGGCGATGGTCTCGCCCGGGGCGACGTCCAGGTCAATCTCGCGGAGGACCGGCCGATCCGTGCCCGGATAGCGGAAGCCGACCCCCTCGAGCGTGATCTGCCCGCGGACCGCGCGCTTCGATAGCCGGCGATGGCCCTCGTGGCCGGCCATCTCGCGGGGCTCGTCGAGGATGTCGAGCACCCGGTCGAATCCCGAGAGGTTGTTCTGGAGCTGGGTCACGCTGGTGGCGAGCACGGCCATCGGCTCCAGGAGCATCGTCAGGTAGACGAGGAACATCATCAGGTCGCCCATCGAGAGCCGGCCGTCCAGGACCTGGAGGCCGCCGTAGAGGAGCAGGCCGACGGAGGCCATCGGCAAGATCAGTTCCCAGAGGAGCTCGACGAGCCGGGAGAGCCACCACGAATGGAGCTCGAGCCGGCTCATGAAATGGCTCTGCCCCATGAACCGCGCGGATTCGCTCCGCTGGCGGCCGAAGGCCCGGACGATCCGCATCCCGCCGAAGACCTCCGTGGTCTCGGCGTCGATCTGCTGGCGCTGCTTGCGGATGTCCTTGTGGAGCGGCCGGATCCGCCGGTTCCAGAGCATGTCGGCGTAATAGACGCACGGCACCAGGCAGAGCGCCCCGAGGAGCAGTCGCCAGTCCACCCAGGCGAGCACGAACAGCCCGCCCAGGAACTGCACGATCGCCCGCCACGGGTTGTACATCATGCTGAAGACCAGGTCACCCACCCCGCCGGCATCCTCGCGGAGCAGGCTCGAGGCCCCGCCGCTCTTGAGCTGATAGACGCGATGCAGCGGCAACCGCATCGCATGCTCGTAGACCTTGCGCCGGACCGAGACCTGGACCCGCTTGGTGGTCCACGTGGCCAGCCAACGGCTCCAGAGCCCGACCATCGTCCCGACGATCGACACGGCCGCCGTGACGGCGACCAGGAGGAAGAGCCGCATCCGGGGCGACTCCGGGATCGGCACGGGGCTCCACGCCTGGACCGAGGCGGGCACCGGCCGGCCCAGGAGCACGTAATCGATGGCCGCCTTCGTCGCCGCGGGCGGGATCAGCTTCAGGAGCGTCGCCAGCGAGAGGCCCAGCAGCGCCATGGCCAGCGACTTCCGCTGATCGCCGAGGAGCCCGTAGAGCTTGCGGTAGAGGAGCGGCAACGACCGGTGGCGGACCGCGGGCTTGCCGTCGGACGGATCCGAATCGCGTTCCGGCGCGTTCAGCGGCTCGCGCCGGGGCCGGGGCGTCCTGAGAAGCTCGCGATAGCGCTTGAGGTAGTCGAGGAACCGCCGGCGGCTGCCGATCCTGCGGTGGAGAGACAAGGGCGCATCCTCTTTACGGGCCGGGCCGGCCTCGGGCTGGGCCGGCCTCTTGCTGGTATTGTAGTGGGGCCGTCGAGATCGTCGAGTGACGGCGCGACACGGACCCGGGACCCCCGATGAGAAACCTGGCCCTCGCCTGGCTCCACGGCGGCGCGATCTTCCTCGCCGCGATGCTCCTGTTCGCGGCCCAGCCGATGGTCGGCAAGCTGGTCCTGCCGCTCCTCGGCGGCACGCCGGGCGTCTGGAACACCTGCATGGTGTTCTACCAGGCGGCGCTCCTGGGCGGCTATGCCTATGCGCACGGAGGATCGCGGCGACTCTCCTTCGCGATGCAGTATCTCCTGCACGCCCTGGGCCTGGGGCTGGCCTGCGGCATGTTGCCGATCGCCCTGCCGGTGGACCTGTCGCCGCCGGGCGCCGGCGGGTTGGCGCCGCCGCTCTGGCTGTTCGGCGTCCTGGCCGGCGCAGCGGGCTTGCCGATGGTCTGCCTCTCGGCGACGGCACCATTGCTCCAACGGTGGTTCTCGCTCTCCGGGCACCCGCGGGCGCGCGACCCCTATTTCCTCTATGCGGCAAGCAACGCCGGCAGCCTGGTTGGGCTGCTCGCCTATCCGTGGGCCATCGAGCCGTGGCTCAGCCTGCCGCATCAGTTGCAGGCATGGAGATTCGGCTTCGGCCTGCTCGCCGTCCTCATCCTGGCCAGCGGCGGGGCCATTGCGCGGGCGCAGCGGCCCCTCCGGTCCCCTCCCCCACCAGGGGGGAGGGGACCGGAGGGCTCGCCTGTAGCGGGCGTTGACTCTCCAGGGCATGGGGTTCCCGGGACGAACAACGCGCGAGGATGGCCTGCCCTCCTCCGTTGGTCCGCCCTGGCGGCGATCCCGTCGAGCTGGCTCCTGGGCGTGACGACCTACATCACGACGGACCTCGCCGCGATCCCGATGCTCTGGACCATCCCCCTGGCCCTCTACCTGGTCACGTACATCCTGGCCTTCGGCAAGGGGGCGGGGCGGGCGACGTCGCTCGCGATCGCGCTGCTCCCACTCGTGGCCGTGCCGCTGGTGATGATCCTGGCCGCGGGGTTCGTCCACCTCTTCTGGATGCCGCTGCACCTGCTGGCGTTCTTCCTGGGCGCCCTGCTCTGCCACGGCCGGATCGCCGCGACCCGCCCGCCCGCGGATCGGGCGACGGCCTTCTACCTGGTAATCGCCGCCGGAGGCGTCCTGGGGGGCCTATTCAACGCGCTCGTCGCGCCGATGGTCTTCGACCGCCTGGTCGAGTACCCGCTGGCGATCGTGCTGGGATGCCTGGCCTCGCCGGGAGTGGGGGCCGGGAAGACGCAGAGATCGTCCCGATCCCGGGACCTGGGACCGATCCTCGACGTCGCCCTGCCCCTCGCCGTGGCCGGCCTGACGGCCCTGCTGGTCACCGGCCCGCCCGGCCTGGTGGACACGGTGCCGGGGATGCTCGGCGTGACGCTGGCCGCGGGCCTGGGCGTTTATGCCTGCATCACCGGCCTGCGCCGGCCCCGGCGGTTCGCGATGACCGCGGCTGGCGTGCTGCTCGCCAGCGGCCTGGCCCGCGAGCCCGGCGGCACCGTGCTGCTCCGCTCGCGCGACTTCTTCGGCACCCTCCGCGTCCTGGACGATCGGGCGGCGGGCGCCCATCGCCTCCTCCAGGGGAGTACGCTCCACGGCCAGCAGTCGCTCGATCCGGCCCTCCGCGGCGAGCCGACCGCCTACTTCGCGCGGACCGGCCCGATCGGCGACGTCTTCGCGGCGGTCGCGTCGTCGTCGTCCCGCCGGACCGGCATCGTCGGCCTGGGCGCCGGGACCCTCGCCTGCTACGCCCGGCCCGATGAGTCGTGGACCTTCCACGAGATCGACCCCGCCGTGCCGGTCATCGCCGGGAATGCGGAGTATTTCACCTACTTGTCCGATGCTCGATCTCGGGGCGCCTCGATCGATATCGTCCTGGGCGACGCCCGGCTGCGGCTCCGCGAGGCGGCAGAGGCCGGCTATCGCGTCCTCGTGCTCGACGCGTTCAGCTCCGACGCGGTGCCCGTCCACCTCCTCACCCGCGAGGCGATCCGCCTCTACCTGACGAAGCTGGACCCACACGGCCTGCTCGTCTTCAACATCTCCAACCGCTACCTCGACCTGGATCCGCTGATGGCCCTCCAGGCCGCCGACGCCGGGCTCGTCTGCCGAATCCGCTACGACGTGAAGATCGACGACGCCGAGCGACGGGCCGGCAAGCAGCCCTCCATCTGGGCCGTGATGGCCCGCTCCGACTCCGACCTCGGTCCCATCGTCGGCGACGAACGCTGGCGGGCGCCGACGCCCCGCGCCGGGGCCCGGCCCTGGACCGATGATCGATCGGACCTGGCGTCTTACCTCGTCCTCGGCGGTCGGAGGCTGACCGCCGCTCGGCCGGATCGATGAGCCTCAGAATCGCTCGCCCACCATCTCCTCGCTCTTCGCCCAGAGGGCCCGGGCGCGATCCGGATCGAGCGCGTAGGCGCGGACGCCGCCGAGCGCGGGATTGATCGGGCCGTCGGTGACCGTCGAGACGTGGCAGTCCTCGCAATAGCGGCCGCCGACCTCCTCGGCGGCGGCGACGAACCCCGCCCAGACGGACGTCGCCGCCCCTTGCGGGATCGTCTTCCACCGGAAAGGCGGCCGGCCCTCCGCGGCCAGTTGGGCGTTGATCTGCTCGAGCATCGCCGCGATGGTGTCCTCGCCGATGTGGCGTGCCAGCTCGGTCCGGATCCCGCCCGGGTGGAGCGCGGTCGCCCGCACGCCTCGCGGCCGATGCCGCCGATCGAACTCGACCGCGAACAGGATATTGGCGGTCTTCGAGCGGCCGTAGGCGACCCGCGGGTCGTAGGGCGTCCGTTCGAAGTTCGGGTCGTCCAGGTCCACGTCCGAGTAGCGGTGGCCGGCGGAGGAGACGTTCACCAGCCGACCGCCCGGCGCGATCAGCCCGGCGATCCGGTTGACGAAGGCGAAGTGGCCCAGGTGGTTGGTCCCGAACTGCGTCTCGAAGCCGTCGGCCGTGTGCCCGAAGGGCGTGGCCATCACCCCCGCGTTGGCGATCACGACGTCGAACGGCCGCCCATCCGCCACGAGCGCGTCGGCACGGGCCCGCACGCTCGCCAGCGAGGCGAGGTCCAGCTCGATCAACTCCAGGCCGCCGCCGTTCGCCGCCCCCTCGAGGACGTGCGCGGTCGCCCTCCTCGCCTTGTCGAGGTCCCTGGCCGCGCCGACCACTCGCGCCCCGCGTGCCGCCAGCACCCGCGCCGTCTCGACGCCCAGCCCGGCCGAGACCCCGGTCACCAGCACACGCTTGCCGCCCAGGTCCACGCCCTCGAGCACCTCGTCGGTCGTCGAGCTCGCGTTGAAAGTCCCCGCCATGCCATCTCCTCCCTCTGCCGCCCCGCTCCGCCCGGCGGATGACATTCCGCCCCGGATGGAGTAGGATTGAAACGGAGAGCGTCTCCGGAAAAATACGGAGGATGTCTCCGTTTTTCAAGGGGTGATCTTCATGCCCGGTGATGGCGAGCCGCCGGCACGCAGGCCGCGGGCCGATGCGCAGCGGAACCGTGCCCACCTGCTGGAGGTGGCGAAGGCGGCCTTCGCGGAGAAGGGCTCGGGGGCCAGCCTGGACGAGATCGCGCGGAGGGCCGGCGTGGGGATCGGGACGCTCTACCGCCATTTCCCGACGCGCGACGCCCTGATCGAGGCGGTCTATCGCAACGAGGTCGACCAGCTCGGAGAGGCGGCGAGGAGGCTGTCCGCCGCGTCCCCGCCGGTGGAGGCCTTGCGGGAATGGCTGCTGGTGTTCGTCGACTACCTCGAGACTAAGTACGGGATGACCGAGGCGCTCGACTCCCTCGTCCGGGGGACGTGCGAGCTCCGCGCCGCGTCCGGCGAGGTGGTGAGCCAGTCGCTGACCATGCTGGTGGGGCGGGCCTCCGGCGAGATCCACATGGACTTCGACCCGCTCGACCTCCTCAGGGCGCTGGCCGGCGTCGCCAGCATCGGCCCCGGCCCGAGCTGGAAGCCCGCGGCCCGTCGCCTCGTCGACGTCCTCATCTCGGGGTTGCGCGCGGAGGCGGCCGGAGCGACCCGCGCCGGGGACGCGCGACGATCGGCCGCCGGGGGCGGGGGGACGAGGCGGAGGAAAGGCTCCTGATCATTCCGCCGCCGTGACGGCCTCGCCGCCCGATCGGGTCCCCAGCGCCCGCCAGACCGCCCGCGCCGTCGCCTCCTTCCGGAAGCTGACGTGCCCGTCCAGGGCCAGGGTACAGGCCCCGCCGGGGTGGCGGCTGGCGGCGGTCCAGGAGCCGTCGGCGGTCGCGTGGCCGCCGTCGTCGCACGACGGCCGTCCGATCCCCTGGTTGTGGTCGTACAGGGTCGAGGCCAGGCCCGTCTGGAGCCAGAAGCAGCGCTTGCCGTTGGGCAGCATCGGGCGGGCTCCCATGCTCGCGTCGCAGGCCTCGACGAACGCGGCGAAGTCGGGCGCGTCGCGGATCGTGTAGATATTGCCCCGAGGGTCGGACGACACGCCGAGTCCCGCCCCGACCACCCACTCCGAGGCCGCAATCGTGTTCGAGGTGCCGTCGCTGACCTGGGACAGGAGCGTCACCTCGGCGGCCGGGGACCACTCGTCGGCGAAGACCCCGCGGGCGGGTTCGATCGCCCCGCGGCGTCCGTAGCCCACGCAGCCCGCGTAGCTGGTCGTCCCCGAGTTCCAGGATGCCGGCCCGTCGCTCGGGCAGGTCAGGACATCCAGCCTCGTCAGGGCCGCCGTGTAGTGGGCGTCCGGCCGCGTCCCGGCCGGGTAATCCTCGGCCATGGAGACGGGGACACTCATGTTGATCGCGTTGTGGAGCGGCGACTGGTCGAGGTGCGGCAGCACCGGGACGAAGAAGGAGTACCCGTTCCACGACCTCCCGGGGGGCAAGGACCCGGTCGAGGCCGCGTAGGCGTTGAGCGCCGCCCCGATCTGCTTCAGATTGTTGATGCACCGGAGCCGCCGCGATGCCTCGCGCGAGGCCTGGACGGCCGGGAACAGCAGGGCGAGGAGGATCGCGACCACGAGGACCACGACGAGCAATTCGATCAGCGTGAACCCGCGGCGCGGGCCGTTCCGTCGAGCCGTGACGCGGACGACGTGCCTCCTGCGGCCGTACCACCGCCCGGCCGCGATCAGGAAGGCCCAGGCCAGGCACGACTCGACGCCGAGCACCGCGAGGAGCATCGGCGTGCTCACCGGGAAAAGGAAGCCGGTGCCGTGGGCGCCGACGGCGGAGACCTGGTAGATCGGATCGAAGCTGGCGATCGCCTGGGCCGCCGGCGCGGGGAGGCCGGGAGGGGCGGCGATCAGGACGACCAGCGGGCCCGCCGCGATCCAGGCGAGCAGCAGCAGGCCCAGCACCAGGGCCCGGCGGGTCGAGCGGGCGGTCGCGGAGATCAGGAGCGACGGGCCGACCGTCGCCAGGGTCGTGGCCGCGGCCACGAGGGCGGCCTCCGCCGCGCCCACCCAGGGCCTCCTGGCGAGGAGGCCACGGGGGTGGGCGGAGAAGGCGAAGACGGCGGAGGCCGCCGCCAGGGGGACCGTCATCGCCAGCGGGGCGAGGATCGCCGCCAGCTTGGAACGCACCAGGTCGGCGCCCTCCAGGCCGGCCATCAGGAGGAGGTCGAGCGTCCCCCGCGCGCGCTCGTCCACGAGCGTGACCGAACACCTCAGGCCCGCCGCCACGGCCGGCGCGAGCGTGAGGATGAGCAGGACGCCGTTCGCGGACCCCGAGAGGCCGAGCCGGCCGTCGGCCGCGCCCGGGGACCATTCCCGGACCACGACGCCCGCGAGGGCGGCGGCCGCGATCAGGGCGACGCCCAGCGCGATCCGCCTCCCTCCCGGGTCGCGGGCCTCCCGCCAGCGGACGGGATCATCCCCGACGCTCCGGGTCCGCCTTCGGGCCCGGGATCCGGCGCGGAGTGGTGCTCGCTCGCCGAGCCGCCGCACGCCCGTCGCCGCGCCCGCCATCGTCGCCGCGAGGACCGCGAAGGCGGTCGCGAGGAAGGTCGCCGACGGCCCGGGCTCGACCCTCGGCCCTCGGCCCGCCGCGCCGAGTGCCCTCTCCAGGAGGCGGACCGGTTGCAGCGTCCGGCAGAGCGCGGGGGCGATCCCCCGGCCGGCGAGCCAGTCGAGCCCGCCGAACCAGGGGAAGAGCACGGCCGCGGCCGCGAGCGCCGCCCCGTGGAGACCCCGGTCGGTCCACGCCGAGGCCAGCAGCCCGAGCCCGACCATCGCCAGGCCCGAGCCGATGAGGACCGCGTGCACGGCCGCGATCAGGGGCCACGAGGCCATCCCCCGCCAACCGCCGACGACGTGGGCCGGCAGGGCGAGCGCGACGACGGCCCCGACCTGGAGGAGCACCCCGATCGCCTTCCTCGCGGCGATCTCCAGGTCGGTCCAGTCCGTGAGACGGATCGCGTCCCAGGTCCCCCGCCGCCGCTCCTCGGCGATCGTCGCGCCGCCGCCCACCACGGCGGTCGTCGCGACGACCGCGAGCTCGATCCACACCATCGTCCGGTAAAGCCCGGCGGCCCCGGCCGCCCCCTCCTCGTTGGAGAGTGGGGCGGTCGGGGCCAGGGCGACGGCGATGAGGAGGACCGACGCGGCCAGGGGAAGCCGCCGTGATCGTCCGCGAATCCAGGACTGCGCCCGCCGCATCGGTGAGCTCATCGAAGCCATCCTCCTCGAGGCCCGGGCCCGGGCCTCATCTGCCTCGCCAGTCGGGGCACCAGCCGCTCGCGATCCGCCTCAGGTTCTTGCCGTCGGCGCCCACCGACCAGATCGAAAGGGCGTCCCCGGCGGGCTCCTCGGCGGGGCCCACGGGCCCCTTCCCCGCGTCCCAGCGGGCGAACAGGATCTGGTTGCCGTCGGGCGACCAGCAGATCGGGCCGTCGAAGACGTCCGAACCCTCGCAGAGGATGCGCTCCGGCTCCCCTTCGCGCCCTCGGATGCTCAGGACCTTGTTCGTCGAGGCGAACCGCGACGCATCGATCAGGCCCTCGCCCTGCGGCTTGAAGGAGGAGCTCGCGATCGCGATCGACAGGCCGTCGGGGGAATAGCGGGACATCCCGCCCTGGAATCCCCGGGCCAGCGGCCGGATCGCCCGCAGGCCGCCGCCCGACGGCTCCTTGTCGCTCCCCTTGATGCCGCCCGGGTCGTCGCGGCCGGCGTCCGGGGCCTTGCGGGCCGCGGCCAGGTCCAGCTCGAAGAGCGCCGACGAGGCGAACTGGATGATCGGCGTGGACAGGTACTTGACCAGCAGGTGGCGGCCGTCGGGCGACCAGTCGCAGGGCTCCCAGAACCCCGGCCGGTCCAGGATGACCTCCTCGGCCGACCCGTCGAGGGCCTGGATGACGAGCTCCGTGCGAGGGGCGGCCGGGTGGCGGATCGTGGCCGGATGCCCCCAGAGCGAGCGGGCGTAGACGAACCGCCTCGAGTCCGGGGCCCAGGCGAAGGCCTCCCCGGCGTCCGACGTGAGCAGCCGGGTCTCGCCGCCGCCGACCCGGCCCAGGTGGAGGAGATACCTCGGCGGCGACCGGAAATGGTCGGCCGGCGAGCCGCGATCGAGGGCCCGGGACAGGAAGTACAAGCCGTCCGGGCTCAGGACGCTCCGCTGCGGCTCTCGCCGCCAGCTCATCCCGGCGGGCAGGCCGGGGGCGTCCTTGATCTCGCCGCCGAAGAGGGCTTCCGGCTCGCCGCCGGGGTGCATCCGGTAGAGGATGTTCTTGCCCTCCCGATGGGACAGGAACGTGATCCAGGAATCGTCCGCCCGCGTCCCGGCGGGACCGATGGCCGCCGCGACGGCAACCAGGGCGGCGTTCACGAACGGGGTCGCTCTCACGCTAACGCTCCTTAACAGATTTGCAGGGTGCATTCCGGCGTCCACGCGGACACCGGCCAATCACGGGGCGACTTCTCCGAGGTCGGTCCCCCGGACCGGCTCGCCGCCCGACCGCGTGACGGCGGCCCGGATCGTCCCCTCTCCGGCCGCCTTGCGGACGATCCGGACCTCGCCGTCGCCGAAGAGCGCGAGGAAGGTCGCGCCGTCGGGGCGGCCGAGGGGCGGCAAGGGGGGGCCGGGGTCGAGGGCATCGGGGCGGGTCCACGGGACGGCCTCGCCGGCCTCGACGAGGAGGATGGTGTCGGCCCGCCCGTCGGCCATCTCCCGCAGCTCGACGCCGTCCGGCCCGGCGAACGCGGCGTCGGGCCCCCCGAAGGCCCGGAAGTGCGTCAGGCCGTCGGCACGCGTCTCCTCGCCCGTGGTGAGGAAGGCGGCCGGCATCTCGGGGATCAGGGCCCGGTTGTGGGGGCTGTCCCAGGGCTCGTCGAGATGGAACCGGCCGTAGAGGTCGCGCTCGCCGATCAGGGGCAGTATCGCCACCCTCCAGCTCAGGAGCGGCCGCCCTTCGGCCGCGGGGACCTTCGTCGGGGGGATGCTGGATGCCCGCTCGATGATGGCCAGGCCGATTTGCCTGAGGGCCGTCGCCTTCAGCGGGATCGCCTCGTCCCCGGACGGGGCCGGCCCCAGCACGATCGGCGGCGGGGGCGCGGGCGGCTCGCTGGCCCGGCTCGCCCACCAGGCGAGGGCCGCCGCGCCGCCGATCCCGAGGGCCGCCGCGGCCATCCAGAGCCTCGCGACGACCTCGCCCCGGGCGAGGGCCGCCGCGGCGGGGCCGACCTTGCCATCGAGCACGGCCCGGGCCGTCGCTTCGAAGGCCCCGGCCTCGGCCTTCTCGACCATGCCGCCCGCCAGCAGGGCGGCGACGGCCGGCGCGGCCAGGCCTCGTCGGGCCAGGCCCCCTCGCAGGCGGTCCTTCGCCCTGGCGAGCCGCGACAGGACCGTCCCCCGCGGGCACCCGAGCTGCTCGGCGGCCTCCTCCGCGGTCAGCCCCTCCAGGAAGCAGAGCACGACCGGCTCGCGGAATCTCGCCGGCAGTCGGGCGACCTCGTCGTGGATCACCTCTCTCGCCTCGAGCGTCAGGCCCGGCCGTTCCTCGCGCACGATCACCGTCCTCCGCTCATGGTCCCGTCGCCGGGCCTCGGCGGCCCGGAGCCGCAGCGAGACGTGACGCGCGACCCCGTGCAGCCAGCTCGCCGCCGAGTTCCCTCGGCGGACCGTCCTCGCCTTGCGGGCCAGGACCAGGAACGTGGCCTGGAAGGCGTCGTGGGCATCCTCGCGGTCGCCCAGGATCCCCCGACAGACGCCGAGGACCATCGGCCCGTGCCGCCGCATCAGGGCCGCGAACGCGTCCTCCGCGTCCTCGCCCCGCCCCGCACCGAACCGGCGGAGCAGGTCGCCGTCGGTCGACGGGCCGTCATCGTCCAGTGGCCCCGGGGCAGCTTGCCGTTTCGGCGCCGTTTTCATGTTCTCTCCCCAGCGATCGGTCCCTCATCTCGACGGAACGCAACCTTAGTCCCGCGCCGCCGGCCGTTGATTCCAAGTTTCCTCCCCATTTGTCCGCGAAGCGACGACCCGGGACGGGATCTACCCGCTTCGCCTCAGGATGGAGGGGCCGGGCGGTCTCGGGGCGCCTCGGTCGATATCGCCCCGGGCGACGCCCGGCTGCGGCTCCGCGAGGCGGCCGAGGCAGGCTGTCGCGTCCTCGTGCTCGGCGCGTTCAGCCCCGACGCGGTGCCCGTCCGCCTCCTCTCCCGCGAGGCGATCCGGCTCGATCCGGCGAAGCCGGTCCATCACGGCCTGCTCGCCTTCAACCCGGCGTCGTACCTGGCCCCCGGCGGGCGACGACTCGCGCCGCCGAGTCGCCGAGGATGATCCCCGATCGACGCGGCCATTCCGGGATCCTCGCCGCGAGGAGTCCGGCAGATCCCCGCGTCACGCCTCGTCGACCCATTTCATCGTGCTCTGCGGGACGAGGGCCTGTCCGCACTCGCCGCAGGCCGTCCCCACCGGCTCCTCGCCGGCGCGGCCGCAGTCCGGGCAGATCGTGCGGCGCGTTGCCTTGCTCAACTCCTTCCGCGATTCGGAGCGATAGATCCAGTACGAGATTGGCGCGACGAAAATCCCTGACAGGATGAGACGCCTCCAGGATCCGTCGAGGAGTCTGTTCCGCGTCAGGAGGATGCCCGCCCGCGTGTAGTAGAGGCCGGCGGAACTGAACACGACGACCGCAACCCCGACGAGGACCGCGATCCACAGACCGTGCGACCGGGCGTCCTGGCGCGTGATCTCGTGCCACCGGGCGACCTCCTGCTCTGTTCGTGGAACCCACATCGGAGAGCTCCAGGGCGATTGCCGTCGAGTGATCGGGCTCGGCGATCGGGCCACCGAGCGTGCCCCTCATCGTATCAGAACCGGCCTGCGCCGGGCCGAGATCCGTGGCGACGTGGGGCCGGACGTCGGCTCAGGATTCGATCCGCACGCAGCGGCCGTAGATCGCCCCGGCCGACACCCAGCCGTTGATCCGGCCGCGGTTGTTGCCGATCTGGAAACGATGACCCTGGATCGCCTTGATCAGGTGAAGATATTCGCGTCCGTTGACCTTGCACAGCACGATATCGCCAACCTGGAGGGACGCGGCGTCGACGGGCTCGACCGTGCAGAGCTGGCCCGACTCGATCTTTCCCTCCATCGAGTTGCCCCGCGGGCGGAACGCGACGGGCTCGCCGCTTCGGAGCTTTTCGATGTACGCCGATGCCCAGCCCACTTTCACCCTCCCGCCTTTCGGCGATAACGCGGAGCAAACCAGGCCGTCCGGGTGACCTCGGATCGTCGCTGGGACCGCCTCGGCCGCACCGGGCTGCCTCGCCGCGACGCCGGTCGGGGACCTGGATGGTGGCGAGTCTTGACCGCCAGACTTCCGGATCATCCATGTTCGAGGAATCGTGGGGGATCTTCGACCAGACTTGTGGATACAGGGCCATGATCAGGCTCATGCCCAGGCCGCGACGGAGCGGCCTAGCCGACCCGCCGCCCGTGGGCCGCGACCGCCTGCCGCTCGATGCGCCGAACCCGCGACAACTGCACGAGCCCGAAGTAGGCCGCAAACGGCCCGGAGAGTCCAAGGCCCACAAGGAGCAGCAGGACCACGTGTATGGGCCACTTGAGCCGTCGAATCCAGTGCTCTGGCGGTGGTTCGGGTGCCCAGGACGCATACCAGCAGTACAACCCGAAGAGCCCGCCGCCGACCAGGAACATCACCAGGCCGCGCCTGATGGCACCCAGCGACTGGCGGCGGAGGTCGGCACGGAACTCGGGGTCGGCGGCCATGCCGGCCTCGACCCACCGCTTCGCGGCGGCTTCACTATCCGACTGCTCCCTGAACACCAGCGATCCGCGCGCGGTGTCGAGGCGGACCTTCCCTTCGGCGTACAGGTCGTACAGCCCGACGAGCCGGTGGGCCTCGGAGACGGGGGCCTCGAGCACCCGCTCACCGTCGGGGGCGTCGAGCGTGAGCATTTCGCCATCGCAGGCCAGCACCCACGCGGCGTCGCGGGGTCCGCCTGCCTGCCAGATCCTGTACGACTCCACGCCGCGAAGTCCTCCAGCCCAATATTCAAGTTGAGCGCGCCAGGTCACGGTCTGGGACCGTTCCGACGACCCTAACGCGCCCGCGGGGCCGCTGCAACGCAGGGGTAAGGCGACGGATCACCGTCGTTCGTTCAGGAGCTCGCCGTCGCGGATCATGCCCGTCCGGCTCCTGACGTCATCGATGCGCAAGGTCAGTCCCCCCTGTACAGGACACGATAGCAGGTCTCGAATGGAGGCAGCATGACCGCCCGATACCAGTCGGGCGGAATCGTCGGGAAGTGGCTCTCGAGGGCGGATGTCAATGACGACCAGCCCTCGGACTCCTCGCTGACCTCGACCCAGCCGTCGTCGAGTCGGAAGGCCAGGCGGATGTCATCCCAGGTGCCGAAGTCGCGCTTGAAGGTGGCGATCTCCCGGACCTCGCTCCAGGCGAATCGGTCGCAAGGACGGTCGCCATCGAGCAGCGTCACGCCCGCGTCGGAGACCACCAGGGCAGGCTCCGGCGTCCCACGGCGAAGGCGACGCAACAAGGCGCGGAGGAAGCCGATCATGGAGTTGCCGCCTCGGGAAGAAGCTCGGCAGTCACGGGGGCGGGGTGGTCCAGGAATCTCGAAGGGATGGTCCGGCCTGCTCTCACGCGTCCGGGGCCTCCCGCGCGAACGTGATGAAGTCCGTGTTGACCGCCACACCGCCGCTCCGGCCGATGACCCTGGCGATTTGGCCCCGATGGTAAGGCCCGTGGGTGATCACCTGGGTGAGGATGTCGAGGATCGGGGTGACCCACTCCTGCCCCTGGCTGGTGCGGTAGCGAATCTCCTCGTCCAGTTGTTGCTCGCCAAGCCGCCCGACCACGTCCCGGTAGCCGCTCGCGTTCTCGGCCGCGAGCGCGTCGCATTCGTCGAGGCTGAGTGTCGGCCAGACCGGGTGGCGTGGATCCCGATGCTCCAGTCGCGACAGCCAGATGTGCTCCGCGGCGAGCAGGTGCGCCAGCAGCGGCACGGCCTCGGCGTGGGCGGCGGGCGCGGCACGCAGGGCCGCGAGCGTCCTCAGGTCGGCCCAGGCCGTGTAGCGGAACATCGTCGCCAGGTACGTCATCATCTCTCGACCTCCGCTCCCCGATGGCATCGTTCAGGGGCTTGCCCCGTCCGGCAAGTCCATCGTAGCAGGAAGACCGGCGGGGCGGGCCGCGTCCGCCTCGGCGTGACGTCAGGAGCCGCCACCTTCGCGACGACGTGCAGCGATCAGCTCGCGGCACCTGCCGGATGCCTCGGGATGCCGATCCGCGACCCGGAGTAGAACACGCTCCATCTCCTTCGAGTCGAGGAACGGATAGACATCCAGGTTGAGGGCGATGAGGATGCGTCGCAGGTCGGTGGCCTCCCTCAGCCAGCGCTCGGCGGTTCGAAAGCTCGCCGAGCCGTTGTCGCTCGTCGTCCAGCTCAGGATCCCGAGCAGGTCGGCGACGACTTCCCAGGGTACCGTGGGCGGGATGTCGGTGATCAGCCGCTCCGCGAGGCGAGGTTCGCCGTACTCGGCGAGCAGATCACTCGCGAGGGAGAAGCTGCGGTTGAATCCGCCCCCGCGCTCGGATGCGATGGCCGCGAGCGTCTCGTCGAGCAGGGCACTTACCATCGGTGAGGTTCCCGCCGCCGAACACGGGAGCTCGGTGGACCAACCCGCCGAGCGAAGCTCATGAAACCGGACGCGCGGCGTCGGTGCGGGGTTCGCGGCGGCGCGAGGTTGGCCATCAGGGATCCGGCTCGAACTGGAAGAGCCAGGCCGGCTCGTCCGTGAATCCGGCCGCCCGAAGTCGCAGTCGGACCTCATCCGCGAGGCGAGCGGCCTTGGGATCGTCGAGTTGAGCGGACCGCTCGCCCTCCCAACCGAAGCGGCCGACCAGCTTGCCGACGAGCAGGAAGCCGATTCCGTCCTCCGATGTGGTGCCCCACCAGAGATCGAGGCGATGGAGTCTGGCCGCGAGCTGGCGTGGGTCACTCCGCCGTTCGAGGAGGTCCACGACGGCCTTGTCGGTAGCATCGAACTCCCAGCGAAGACCGTAGCAGACGTGGAACGCATCCGCCCCCATCGTCGCCTCCAATCCGCCCGACGCCCCAGGCTCATCGGACCTGCACTGCCGGGCCGAGAAACGATTGAGGAGTAACGGTAGCGGTGGGGTGGGACCGCTCTTCCGCGAGATCAAGGGGCGCCCTCCGGCGGCACCCATCCCAGGCCCGAACACTCCGGGCATTGTACTCGCGGCCAGGGCGGCAGCAACCAGCCGCCGCCCGCACAGGGGCCGCACGTCGCCGCCCCGGCCGGCGGGCGCGGCAGCCACGCGGCCAGCTCGGGCACCCGATCGGCCGCGATGGCGACGAGGCCGACTTTAAGGGGGCCGTCCTCGACCCGTTCGATCGTCTCGTCCCAGGCTGACCAGTTCCAGACCTCACCCTCGGCGTCGAGGTAGCTGCACCCCGACGGCCCGCCGGACAGCAGGAGGCCGAGGCGGACGTCGCAGCCCGGTTGCTCCCTACGAGCCTCGGCGACGAGTCGGCGGACAGCCACGCGGACGGCCTCGGGCATCGGGCCAAGTGCGAGCATTTGCGGAAGCTCCCGGCGACCTCACGACCCAACCTGACGGACCAGCACCGTCGCGAAATCCGATGTTGGCGCGGAAGGCGCCGCGGTGGCGATATGGAAGTGCACGTTTATGCGTCAGGCGCCCTCGGTCGAATCTCGAACAAGGATCGCGATCGAAAGAAGCAGACGTCGAACTCCATGAAGAAGTTGACCTGACCCAGGAGTATGGGCACCGCGTCGCTTCGGGTCCAGGCAAAGACGAGCCGAATCGGAGGGAAGGCTCCAACCTGAGCGGTCGCCATCAGCGCCCTTGCCTCGCAGGCCGCGAGATTGCCGCTCAGGGTCACGGGCGTGGTCTGTTGGTCCCAGACCGCACCCAGTTGCTCGCCGATCGAGTAGGGTAGGACATTGACGGTTGCTCCAGTATCCAGGAGGCCCGACACCTTGATCGTGTTCGCCCCGATCAGGGTGATGGGAAGCATCGGGGCCAGGCTGGCCGCACCCAACCCGAGATCTCGTTCGACGAAGGGATAGGACTCTCCGGCGACGGTCACGATCGCCCCCGTTCGGCCTCGAGGACGTTCAGGAGGACCGCGGCAGCCTCGTGGGCGTGCAAGGGAGACCAGACCGGGTACGCTGCCTCCGACGTCAGCCGAGCAGGATCGTCGGCCTCGGCCAGGTCAGCCGCGAGAACCTGGATGAGCCGGAGCTTCTCCACCCGCGACAGTTTCCGGGCGACGGGCAGCAATTCTGCGAGCGACATCACATCCCCCCACGACACCGTCTCTCCGTGGCTGGGGCCTCGCCGGCATCGCGGCGAATTCACCCCCAGCCAGCATACCCCGCCGGCCGAATCAGGCCCAGAGTGGCCATGGCCGGTTGTCTCTCCTCGGAGAACGAGGTCGCGAAAGCGACGATGTCGGGATGTCGGTGGCCAGGCACTTACCAGGTTGGCCGGCATCATCGCGGTGGCCGGCGCTACCATCCCTGCCCCGTGTCCTGCCGTGTCGATCCGATGACAGAACGATAACGGGCCACGTGACGCTGCAGATCCATGCTCTCGGCCGCTGATATGAGGAATTCAAGGATGCGAGAAGACTCGAGCCCGGAGCGGAAAACGGCCGACTCCAATGAGTCCAAGGCCAGTTCCAGTTCGTTGTGGCCGAGGTGATCCTCGAACTCCGCAATCTCGTCGGCGCCGATTCCTTCGGCAGCCTCGGAGAGATGCGAACGAGCGTCGCGAAGAAGCTCCGCCGTCCTGCGCCAACGTTCTTGCAGCTCTGGAGACGCCATACGGTCCTTGCCGCCTATCGCCCGGATCAAGCCCCGCCGTGACGCGGCGTCGGCCAGGGTGAATTGTCAGGTGCCCGACGAGGGGTTGCACCCGTTTGGCCCGGCATCGGCGTCCAACCACATGGCGCCCCACACATGTCCGTCCGGGTCGCAGAAGTCCCGGCCGTACATGGTGCCGTGATCTTCGACGGGGTTGATGTCGGTCGTCCCGCAATTTCGGCCCGCGGATTCGGCCATGGCATCCACAGCCTGGCGTGACTCGCACGAGATATTCAGTGCGACCTCACTTGAGGTGTTCGGAGGGATCGGGCGAGTGGTAAACGTTCGCCACCTGTCGTGGGTTAGCAGCATGACGCTGATGTTCTCGCTCCAGACCATCATCGCCGCCGTGGGGTCGGAGAAATCCGGGTTGGGCTCGAAGCCGAGGGCGGAATAGAACGCCCTGGATCGATCGAGGTTCGTCACGGGCAGGCTGATGGTGATCGTTTTTGACATGCCGATATTCCTCTTGTTGGGGAAGGTGTCCGGCGACCAGGCCCAGCGGACCGGCACGCCGAGACGGCCAGGATGGCGCGATGATCGCCGCGGCGGGCAGGAGCCGCTGCATCGCGAGGTTAGGCGGCGCCTGCCGACTCGGGGTAACGGCCTTCGAATTCGGTCAGGACATCGACCAGATGCTCGTCCAGGTGTGCCAGAGCCTGTTGGCGGATCGAGTCGGGGACACCTCCATAAAATGCCGCCGCGATGCTGCCCGCGACGCAGGCTAACGTATCAGAGTCTCCGCCCAACGAAATGGCCAACCGGACGGCGCTCTCGAAGTCGGTCGACTCCAGGAAGGCGACGATCGCCTGGGGAACCGTCCCCTGACACGAGGAATCGAATGAGTAGAAGGGGCGAATGTCATCCAGGCGGAACGACAGGTCGTAATGGAACCGTCGCTCCACTTCCTCCTGGATTTCCCATCTGGCCGCGCCCTTTCGGGCGAGGAAGATCGCCGTCACCGTCGCCTGTGCACCCTTGATGCCCTCGGGATGATTGTGCGTGACCCGCGCGGTCTCCTTCGCCCGATGTAAGGCTTCATCGAATGTGTCGAATGCCCAGGCGACGGGGCTGACACGCATGGCTGAGCCGTTGCCCCAACTGTTGTACGGACCGGTTTCTTCGGACGCCGCCCAGGCCTTGAAGTCGCTACCGAAGCCGGCACCCGGATAGCGCCAGAAGTAGTCTTTCAAGACGCCGGCCAGGTCACCGCCGTGGAGCAGCGAGTCGGCGACGGCCGCGGTGAGCACCGTATCATCGGTGAAGCGGGCCTTCGGCGCGAACAGCGGCTGGAAGTCGGGGGACCGCTCCACCAGCCACCGCTTCTTGCCCTCGTACACCGATCCGATGATGTCGCCCGCGATCGCCCCCAGCATCTGGCCCCCAGGATTGCCGCCCAACGATCAAGCTCAGCGGACCGGCACCGCCGAGTTAGTGATGACACCACGAAAACCGCGACGGCGGTGCGCGGTCCGCTGCAGCGCGAGGTTAGGCCGGGGTAGCCGTACGCTCGGCGGGCTCGATAGCCGTGACGTGGAGGAGGGAACAGATTTTGAATTCTGCTGGCACCCCATCGTCAGCCATGTCGACGCCGACCAGGATGCTCGTTCGAGTGAGCAGGGCCATCTCAGGATGGCGCACTTCGTAGCTCTGGCCGCTCGAGATGACGAGCCGGAACGGCTTGAACGGACGCTGCGTCAGGAGCTCACGGAAGGCCTGTACGGTCATGTCACCATTCTACCGCCGAGCAGGCCACCCGTCGAGCCGGCCCGCGCCGCCGAGTGGGCTTGTGGGTTTGGCCGACCTGGGAAGGACCAGGGCGGGCGGAGACCGCGCGTCGAAGCTCAGTCGCTAACCTCCGCGATCGCCTTCCGGACCGCCTCCGGCTCGAGCGTATTCGCGAAGCGGGCCAGCTCCGCCCCCTGCTTCCGCAGGATCAGGACGGGCACGACATCGGCGCGATAGGCGTCCTTGATGGAACGGCCGGCACATTCGACGTAGGCGAACTCGCAACGCCCCCCGAATTCGTCGCGCAACTGCTCGACGACATGCTCCGTCGCGGCCCGCCACACGCTCGCCCAGGGGGCCCAGACCGCGATCAGGATGGGCCGCTCGCCATCATACTCAAGCGGATCGCCGTCGATGGTGCTAACGTAAGACGGCTTCTTTCCCCTTCCCGTCACCGCGTTAAACAGCCTGATCGTCAGAGCGATCGGGGCCAGCGCGACGAGCAGAACGCCGGCGGTGAAACGATTGAGCTTGATCAACAAGACTCGCGCCTCCGTCTCCCAACGACCAAGCTCAGCGGCCCCACCCGTCGAGATACGCGATGATAGCACACGGCGCCTCAGGAGGAGGGTCCGCGGCAGCGCGAGGTTAGGGGTCACTCCCAGTCCTCGACCGTGACCGGCCCGAACTCACTGACGAGGCGGGCAATCACGGTGCCGAGGAACTCGCGCCCGGCTACACCATACCAGCAGAAGCACACGCCGCAAGGCTCGACTTGCAGCGATGCATCTGGAGGGCCTTCGGACGGACCGGCGAGGCGTAGCTCGAAGGCCCCGGGCGAGGCGAGCGCCCGCAATTGGGGGAGCCGTCGCAGGACGGATGCGACGACGTCTCCGTCGGTGTGAGCGAAGCGGAGACGGTATTCGACGCCCATCGCGACGGCCCACTCCTGGCTGATAACACCTAACGACCAATCTCAGCGGACCCACCCGCCGAGAAGACCTTGGATTTCCGACGTTCCGCCGCGGCGCTGCGGGGGGCGCTGCGGCGCGAGGTTAGGCGGTGCCTGGGCACGCTCCCTCCGACTTTGGTGGCCAGGGCCAGGGCTCATAGCTGTTGTCGCGGCGCTCGCCGCCGACGCTGATGAGCCAGTTGCGGAACTCTGGCGACGCCCAACATACGGCCCAATCGAGCGGTGAGCCACCGCCCGCATCGAGCGTGTTGATCTCGGCACCACGCCGATAAAGGGCCTTGGCGACTCCGAGAGCGTTGTTCGCGCAGGCGAAGCTGAACGCCGTCTCGCCGTGTTCGTTCGTGGCGTCGATGTCGATCCCCGTGTCGAGCAACGCCATGACGCGGCAAATATCGCCAGCGACGACAGCATGCACCATTTCGCTGCTCAGCCGGTCGTGTGGCATCGAGCCCCGCCGCCTAACCACCAAGCTCAGCGGACCCGCACCGCCGAGGTGACGATGATAGCACAGAGAGCGCCGCGGCAGTGCGGGGTCCGCTGCAGTCGGAGGTAGCGGGAAGGTCTCTCATCGCTTCCTGATTCTGGCAAGTCCGTCGCCAACCGTCACCGGAGACTGGAAACATGAAAGCACGAGGGGCGCCGAGGCGAGCCAACTCTGCTGCTGCGCGAGGCTAGCCGTCGAAGCCCTCGATCTTGATTTCACTGATCGGCGTGCCGGTCGGCAAGTCCTTGACCTGGCGATGGATCTGCCCCAGGATGCCGAAATGCACCTGCAAGTCGGTCGGCTCGAAGTTGTCGGGCTTGAACTCACCCCCGAGAACCGGGGGGACCTTGTACCCGAAACACTGGCCGGGGCTGAGCCTCTGGCCTTGCGTCAGGATGTCGCCGACGAGGTTAGGCATGAACCAGGCCCCGGCATTCTCAGGCCGAACCATGAATTGCTTGAACTCGTCGGCATCCCTGGCTACCTCTGCGAGCTGGCCCCACCCGCTACTGAGCCAGAAGATGCGGCCGTCGTCGTGCCGGAGGAACAGGTCGCCAAGGGCGCTGATGACGACGGGATGGAACGTCTCATCGACGAGCCATCGCCATTCGCACAAGAGCCCATCCAGGTCCAGGTCGTAAGGGCTGACGGTGAGTTCGTTCCAGGTGATTCGCATCGGCTTCTCCGCCGCCTAACGACAAAGCTCAATGGACCGGCCCGCCAAGCCGAGATTCGATCTCGCCACACACGCCGCGGCGGTCCAGGTCCACTGCAGCGCGAGGTTAGGCGTCGGCCTCGCACGGAGGACAGGCCGACATACTCGACATCCTCAGGGTACGGCGGGGGCGGCCCCACGCGCCGATAGACACCGTAGCGACGGCGACGCACGCCGACAAGACCTTCAGAGAGCCGCGACACATCGGCGATGAGGAGATCCTCGCGGAGGTCCTTCGCCGGCCAGCGGACGACCTCGCGACCAACGCGGAGACGACGCTTCCTGAGCCACGCGAGCATCGGAGGACTGACGCCGCCTAACAGAAAAGCTCGGCGGACCGGCCACGTACCGGAACCGCTCGAATGACCACAAACCGCCCGCGTGGCCGGGTCGGCTTCAGCGACAGGTTAGTCGGCCGACTCCAGGCCGCTTTCACCACGTGACGCCGCGCCGCATGACCACCAGCCACCGCTCAATTTCGCACGTCTCGATGACGCCCACAGGACGCAGCCCCAAGGCGTCTTTGTCCCGGTAACCAGGGCCGCCTAACGACTCAGCTCAGCAGCGGCGGGGCCACGGCGAGCATGAAGTCTCAGAAACCTATCGTGCCCCGACGTCTGCTGCAGCGCCTGGTTCGGCGATGACCCGCACCCCAGGGTTGCCTGCCTTGATCGCGGCGACGAGTTGCCCGATATCCGCGGACGCCGGCAGGAAGCAGAGGTCCGAGTCCGACACCCCGGTCACCTCGATCAGACGCGGTTCGTCGGCGGTGATCCGAACCTCCGTGATCTCGGACAGCGGCAATTCGACGTGAGTGGCCTCCGCCACCGCGTAACGGAACGAGTGCCGGTACGCGGTGGCCGTGACGGACAGCCGGTGAGAGCTGAACACCCTCTGCTGGCTGGCGCTCCGGGCGATCCAGTAGAAGAGGACGCCGAACCAGATGGCGAGGAAGACCGTGGCAGGGGCCGGGGGCCACGCCGGCACCTTGTCGGCGACCGACACGACGGCGACGAGCAAGAACGCGCTCATGATGTACGACGGGAGGTACGACGGCCGATCCTCCTCGAAAACCTCGTACGTCAAGGGTGCCCTCCGCCGCCTAACGCCAAAGCTCAGCGGCCCCGCACCGCCGAGCGAGCGATGAGATCACGGAGAACGCCGCCGCGGTGCGGGGTCCGCTGCAGCGCGAGGTAGGCGGCGCTACGGATCGGCGACGACGGGGGCGAGTTCCGCGCCCCTAGCCGGCAGGAGGTACGGCACCGTGAGGCCGAGGGCCACCGCCAAGGCCGCTACCACAGCCATCATCATGCCGATACTCAAGCCGCGCAGGCCGTGGGAGAAGGCCGCCCCGATGGCGACGCCGAGTACTGCGGACGGCAGCCCGAAAAACCAGACGAAGACGAGCGCCCCGAAGTAGGCACCGCTGAACGAGAAAGGGACGCCGTGGCACGGAGCCCAACCGCAGACGAAGCCGAGGGCAGCACCGATGGTAGTAACCGCCACTGGCGGACCGACGAGGCCGGCCATCGCTCCCCGAAGACGTGTCATCGACTCGCGTTGCTCCCTTTGCCTAAGGACCAAGCTCAGCGGGCCCGCACCACCGACGATAAGCTACATGAACGACCGATTGCGCCCGCGATGGGCCGGTTCCGCTGCGGCGCGAGGTCAGGCGGCTCAAGGCTTCGGTCGCTTGAATACCGCCACGCCTGGCCACTCGCCGCAATAATCCCAGCCATCCCGCCCCAGTTCGTTGAACTTCGACTCGATGGCGGCCGCCGTCTTTCCGGGCTCCTGCCCGAACGCCTGCTGAACGTTGACGACATCCGTCAGGACGACGATCCGATATTCCCAAGCCCGAGTGGCATCGCCGCCGCCCCGCTTCGCATCCTGGGCAAAGGCGTAGGAAATCCAGGCTGCCAGCAGGGCCGCCGCGATCGCGGCGAGCGGGATGGATCGTCGCATGTCGATCACTCCACGAGGTGCCTTTGTTGTTGCCTAACAGCCAAACTCAGCGGACCCGCACCGCCGAGTTACGCGATGATAGCACGGAAGACACCGCGGCGGTGCGGGGGGCCGCCGCGGCGCGAGGTTAGACGGCGGCCGAGTCTCGCGGCGGCCACACCTGTCGGTCTTCATGCTCCTCGACCGCCGCCCAGCCCAACGCACGGGCGATGCGGCCCGCCAGGGCGTCGTACCAGGCCGCGTCCTCGGAATACGAGCAGACCAGTTCGATGACGTTTACCGACGACAGGGCACAATCGCCGACGGCATAGTTGCCGGAGGATCCGGCCTGAGCGACGATGGCGTGAACCCAGGGCATGCCCGGCGCGCCCTCGAAGGATGCCGGGCCGGACTGACGGAGTTCGGACAGCCCCGCGAGCAGGCCGATGGCCCGGCTGGCCGGCACAGACTCGGAGTACGCGGCATCGCGGCGAATCGTCAGATACCACGACACACGGGGAGCCCCCGCCGCCTAACAACGAAGCTCAGCGGCCCTGCACCGCCGAGTAACACGATAATAGCACTAAAAGTCCGGCGCAGGTTCGGGGGCCGATGCAGCACGAGGTTAGGCGGTGCCTCCGGCCGGCCGGGATACGATCGGGATCACGGTGAAGAAGCTCAGGACCGAATCCGCCGAGCCGTTCTCCAACTGTTTGGCGACCTTGGCGAACGGGAAAGCGGCATTCTTCTCGTCGAAGCGAATCCCCCACGATCCATCGATGATCGCCCAGTGGCCGCCGAAGCTGTGGACGAGGCATTCGCCGAGGAAGGAACCAAGGGTGCTGACCAAGGCGTCGCGATCGGCTCGGTCGCCAGACTGGTGCTGCCGCTGGATGTAGCCGTCGAGCCAGCGGACGGCTTGCTCGTCGTAAGCGAGCTCCTCGCCGAGCTGGTCGCGGGCGACGCTGCGGACGAGAGCGGCGTTCGAGCGGATGGCGTCGATCGCTGCGGATTCGGCCATGGCTTGTCTCCCACCGCCTAACGACCAGGCTCAGCGGACCGGCCCGCCGAGTGTACCGTTGACTGACCAGAAGCCGCCGCGGCGGGCCGGGTTCGATGCAGCGTGAGATCAGGCGGCGGCTTCGGCAGCAGTCCAGCAGATTGAGAACTCGACCATCCTGCCCGACAATGCCACTTTGCCGCGGGCTTCAACCCTGGAACCGTGCGTGACCCTTACCACCACGGACTCGATCGGGTTGTGTTCCATCATGTAGATCGCCGTGTCGTAGTCCTCGTAGTCCTCAGCGGTCAGATGGACCACGAAGCCATCAGCGTTCGGAACGGGGTAATCGTTCAGATAGAACTTGGGCGGGTACAGAGACCAGGACCAAGCGGGGCCTTCTGCCAGTCTGGCATAGGTCGAAGGTTCACCGTAGACGATGAGGTCCATCGTAAAAGTACCGCCCGCAGTTCGGGCGAAGGCAAGGCGTGATTTGTTGCCGTCGATGCCGAACTTGGAGCCGTTGATGGTGAAGCTGTCCACGTCGGAGACGCCTTCCATGTGAGCCGCCTAACGACCAAGTTCCCGCTTCCCTAACCTGACCACTCGCGCTTCGTTCTTCAAGACGCTCTTGCCCGTTCCGCCGGACTGCCCCGGAGCGGTTCGGCCACATGACCTTGCTACCGGACCTGAAATGGGGCAAATCGCGGAAATTGGAGAATTCGTCCGGAATGGTGAAACTGGAAGGCGATTTTTCGGGATTCTATTGATAGGGCGGGGTGCGCACTCAGGACGCGCCTCGGCCTCGAAGGTCGCTCTTTTCCAATTCGAGAGTCGGTGCCAGGACGTGAACGCGCCGGCCCGCGCGGAGCAGACGCGGGCCGGCGAGGGAGAGGAAAATTGGCTTTGCCCTGAGGCCGTGTTTTTTGATGTAAGGTGCTTTCGCATCAGGAGAAGGGTATTTGTAGGCGGATCCTCGAGAT
>NZ_JAALJH010000046.1 GCF_011064615.1 Aquisphaera insulae | reverse complement strand
AACGCCATCGAGAGAATCGCCCGCATGATCGCCTCCCGGATCGTGATGTGACGTGACGCGACGCGACGGAAGCCGCCCGACGCGGGCCGCCGCCCGCCGCTCGCGGAGATTGTATCGAGACCGCGCCAACGATCCATCCCCCCTCCCGGTCGCCATCAACGCGCAAACACATCCTCGGGGAAGAGGAGGTCGGCGATCAGGAGGCGGAAGTCCTCCCGGCCCCGAATCGCATCCAGGTCGCTGTCGGTGAGCAGCAGCCGGAGCTGCCCGGGGTCCTTGAAGTGGCCGGTCGCGCGGACCTGGCGGAGGATCCGGACGGCGGCGGCCCCGTAGCCGTCGGCGATCGACTTCGCGTCGGCGGGGGGATGGTCCATCCGGCGGACTGCCGCGCACGACAGGGCGTGGACGCAGGCGGCGTTATAGAGATTCAGGGGCGAACGGAAGGTGGCCGACGCCGCGGCCGTGGCGCGGGCGTGGTCCCCCATCCGGGCCAGGGTCAGGGCCCGGCTGGCGGCGAAGTCCTCGCGCATCGGCTCGGGGGCGAGCTCGAGGGCACGCTCCCAGGCGACCAGGGCCTCCGGATAGCGGCCCAGCGCGCCCAGGGCCTCGGCCCGCCCCGCGTGGGAGAACGAGACGGTGGAGTCGACCGCCAGCCCTTCCTGACGCGCCAGGGCCGCGTCCCACTCGGGCAGGGCTTCCGCGTGCCGTCCCAGGGCGCCCAGGGCCGTGCCCTTCAGGCCGTGTGCGTTGCGGAGATAGCGCCTGGCCAGCGCGTGCCGGGGCTCATCCTTCAGCACGCCCTCGAGCACCTTCCGCGACCGCTCGGCCCAGTCGAGCGAGGCCGGGTAGTCCCTCCGGTAGGAGGCCACCTGGCCGAGGTTCCCATAGCTCCCGCCGAGCTGGACGGACAGCTCGACCTGCTCGGGGTGATCGGCGGCGAGCCGCTCGCGGAGCGGGACGACGCGGCGGTAGGCCGCCTCGGCCTCGTCCGGCCGCTCCAGGGCGACGTAGGCGAGGCCCAGGTCATTGAGGCACATCGCCAGGTTGGTCCGATTCTCGGTGACCTCGGGCTCGTCGGCGACCAGCTTCTCCCAGAGCGGCACCGCGTCCCGCAGGGCCCGCACGGCCTCGGCCAGCCGGCCGGCTCGGCGTTCCACCTCGCCGAGATCGAGCCGCGCCTTGGCCAGTCCCTTCCGGTACGAGGAGACGTCGGGATGCTCCTCGAGCAGGGCCGCGACGATCGCCTCGGAGCGCCGGAATGCCTCCCGTGCCTCATCGAGCCGCCGGGTTTCGCTGGCGAGGTGGGCCAGCTTGAAGTTGGCGGTGGCGAGCTCGAATCGGAACTCGGCCCGCGTCGGCTCGCCGTCGGCCTGCTTCTGGTACTCGGCCACCGACCGGAGCAGGTCAGCCCGGGCCTCCTCCCATCGCCCGGTCTCCTCCGCGATCTGCCCCAGGTTGGAATAGCTGCTCCCCAGGCCCCCGTGATGGCGGGGGACGTCGGGCTCATCCCGGACCAGGATCTCCGCATCCTCCCCGGCCGCGCGAAACTCCTTCTCGGCCTCGGCCCGATGACCGCCCTGGAGGAGGACGACTCCGAGGTCGATCCGGGCCCTGGCCAGGCCGCTTCGATGGGCGGAATCCCTGGGGGAACCGGCGACCAGGGGCTCATAGATCGCCACGGCCCGCCTCAGCATCGCCTCGGCCTGGTCGGTGCGTGAGGTGACCGTGGCCAATCGGCCCGCGCGATCGAGCCCCCCGGCGAGCGCGGCCCGGTATCGAGCCTCGACACGGCCCTCGCGGGCAAGCCCCTCGAGGACGTCCAGGGCGTCGCGATAGGCCGACTCAGCCTCGCCAACCTGGCCCAGGCTCAGGGTGATGTCGCCCGCCCGCAGGCCCGCCTCGGCGGCCTCGAGGCGGATCTCGGGCCGGCCGCTCTTCCGCAGCGCGAAGGTCCGGTAGAACCGCAAGGCCCGCTCCAGCAACTGGCGCTGATAGGCGTCCATCCCGGGCTGGCCGTCCAGGTCCCTGGCGACCTGGGTGTACATCTCGTCGACGACCTGCCGCGCCACGTCGAGATTCTCCTCGGCCTCGAGCCGCAGCCGCCGGTCGTTGCGGGCGGACAGCACCAGGCCGATCGCGGCGGCCACGGCCAGCGTCGCGAGCGCGGCCGTGAGGATCGCCACGGCCGGATGCCGCCCGGCCCACCGCGCCAGGCGGCCCGCCGGCCCGACCCTCCGCGCCTGGATCGGCCGCCCGTCCCGGAACCGCCGGAGGTCGTCGGCCAGGAGCCCGGCGGAGGCATATCGCTTCGCCGGCTTCTTCTCCAGGCACTTCAGGCAGATCGTCTCCAGGTCGCGCGACAGGCCGGGCCGGAGCCGGCCCGGCGAGACCGGCTCGGCGGCGATGACCTGGCGGAGCGTCTGATGCGTGGACTCGGCCCGGAACGGCGGCCGGCCGGTGAGCATCTCATAGAGGATCACCCCCAGGGCGTAGACGTCCGCCGTCGGCCCGACCGTCCCGGGCCCGCCCGCCTGTTCCGGCGCCATGTAGCTGGCCGTGCCCAGGATGTCGCCGGTGCGGGTGATCGTCTCGCCGCCCCCCTGGAGGAGCTTGGCCAGGCCGAAGTCGGCGATCTTCGGGGTGCCGTCGGGGTCCAGCAGGACGTTGCTCGGCTTGAGGTCGCGATGGACGACCCCCCGGGCGTGCGCGTAGTCCATGGCGCGGGCCAGCACCTCCGCCGTCTCGACGGCGCGGGGCACGGCCCAGGGCGTGCCGTCCAGCTTCCGGGCCAGGGTCCCGCCGGCGACGTACTCCAGCAGCAGGCAGGGCAGGCCGTCGTGCTCGGCGACCAGGAACACCTGGACGATGTTCGGGTGCTGGAGCCGCGCCACGGCCTCCGCCTCGGTCTGGAAGCGGGCCGTCACGTTGGGCGAGGCCTCGGCGCCGACCAGGATCATCTTGAGCGCGATCTCGCGATTGAGCCCCGGCTGCCGGGCGCGATAGACCACCCCCATGCCGCCCCGGCCGAGCACCTCCAGGACCTCGCAGCCCGCGATGATCCGGCCCGCCGGCATGGCCTCGACGCCGCCGGACGACGACGACGACGACCAATCGCTGCCGGCCCCGGAACTCAGGAAGGACGACTCGATCGCCCGATGGACCTCGAACTGGACGGCGAGCTCCGAGGCCCACCGGGGGAACCGCCGCTGATACTCGTCGAGCTGGGGCGACTGGCCCGCCGCCTCGCGGAGGATGACCTCCTGATAGATCAGGCAGAGGGCATCCTCGGACCGATCGTTGAGGTGGGGATGGCGATCCAGATAGGCCTCGACCGGGGTCTGCTCCCCCTCGCGCCAGCGTCGCCGCTGCTCATCGAGCATGTCGGCCCGCGTCGACTCCTCGCGGCCGGCTCGGCCGGGCTCCGGGGTCCCCTCCTGGGTCGACTCGGTCATGATGGGGTCTCGTCCAGGCGGCGGATGGCCGGCTCGTCGCCGAAGCGGATTCGGTCGATCAGCCTGCACGGGGGTTTGTTTGTCGGCATGGCCATGGCCGCCGACGTCCCAGGTGTGTCGGGCGCCCATCCTACCCTCCGGATCCAGGTCGGCTCCAGATGACGTCGAGACGAGCCCGCCCCCCGAATCCGGCTCATCCCCGCGACAGCGTTTCGTACAGCCCGGCCTCCCCACTCAGCCCGCCGAGTTCCAGGACGGCCCACCGCGATCCTCACGCCCCTGGCGGGCCTCCGAGGACCATCGGTCCCTGGTCGGTTGGCCCTCCGGCCGCGGCGTGGAACCGCCCGAATTTTGGGTCCGATCGTCATCGGGCACCCCCGCTTTCCTTGACTCAAGACCATTATCTGCTGAAACTTGCGTCGATTCCGGCGGGGCTTCGCCGTCGCATTTTTCGGCCTCGCGGGGTTCCTCAGGCCGGGATTCGGGGCTGGCCTCCTCTGCCGAAAGGGCGGCCACCGGCTCGCTCTCACCCTGGCGTTGGGGCTCGGTGTCGACGACCGTCGGCTCATCCCGCGGATCGATCGTCCCGGCTTGCTCCTCGTCCTCGACGACGGCCGGGATCGGCGCGGCTTCGGACGCGTTCCAGCACCCGGACTTCTTCATCCGCGCGACCGTGTCCAGGATCCGGAGCAGCTCCCGCCCTCGCGCCGAGGAGGCCCGCCGGTGCCGGTCCAGCTCCGGGCCGGCGTCGAACGCGGCCGCGTCGGCCAGCTCGTCGGCGTCGACGTCGTCGTCGGTCGCGGCGGCCTCCATCGCCTCCAGCCGCGCCAGCTTCCGCTCCGCCAGGTCGATCAGGAAGTCCTGGGCCGCGTCCGAGCTCGCCGGCGGCTCGCCGAGCACCCGCCAGGAGCGATGGCCCTCGTAGAACTTGTCGTAGATCCGGGTCCGGCGGCAGTAATACTCGTAGAAGGCCTGCCCCTTGCCGCCGCCGAGGAACGCGTCGAAGGCGGCGATCACGGCGTTCAGCTCCAGGTCGACGTTGGCCTCGGTCTGGAGCTTGCCCAGGAGCCGGACGTACCGATAGAAGTCGCCCCAGCCGAACTGGTCGCGGCCGCAGAGCAGGTTGATCTGGGTCAGCCACTGGCGGATCAGCCAGGCGCGGCCTTCATGCATCTCCTCGAGGCCGGCCAGGAAGGCGGCCGGGACGTCGCGGAAGATGTCCGAGTTGCGGTGGCAGCCGGGGGCGGCCTCGAGGAAGAGGTCCCGCGCGAGGTGCTCGACCCGCCGCTCCCGCTCCTCGCTGGGTTCGTTCGCCTCGGCCTTGACCGCGGCCCGCGCCAGTTTGGCGAGGTAGGCGGCCTCGGCGCGGTCGGACCGCTCGAGCATGAACGAGAGCCGCGCCGCGCGGGTCAGCAGGTCGCGCTCGATGCCGTTGGCGGCCTGGCCGGCCTGGACGTACTCGCGGACGCGGCGGTCCAGCTCCTTCGGGTCTTCCTGCGGCAGCACGGGCATCGCGAGCTTCTTCGAGCGGTTGCCGTGCTTGAGCGCGTTCATCTTGCAGGCCGCCTTGCCCGCCTCGGTCTTCGGTCCGCTGCTCTTCTTTGCGTTGCTTCGGTTGGCTTCGATCTGGGCGGCGGTGGCCATGGGAGTCTCTCCGGGTGGTGACCGCGCGCTTGATCCGCGCAGCCTTTACCCAATACAATCCCGAAATTGGCCCCTCCAGTTTCACCCAACCGGAAATTCTCCGCAGGAAAGCGCGCCGTGCGGGAGATCGGCTCGGAGCTGGAGGTCGATCCTCGCCGAGTTGGTCGCCCGAGGCGAGGGCCATGCTCCATCCGAGCCGAGCGTGAGCGGTGGTCTTCCGTGGCATCGGAAATCAGCGGGCGAGGGTCTATCCGGGCGGCCTGCCTTCGATTCCCGGCATGGCCCGGAGGACCGTCGCTGACGCTTCCGGCTCGAATCATCGGGAACTCGCCCCCGTCGGCTTGGATGAGACGTGTCGCATCTTGCCGGGTTGATCGCCCGTGCCGAACGCAGGCATAACAAGCATCGAGGTGTGATGATGTCGTCGCGAGAAAAGATTCCGCCCAGCATCAACTTCGTGGTCATGCCCGCGGACCGGCGGGAGGCCTACGCGTCGCATGTCAGGCACAGGATGTCGCTCTTCGTCAACGTGGCGTTGAGGGTCTGGCATTACCTCTCGTGGGTCCGCCAGTACAACCCGCCCCAGGGCCCGAGCCCGTTCCCGCTCATGGGGGCGTGCTTCTCGCCCCATGCGGACGTCCAGGCGGGCACGGGCTTTCGCAACCCGCAGATCGCCTATGGGAAGCTGGACGCGGCCCACCTGATGAACACGTCCGTGAAGCAGGATATGCTGACGCAGGGCATCCAGCACGTGCCCAACCACGCGCAGGATCAGTGGGACGCCCTCAACGAACTGCGCGAGGTCTCCGCGTCCACGACGACACAACGGCAAGCGGACAACGTCGGGCCCGACAAGGTCATCGACGGCTGCATGACGGTCCTCATCGCCCAGTGGTCGGCGGCCTGCGACAACGGCCAGGCCCCTCCCGATGCGGGCACCCTCATGAACCTCCTGTGCGACCTCTGTCGCGACACCATCGGCAATCAGCGGGTTTACGAGGGATACGACGTGGCGCTCGACGGAATCGAGCGGGCGCGCTCCGACGCCTATGATGTCGAGCGGGATGTCCGGGCGTGGTTGGCTCATTACCGTTTCACGACACCCCCCGCGGCCGCATCCTAGCCCGACCCTGAACGCGTACGGCAACAAGGACACGTCGCGCCGAACCCGACAGGCGGCGACATCGCGACGATCCTTCCCGGGTGGCTGTGGCGGAGACGAAGTCGACGCCACGGGATCGCGACGGCTCGCGCGCAGGGCGTTTGCTCGGGAATCGCCCCAGGCGATCCCGTGGCGTCGCTGCGCTTCGCCACAGCCACCCATGGCTTGACCGCCGGCTCGGGCGGAGGACCTTATCCTTCCCAGGTAATGGCCTTGGCGTGGCGTGTCGGCTTCCGCGAGACGTGTCGCAAGGCGATCATCCGCATCGGGCGCACGAAGCGCCGCCTGGACCGCGGATCGTTGAAGCTGCCGGAATCGCTTGTGGAGCTGGCAGGGAGACGTATAATTCCCGAAAAGGAGAATTTTGGCATGCCAGCTCCGCGTACTCGCCGGTCCGCCGCTCGCGCTCGAGCAGCAGACCGGTCCATGGTGGTTCGCCTGGACGAGGATAGCAAACGGTGTCTGCTGGAAGCGGCCAGGCTTCGGGGCATCAGTCCTAGCGATTATGTGCATGCCGTGGCGGTCGCCCAGGCCCGGCGTGAGGTGGCCGCCGCCCGCGAGCAGACGCTGGCGATGACGCCCGAGGAGCAGCTCGCCTTCTGGAACGCCCTGGCCGATCCGGCACCGCTCACGGAGCCGCAACGGCGTCTCGGCTCCCTCATGCGAGGCCGGGAGTGAGCGAGGTCCGGTTCCCGGACGGATTCCGACTCGAGCCCCTGCGCCGACGAAAGTTCCAGTTTCAGGAGCTTCCGGCCCATCCTTACCGCCTGTACCTCAGCGCCCGTCAGCTCGACGCCATGATGATCGAATCGAGCTTGGAGTCGCCTCGAACGAAGTCCATCTCACTGGATTGATCGAACGACCGAGGCGTCGTCGTACGACCCGATCGGTCCCCCTCATGCTCGAGGAGTGTCGATGCCCAAGCTTCCTGGCTTTCCAGGCGAAATAGGAATGTCCCCGTCGGCTCCCCCTTGGCTTTCCAGGCGAAATAGGAATGTCCCCGTCGGCTCCCAAGGAATGTCCCCGTCGGCTCCCAAAATAGGAATGTCCCCGTCGGCTCCCAGGAATGTCCCCGTCGGCTCCCCACTGGCTTTCCAGGCGAAATAGGAATGTCCCCGTCGGCTCCCGTCGGCTCTCCGTGTTCCCGTCGGCTCTCCGCTCATCCAGGCCACCGTAGGGTCGCTAAAACGGAGGGCCACACGTCTCTTGACCGGCACGCGTGCCAAGAGCCCGCCAGATAGGCAAGGCGACACCGCCCTTCACCCAATGAACTGATCCGTCGGCCGTGAGTACCAAAGCACCTCCGCCATGGAAGCTCCGCGCGGCATAAATCCCGCTGCCGGGCGAACCTCTGATGCCCGCCTCAGGTGGAAGATCCGTGCAATCGGGTATCCGAGAATTGACACCGGTAGCGTGGTTGTACCAGGCATAGTCGAACCCATTACGGAACCACGACGTGCCGCCGATCGACGAGTGTGGCGGAACCCCGGAGGGCACTGAGGCGCAATAATCGATGGCGGTATCGATCGGGTACGGTGGATTGCGAGAAAAGCCGGCGTACCAGGGATCGCGGGCTGGGTCCCAGCCAGTTGGATCGCCACCGCCACGCAATCGTTCGGAGACCAGCGCGGTGTATGTAAGACCGTCGCGGAAGTCGGCCGGGCTGATCCATCGATGAAACTCGAAAGCTCCCGGTTCCGTCGGTCCCATGAGGGAAGCGAAGATCTTATAGCCAGCACCAAGATTCACACGATAGCTCAAGGCGCCAGTCGCTGACAGAGTCGGCCCACCGTCGGTGGGACAAAGGAACACGGACAGGCTTACCGAAACGGCCGACGTGTTCTCGGTATTGATGGGGGAGAAAGGCGACTGGGGTATGTCAAAATTCAGCGAATGATAGAGCTCTTGTTGCTCCAGACCGGGGAGAATTCGACAGAAAGGAGAACTCTGGAAATAGGACATATCCTTGCTTCCGTTCATCCCAGCGGCGGGAAAGACGCCGTAAAGGGTGAGATAGCCATTGAATGCTATACCAATCTGGCTCAGGTTTGAGCTGCATTGAGTCCGTCTCGCGGCCTCTCGGGCTGACTGGAGAGCCGGGAGGAGTATAGCCAATAGAAGCCCAATTATCCCGATGGTCACCAAGACTTCGATCAGTGTGAGTGCCCGGCGCTTGAACATGACGGGTTTCTCCACGAATTCCGCCCACGCATATGAAGGGCAATTCCTCAAGGTGACGGATCGGGAGGAGTCCATCCTTGGATGGTCAATGGAATACGCACCATAAGTCGTTCTGGGGCCGTAAGGCTTACGTCCAGATCGCCCGACGGCATGCCGGTGCCTTCCGGAAAGCAGAGCGATAATTCCAATGCCGCGAGTCCTTTCCCAACTGACTTCGTCTCGTGCCGGACCAGCCGCCACGGGAAAGAGACATTCACGCTATTGATGGTGAGATCGGTGACTGGGGGTATGGCCCGGAGGATGAGCGTTCGTTGGACAACCTCCCCGATCTGCTCACGCCCGATTTCAATCGATGCGGGGCTTGCGGCAACCGGGCCGGAGATACTTCCTGTGACGGAGACATCGACGGCAGGAGCGTCCGCGCGATCCGTCGCAATCTTGACGGAACCGCGAATCGAACCCAATCGCTCGCCGGCGCGGTAGACAATGGTGATTCGGTGAACGGGCAACGCCTGCGAGGCGTCCTCGGCATCCGCCATCAGTTCAGGCAAATCGGCGATGATTCGGGCTATAACAAACGGCTTGCCGTCCGGCGAATGAACCTGGACCTCGCGACGGCACTCGCTCCCTGCGCGAATCCGACTCATGTCGATCGTTTGCGGCACCACGTTCACACCGAGCCAGGTTTCGACGAATAGCGCCAATTCTACTGAGCGTTGCGCAAGTGGAATCAAGTTTTTCACTGTATCTGTAACCCCGCCTGTGCGAAGCAGGAGCGGATCAGATGAGGCTTTTGTCTCACTCGCCCCACGGCGAGATACAACTCCTGGTGAAGTTCTTCCAGGTCGCGGCATGCGACATTGCGCAGCTCGACATTCTTCAAGTGATGCCAGCCTCCTTCATCCCAAGGGTTGAGATCGGGGGCATAGCCCGGCAACGACTCCAGCCACACCCTCCCCCGGGTGTTCGCCACGAACTCCTTTACTTCCGCACGACGATGGATCGGCGAGCCGTCCCAGATGACCAGCAAGCGATCGCCCGCCACGCGGAGCAGATGCTCGAGGAACTCGATGCAATGCAGGCCGTTGAGCGACTCCTGCCGCGCCATGACGAAGACGCGTCCCTCCGGCGTCATCCCGCCCATGACCGAGAGATGATCCCGCGTCTGCTTCACGCGGAGGATCGGGGTCAGGCCCTCAGGGGCATAGGTCTTCACCATCCCGGGCAGGAGGTAGAAGCCCGATTCATCCTCGAAAACAAGCGTCCTGCGCTCCAGACGAGCACTCCGGAGCAAGCCTGGCCAGACTTCATCGCGCCAGCGTCGAATCGCTTCTTCATCCCGCTGGGTGGCTCGCTTGATCGGTTTCTGGGGTGTCCAGTGCAACGCCTTGAGCAACCGGCTGACATGCCCCTTGTGATAGCGGACGCCGAATTCCTCCTCGATGACGCGAGCGACTCGGGCGCAGGTCCAGACCTGTCCGGGGAAGCCGTATGCCTCCGGCCCATGCCAGAGCAGTTCGGGGATCTCGCGTCTCTCCGTGGCAGTGAGCCGCGGCGGTCTCCCCGCGGCGATCCGGGCTCGGAGCGATTCCCGGCCGCCGGTTCGGGCATGAGACAGCCAACGACTGAGCGACTCCTCGGAGACATCGAGGGCCTCGGCGACATCACGCTGAAACCAACCTCGATGCTTGAGGTACAAAGCCCGGTATCTCCGCCACTCAAGGCATTCAGGCGGGATGGTCGGAGTGTCTTCCATCCCTCCATCTTACTGGAAGAAACTTGATCTCACTTGCGCAACGCTCAGTAGCTTTCCTGGCGATAAAGGAATGTCCCCGTCGCGGGTCCTAGGAATGTCCCCGTCGCGGGTCCCCCGTCGCGGGTCCCCCGTCGCGGGTCCCTGTCGCCGTCGCGGGTCCCTCAGAGCCGGAGGCGTAAGCGACGGTCTGTTCCAAATTTGGGATCAACCGTCGCTTACGCTTCCGGCTCGAAAAGACCGAAACTCTCAACCTTGGCAGAGCACCAGGAATGTCCCCGTTGGCTGTCCCAAACTCTCTGGCCTTCCTGGCGATATAGGAATGTCCTCGTTGTCTATCCTTCCTCGTTGTCGATCCTAGTGTGGCAGTACAGGGAATAACGACGCATACGTCTTGTAGTCATTGAGGTACGCCCGAAGCGCGGTGGCCTCTTTCGGATCACTGAACCACCATGCTACGCGTGTCTCAACTCCTTCATAGAGTGCAATCGCTTTTCTTCCTGTATTCCAGGCGAGCTTGCCGGCAAAGTATGTCCCATACGCGATGTGAGTGCCTAGCGGTATGGGAATTCCCGCTGCTCCACCCGAGAAGAGCATAACATCGGTATACCAGTCCAGATCCATAACTCCAGCCGCTGTTTGCACCGGCTTGTTGTCAAACTCAGGTCCCATGGGGGTATCACCGGCGGTGTTGCTGAAGTGGAGAGCGGTCTCCCAGGTGCCGTTAACAGCTTCATAGGCGAGCATTTGTTTGATGACGGCACACTGGCCAACGGTCAGTTGCGTGTTCGGAGGCGGAGGAACCTGCTGGCTGTATATAGCCATCAGCCTGGCAGCAGAAACGAGTACGCCGATCGTGCTCACCGTCAGCATGACTTCTGCAAGGCCGAAACGTCCGCCTGGGTCCACGAACTGCGTAGGGCTAAGATTGCCGTACACGTATCTGTGGAGGGTTATTGGATTTCTCCTGAGCCCCTCGAACGTGTCCCGACTCGCGAACCTCCCCGTCGCCGGATTCATGTACCTCGCCCGCAGGTAATCCAGGCCCGTGGCCGCGTCCCGCTGCTCGCCCGCGAACAGGTACACGTTCCCCGTGCTGCCGACCTGGCCGATGGTCCGGCCGAAGGCGTCGTAGATGTAGCGGTCGGTGACGATGCCGCTCGCGTTCGTCAGGGCGCGGGTGCTGCCCAGGCCGTCGACGTGGTAGTACGACGTCGACCCGGCGCGGTCCTGGGAGATGAGGTCGTTGCCGTGGACGTACGAGACCTTGATCACGCCACCCGAGGTGTATTCCTCCAGGACCTGGGCATACGGCTGGACGGTGTCGATCAGGTAGCGCGTCTCGCCGGACGCATCCGACGAGGCGACGCGGATGCCATCGATGTCGTACTCGTAGGAGGTGTGGCTCGTGCCCGAGGCGTCGGTGACGTCGGCGCCGATCATCCGGTTCTCGGCGTCCCACTCGTAGAGGGCCTGGTCGACGGCCGAGGTGTTCCTCGACAGCGTGTTGCCGTTGGCGTCGTAGATGTAGTACGTCACCTTCGGCCCGAGGGTCTCGGTCAGCAGCCGGTCGTTGGCGTCGTAGGTGGAAATGGTCTCGCCCTCGGCCGAGTCCACGCGGGACTTGCGATTGCCGACCGGGTCGTACGTGTAGTCGACGGTACGGGTGGTGTGGTCCGCGTTCGTGATCCGCTCCTCGATCAGGCGGTCGAGGAGGTCGTACGTGTAGGCGACGGTGCGGCCATCCTGCTCCACGACGGCATCGCGGCGGCCGTTGGCGGCGAGGGTGTAGTGGAAGCTCTCGATCAAGGCACCGCCGGGCGCGCGGTCGTCGATCGCGAGCAGGCGGCCGAGGTCGTCGTAGGTCCGCGTCTCGACGGTCCCATTCGGCCGCTCGGTCTTCGCCAGGTTGCCGATGGCGTCGTAGGTATACCGGATGAGACCACCGCCGGGGCCGGCCACCGTCTCGGTGCGATTGAGGGCGTCGAAGGTGTAGGTCGTCGTGCCCGCGGGGATCTTCACCGACGTCCGGTTGCCGGCGAGATCGTACGTATATGAGATCTTCGTGCCGTCGGGGTCGGTGCGGGACGTGAGCCGGTCGCGCTCGTCGTAGGCGTAGCTCGTGGTCCCCCGGGCGTCGGTCGCGGTCTTCCGCTGGCCGGTGGGCGTGTAGGTGATGGTGACAGCGCTGCCGCCCGGGAGATGCTTCGCCGTCAGGCGGCCGAGCAGGTCGTAGTCGTAGGTGGTCGTCTTGCCGTTGAAGTCGGTCGTGCTCGCGACGGCGCCGACCGCGTCATATTCCGTCGTCGACCGCTGGGCGAGGGGCAGGACCGTCGCCGTGCGTCGACCGAGGCCGTCGTACTCGTACTTCGTCGCATGCCCATTCGCGTCCGTCTGCTCGACGAGGTCACCGAGCTCGTCGTAGGCATACGTCGTCCGCTGGCCCAGGGCATCGACGACGGCGACCAGCCGATCGGCCGCGTCGTACTCGTAGCGCGTCGTCCGGCCGAGCTGATCGGTCCGCCCGACCAGGCGGCCTCGGGCATCGAACGCGCTCGAGGTGGTCGTGCCGTCGGCGTAGGTGACCCCTACGAGCCGGCCGGCGGCGTCGAAGGTCGACCGGGTCGTGTGGCCCAGGGCGTCGGTCATGCTGGTGGCGCGGCCGGCGGCGTCGTACTCGGTCGTCGTCTCGTGGCCCAGGGCGTCGCGGACGAGGACCTGACGGCCCTCGGAGTCGTATTCGTACTGGGTGCGATGCCTCAGCTCATCCAGGGTGGCCGTGACGCGGCCGGCGTCGTCATACTCGGTCTTCGTCCGCGGGTTGTCTCCAGCGTTACCGGGCGTGGCGTCGGCGTAGACGGTCTCAACCAGCCGACCCAGGGCGTCGTAGTGCATTTCGGTGCGACGCCCGGCCGCATCGATCGTGGCGACCTGATGGCCGGCGGCGTCGTACTCGGTGGTCGTGCTGGTCCCGTCGGGGAGGATCGTCCTGACGAGCTCGCCGCGGTCGTCGTAGTGATACTCGGTCTTTCGGCCCAGGGCGTCGACCGTCGCGATCCTCTGGCCTGCGGCGTTATAAGTCGTGCTGGTGATGCCACCTGCCGCGTCGATCACCTTGACGACCCGGCCCTCATCGTCGTACTCGGTCTTCGTGATCAGCGTCCGGACGCCCGCGGACGTTGTCAGCTTCTGGGTCGTCGTGAGCAGCCGGCTGTTGGCGTCATAGGTACTGATCGTGACGTTGCCGAGGGCGTCCGTCTGGCTCACCACGTTGCCGGAGGCGTCGTACGTGAACTGGTAGAGCGTCCCGAGCGAATCCGCCATCGAGAGCGGATTGCCCGACGCGTCGTACGTGAACCGGGTCACCTTGCCGGCCGCATCACGCATCTCCAGCAGGTTGCCGCGGGTGTCGTAGGCGGTGGTGGTCGTGTTGCCGAGGGGGTCGGTCGCGGTCAGAACGTTGCCGAAGCCGTCGTAGGTCATCCGGGTGACGTGGCCGAGTGCATCGGTCTCGGTCAGGACGTTGCCCCGGGTATCGTAGGTCCGGGTCGTGACGTGGTGGAGCGGGTCCTCGGTGGTCAGCTCGTCGTTGTTCGCGTCGTAGGTGTGCTTCGTCACGCCGCCGAGGGCGTCGATCTCGGTGACGATGTTTCCGCGGTCGTCGTACTCGTAGATGGTCGGGCTGCCGAGCTGATCGTACACGGTCTGGCGGGAATGCGTGGGGTCGTACAGGGTCTTCACGACGTGGCCCGCGGCGTCGATCACCTGGTAGAGCCGGCCCTCGTCGTCGTACTCGGACCGAATCCCCGTGCGGCCGAGTGGGTCGATGACCGACGCGAGGTAGTGCGGACGGTCGGTCCGATAGGTGAACTGCGTCGTGGCGTCGGCGCGGTCCGTGACCGCGACGAGGTTGCCGGCGGCGTCGTAGCGGTAGGTCACCTTCTGCCCCATCGGGTCGACGACGGCCGTGATCCGCCCCTGCGGGTCGCGCTCGAAGGCGACCCCCTTGCCGGCGGAACTGACGATGCCCGCGTCGGTGAACGTCAGCGTGTTGCCGTTGCGGTCGGCCACGGTCCGGAGCTTGCCGGTGAAGCCGTCGATCGTGTAGACGACCCCTTCCTTCGTCGTCAGCGTGTAGATCCCGCCGAAGGCGGGGTCGGCCGGGTTGTAGGGGAGGCTGCCGTAGAAGTCGCCGTAGGTGCCGTCGTCGAACCGCGCCAGGCCGATGTTCGACACGGTGAGCGTGTCGGTCACGCCGGGATCGGCCTGGAACTTCGGCGTGTAGAGGGTGGCGACGAACAGGCTGCGGCCCGCGGGCGCGAAGGTGAACCCCTCGCGCTTGCCGCCCGGGAGCGTGACATAGACCCGCGTGTTGTCCCGGAAGGCCCGGAAGAAGCCGTCGGCCTCGTCGCCCGTCTTGCCGACGCTCGTCCGCAGGTCTGTGTTGCTCACCTCGAGCCGCCAGCCATAGCCGAAGTCGTCCTGACTCGTAGCGCTCATGCTGTCATAGGTACGTCCTACTGTGATCGGGATGCCCGACACGGGGACCGTCATGTCCACGAACGAGAGCGTGAAGTTCCCGAGCTTGAGGTCGCCGGCGAAGCTGACGAGCCGCTCGTCGGTCGCCGTGTGCCCGCCGGCATCCCTGGCCACCAGGCGGAGGATGTACGAATCGTTGCCGAACCGGGCCGGGTCGAGCGTGCCGAGCACCCCATCCGTCACGCTGCTGGTGCCCCGGGCGATCACCACCGCGTCGCCGCCGTCGACCGGCTGGAGCTCCAGCGTGTATTCGACGAGCTTCGAATCCGAGGCCGTGCCGATCACGGAGACCGCGGACGTGATCACCACATCGTCGCCCGGCGACGTGATCGACGCGATGGGCGCATCGGCGTCGGTCGTGTCGATCACCGACACCTGGACCGAGGCCGTCCCGACGTTCCCCGCCGCGTCCGTGACCGTGGCGACCGCCGGGACCAGGCCCACCCGGGCGGCCTTCACCGTGGCGCGGCCGGACGAGTCCACGGCCACGGCCTGGCCGTCGAACATCAGCCTGAGGCCGGTCACGCCCACGTTGTCCGTGAAGGCGACGGTGAGCGTCGCGTCCGCCCCAAGATTGGTCGGGTTGGGCGAAGCCACAAGCGTGACCATGGGCACCTCGGTGTCGGCGGCGACCGTCAGCGTGAACGGCTGGCTCACCTCGCCGCCGCGACCGTCGGAGACGACGACCTCCGCCGCGACCTTCCCCACGTTCGCGACGGTCGTCTTCCAGGTGATTCGCCCGACCGTGTCAATGGTCATTCCCGCTGGCGCCGAGGCGAGGCGATACGCGAGGCTGTCGCCGTCGGGATCGGTGGCGCGGAGGTCGTAGCGGTACGTCAGCCCGGCCGTGACCGAGGAGACGGGCGTGGACGCGATGGACGGAGCCCGGTTCGCGGCCCGGACGGAGATCGTGAACCTCTGCCCGGCGACGTTGCCGGCCGGGTCCTCGGCGGCGACGACCACGGTCGTGCTCGGCATCTGACCGGCCGTCGGCGTCCACGAGATGACCCCCGTGGCCGCATCGATCGTCATCCCCGTCGGAAAGGTCAGGAGCGAGAACGTCAGCGGCTGATTTTCGGGGTCGCTCGCGGTGACCGCATATCGATACGGCGAGCCGACGCTCGCGACATAGCCCGGCGTCGAGGTGATGATCGGCGGCAGGTCCTCCCCGGCCGGCCTGGCCTCAACGATGAAGGCTTGAGTGCCCACGCCCCCGCGCCCGTCCTCGACCCGAACGGCGACCGCCTGGGCCCCCAGTTGCGACGCCACCGGCGTCCATGTGATGAGCCCCGTGGTTGCGTCAATCGTCATCCCCGAAGGGAAGGTCGTCAGGGCGTAGCTCAACGGGTCGCCATCGGCGTCGATCGCCACGACCTGATAACGGTAGGCCCGGTCCTCCGCGGCTGTGGTCGACGGGACCGACGTGACGTTGGGTGGCGAATTGACGGCGCGGACGACGACCGTGAACGACTGAGTCGACGAAGCTCCCTGCGTATCGGTGGCCCGAATCACGACGGCCTGGCTGCCGATCTGCGCCGCCCCGGGCGTCCATCGCAGGGCGCCCGTGCTGGCGTCGATGGCCAGACCCTGCGGAGCGGTGTCCAGGCTCCAGACGACCGTGTCCCCGTCGGAGTCGTCGGCCTTCGCGTCGTAGCGGTAGGCCGCGCCGGCCACGCCGGAGAGGATCGGCGTTGAGACGATCGCGGGGGCATGATTCTGGCCCAGCGTGGAGACCTCGACCGTGAAGCCCTGAGTGGCGAGTCCCCCGCGCCCGTCCCGGACCCGGACGGTCACGTCGTTCGGCCCGAACTGGCCGGGCAGGGGCTCCCACGCGACCAGGCCGGTTTCCGCGCCGATGGTCATCCCGGCGGGGGCCACGCTTAGCTCATAGGTAAGCGTGTCACCGTTCGGGTCGTCCGCCTCGACCCGATACGCATACCGGCCTCCGAGCCGCGCGGAGGTCGGCGGGCTGGAGGTGATCGTCGGATCGGCGTTGGGCAGCCCGGCCACGACAGTAAGGTAGAAAAACTGCGGCGCCTCTCCGCCGCGGCCATCGCCGGCCACCACCATGACGAGTTCGGGCGATGAGGTCTCCTCGGTCGGAATCCAGCTCAGGATCCCCGTGATCGGATCGACGGTCATCCCGTCGGGAGCCATGCCGAGGCGGAACGTGATCGGGTCCTGGTCCGGATCGATCGCCTTCACCGCATACCGATACAGGCTTCCCACCGCCGCCGGCCCACGCGGGCTCGAGGTGATGACCGGCGCGGTATTGGGCGCGGGGACGGTGATGCGGATCGCCTGGAGATCAACGCCGCCCCGCCCGTCCTGCACGCGGAGGATCGCATCGAACGTCCCGATCTGCTCGGCCGTCGGAGTCCACACGAGGATGCCGGAGGCCGGGTCCACGGCCATGCCATCCGGCCTGACGACGAGGTCATAGGTCAGCGGATCCCGATCCGGGTCGGTGGCGCGTGCGTCGTAGCGCAGGCGCCAGCCGATCGCGGCGCTGGCCGGAGCCGTTGTGACAAACCGCGGGGATCGGTTCGGCCCCGGATCCACGATCCGCATGTTGCCGAAGTCGATGCCGGTGACGATCTGGCCCGCCCCAACTTCCACGTCGAATTGACCGGGCGTGGCCCCCGACGTCGGGCTGGTCTGCGTCCAGCCTGGCTTCGGCTCCATGGCGACGTGGTAGACGCCGGAGAGGAGGCCCCGGAGGGCGTAATTGCCGTCTGCGTCGGTCGTCGTGGATTGCTCCCCCTCGTCGCGCCGGCCGTTGGCATTCTGGTCGAGGTAGACGGTCCAGCCGGGTAAGGCCGGCTCGGACACGATCCGGGATGTCGCCACGACGACGTTGTCGAGCCCCCAGCTCTCGTCGGAGAGGTCCTGGAGATTCGAGGCGGAGAACGCCAGGACGATCGAACCGGAAGTGTGGGGGATGTCGAAGGAAAGATGATAGACGGAGTCGAGGTTCGGCGTCCCCCCCCACGAGTAGCCGAGGGTTCGATTCTCGGCCGCGCCCGTACCACCCAGGTAGCGGCCGCCGGGATAAGGATCGGGATAGGACTGGACCTCCGCCGGCACCTCTCCCGAATAGGGTAACCGGAACGTCGTGTGGAGAAGCGTCGGCCCGCCGACGACGCGCAGGTCCCAGACGTCGGGGCCCGGATAGAGCGTTCCATTCCCGTCCCAGGTGCGGATGATGTAGAGGTCGAACTCGACATGGACGGTGTCGTGCCCCGGCAGGCCGGAGAGGGTCAGCGTCTGGGTCTGGTTGCCGAACTGGCCGAGGAAACGATCCGCCCTGTGCGCAGCGGTTCCGGGCGTGATGTCGACCTTCCGCAGCGACCACTCGGGCCCGGCGGCGGCGCTCTCGAAGTCCTCGGAATAGGCCGGGGTGAGCACGGGTGATGAGTCGCGCCTTCCGTTCCCGTTAACGTCCTCGAAGGCCGTCCCTCGAATCTCTCCCCGCCCGGCCGACGAGGCCACGTCGACAGCGAAGCTCTGCTCGTCGAACCCCCCGCGGCCGTCGTCCACGCGTACTGTGACCGCCTGGGCCCCTTGCAGGCTCGGCGCCACCACCCACGAGATCTCCCCGGACGCGGGATCGATCGTCATCCCGAGCGGATGCCGGGCGAGGCTGTATGTCAACGCGTCGCCATCGGGATCGACCGCGGCGACGTCATACACCATCTGGGCCTGGAAAGCCGTCAGGGCAACGCTGTCGAACCATTCGGTGTCGGGGCCGAGCTGGAACTCCCCGCGGATGTAGAGCGCGGACAGCGAGGACAGGACCGTCCGCATGTCCGACCGGGTCGCGGCCGGGCCGGAGAGGCTGTCACGCCTCCAGCCGCCCTCGAAGAGGCCAACGCTGTACCCCGTCCATCCCGTGGCCGGGTTTGAAGACGTGTCGTAGACGAGCGTGAGCCCTCCACCGACGAGGATCACGTCCTCCTGGGAGAACGGATCGTTCGTAGGTGACTGTGCCAGGCTGAACGAGAGGATGCCCCCGTAGGCCGCCGACATGTCCCCCAGAAACTTCGAAGACGCCGACCAGTATTGCGTATTGCCGACGCTCAGCGATCCGTCCGGATCGTCGATGCGGATCGATCCGCCCGGGCTTCCTCCGGTGGCCACGAACGTCGGGTTGTATGTCCCCAGGACGGCCGGCGGCGAGCCCGCCTGAGGATACTTCAGAGTGACGCTCTTCCATCCTTCGGAATCCGAGTCGAAATCGCTGGACGCGAGGACCCTCGACGGCGAGACGACGACTTCCGTCGGCGGCGTGCTCACAATTGCCGGCGGATGGTTCCCCACCGCGGGCCGGACGTCGATGGAGAAGGCCTGAGTCGCCGTGCCGCCATGGCCATCAGAGACGTTTAGAACGACCTCGTTGATCCCGACCTGCTCGGCCCGGGGAGCCCACGTGATCAGGCCGGTCGCCGAATTCACGATCATCCCCGAGGGGTGCTCCGGCAGGGAATACGTGAGCGGGTCTGAGTCCGGATCGATTGCATTGGCCTGGTAAGCATAGGAAATCCCGGATGAGCCGGGCACCACCGCATTGCCAAGGCCGTACAACCCGAGGTTCGACGGACTGAAGTCGGCCAGCAAGGTCGACGAGGCATTCGCCTTGTCCGTTCGATAGAGCCGGAAGGCGGGTGAGCCCTGCGCTCCTCCTCCGGTATAGAGCTGGCCGCTTCGATCGAAGGAGATCGAGGGCGCAAGGCCGCCGAGATCGAGCGTCCCGATGGTCCGGACCTCACCCGTGGCGGGGTCGATACGGTAGAGCCGATCCGAGAGGCTGACCGCATAGAGCACATTCTGGGTCGGGTCCCAGGCCAGGTCGGCGCCACTGTCAGACAAGGAGGCCACGGTGCGAATCGCGTGGGTCTTGAGGTCGTAGCTGCTGATCGTCGCCCGGTCGTAGCTCCACGAGTACAGGACGTTCGTCTGGGCCCAGGCCAGGGAATTGCCCCGAATCTGGGCCGCCACCAGCGTCGCCAGCGACCCGTTCTTCGTATCGACCGCGTAGACTCCATCGAAAGTCGCGGCGTACAGGACACCGTCGTCTGTGCCCGCGAGATCACCGACGACGACTCCCATGCTCCCGATGGCCTTCACGACGGGAGTCGAAGAGTTGAAGCCCTGAACCAGGATCAGTTGGCTCGCGCCCTGGATATCGCGGCTGCTCCCGTACATGACCTCCATCGTGGTGATATCCACGTTCGCCGAGACCACCGGCGTCGACGTGAACACCGGCGGCCGGTTCGGCGGCGGGGCGATCGTCGCGAGCGTGAACCGCTGGGTCGCGGTCCCGCCGTGGCCGTCGGCGACCGCGATCGTCACGTCGGCGGTCCCCACGTCGTTCGCGGCCGGCGACCACGTCACCAGCCCGGTGGCCGCGTCGATCGCCAGGCCGGCCGGGCCGGAGACGATCGAGAAGGCCAGGGCATCCCCCTCGGTGTCGCTGGCCGCGGCCCGGTACGCGTAGGGCTTGCCGGCGACCGCCTCCGTGCCGGGCGTCGAGGTGAACGCGGGCGGCGTGTTGAGGTGGCCGAGGAAGACGAGGTCATACGTAAATGCCTTGCCCGAGGGGTTCGCGAACGAGATCGTCCGCGCGGCCGTCGTCCCGCCGGGCGCGAGCAGGCCGCCCGAGACGAGCGTGGAGAGGTCGAAGTACGGCAGCCCCTCCGGCGTCGTCCCGTCGGCGCCTCGGACGCGCACGGTCGGGTCGCTGAGGTGGGCGATCGCGACGATCAGGGGCGACTCCACCGCGTACGAGCCCGAGTTCTTCGCCGCCAGGTCGGCATACAGAACCTTCGCCGCCTCGTCGAACGAGGTCCGGCCGTAGGCGGGACGGACGCTCGCGGAGACGTCGGCGAGGTGGGCGAAGTCGATCGAGGCGGACGACTGTGACGAGGCCGCCGCTGGCTGGCCGCCGGGCCCGACCGGCGAGCCGACGAGCGGGCCGACCGCCACCTGCGCGATCCGGACCGTGGTCGTGGTGTCGCCGTCGTTGTTCACGAGCCGCAGGATCAGCGTCGCCGCCGTCCCGGGGGTGACCTGCGAGAGGTCCAGGGTGATCGTGTCGCCCGACCATTTCGCCCAGGCGCCGACCGCCGCGACCTGCCCCTCGGTGAGGTTGAAGAAGGCGTCGCGGCCGGCGGCGATCGTCGGCACCAGCGACCGGCCCGAGGCGTCGACCAGGGCGACCTCGAACGCGTCCTTCGCCCGCCCCGTGCTGCTGGTGTCGAACGTCGGGCCGGCGAGCTTGACCGTCAGCATCGACGGCGACGACGGGACGACGATCGACCGGCGGATCGCGGGCTCGAAGTCGGTCCGCTCCGTCAGGGTCTCGCCCGTCGCCGCCGTCTTCAGGGTGAACGGCACGTCCGTCACCGCGGACGTGTTGCCGGCCAGGTCGGTCGCCTTGACGTGGAAGGTGTGCGGGCCATCGGCGCTGCCGTCGACGGCCAGGCCCGCGGCGACCGCGAAGTGCCCGGAGGCGTCGAACGGAACCGCCGCGTAAGCACCGCCGTCGAGCGCGACCTGGAGCGAGGCCACGCCCGCCGTGACGTCCGTGACCACGCCTTGCAGCGTCACGTCGCGGTCCACCGTCGCGCCGGAGGTCGGGCTCGTCACGGTCACGACCGGCGGGGCCGTGTCGAGCGTGAAGCTCCGATCGAGGGCCGCGGAGGCGTTGCCGACGCGGTCGGTCGCGATCAGGCGGACCGTGTGCACGCCGTCGGCCGTGTGGTCGAGGGGCAGGGGGGTGGCGAAGCTGAAGTTGCCCGAGGCGTCGAAGGTCACCGACGTCGCCGGCCCGCCGTCCAGCGAGGCCGTGAGCGAGGCCACCCCGGTGAGGTCGTCCGTGACCTTCCCGGCGAACGTCGGATTGGTGCGCGTGAGGAGCCCCGCCGTCGGGGTGGAAAGCTGGATGACCGGCGCGGAGGCGTCCAGCAGCAACCCCAGCGACGCCGACTGCGACTGGCCGAAGCCGTCGGTCGCCCGGACCTGGAGCGTGTTGTCGCCGGCCGCGAGCGTGTAGGCGATCCCGAAGCCGCCGGCGGGATTGGCGACCGCCGAGCCGTCGTCGAACCCGCCGTCGCTCCCCGACTCGAGCGCGAGGCTCGCGCCCGAGGCCGTTTGCCCCGGCAGCAGCCCGGTCGCGTTCCGCGTGGCGAGCGAGCCCGAGGGGAGCGTCACGACGCCGGCCGGCGTCCCCAGGGAGAGCGACAGCGGCGCGATCCGCGTCGCGGCGCCGACGTTGTACCGCCACTGGGTGTAATCGAACGAGGAGATCTTGCCGTCGAGGTTGGCATCAGCCTCGACGAGATACCGCCCGTCGCCGGCGATCGACCCATCCAGGGCGCGGATGCGGGCCCCGTCCGCCAGGTCGATGGCGTGGTTGCCGTCCGCATCACCGGCGAGGAAGGCATCGAGGCGGAACTCGCCGGAGGTCCCGTGCTCGCCCGAGACGGCGAGCTGATAGCTCGCGAAGCCGAGCGAGAAGAGGGCCAGGCTCTGCGCCTTCCCGCCGAGGTCGGCATTCACGTAGGTGGGGGACACGACCGCGCCCGAGGCCGTCCGGACCGTCACCGCCGCCGGGTCGAGGCCACCGGCCGCTGACTCCACGCGGAAGCCGACGACCACGCGGCTACCGGGCATGGTGAAGTCCGCCGGCGAGAGCGTCACCGGGATCGAGGCCGCCTGGCCCGTCGCGGGGACGACCGCGCGGAAGCGGGCGAAGACGTTCGACGCGTCGAGCATCGTCCGGTCCTCGAGCCGCTCCATCCCCAGGCGCAGTCCGGAAGGGCGGCGGCGGGGCCGCCGAACGTCGTGAAGGTGATGACGCATCTTCGGTGCCTGCTCTCGATGAGTGTCTGTCCTGGAAGCCCGGTGCCGCGGAGGCCGAGCCCGCTTCCTCTTCCCGTTGCAAGGCTGCACTTCTGCCAGGAGCGGGTCAGGCCCTTCCGCCACCCAGCACGCCCCATGCGCGAGGCAAGGCGTCCGGTCCCCTCCCCCCACCGTGGGGGAGGGTTAGGGAGAGGGGGGTGGATTGAGCGGGCCGTCGATCGCGTGAGGGATTGAAGATCAAGACAATCCCATTTGATTTGGTGATTTCTCGAATGTCACTTGGTGGTCGCCCCCTCTCCCTAACCTTCCCCCACGGTGGGGGGAGGGGACCAGAATTGGCCTCCTCACTCGTAGGTGAGGAAGGGCCCGCCAGGGGGAGGGGACCGGAAATCGCCCGCTCAGACGCGGCGACGCTCCGACATCAGGGCGAGCGCAGCAGTCCCCGCCGGGAGTTCATCCGCGAGCCCCCCGCGACGGCCAGGATGCCGAGCATCGCCATCCCCAGGGATGCCGGCTCGGGGACCGCCCGGACGACGGTGAACGGCAGGTCGGGGCCGGCCGCCAGGCTCACCGGATCGTTCGAGCCGTCGGCCGCCGCCAGGCTCGAGACGTCGAAGCTCAGCACGCCCGAACCGACCTGGAGCACGACGACCTCGAACGAGTAGAAGACGCCGTTGCTCGTGATCGGCGTGTTCGTGGTCGAGAAGAAGACCGCGTCATAGAAGGCATCCGCCGCGCCGTCGAACCCCGCCCCCACGAAGCCGGTCGGGTCGGGGACGATGGCCCCGGCGGCGACGTCCGTGGGGGTGCCCAGCAAGCCGCCCGGGAACGTGACCGTCCCCGCCAGATAGGCCAGCGCGTCCCCCGGCGCCAGCCCGGAGAGGATCACGTCGAAGCGGACCGCCTGGCCGACGGCCAGATGGTCCAGGTCAGCGGACTCCGCCGCCAGAGATAGCGTCAGTTCGGCTTTCACGGTCGACACGCCGTGTCCGAAGATGAACATTATCAAAATGACCATGGGACACGATCGCATGAAGCCATCCTTACTTCAAGTCAAGTGTCGTGACGTTGACGTGGCCCGATCTACTATCGGTCCACATATGATCCTGCTTGCCGAACGAAAAGGTAACGAAGATTCTCGAAAATCTTGCCAGCATACCCCATCCGACTGGCGCGAACATCGGGCGGAGCCGGGATCAGCCACAAGAAGTTGCAAGAACGCCTGCAACGATGGGCCACATCTTGGCGATCAGTGTTGGTTTTTGCAAGAACCAGCGTGACGGGAGGACACTTTTCTGCAAGATGATCTCTGGCAGGTCTTCGGCCCGGCATGTGAGTGTTGACCAATCGGGCGGACTCCTCCGATACCGAGGGGACCACTCCAGGGCGCACAACTCATACCACATCCGGTTTTGTCAGGCCTTATACATTTTCTGGATCACGCAGGTCGCGCGAAAAGGTCACGACGATCTTCAATCTGTCCGATCGAGCGGTCCGCTCCGGGGCCTGAGGCCGAGACGGGCCCGCCGCCGTGCCCCTGGCGGCAGCCGGCCGGCGAGGCCGTTTGAGTCCGGTCACCGCGGGGGCCTGGACGAATAATCCTCGTGCGGCCGGACATTCCCCTGGCCGGGTCATCCCCCGAGGGCATATCCTCGCATGGGCTGGTTCGTCCTCGACTTGTGCCCGCCCGACGATGCCCACCGCATTCCGATTCCAGGTGCTCGATCCTGCGGGGGGACGGTGGGACGTCGGCGGGTGGGTCGGCGGTTCGGGGTTGCGACGACGGATCTGGACGGGAGCTCTCCCATGCTGACGTTCACCGGACGTGGGCGGGTCACGACGTGCGACGGCGCGACCCGGCGCGACTTCCTCCAGGCGGGGACGCTCGGGGCGATCGGGTTCGGGCTGCCGCACTGGTTCGCGGCCCGGGCGGCGGGGGCGGTGAAGGGGGGGGCCGACGACCGCGCCTGCATCATGATCTTCAACCTGGGCGCGCCCAGCAGCATGGACCTCTGGGACATGAAGCCGGACGCCCCCGCCGAGATCCGCGGGCCGTTCCGGCCGATCGCGACGGCGTCGCCGGCCATCCAGGTCTCGGAGATCCTCCCGAAGCACGCCGCCATCGCGGACAAGTTCTCGCTGGTGCGGTCGGTCCACCACGGCGGCGCGGCGGTGCACGACGCCGGCTGGCAGATGATGCAGACCGGCCGGCTCTTCGCGGGGGGCGTGAACACGCCGCACGTCGGGTCCGCCGTCAGCTACCTGAAGGGGCGGAGGACCGATCTGCCCCCCTTCGTCGTCCTGCCGGAGCTGATGGGCCGCGGCGGCGGCAACCTGCCCAACGGCCAGGCCGGCGGCTTCCTCGGCAAGGCGCAGGATCCGTTCGCCCTCAACGCCGACCCGTCCAGGCCCGGGTTCCGCGTCCCCGACCTGCTCCCCCCCGAATCGATGGGCACCGTCCGGCTGGACCGCCGCCGCAAGATCCGGGCACTCGTGGACGACGCCGTCGCCACGTTCGAGGCGTCCGAGGACGCCGCGCTGCTGGACGGCAACTTCCAGTCGGCCTTCCGCCTGATGACGAGCCCGCAGGCGCGCGACGCCTTCGACCTCTCGAAGGAGCCCGCGGCCGTCCGCGACCGCTACGGCATGACCCGGTTCGGCCAGTGCTGCCTGCTGGCGCGCCGGCTGGTGGAGGGGGGCGTGCGGTTCGTGACGATCAACACGTTTTTGACCGTCTTCGACGAGATCACCTGGGACATCCACGGCTCGAAGCCGTTCACCTCGATCGAGGGGATGCGCGACATCGTCTGCCCGCTCTACGACCGGGCCTACAGCGCCCTGATCGAGGACCTGTCGCAGCGGGGGATGCTCGACACGACGCTGGTCTGCAACCTCGCCGAGTTCGGCCGGACCCCCCGGGTGAACCCGGCCGGCGGCCGCGACCACTGGCCCAACTGCTTCACGGTGGGCTTCGCGGGGGGCGGCGTGCAGGGGGGCCGCGTGGTCGGCGCCAGCGACCCGATCGGCGCCGTGCCGGCGGACCGCCCGGTGGAGCCGGCCGACATCGCCGCGACGATCTTCCACAGCCTCGGCCTGGACCTCGAGGCCAAGCTCCCCGGCCCCGCCGGCCGCCCGTTCCCGCTGGTCGACTTCGGCCATCGCGAGATCCGCGAGCTGTTCTGAGCGAGTGTTGGATGGGACCCCGGCGAGGAGAGACGCGATATCAGGCTCTCCCCCTTACCAAGGGGGAGTTGGAGGGGGTGAATGGTCTCAGCCACGGCGATCGAATCCACCCCCCTGAATCCCCCCTTTGTAAGGGGGGAAGCGAATCAGGCACTCCCCTTCGACCGTGTCGAGTTGCGGGATGATGAGGTCATGGGACTGACCCGGGACGCCGCAACCGCGAGAGGCCACGCCATGCTCAGGACGTTCCGCGACATGCTCCTCCTGCCGTGCATCCTGGCGGCCTCCCTCGCCCTCGCCGTACCCGCCCGCGCGGGCGAGGCGGAGGGCCTGGCGGTGCTGCCGTCGGGGTTCACGCTGGGGACGCCGAGGGCGAGCCAGCGATTGATCGTCCACGAGCTCGAAGCGGGCGAGGCCGGGCGGCAGGTGGCCTCGAGCGTCGCGTGGGCCTCGAGCGCCCCGGGCGTCGCCGCGGTCTCCGGCGACGGCCTGGTGACGGCCGTGGGGGACGGCGAGGCCACGATCACGGCGCGGGCCGGCGGCCGGTCCGCCTCCTGCAAGGTGACCGTCCGCGGGCAGGGCCTGGCCGTCGCCCCGAGCTTCCGCAACGACGTCGAGCCGATCCTGGCGAAGCTCGGCTGCAACGCGGGGGCCTGCCACGGGGCGCTCGCGGGGAAGGGGGGGTTCCGGCTCTCGCTCCGGGGCTACGACCCGCCGTCGGACTTCTTCAACATCGTCAAGCAGGACCGCGGCCGGCGGGTCGAGCTCGCCGACCCGGGCCGGAGCCTCTTCCTGGCCAAGCCCTCCGGGGCGATCGCCCACAAGGGGGGCATCCGGCTCGCCCCCACGTCGCCGGAATACCGGGTCCTGGCCGAATGGATCGGCCGGGGCACGCCGCCCCCCGGGGAGGCCGACCCGAGGGTGACGCGGATCGAGGTCCTGCCGGGCCGCGTGGTCCAGCGCGTCGGGGCGTCGCAGCAGCTCCTGGCCCGCGCCTACTACGCGGACGGGCGGGAGGAGGACGTCACCCGCCTGGCCCGCTGGTCCTCGGCCGACGAATCGGTCTGCCGGGTCGACGACGACGGCAAGGCCCAGGTGATCGGGCCCGGCGAGGGGGCCATCGTCGCCTGGTACGCCAGCCGGCTGGCCATCGCGCGGGTCACCGTCCCCTACGAGGCCCGGCCCGCCCGGCCCGGCGAGGTCGCCGACGCGCGGAAGCCCAGGGACTTCATCGACGAGCAGATCGACGGGCAGCTCGCGCGGCTCAACCTGCCGGCGTCCCCCGCCTGCTCCGACGCCGAGTTCGTGCGGCGGGCGTACGTCGACACGATCGGCCGGATCCCCGCCGCGGACGAGGCGCGGGCCTTCCTGGCGGACGGCTCGCCCGGCCGCCGCGACGCCCTGATCGACGCCCTCCTCGCCCGGCCGGAGTTCGCCGACTACTGGACCTACAAGTGGTCGGACCTGCTGATGCTCAACGGCACGAGGCTCCGGCCGGAGGCCCTCAAGACCTACTACCGCTGGATCCACCAGCAGGTGGCCGACAACACGCCCTGGGACAAGTTCGTCCGCGCGATCGTCACGGCCACCGGCGAGAGCGTCGAAACCGGCCCCACCAACTTCTACGCACTCAGCCAGTCCCCCGAGGACATGACCGAGAACGTCAGCCAGGCGTTCCTCGGGCTCTCGATCGGCTGCGCCCGCTGCCACGACCACCCGCTCGAGAAATGGACCAACGACCAGTATTACGGGATGGCCAGCCTGTTCGCGCGGGTCCGGGCCAAGGGCTGGGGCGGCGAGGGTCGCAACGGCGACGGCCGCCGGACGATCTACGCGGCGAGCTCCGGGGAGCTCGTCCAGCCGAGGACCGGCAAGCCCCAGCCGCCGGCCCCGCTGGATGCCCCGCCGCTCGCCTTCGACGACCCGGCCGACCGGCGGATCGTCCTGGCCCGCTGGCTGACCGCGGCGGAGAACCCCTATTTCGCCCGCTCGATCGCCAACCGCGTCTGGGCCAATTTCTTCGGCGTGGGGCTGGTCGAGAAGGTGGACGACATGCGGGCCTCCAACCCGGCCTCGAACGAGGCCCTGCTCTCGGCCTCGGCGAAGTTCCTGGTGGACCACGCGTTCGACCTGAAGGCCCTGATGCGGGCCATCCTCCGGTCGAACGCCTACCAGCGGACGAGCCGGCCGCTGGCCGGCAACGTGGCGGACCGCCGGTTCTATTCGCGGTACTATCCCCGGCGGATGACGGCCGAGGTGCTCCACGACGCGATCGTCCAGGTGACCGGCGTGCCGACGCGGTTCGACGCGATCGCCTTCCCGGGCGGCGACGTCCAGAAGACCGACTTCTACCCGCTGGGCACGCGCGCCGTGCAGCTCTACGACGCCGCGGTGGAGAGCTACTTCCTCCAGGCCTTCGGCCGCAACCCGCGGCGGATCGTCTGCGAGTGCGAGCGGTCCGGAGAGCCGACCATGGTCCAGGTGCTCCACCTCTCCAACGGCGACACGCTCAACGAGAAGCTCCGCGCCAAGGGGAGCCGGGCCGAGACCCTGCGGCGGCTCCGCCGCGAGGGGATGTCCGCCGCCGCCCTCGTGGACGAGATCTACCTGGCCTGCCTCTCGCGCTACCCGACCGAGCCCGAGCGCCGCGGCCTGCTCGACCTGCTGCCGCCCCCGGGCGCCCCGGACGAGCCGGCCGTCGTCGAGGACGTGTTCTGGGGCCTGATGAGCGGCCGCGAGTTCCTCTTCAATCACTGACGGGGGAGACCCGCCGATGTCGAGCCTGATCCTCCTCGCGAGCCTGTTCGCCGCGAACCCGGCCGCGGTCGCGGCCGATGATGCCCCCGCGCCGGATTACGCCGGGCGGGTCGCCCCGCTGCTCAAGAAGTACTGCGCGGGCTGCCACAACGACGACGACCGCGAGGGGGAGTTCTCGCTCGAGTCCTACGCCGCGCTCCGCCGGGGCACGCCCCACGGCCCCGCGCTCCTGCCGGGCGACCCGAAGGGGAGCCTGGTCGTCCGCGTCCTGACCGGCGCCTCGAAGCCGAAGATGCCCCCCAAGGACGAGCCCCGCCCGACCGCCGAGGAGATCGCCATCCTCGAGGCCTGGATCGAGGCCGGAGCGAGCGGGCCGAAGGGGCAGGAGCCGGACCGGCTGGCGCTGATCGTCCCGAAGGTCCCCGGGCACTCGCGGACCCGCCCCGTCCTCGCGATCGACGCCTCCGCCGACGGCCGCTGGCTGGCCGTCGCGCGCGACGCCGAGGTGGGCCTGTACGCCCCGGGCGCCCCCCGCGACGGGGCCCCCGGGCGGACGCTCGGCCCGTCCCCCGGCAAGGTCACGGCGCTCCATTTCACCCCCGACGGCTCGCGCCTGGTCACGGCCTCGGGCGTCGCCGGGCTCGGGGGCGTCGCCGCGATCTGGGACGTCGCCACGGGCAAGCTCGTGAGGAGCTTCGAGGGCCACCGCGACATCCTCTACGACGCCGAGCTCTCGCCCGACGGGACCACCCTGGCCACCTGCGGCTACGACCGGAAGATCGAGCTCCGGGACGCGTCCACCGGCGCCCTGCTGCGGACGCTGGAAGGGCACACCGGCGCCGTCTACGACGTGGCGTTCAGCCCCGACGGCCGCACCCTGGTGAGCGCCAGCGGCGACGACACCTGCAAGGTCTGGCGGGTCCGCGACGGCCTCCGCCTGGACACCCTGCCGCAGCCGCTCAAGGCCGAGTACGCCTGCACCTTCAGCCCCGACGGGAACTTCATCGTGGCCGGCGGCGCCGACAACAACATCCGCGTCTGGCGGTTCGTCTCGCGCGACGGCCCCGCGATCAACCCGATGGAGATCGCCCGCTTCGCCCACGAGGCCGCGATCGTCCGCCTGGCGTTCACGCCGGATGGCTCCGCGCTCGTCTCGCTGGCCGAGGACCGGACGATCAAGGCCTGGCGCGCCGGCGACTTCACCGAGACCAGGCTCTGGGCCGGCCAGCCCGACGTCGCCGCGGCCCTGGCGTTCGCGCCCGGCGGCAGGTCGTTCGTGGTCGGACGCATGGACGGCTCGATCGCGTCGTACGACCTCCCCCTCCCCGCGCCGGACGCGGGGGCATCGGGGTCGGCCGCCGTCCCGGCCGCGACCGATCCGGCCGCCACGCCCGCGGCCCGGCCGATGACCGAGCACGTCGAGCACGAGCCGAACGACGAGCCCGCCGCGGCCAACGCGCTGACGCTCCCCGCGCGGGTCGCCGGCGCGATCGACGGCCGGGCGGGCGGGGCGGACTCCGACCTCTTCCGGTTCCATGCCAGGGCCGGCGAATCCTGGGTCTTCGAGGTGGACGCGGCCCGGTCCAAGTCCCGGCTCGACTCGTTCCTGGAGGTCCTCGACGCGAGCGGCAGGCGGGTGCCGCGGGCCCTCCTCCAGGCCGTCCGCGACTCCTACTTCACCTTCCGCGGCAAGGACGACGCGGAGACGGACGACTTCCGCGTCTTCAACTGGGAGGAGATGCGGCTGAACGAGTACCTGTATGCGAATGGCGAGATCGTCAAGCTCTGGCTCTACCCCCGCGGCCCCGATTCCGGATTCGTCGTCTACCCCGGCCAGGGGAACCGCTGGGGCTACTTCGACACGACGCCCCTGGCCCACGCGCTCGGCGAGCCCTGCTACATCGTCGAGCCCCATCCGCCCGGCACGAAGCTCGTGCCCAGCGGCCTGCCGGTCTTCACGCTCGACTACGAGAACGACGACGACGCCCGCCGCGAGCTCGGCAAGGACTCGCGGCTCACCTTCACGGCGCCGGCGGACGGCGAGTACCTCGTGAAGCTCCGCGACGTCCGCAACCTCCAGGGCCCGGACTTCCAATACAAGCTGACCGCCCGCCCGAGCCGCCCCGACTTCGCGGTCACCCTCACCGGGGCCGACCTTGCCGTCAGCCCCGGCGGCGCCAAGGAGTTCAAGGTCACGGCCCGGCGGATCGACGGCTTCGACGGCCCGATCCGCGTCGACGTCGCGAACCTCCCCCCGGGCTTCCGCGCGTCCACGCCGCTGGTCATCGAGCCCGGGCAGGTCGAGGCCCTCGGCGTCCTCATGGCCGACGCGAAGGCGACCCCGCCACCGCCCGAGGCCGCGAGGAAGAACACCGTCCGGGCCACCGCGCAGATCGGCGGTCGCGACCTGACCCACGACGTGAACAACCTGGGCGCGATCAAGCTGGCCCCCGCGGCCAAGATCAAGGTCACCATCGGCCCCGCCGAGGGCGGCCCCAAACCCGTCGCGGCCACGCCGGGCCCGGGCGACCTCCCCGAGTTCGAGGTCGAGGCCGGCCGGACGATCACCCTGTCCGTCCGGGTCGAGCGCCTCGGCTACGAGGGCCAGGTCCCCTTCGGCACCACGGGCGCCGGCCGCAACCTTCCCTTCGGCGTCATCGTCGACAACCTCGGCCTCAACGGCCTGCTCGTCCTCGAGAACCAGAAGGAGCGCACCTTCTTCGTCACCGCCGACCGCGACACCCCCGACCAACTCCGCCCCTTCCACCTGACGACGTCCGCCGAGGGCGGCCTGTCCAGCAGCCCGGTCCTGCTCCGCGTCAAGGGCCGACGGACGCAGACGGCAGAGGCGAGCGGACGCTAAGCCGGAGGGCCGCGGATCCCCGCGGGGCGGCCTCTTCGACGTCCTACGGAGAGGGCGAGATCGACGGGTGGAGGCCGCTCAACGCGCCGGTTCGCGACCGTGACCGGCCGGCCAACCACAGGACGGCACAGGCGACGGCCGCTCCGACCACGGCCCCCGCGGTCGCGCCCACGGCCGATGCCTGGGCGAATCTCATGTACCAGGCCAGGTAAATGGCCGGGAGCCCGTGAAGTCGATACCGCACGACGAGATCGATCAGGCGGCTGAACGCGATGACATGCGCCGAGGTGATCGCGCAGGCGATGACCAGCCCCATCGCCGTGCCTGCGACGAGGTGGGGCCAGCGCCTCCCCGCGAGGAGCAGCAGGCTGGCGACGCCCCCGATCGCGACGCCCAAGACCGCGCCGATCGGCATCGCGAGCCAGGCAAGCTCAACGATCGCGTCGAGGAGCTTATCCCTGGCCTCGAAGAAGCTCCGACCTGTCGCCCCCAGCAGGCCCTGGCCCAGGGGCGGGGCGAGCCAGAACGAGAGATAGACACCTCCAGCCAGGAGCGCAGCCGGGACCAGGATCGAGGCCACGACCTCGAAGCCCCAGCGTCGCTTGCACCCCAGGACGAGGGTCATGCCGCACGCCATCGCGGCGGCGCAAACGAATCCGCCGGTGAAGTCGACGAGGACGCCCCAGGGCTGCCGACCTTCGCGGATGAAGAACGCCGCCCCGAAGTACCCGACGACGATCAGCCAGGTCGCCGCCATGACCGCCTGCCGTCCCAGCGATCGGAGGCACCGGGCCACGCCCGGATCGAACGCAATCCGTCGGCCGGACATGATTCACCCCGTCCCAGGCCCCTGTCTCGATGATGCGGTATCAGGAGAACTCCCCTACATCCTACACATGTCATTGAACCCGTTCCAGATCCCTCCCGGGCCTCACGGCTTCTGGTAGACGCGCACGTAGTCGATCTCGTATCGCGCCGGGAACTCGGTCCTCGACGGGTCGCCGCCGTTGTCGCCGCCGACGACCAGGTTCAGGAGCAGGTAATGCTCATGCTGGAATGGGTTGAGGCGGGCCGCGTCGCCGTTGATGGTCCCCGCCAGGCTGGTCTCGTTGAGCAGCGCGCCGTCCACGTAGAGGCGGATCGCCTTGTCGTCCCAGTCCATCCGCCAGACGTGGAAGGCCTTCGACCACTCGGGGTCCTTGAACTCGGCGATCGGCTTCTTGACGGTGTGCCACCTGGCGACGAATCGCCGGTCGGTGCCCCAGGCCACGTTGGCCAGCAGGGTGCCGCGGTAATACTCCATGATGTCGATCTCGCCGTTGGAGGGCCACGGGCCGGCGGTCCCCAGCGTCAGGTGGAAAGCCAGAATGGCCCTGTGGCTTTGTGCGGAAGATGAACGCGGCGGTCGAGCGCAATCGACTGGGCCTATAGCCTCGCGTCGTGGGCCCGAAGCAGCGAGGCCGCCTGCATGAGCCCGATCTTCTCAAGCGTGGCCAGGTGTTGCGCCGTCGTCTTCGGAGGATTCTTGAGGAGTGCTCGCTGGCTCTGTACGGCCCGGCACACCTCGTCCTCGAACCCATCGAGCAACCGAACGAGGAAGTCGTCCGGAGGAATGGCGATCACTCCGTGCGGTCGAGTCTGCTCTTCGGGGAAATCTCTCAGGTTGAACGTGACGATGTTCTCGACGCCGGCGTGGATCGCCGCGGCCAGCACATGCCGGTCGTCCGGATCGGGGAGAGTCAGCGAGGGGATGAGCGCCTCATATCCGTTCACCAGGCAGTCCGGCACGGCGGCGTCCATCAGGCTGCGACACCGGGCGAGGCTCTCGGCCGAAACGTTGGTCCGCGCGGCCAGGACGCTCCGCGTCCACTCTTCGTGGATGGCGGCGGTCCATCGCGGGCGGCACGCGCCGGTGATCCCCAGCCAGACGAAGAGGTCTCGAAGCGAGGGCGGGAAGAGGATGCATGAGTCGCAGATGACGGCGGGGGCGCGGCTCATTTCGGATCGACATCGTACAGACCGAGGTCCTCGGTCAGGGCCACCAGCTCCTCCATCGCCTTCACCTGCCTGGCGTACATCGAATCCTTGTAGGCCACCACGTCGCCCAGCAGCAACCGGCGGTGGGGACCGACCTTGCGAGCCGGCAGCGTGCCCTCGTCCACCAGCTTGACCACATAAGGGCGGGAGACGTTGAGGATGTCCGCCGCTTGCTGCGTGGATAATTCGGCGGCGACCGACGTGACCGTGACCGCTCGCCCTCGCCCCATCTCTTCCAGCACCTGGAGCAAGGCCCGCTCCGCCGACGGCGGGAGGGTGAGCGTCTCACCCGTCCCCGCGTCCCGGAATTCGAGCGAAGACTCACCCCGTTCGAGTCGAGAAGCCAATGCTCGCCCCGTTTCCCGGGCGATCTGCACTTCCGACTGCCCTGGTTCGATGATCTCGGGTCTGCTGATCGGCATGGCTCGCCTTTCCACGGGACGACCTGTGCATCTTGCCACAACGGCGAAACCAACGCAACAGACGAAATCAACGAAACAACAGTTCGGACTCATCCAGCAGACACGCAGACCAGTCAATCCATGAACCGAGGAGTTGCGACATCCCTCCCGGGCCTCACGGCTTCTGGTAGACGCGCACGTAATCGATCTCGTATCGCGCCGGGAACTCGGTCCTCGACGGGTCGCCGCCGTTGTCGCCGCCGACGGCCAGGTTCAGGAGCAGGTAATGCTCATGCTGGAATGGGTTGAGGCGGGCCGCGTCGCCGTTGATGGTCCCCGCCAGGCTCGTCTCGTTGAGCAATTCGCCGTCGACGTACAGGCGGATCGCCTTCTCGTCCCAGTCCATCCGCCAGACGTGGAAGGCCCTGGACCACTCGGGGTCCTTGAACTCGGCGATCGGCTTCTTGACGGTGTGCCACCTGGCGACGAATCGCCGGTCGGTGCCCCAGGCCACGTTGGCCAGCAGGATGCCGCGGTAGTACTCCATGATGTCGATCTCGCCGTTGGAGGGCCACGGGCCGGCGGTCCCCAGGGTCCAGAAGGCGGGCCACATGCCGGGCCGCGTGTCGATCCGGGCCCGGATCTCGAATCGGCCGTACTTCCACGCGTGCTTGCCGCGGGTCGTGACGCTGGCCGAGGTGTACTCGATCTTCTCCCGACCGCGCCTCCAGTCGCGGCTGCCGGCCGCGTGGCCCGGGTTGGGCTTCGTCTCGCGCCGCGCCTCGATGACCAGCAGGCCGCCCCGGCAGGCGGCGTTCTCCGGCTGATACCACTGGAGCTCGTTGTTGCGGACGAACCCCCGCTCGAACGTCCAGTCCTTCTCGTCCAGGTTCCCGTCCCGGTTGAACTCGTCTGCCCAGGCCAGCCGGTAGCCGTCCGCCTCGGGCTCCTCGGCCGCCATCGCCGTGGCCGCCGCCGCGGCCGAGAGGGTGATCGTCATCGCCGTCAGGAATGGCCGCATCGCAGACCTCCCGGGGTTCGCGCCGTGTGTGAGCCACCACCGACCCAGGATGGGCCCCGGCGGCGCGTGTGTCCAGGGTGGGGCGACGCACGGCCCGTCCGGCGGGCGGGCGTACCGGGGGCGCAAGGGGACCGGCCCGGCCGCCTTGGCCGGCCGCGCCGCCCAACCTGACGGGCCGGGATCAGGCCGGCTTCAGGGCCACCTTCCGGCCGGCCAGCCCGAGGTTCTCCTTCACGAACGTCTCGTCCCAGAGGTTGGAGATCACGGCCGCGATGTCGGGATTCTGGAGGGCCCAGAGGTAGGCCTTCTGGGGGGCCTTGAGGTCGCCCGGGACGATCCGCTCCACCTTCTGCACCCGCCAGTCGGGCACCGGCTGGAGGGCCTTGTGGTGGGTGGCGACGGCGTGGGCCGCCTTCATCGCGATCACGCCCAGGCCCTTGGCGGCGGCGTGGCGGAGCGCGTCGTCGACGTAGCCGCCGTTGATCACGTTGTAGGCGACCATGGCGGCGTCGTAGTGGCCGGCGTCGGCCGCGGCGCGGGCCACGCCGGCGGGGTCGTTGTGGGAGGTGACGCCCAGGAATCGGACCTTGCCCTGCTTCTTCAGGTCCTCGAACGTCGCGCGGATCTCGGGCGAGGCGAGGTCCTCGGGCAGGTCGGCCCCGTGGGGGCACATCAGCAGATCGAAGTGGTCGGTGCCGACCCGCTTCAGGCTCCCCTCGACCGACTGGACGATGGTCTCGCGCAGCTCCCGGCTCCCCTCGACCCGGGGGCCGAACTCGGGCTGCATGGCCGCGCGGAGGTAGGCCGCCTCGAAGGCGCCTTGCTGGCCGGGGAAGTAGGTCAGGTAGTAGCCGGGGTTCTCGACGCGTCGCGATTCCTTGATCGCGCGGGCCCTGGCGCGGATCTCCGCCCGCTTCGACTCCGGGAGGGCCTCGAGGACCTGGCGATACATCCGGGTCCGCACCGAGTTGAAGTCGCTCACCTTGGTGGTCAGGAAGACCCGGTCGCGCCGGCCGGACGAGGCCGCGAGGAGCTTGCCGTAGGCCCTCTCCGTGTCGCCCCGATTGTAGGCGGGGGCCATGTCCAGGTAGTTCAGGCCCATCTCCAGGGCCAGCTTGAGGTGACGGTAGTTCTCCAGGGTGATCGGGTCGCCGCCGCTGACGACCTCGGAGATCATCAGGCCGGTCCGCCCGAGCCGGCGATAGGCCATGCCGGGCTGCCTGTTCCGCCACTCCGCGTCCCCCTGGGCCCCGGCGGCCTCGCCCCCCGCCGCCGGATTCGCGGGCAGGACTCCCGCCCCGCCCACCATCAAGACGGCGGTGCCCGCCTGGAGGAAACTCCGTCGCGTCGCGCCTGTATCCTCGGGAATCGTGGGGGTCGGTCGTGCCATGGTGGGCCTCCGAAGGAGCAAGGGACCGGGTCTCGTCGGTGCGTTGCCCTGATCTTACGGGCAAAGATCGCGCCGGTCTGCGGCCTCATGCCCGCGGAGGCCTCGGCGGGCGGGCGGCCGCCGCGAACGGGCCACTCGCCCGCGCGGCCCGGCTCGCGAAGGTGCCCGCCCCCGCCGCCCGGGCGATCACGTAGACCGCCCCGTCGGAGAACGAGACCACGTAGAGGTTGCCGTCGGGGCCGGTCTGGACGTCGGTCCCGACCCCGAAGCCGGTGCCGAAGAGCAGGCTCTCGCTCTCGGTGACCTCGTGCTTGGCGGTGTTGTCCGCCACCCGGTCGGCCAGCCGGGGGTCGCTCGGGGCGATTTGTCGCCGGTCCCTCGACAGGTCGAAGCGGAAGAGGTAGCCCCCGTCCAGGGCGGTGGTCGCGGCGGCCACGAAGAGGTCGTTCCGATACTGGCGGCCCAGGGCCCGGCTGCTCAGGAAGCCGATGCCGCCGGGGGCCATCTCCCACCGCCAACTGAACTCCGGGTCGCTGTAGCGCGATCCGGGGAGTTGGACCAGCCGGGCGAGCGCCTCGGCCGGGGAGTCGGCGATCCGGTCGGGGGACCAGCGGCCCTGCTGGAGGTTGCGACCGCCGAAGGTGGTCTCGATCCCCCGGAACTCGGCGATCCGCCCGACCGGGCCCGCGACCTGGATCCAGCCGCCGTTCTCGCCGCGGCCGACGCGGTTCAGCTCGCTGAAGCTGTCGTCGCCGTTCTCCTGGAGCCAGAGGCCGCCGGAGGCCGGATCGAAGGCCATGCCGATGCTGTTGCGGTGGCCGTACGAGAAGACCTTGCGGATGCTCGCCACGGATTGCCGGACCTGGTCCGCCGTCAGGTCCACGCCGGAGGCCGAGGCGAGCCGCGTGACCTGCCGGGCATCGACGCGGGCGAAGGGGTTGTCGCGCGGGGCGGAGCCGTCGGGGTTGAGCCGCAGGACCACGCCGGTCAGGTGCGCCTCGTCGGGCGCCGGGCCGCCGAACTGGTCGTCGGGCCGGCCCGGCCCGAAGGGGCCCGAGCCGAGGTTCTGCATCCAGCCCCGGCGGCCCTCGTCGCCGACGAAGACGTAGAGCTTGCGGTCGGGCCCGAACCGGATCACGCCGCCGTTGTGACTGCCCGCCGGCGGCTGGCCCTCGTCGGCCTGGAAGGCACGCAGGCGGATGAGGGTCTTTTCATAAGTCAGGGACGATCCGTTCCAGAGGAAGCTGTCGACCCGGTTGCCCAGGAGCGGCACCTGGCCGAGATCCGTGCTGTCGGCGCCGGTGGAGCTCTCGGTCCAGAAGAGATAGACCCGCGGGTTCTTCGGGAAATTGGGGTGGAGCGCGATGCCGAGCAGGCCCCGCTCCGCCGCGGCGTTGACCGGGAGGTCCAGCACCGTGCCGGCGTCCACGCCGCCGACGATCCGGTGCACCTGGCCGGTCCCCTTCTCCAGCAGCAGGAAGTCGTCCTTGCCCAGGAACGCCATGGCGATCGGCTGGGACATGCCGCCGACGACGGTCCGGACGGAGAGGGTCGGGTCCAGGACCGCGGGGCCGCCCGCCAGCAGCGTGCGATCCTCGACCCGTTCCAGCTCCGGCCGGCGGCGACGGTCGGCGCGGTCCCCGCCCCGGCGGCGATCCCTGCTCGCCTCAAAGGGCCCGGGCGGCGACGGGCCCGCGGAGTCATGGCCCGTCGATCGCCGCGCGAGGATCGTCCCGAGTCGTCTCATCTCGGCATCTCCATCGTCGGGAAGGGGCGTGTTGACCCGCCGACTCGCGGCGGGGCCCGGGGACGGCGAACCCGGAAGGTCGTCCTGCCGTCGCGGCCTCGATCGGCCCGGAGGCCCTCGCACCGGGCCCGGCCGACCGGCCGTCGCGGCCCCCTGAGTCTCCGAGCCGCGAGAGCGGTCACGGCGGATCGAGGGGCGGATGGCGGCGATCTCGGATGTGGAAGACCTCGCCCCCGTGCGGCCACGGTTGATCGCGTGGTCGCGAAAGCCGCCGGCCGAAGCCCGTGCCGATCGCGGGCCGTCCCTCCCCGCCTCGTGCCTCGATCTCCCCTCCATCTTGGCCCCGGCCCCACGCCCCCGCAATCGGAGACCATCGGCCAGCCGGCAAATCCCCCGGATTGCCCGAGAGTCCGTCTTGAACCAGAATGGTCCCTCGGGTTGGCCCCTTCTGTGAGCCGGTTTAGCCCCAATACCGTTCAACGAAGGGCAGGGGCACACGGGCTTCGGCAGGGTCTCAAACCGCGATGGTACGAGACCGAGGTCGACGTCACGTCGGCTCCGAGCTGAGCCTGGGTGGCCGTGGTGGAACTCCACGGTGCGGCAAGCTGTCGCGCCCAACGGGCTTCGCCTGGAGGCCACGGCGGTCCCGTGGTGTTCCACCACGGCCACCCGGATCCCCTACGCGGTGGCCAGGAGTGTCCAGAACCGCCCTCAGGATCTGGGACGGTCCCGCCGGATGCGGTCGCCGATCCCTATCGGCACGCGACGAAGGCCACCGATTCGAGCCCGAAGACGATCAACGGCCGGCTCTCCCACTCACCAGGGCCGAACAGGTAACCACTGACGGAACGGGCGCAAATTTTGGATCGCCAAAATTTTTATTTTGCAGTACAGATACATCCGGATAGACTGCGCCCCGATCCGACACCATGCCTCTGGAGGGCCCGCCCAATGTCCGCGTACATCGACGCCCTTGTCGCCCCGATGCTCCTGATCGCCTGTTTGTCGCACGCCTCTCAGCCGAAGTTGTGGGCCGAGTTCTTCCGGGTCCTGACGCGGACCGGAGTGGCGCCGCTGATCATCGGCATGTACACCCTGCCGATCGGCCTCCTCGTGGTCGTCGGCCACAACCGGTGGGCCTGGGACTGGCCGGTGATGGTGACCGTCGCCGGCTGGGGCATGACGCTGAAGTCGATCCTCTACATGATCGTCCCGGGCGTGTCGGAGCGCATGCTCGCCAGGGCAGACCGGTGTAAGCGGGGATTCGGCGTCTTCCGCGTCGTCGGCCTGGTCGGGGCCGTGCCGTGCGCCGTGCTCACCTGGCAGGCGTTCCGTCATCTGCCCGCCTGACCGATGCCCCTCACTCCGCTCGCCCCGGCTCGTCCGCCGGCCGTCAAATACTTGTTGAAGAATTCAGCGCGGTCGGTTACACCTGAATCGTGGATGGAAACCGGCCAGACCTCGCCCCGAGGCGATCATGATGCGACTCGCGATTCTCGGCCTGGCCATGATCGTCGGTGCGGCTGCGGGCGGCCCGGCCGAAGGTGCGGACACGGCCAGCCCGGCGTCGCCGATCACCTTCGAGCGGCACGTTGAGCCGATCCTGACCCGCGCGGGGTGCAATTCGGGGCCCTGCCACGGGAAGGCGAGCGGGCAGAACGGGTTCAAGCTGTCGCTCCAGGGCTTCGACCCGGCTTTCGATCACATCGCGCTGACGCGAGAGGCGGGGGGCCGGCGCATGCTCCGGGCGACGCCCGAGGAGAGCCTGTTGCTCCGCAAGGCGACCGGCGACCTGCCGCACGGCGGGGGCCGGCGGCTCGAGCCGGGCAGCCCCTTCTACGAGACGATCCGCCGCTGGATCGTCGACGGGGGGCCTCACACCGCCGCCGATGCGCCGAAGCTGGTCCGGGTGGGGGTCGAGCCGACCGAGCGGGCCCTCCGGCCCGGTGAGTCGTTCGACCTCCGGGTGATCGCCGGGTTCTCCGACGGGTCCACCGAGGACGTGACCCGGCTGGCGACGTTCGGGTCGAGCGAGGCCACCGCGGTCGCCGTCGATCCCGGCGGCAAGGTCAAGGCGGGCCAGCTCGCGGGCGAGGCCACGATCTCGGCGCGTTACGAGGGGCTGTTCGCCAACTGCGACGTCCTGGTCCCGCTGGCCGGCGCGGTCGCCCCGGCCGTGTATGACGCCTTCCCCCGGTCGAACTTCATCGACGATCTCGCGGTTGGGAAATGGAAGAAGCTGGGCCTGACGCCCTCGGCCGTCGCGGGCGACGCCACCTTCCTGCGGCGGGCCCACCTCGACGTCATCGGCCGGCTGCCGACGCCCGACGAGGCCCGCGCGTTCCTGGATGACCGATCGCCGGACAAACGAGCCCGGCTCGTGGATCGGCTGCTGTCACGCCCGGAGTACGCCGACCACTGGGCGACGAGGTGGATGGACCTGCTCCGGCCCAATCCCTACCGGGTGGGGATCAAGGCGGTCTTCAACCTGGACGCCTGGATCCGCGACGCCTTCCGGAAGAACCTCCCGTACGACGAGTTCGTCCGCCGGATCGTCACGGCCCAGGGGAGCTCGTTCGAGCCGGGGCCGAGCACGATCTTCCGCGACCATCGCGAGCCGATCGAGATCGCGCCGGTGGTCAGCCAGCTCTTCCTTGGCATCCGCCTCGAGTGCGCCAAGTGCCATCACCACCCGTTCGAGTCGTGGAGCCGGGAGCAGTTCTACGAGTTCGCGGCCTTCTTCTCCCGCGTCGGCCGCAAGGGGACGGGGCTCTCGCCGCCGATCTCCGGGAGCGAGGAGATCGTCTTCAACGCCGCGTCGGGCGAGCTCCGGCACCCGGCGACGAACGCGGTGCTCGACCCGAAGCCCCTCTTCGGCGAGGCGAAGGTCGGCGGCGGCCCCGAGTCGGATCCGCGCGAGGCGCTCGCCCGCTGGATGACCGCGGCGGACAATCGCTACTTCGCCCGGGTGATGGCCAACCGCGTCTGGGGCGACCTGATGGGGACCGGGATCGTGGACCCCGTCGACGACATCCGGGCGACCAATCCGCCCAGCAACGGCCCGCTCCTGGACGCCCTGGCGGACGACTTCCGCGGCCACGCCTACGACGTCAAGCACCTGATCCGGACCATCATGGCCTCGACCGTCTACGCCCTGTCCTCGGAGCCGAACGCGCGGAACGTCGCCGACCTCCGGAACTTCTCCCGCCACTACCGCCAGCGGCTCCGCGCGGAGACGCTGGTGGACGCGGTCACCGACGTGACGGGCGTGCCCGACGCCTTCAGCGCCGCACCGCCGCGGAGCCGGGCGGCGGCGACCTGGACCAATCGCATCCCGTCCCTCTCCCTCGACACGTTCGGGAGGCCGGACCCGAACCAGGATCCCCCCTGCGAGCGGACGGGCGACACGGCCGTGGTCCAGGCCCTCCACCTGATGAACTCGCCCGCGATCCACCAGAAGCTGACCTCGGACCGGGGCCGGATCGCGACCCTGGCGAAGGGGGGAGCGACGCCGCCCGAGATCGTCGAGGAAGCCTACCTCCGCGCCTACGGCCGCCGCCCCGCCGGCGACGAGGCGAGCATCGCCGGGGACCTCTTCCGGGAACCGGGGAAGGCCCGCCGCGCCGCGATCGAGGACCTCTTCTGGGCGCTGATCAATTCGCCCGAATTCGTGTTCAAGGATTGAGGATATGTCCCGAACGCGCATGCTGCCGGTGATGCCGAGCCCGGGGAAGGGGGACAGGCACCTCGAAGACTCGGAGCCAGTCCCCGTTTCCCTCAGCCCCCCGGCCTCGCGCTGTTGATACGGACCCTCCCCCGCCCGCTTTCTCTCCACCCTCCCGCAGAGGCAACCGTCATGGCCACCCCCAGGAACTGCCAGTCCTCCATGACCCGCCGCGACTGCCTCCGGCTCGGCCTGGGCGCCCTGATGGGGGGCGGGCTCGTGGAGTCCCTCCGGGCCCGCGGCCTGGCCGCCACGCCGGGGGCGGGCGCGGGCTCGAGCTCGAGCTCGCGGCCGACGAGCTGCATTCTGGTCTGGATGGACGGCGGGCCCAGCCACTACGAGACCTTCGACCCCAAGCCCGCCGCCCCCGCCGAGATCCGCGGCGATTTCCGCCCCATCGAGACCTCGGTCCCGGGCGTGCGCTTCGCGGAGCCGATGGCGCGGCTGGCGGCGATCGCCGACAAGCTGAGCATCATCCGATCGATCCGCCACGACCAGGGGAACCACGGGGCGGGCAATCATTACATGATCACGGGGGCACCGCCGCGGATCCCCGTCGGCTGCGGGGCGTTCGTGAGCTTCCACCCGAGCATGGGGGCGGTCACCGCCCGCGAGCGCGGGGCGGCCGGCGGGCTGCCGCCGTACTTCTCCATGCCCAGCATGACGCGGTCCGGCGGGCCCAACTTCCTGGGGGCGAAATACGCCCCGTTCGTCGTCCCGGATGACCCCAACTCGTCGAGCTTCCGCGTCCGCGACGTCGCCCCGCCGGGGGGCCTCGAAATTACCCGGGTGGACGACCGCCGCGGCCTCCGCGAGCGGCTCGACCGGTTCCGCCGCTATGCCGACAAGGCGGCCGGCGACCCGGCGCTGGCCCTCGACGAGTACTACCACCAGGGCTACGAGCTGATGGCCTCGCCGATGGCCCAGCGCGCGTTCGACGTCTCCCAGGAAGACCCGCGCGTCCGCGACCATTACGGCCGCCACTCGTTCGGCCAGCGCTGCCTGCTCGCCCGCCGGCTGGTCGAGGCGGGGGTCCCCTTCATCACGCTCAACGAGGGGGGCTGGGACCACCACGTCTCGCTCTTCGACGGCTTCCGCAAGCGGATGCCCCGGTTCGAGGGGGCGGTCGCCGCGCTCATCCAGGACCTGGACCGGCGCGGGCTGCTCGAGTCGACGCTGGTCGTCGTGCTCGGCGAGTTCGGGCGGACGCCGAAGATCAACAAGGACGCCGGCCGCGACCACTGGTCGAACGCCATGTCGGTGCTGATGGCCGGCTGCGGCACCCCCGGCGGCCAGGTCGTCGGCGCGACCGACGCCCAGGGCTACGCCGCCAGCGAGCGGATCCTGGCGCCGGAGAACCTCGTGGCCACCATCTACGCCAAGCTCGGGATCGACCCCGGCAAGATCCTCTACACCCCGAGCGGCCGCCCCACCTTCCTGGTCTCCGACCCCACCCCGATCCGCGAGCTGATGGGATGAGAGGCTGTTCCGCGGGACGGCCGCGCGGGAGCCCGGCTCCCCTCTGGTCACTCTTCGCTAGAAGTTATCCTAACCCGCAAGTCGCCCGGCCAATCCGAGGCCTCGGCCCGAGGACGTCCGAACCGGGAGGTCGAGGCTGGCGCGATGAAAAGTTGGCCTGGACGCCCCGGGCGTCTTGTCCAGGATTCGTTGCGCGGGAACGAGGCCTGTCGGCAAGCCTCGGCTTGCGCCTGGCTCGGCAGGAGCCTCGCCCTCCCGGTCCCCGGAGCGGCTCTTCTCCGAATGGGAGGGCGAGGCTCCTGCCGAGCCAGGCACGGGCTGGCGATCGCGCCGGGGCCAGGTTCCCAACCGCATCGCGAGCCACGTCAGGCGCAAGAGGAACCGTCGCGTCCAGGTCCCGGCTGTGGGGCAGTCAATACTTACCTTTCATCGCGCCAGGTCGAGGCTCCTGCCGAGACGGGCGGGCCTTTGAGACGTATGGTGTCCAGCCAAAACTCGCACCACTGGTGCGAGAATTATCCTGGATCCACACCAGGAGCCTTACCTGATGGGACCGACTCCGAGGCCACTTCATCGCGCCGCCTGGCCGATCGCGATCGCCCTGCTGCTCGCCGCGTCGGGACGGGCGGCGACGGCCAAGCCGCCGACGCTCACGGGCTTCTTCCCGGCCGGGGCGGAGCGCGGGCGTTCCGCGTCGGTGACGATGTCCGGGAGCTTCGACCACTGGCCGGTGGGCGTCTGGGTGGAGGGGGATGGCCTCAAGGTTGAGCCCTCGAAGGAGAAGGGGGTGCTCTCGGTCGTCGTCGCGGGCGACGCGAAGCCCGGCGTCCGCTGGATCCGCATTTACGACAAGGACGGGGCGACGGGCCTCCGCCCGTTCGTCGTCGGCGTGCTGCCGGAGGCCGCGGAGGCGGAGCCGAACGACGACCCGCTCGCCCCCCAGCGGATCGGGGCCGGCCCGCCGCGCACCACCATCAACGGCCGCCTCGGCAAGCGCGGGGACGTCGACGGCTTCGCGGTCGAGCTCAGGGCCGGGGCAATGCTCACGGCCGACGTCGAGGCCAACCGCCGCCTCGGCTCGCCGATGGACGGCGTGCTCCAGGTCGTCTCGGCCGACGGCTTCGTCCTCGACCAGGCCGACGACGACGGCGGCGGCGGATTCGACCCGCGGCTCGTCTTCCGGGCGCCCGCGGACGGCACGTACATCGTCCGCGTCTTCGCCTTCCCGGCGACGCCGGACAGCAGCATCGAGCTCGCCGGCGGCGACGCGTACGTCTACCGGCTGACCCTCACGACCGGCGGCTTCCTCGATCACGCCTTCCCGCTGGCCGTGCCGCTCGACGGGCCGGCGCGGGTGGCCGCCCTCGGGCCGAACCTCTCCGGCTCCGATCCCGACTCCGCCCTGGCCGTCCCGCCCGGCGACGGCAAGGACGACGGCGGCCGATCGGGGCGACTCACCCTGTTCCACCCCCGCCTTCCCGGCAGCGTCCAGGTCCGCCGGGTCGCGGCCGCGGCCGCGGCGACGGTCGAGGCGGAGCTCAACGGGGCGGACAAACCCCAGCCGCTCGCGGACCTCGCCTCGATCAGCGGCCGGATCGACCCGGCCGGCGATCGGGACGTCTATCGGATCGCGCTCAAGAAGGGGGAGGCCCGCCTCTTCCGGCTGGAGTCGCGCGGGTTCGGCCTGCCGCTCGACGCCGTCCTGGCGGTCCAGGACGCCACGGGCAAGGGCCTGGCCGAGACCGACGACGTCGGCGAATCGAAGGATCCGGAGCTCCGGTTCACGCCCGCGGCCGACGGCGAATACCGGATCGTCGTCCGCGACCTCCACGGCCGCGGCGGTCCCCGGTTCGCCTACCTCCTGAGCGTGGTCCGCCCCGCGCCCGACTTCGGCCTGGCGCTCGCGGCCGACGCGTTCGAGCTGACGCCCGGCAAGCCCGCCAGGGTCGTCGTGACGGTCGACCGCCAGGAGGGTTTCGCCGGCGAGATCGAGGTCCGCGCCGAGGGGCTCGTCGCCGGCCTCCGATGCACGACGGCCGTGTCCCGATCCGGCGACGACTCGGCGAAATCGGTGACGCTGGAGCTCCTCGGCCCCGTCGATGCCCGGCCCGGCTCGTTCCGCGTCGTCGGCCGGCCCGTCGCCGCCGACGGCCGCGAGCGCGAGCACGAGCGCGTGGCCCGATCGAAGATCGCGGGATTCGACGCCGAGACGGAGCACCCCTGGCTCACCGTGCTCCCCGCCCCCGCGGCGGCGAAGCCCTGAGCCCGCGGCCCGAGCCCGCCGGCCCGCGTCCATTGACAAGTGAAATCATCTATGATTCCATGTTATCCACAAGAACATTACCTCGGCTTCCGGCCTCAGAGGAGGTAGCCGCGGAGCCAGAGGACCGCCGCCAGGCCGATCCAGAGCCAACCCATGATCCGGCCCAGGCGGTCGATCCACGTCGGCTCGGCTCGCCATCGGCCGGCCAGCCGGAGCGACAACCAGGCCCCCGCCACCGCGAAGCCCACGCGGTCCCCGTAGAGCACCAGGAATCGCCCGCTGAACGCAGAGCCCGGGAAGTCCCAATCGCCGTCATGGCCGGGGATCGTGGCATGGTCGTCGAAGGTCACCACGCGTCCCGTGGCCCTGGTGATGCCCAGCCAGCAGGCGATGACGACGAGCGCCGCCAGGGCGGCCATGCAGGCCGCCGCCCCGGGCTTGCGAGCGAGGCGGCGTATCGACGGCCGCGGCGGCCGCATGGTGATCGCGAGTGCCGCCATCGTCCCGATCGCGAGATGGGGCGTCACCAGGTCGAGCAGGTGCACGAAGGCATTGTGCGCATCGACGGGTTGCCGCCAGCGCAAGAGGGCGAAGGCCCAGTCCGGCCGATTGACCCACAGCCCGGCGGCAACCGCTGCGAGGAGGATCATGGCATCGGTCAGTCGGAACGGCCGGCGTATCATGGGATCGGCCCTCTCCGCGGGTGGGGACTCATTCAAAGCAACAGGGACCGGAGCCAGAGGGCCGCCGCCAGGCCGATCCAGAGCCAACCCATGATCCGGCCCAGGCGGTCGATCCACGTCGCCTCGGCCCGCCACAGGCCGGCCAGCCGGAGCAACAGCCATGCCCCCGCCACGGTGAACCCCACGCGATCCCCATACACGACGAGCCACATCCCCACGTCCGCACCGCTCGCGGAGCCGCCTCGGCCGTGGCCTCCACCGTTGGGGAGGAAGGACACGTGTTGCATGAGATCCACGACGCGGCCCGTCGCCGTCGTCGTCGCGGCCCAGGCGGAGATGAGCAGGAACACCGCCGACGCGACCGTGCACGCCACCGTGCCTGGCCGCCGTGCGACCCGTCGCCGAGACGGTCCGGGCCTCCCCATCGCGATGGCGACCACGGCGACGGTCATGGCGGCGACGTGAGGCAGGAGGAGACGCAGGATGTAATCGACCCGGCTATAGGAATTCGACGACGACGACCAGGGGAACGAGCCGCGCCAGTCGATCCGATTGGCCCAGAGCCCCGCGGCCACGGCCGCGACGAGGATCATCGCGTCGGTGAGCCGGAAGGGCCTGGTTCTCATCGAGCGGACTCCGAAAGCACCGGGCCGGCGAACGTCATCCCCGGAGATTACCCCGCGGCGGCCCTTCGCATCAACATGGTCATCGGCGCCTCGGGCGCTTGTCCGCCGCGGGGAGACGCGATAGCGTATGACGGATTCCGATTCCGCATGTGGCCCATCAAGGGGGGCTCGATGACTCTGCTGGCAGCCTGCCTCGCCGCGGCCCTGCTCGCGCCGGCCGAGCGGACGCCGCGGATCGACTCGGTCGTGCCGCTCGCGGATCAGCCGCAGGCGGTCGACCCGGCCACGATCTGGTACGACGACTTCGACGGCCCGGAGAAACAGTACACCGAGAGCCAGGGCGGGCTCGACGATCGCGTCGGGTTCGGGGGCGCGGGGCGGTCGATGATCTGCCGCTATGAGAAGGGACAGCAGGGGCTCGGCAATCGCAAGGTCTTCTTCGGCGACAGCCCCACCGGCCGCGTCGTCCGCAAGGGGGAGACATTCTCCGACGTCTACTGGCGCGTTTATGTCAAGCATCAACCCGGCTGGGCCGGCGGCGGCGAGGCGAAGCTCTCGCGGATCACGTCGATCGCCTCGCCGGGCTGGGCGCAGGCGATGATCGGGCACGTCTGGTCGACCGGCGAGACCCTGACCCTGGATCCGGCCAGCGGCGTCCGCGGCGATCGCGTGGTCACGACGCGCTACAACGACTTCGCGAACCTGCGATGGCTCGGCAACCGGCCCGCGGCGAGGCTCCCGATCAGCGCCGCGGGCGAGTCGGGCTGGTGGGTCTGCGTCGAGGCCCGGGTGAAGCTCAACACCCCCGGCGAGCGCGACGGCCTGATGCAGCTCTGGATCGACGGCCGGCTCGAGTCGGAGCGGACGGGCCTCGACTGGCGCGGCCGCTATGAAGAGCACGGCCTCAACGCCGTCTTCCTCGAGTCGTACTGGAACGACGGCTCGCCGGTCGACCAGACGCGGTGGCTCGACCTGTTCGTGATCTCGACCCGGCCGATCGGGCCGGTCGTCGCCCCCCGCCGGCCGGTCCTCCTGCTGGGCGGCCCCGCGCCGGAGCCGGGCACCGGCTGGGAAGCCGAGGTCGCGGACGTCGATGCCGGCGGCGGCGGCGGCGCGGTCGCCTGGCGGTCGAGGCCGATCGCGGGCCCGACGCGGGTGATGGTCGAGGCGGCAACCGGGTCCTTCGCCGGGCCGCTCGCCGGGGCCGTCGAGCTCGCCCCCGATACGCGATACGCCGTCCGGGTCCGGGCGGCGGGCCGGGCGGGATCCCCGGCGGCATGGTCCGACTGGCACCAGGTGTTCCGAACGGCAAACCAGTAAGATCTTCGGGTGAAAACAATGGCCGCCATGACCGTCGAGGAGATCCTCGGGCAGCTCGAGTCCAAAGGCAACGTCGCCCGCCGCGCCCACAACACGAAGGCCGGCGCGCCGGACAACCAGTTCGGCGTGATGCTCGGCGACATCCGCGCGATGGCGAAGACGCTCAAGACGGACCACGCGCTGGCGCTTCGGCTCTGGGAGACGGGCAACGTCGAGGCGCAGCTCCTGGCCACGCTCCTCATCAAGCCGAAAGCCCTCTCCGCGGACGAGCTCGACGCGCTGACCCGCTCGACGACGTGCACGCAGGTGGCGGACTGGCTGAACGCCTACGTGGTCGCGGAGCATCCCGAGAAGGACGCGCTGCGGGCGAAGTGGATGAAGGACAAGGATCGGTGGGCCGCCCGCGCCGGCTGGAACCTCACCGCCAGCCGGATCAACAAGGGGGGCGACGGCCTCGACCTGCCCGGGCTGCTCGATCGCATCGAGAAGGAGCTGCCGAAGGCGAAGCCCGAGGTGCAGTGGACGATGAACAACGCGCTCGCCGCGATCGGCATCCACCACCCCGAGCACCGCGACCGCGCGGTCGCCATCGGCGAGAAGATCGGCCTGTACCGTGACTGGCCGGTGTCCAAGGGTTGCACGCCCCCGTATGTACCGGTGTGGGTGCAGGCCATGGTGAAACGGAAGGCTTGAGGAAAAGCAAATATGACGACGAATCCGATCCCGAAATGGCAGCTCATCACCGGCTGGGTGCTCTCCGGCATCCTCGCCCTGGTGTTCGTCCCCAGCGCGTTCTTCAAGATCGCCCAGCCCGAGGGCTTCCTCGAGGAGTGGACCAAGACCTATCCCGCCGGCTCCGCCTTGCCGCTCGGGGTCATCGAGGTCACGCTGTTCGTGCTCTTCCTCATCCCGAAGACCCGCTACATCGGCGGCCTCCTCATGCTCGCCTACCTCGGCGGTGCGGTGGCGACCCACGTCCACGCCAGGGACGGCATGTTCTTCGTGCCGGTCATCGTCGGCGTCGTCGCCTGGCTCGGGCTCTACTTCCGCGACCGCAAGCTCCGCGAGCTGGTCCCGCTCGTGTCCGAGTGAGCCGTCACGCGGCGGACCGTCATCGGGGGGCCGAGGCCGGGCCTCGGCCCGCCCGCAGCTCCGCCAGCTCCCGCTCCAGCTCGCGGATCCGGCCCCGGAGCCCTTCGATGACGGGCCGGACCTCGCGCCCGGAGAACCGCGGGTGGATGTGCTGGGGGCAGTTGACGTCCCAGGCCTCGACCGTGACGACGATGGCCCGCTCCACCTTGCCGGGGTATTCGGGGTCGCTCAGGCGACCGAGCAGCTCGTCGTCGCCCTCCACGACGCGGGCGGTGCCCCAGACCTTCACCCTCCGCTGGTTGGCGTAGTCCATCAGGAAGAGGAACGCCCGCGGGTTCTCCGACAGGTTGCCGAGCGTGATGTACTGCCGGTTGCCGCCGAAGTCGGCGAAGGCGAGCGTCCTGTCGTCCAGAACCCTGAGGAAGCCGGGCGGGCCGCCCCGGTACTGGATGTAGGGCTGCCCCTCGGCGTTCGCCGTCCCCAGGTAGAACATGTCGAGGCCGGCGACGAACCCCGCGAGGTCGTCGGTGATGCTCGCCTGCCAGCCCCCGGATTTCTCCATCCGGGCATATCCCCGGCGCGAGCCCTTCCGCTCCTGGATCGCCTTCACCGCCGGGGTGAAGGCGACGTCGCTGGGATGATTTCGCATGGTCAACTCCCATGAAGTCATCGGGCCGTCACATGGCGACCGAGGAAGTCGCGAATCAAGGCGGCGATCTCGTCGCCGTTCGACTCCAGGGCGAAGTGCCCGGCATCGATGAGGTGATACTCCAGCGTCTTCAGGTCCCGCTTGTAGGGCTCCGCCCCAGCGGGCGGGAAGATCTGGTCGTTCTTCCCCCAGGCGATCAGCACCGGCGGCTGGTGGGTGCGGAAATACGCCTGCCAGCCCGGATAGAGCGGCGGGTTGCTGCCGTAGCTGAGGAACAGGTCGAGCTGGATCTCGGCGTTCCCGGGCCGGTCGAGCAGGAACTGGTCGTGCGCCGGGCCGTCGGGGCTGACCCGCTCCGGGTGCGGCACCCCGTGCGTGTATTGCCACCGCGTGGCCTCGTAGGTCAGCAGGCCGCGCAGGGCCTCGCGCCTCTCCTGGCTCTCCGGCTGGGCCCAGTAGTCCTTGATCGGCTTCCAGAAGTCGTCGTCGAGCCCCTCGTCGTAGGCGTTGCCGTTCTGGACCACGATGGCCGTGACCCGCTCCGGGTGCCGCGACGCGATCCGGTAGCCGACCGGGGCGCCGTAGTCCTGGACGTAGAGAGCATATCTGGTCAGGCCGACCTTGCCGGTGAACGCGTCGATCACCTTCGCCAGGTTGTCGAACGTGTAGGCGAACTCGTCCCGAGAGGGCATGGCGCTGTGGCCGTAGCCGGGGTAGTCCGGGGCGATGACGCGGTATCTGTCCGCCAGCGCCGGGATCAGGTTGCGGAACATCTGCGAGCTGGTCGGGAAGCCGTGGAGCAGCAGGATCGCCGGGGCGTCCTTCGGCCCGGCCTCGCGGTAGAAGATGTCGAGGCCGTCGACCTCCACGGTCCGGTGCAGGGTCCTCGTCGCGTCGCTCATCGGGATTCCTCCGCAGGGAAAATCAGACAGACAAGTCTGTCTGTCATGGGCAAAAAAGAAGAGGAGGGTTACGCGCCCCCCCGGATCAGCTTCGAGGCCGCGTCGCGGGCCACGTCCACGGGGTCGGGCTTGCCCTCGACGGCGGCCGTGACGATGGCCCCCTCGACCAGCAGGAAGACGGCGGGGGCGAGCCTCGCGGCCTGCTCGCCGACCGACTCCCGGATGAGCCCCCGCAGGAACTCGCGGAAGCGGCCCTTGAATCCCCGCGAGAACTCGGTCGCGGGGTGTGCCGGGTCGGCCAGCTCCACGGTCGCGTTCTGGAAGGCACAGCCCCGGAAGCCCGGCGACTCGAACCACTCCCGCAGGGCGGCGAAGAACGGCCCCAGGGGGCCCTTCGCCCGGGCGTGCCGCCCCATCGACGCGCGGAAGAACTCGTTGGTGGACCGCTCCCGGTGCTCCAGGACGGCCAGGATCAGGTCGTCCTTGGAGGGGAAGTGGGCGTAGAGCGTGGCCTTGGCGACATCCGCCTCCGCGATGATCCGGTCGATGCCGACGGCGCGGAAGCCCTCCTCGTAGAACAGCCGATCGGCCGTCTCGAGGATGCGTCGCCGGGCCCGGGAGGTGGTCGCCTTACCTTCCATGCCCCAATCATACAGACTAGTCTGTCTGTTTTCAAGCCCCCGGTTCCGTCGGGCAGGCGCCATCCCCCTTCGTGGCCGGGGGCAGGCCCTCCGCGGGATCTCGACGATCATCAGTATGTATACAAGATCACGATCAACAGGATGCCGTACAGGGGCAAGGCCATCCCTTCCGGCACCTTCAGGGCCAGGCCGACCCGACAGAACAGGGCGTTGAGCCCGCGGACGGCCCGCCGGAAGGCCGGATAGGCCAGGACCAGGACGAGGGCGATTCCGCCCCAGACCAGCCAGCACAGGTGGGACAGGTTGACCAGCCAGGCGGGTTGGGCGGACGCCCGCGGCGCGAAGGCCGCGGGAGCGTCCTCGCCCAGGATGAAGCCGGCGACCGAGGGGATGTTCTCGGCCTGGAGGGCGGCCCCGTGGTCCCCTTCGAGGTAGTAGTTCTCGGTCATGTTGCCGCCGACGGTCAGGAAGCCGTTGAAGCCGGCGCTGCCGATGTCGCTGGGGCCGAACCAGGTGCCGAGCGTCTCGTAGAAGAGCTCGATCATCCTGGGGAAGATCGCCACGACCCAGTCGGCCGACGCCAGGTCGTTCCTGACGAGCCGGACCTGCCCGCGCCTGAGGCGGTCGTTCCAGTCGTAGTCGCGGGGGACCACCGAGCCGGCGAACATCGCCCGGTTGATCCTGAGCGTTCGATACCGGGCCAGGGCGCTCGCCAGCACGTAGGTGCCGTTGCTGTGCCCCACGTAGTTGACGTCGTCGGCCGCATTCGGATAGCGGGCCAGGGCCTCGGTGTACTCGTCCATGAACCAGCGCACGTATTTCTGCCTGTCCTCGAAGAGGAGGAACGGGCCCATCGGGAAGTAACCGTAGCGGGGGCGGAGGACCATCACGTCCTTCGCCCGGCCCTGGATCTCCGCCTCGATCTGGGAGGTCCACTGCCCCATGTCTCGGATGCCGTGGACGACGAACACGACCTTCTTGATGCCTTGATCGGACTCGTATGTCTCCTCGGAGTATTTCTCCTTGAGCGTCTCGACCTTGCGGTGATCGATGTCCATCGCGTCGCGGAAGGCGGCCCAGCGTCCGGGTCCGTAGGTCGGGTCGTCAAAGCCCAGGATGCTGGCGTGGTTGCTCCCGCGGACGGGCACGAAGATGAAGTCGGAGTTCACCGCCACGTCCTTGCTGTCCTCGATCCCGACGACCTCGTCCTCGATCCCGAGGAGCTGCACGACGGTCGGCTTCTCCGCCTTGCCCAGGCGGATCCACTGGATCCGCAGGTTGGCGACGAACGGCGAGCCGGCCTGGAACCCCCGCAGCAGCTCGGCGGTCCCCGTGGCCCAGGCGAAGGAGTCCCCCAGGTGGGCGATCCCGCGAATCCACCCCCCGGCGCGGACCGTGAACGGGTCCGACCTCCAGCCCCGATTGACGCCGGCCAGCAGCACGATCCGGCCCACCCGCCGCGACCAGGGCCGCTCGCCGACCCTGGGCGGCCAGCCCGGAGCGTCGTCGGTGTGCCCGCGGCCGTAAAGGTACGCCTTCCGCACGAGCAGGGCCCCGACGCTGTGGCCGACCAGGATCACCTCGCGATATCCCACGCCATCCCGGTCTCTCCGCGTGTTGAACGCCTTATCGATCTGGTCGTTGATCTCATCGGCGATCATCGCGGGGTCGGCGTTCGAGAACAGCCGGTTCGAGTAGGACAATTGCAACAGGTCGTCCCCCGGCCGACAGCTCTTGATCCCTCCCACGAGCTGCCGGTAGCCGTCGGTCCGCGGCCCGCCGAAGCCATGGACCAGCACGATCAGGGCGGAGTCGAAGAGCGACAGGACCTCGTCGATGACCTGGCGCTGCTGGGAGGGCGAAAGTTGCGGGGAAGGGGGCCCCCCACGGGGCCATTTCCTCAACTCCTCCAGGATCCGGGCCCGTTCGTCGATCCGCTCGCGGTCCGAATTCATCAGCCGGTTTTCATCCGTGTCCATGACCATCACGCCATCGCCGTCGAACACGCGAAGATGGAGCACGCGATCGACCTCGGCGACGATCACCTCATTCCTGCCCTCGGAGGGCAGGCTCCCGACGCTCGATACCCGGGGCATCCATTCCAGGCGGAAGCCCGGTCGTTCGGAACCGGCCGGGAGGGACTTCCCCCCGATCGACTCGAGCCTCGAAGCGGTCAGCGGCCTCGTCAGGCCCCGCCGGGCCGACCATTCCGCGTAGAGCACCATCGCCGCCGCCACGCTCGCGGCGGTGATCGAGACGCTCCTCCACCGGGAGCCTCCGAGGCTCCTGGTGCGAAGGTAGCCCACCCCGCACGCTCCGATGAGGCCCAGCAGGAAGGGCACGATCCCCACGTCCAGTCGCCACGGCCTGACCGCCTCGAAGGCCTCGCCTCCCAGGAAGATGAAGGCCAGGACGGCGAGGAAGGTCTGAAGATGGTCAACGACAGTCCGGGCCATGCTGGGCCGCGGGGCGGTCGAGGGACCCGCCTCGTAGCCGTTCGAGGATCTCCGCTCGGCCGCGAATCCACGACCTCGCAACCAGCCGAAGATCGCCGACCAGGCTCGTTGGAGGGCGGTCCTCTGCTCGGCGCGCATCCCGAATCCCTCCCGGCACTGAGGCCAATGTCAAATTCGCATGCTATCAACCTACTCGGGCCGTCCCGCCGTGACAATCGGCCCCGAGGATTGCGGGAAAAACGCGAGCTTCCCGCGCCTTCCCATCCCGGACCACTCCGGGCGCCGCGTCGCGCCGCGGCTGTGGAGGAGCGAAGTGTCACGCGCCACAGTTGTTCGCCGGGAATTCAGCCAGAGATGTGTGCCGGTCATTCGGCTATGGTCTTTCCCCGCGAGTCCGAGGCATGGGTGGCCGTGGTGGAACACCACGGGCGGGCGAGCCGCCGCCATGCCTCCTGGCTCATACACCCATCCCTCTGCTACCCGAAGCAGGGTGGCCGTGGTGGAACACCACGGGCGGGCAGGCCGCCGCCATGCCTCCTGGCTCATATTCCCATCCCTCTGCTACCCGAGGCATGGGTGGCCGTGGTGGAACACCACGGGCGGGCAGGCCTCTTGCCCGGTCAGTACCGGCGGGCTAGCTTCATCTCATGGTGCGACATCAGCCCTCGAAGCAGAAGCCGCGGACCAGCGATGAACCGGGTGAGGCTCACGAACTGACGTTCTCCTGCTATCATCGATATCGGTTCCTGGCGGCGGAGAGCACGTGTCAGTGGCTCTGTGATTCGATCGAAGACGCCAGGCGGAAACTGGATTTCGCACTCTGGTCTTTCGTCTTCATGCCAGAGCATGTCCATTTGATCGTTTGCCCAGGGCGGTCGATGTGCAGCATGGCGTCGATCCGCAAGGCGATCAAGGAGCCCGTGGGGCGAAAGGGGGTCGCCCATCTCGTGGAACATTCCCCGGCCTGGCTCGCCCGGATTACCCGTCAGCGTGGGGAGAGGACAGAGCGACTCTTCTGGCAGGCGGGCAAGGGCTATGACCGGAACATCTGGGAGCCGAAAGTCCTGATGACGATGATCGACTACGTGCATGCCAACCCCGTGCGTCGAGGGCTGGTGAGTCGGCCGTCGGAATGGAGATGGTCGAGCGCCGGCTGGTTCGATGGCACGCCGAGTTGTGGCCTGATTCCTGATCGAGTCCCGCCGGAATGGACCCACCGGGATTGAGCGAGGTCACTCGCTCGAAGGTGGACGAGCGTGGGAAGCGCGGAAGCGGCCTGGGCCGTGGCGACGGCCTGCCCGCCCGTGGTGTTCCACCACGGCCACCCATGTTCCGGGCTGAACATAGCCGGGACAAGGCCCCTCGTGCCAGGGCGACGGCCTGCCCGCCCGTGGTGTTCCACCACGGCCACCCATGTTCCGGGCTGAACATAGCCGGGACAAGGCACATCGTGCCAGGACGCCGCTGGGTGCCCCGCCCGCGGGGGAGGGGCCGGGGGATCAATCAGTTCAGGACGGCGAGGAGGTCCTGCTTCGCGTCGGCGCCCGTGAGCTTGAGGTCGAACTGCTCCTGGAGGATGCGGAAGACGTTCGGGGTGACGAAGGCGGGCGGGTTCGGGCCCAGGGTGATGCCCTTGACGCCCAGAGAGAGGAGGGTCAGCAGGACGGCCACGGCCTTCTGTTCGAACCAGCTCACGACCAGGGTGAGCGGCAGGTCGTTGACGCCGCACGAGAAGGCCTCGGCCAGGGCGAGCGCCACCTGGATGGCGCCGTAGGCGTCGTTGCACTGGCCCATGTCCATCAGGCGGGGCAGGCCGAGGTGCTCGCCGTAATCGTGGCCGTTGATCCGGTACTTGCCACAGCCCAGGGTGAAGATGAACGAATCCGGCGGCGTGTTCCGGGCGTAGTCGCTGAAGTAGTTCCGGCCCGGCTCGGCGCCGTCGCAGCCGCCGATGACGAAGAAGCGGCTGATCCGGCCCGCCTTGACCGCCTCGACGATCGTGGGCGCGGCGTCGAGCAGGACGGTGCGGTGGAACCCGACCTGGAAGGCGCCCTGGGAGGTCTTCTCCAGCGGCGGGCAGGTGCGGGCCTTCGCGAGGACGGCGGAAAAGTCGTTCGTCGCCAGGCGGGTGCCGCCGGGGACGGCCGTGAACCGCGTGGTGAAGACGCGGTCGGCGTAGTCGGCCCGGGGGATCAGGATGCAGTTCGTGGTGGCGACGACCGGGCCGGGGAACGCGGGGAACTCCTGCTTCTGCTTCTGCCAGGGGCCGCCGTAGTGGCCGGCGAGGTTCGGGTGCTCGCGGAGCGTCGGGTACATGAAGGCGGGCAGCATCTCGCCGTGGGTGTACACGTTGATGCCCGTGCCCTCGACTTGCTTGAGCAGGTCGTGGAGGTCCACGAGGTCGTGCCCGGTGACGAGGATGCCGGGGCCGGGCTTCGTCCCCCGCGAGACGATCGTCGGCGACGGGCGGCCGAACGCCTCGATGTGACCGGCGTCGAGCAGCTCCATGACGCGGAGGTTCTTGCGGCCCAGCTCCAGGGCGATCTCGAGGAGCGACCCGAGGTCGAAGTTCACGTTCGTCATCGTGGCGAAGAGGGCCTCCTCGATGAACGCGCTGACCGATTCGTCCGTCTTCCCCAGGCGGCGGGCGTGGTTGGCGTAGGCGGCCATCCCCTTCAGGCCGAAGAGGATCATCTCCTGGACGGACTGGACGTCGGCGTCCTTGCCGCAGACCCCGGGGCTGATCACGCAGCCGGTCCCGTGGGCGGTCTGCTCGCACTGGTTGCAGAACATCGTTCGATCTCCCCAGAATGGTCTTTGCCCGCCGGGTCCGAGCCGCGCGGCAACCCGGGTCGTACCCGGCCGCACGGAGCGGCCGGCGTCGACGACGCGGACGAGTCAGATGCGACTATCGCCGATCCGCCGATCCGGATCCTTGACCTGGATCAAGCCGCCGGATTTTCCGGGGATTTCCTCCCGGCCGGGCGACGGGACGGGACGTCGCGGGGGGGCGGCCGAGAAAGGCGGGACGACCGTGGACATCGACGCGGCGGCGATCCTGGACGGCTGCCGGCTGCTCGCCGGGGTGACGGGGGGCCAGCGGGCGCGGCTGGTGGCGATGGCGGAGGTCCGCCGCTACGAGCGCGGCACGCTGATCTTCCGCCAGGGCGACGCCCCGCCGGGCGTCTTCATCGTGGGGACGGGGCTGGTGCGGGTCTTCCTGGTCGCGCCGTCGGGGAAGCAGCACGTCCTGCACCTGGTCTCGCCGGGTCTGACCTTCGCGGAGGTGGCGGCGATCGGCGACTTCCCCTGCCCGGCGTTCGCCGAGGCGGCGTCCGACGCCACCTGCCTGCTGCTGCCGGAGCGGCCCTTCCAGGCGGCCCTCCGCGAGGACCACGCGCTCTGCCTGCAACTGCTGGGCAGCTTCGCCCTGTGGGTCCGGCATTTCATCGGCCTGGTGGAGGACATCACCCTCCGCGACGCCGCCGGCCGGGTCTCGCGATTCCTCCTGGAGGCCGCCGGGGCCGACGGCGTGGTCCGCCTGCCGAGCCTCAAGAAGGACATGGCCAGCCGCCTGAACCTCACCAGCGAGACCCTCTCACGGACGCTCCGCCGCCTCACCGACGAGGGCCTCATCGGGGCGGGGGCCGGGGCCGGTACCGATCTCCGCCTCCTCGACCGCGACGGGCTCGCCCGCGTCTCCGACGGGCTGGGGCCGAATCTGTGAGCCGAGCCGGCACGGCCCGGCCTGGCCCGGCCCGGCACGCGGCCCGGAGCGTCCGGCCGCTGCCTCGAGGAGGAGCGGATAGGGCACCGGGAGTTGTGGTAGACTCAGGCGACGGTGAAACCGAGGAGGTGCGGCGATGGAGCAGAGAATCATCGAAGGGACGTGGGAAGAGGTCACCCGCCATGCTCGAGAATTGGCCGGGCACCGCGTCCGTGTCACCGTGCTCGACGAGCTTTCCACCAACGACGCGCACTCGGACGCGGAGCCGACCGCGTTCGATGTCCTGAGCAAGGCCGGGCTCATCGGCACGCTCAAGGGAGGTCCCAGCGACCTCGCGACGAATCCCGCCCACATGGAAGGCTTCGGAGGTGAGTAAGCGGGTCGTCTTTCCCCCTCGACCAGCGAGATTTCAGCGTCTACCGCACGGACGATGGACGAGCCCTCTCCATCGTTCCCAACCCCTGACTCCTACGACCCTTCTCTCCCTCACCTCGGGCCGAGGAGGTCGGGCGCCCGCAGTTCATGCGAGGCCAGCGATCTTGCGAGGTCGATGCCACTTTAGCCCCAATACCGTTCAACGAAGGGTAGGGGCACACGGGCTTCGGCAGGGTCTCGAACCGCGATGGTACGAGACCGAGGTCAACGTCACGTCGGCTCCGAGCTGAGGCTGGGTGGCCGTGGTGGAACACCACGGTGCGGCAAGCCGTTGCGCCCAACGGGCTTCGCCTGGAGGCCACGGCGGTCCCGTGGTGTTCCACCACGGCCACCCGGAGACACTCCTTGCCTGCCAGGATGTTCACGTTCCGCCTTCGCGATGCGAGACGAGACGAGCCTTCGTTGAACGGTATTGACTTTAGCCCTGGCAGAGCACGAGCCGGCTCGAACGGACGCCCTCATCCCCGATCCGGCCCCGCCGGCTCGTCGGTCGCGGAGAAGTAGGCGAGGGCCTCGCGGTAGGCGCGTTCCAGGGCCCGGAACGCGGACGGGTCGCCGCCGGCGTCCGGGTGGGTCTTGCGGGCGAGGCGGCGGTAGGCGGCCTTGATGGACTGCACCGAGCACGGGAACTTCACGCCGAGCGCGGCGCACCAGCCATGACGGGCCGTCAGCTCCGCATGGACGCCCCGGATGCCGGCGTCCTCGCTGGCGTAGAAGGACAGGCCGCGATGATCGAACCGCCCCTCGCGGCGCAGCGTCTCGCGGTCGACGGCCAGCGTCCGCGGCTTCGGGGCGTCCGCAGGGGGCGAGGGGCCATCCCCGTCCCCGTCCCGGCCCCGCCATTCGTCCTCGCGGAACGGGTCGCGGTCGATGTGGATCTTCCCGGCGGTCTGCCGGACGATCCGGTGCCTCACGACCACGACCTCGCCGCGCTCCTCGGGCCGGTCGCTCTCGGCCGCGGCGTACAGGAAGGCCAGGCGGGGCGGCGAGGAGGCTGGGCCGCCTCGCTTCCCCTTCGCGAGGCCGCCGACGGGCCGGCTCAGGCGGCTCTTCGGCTTCGGGCCGGAGGCCTTCGCCGGATCGCCACCACGCTTGTAACCGGTCGCCCATCGGGCCGGCAGCCGCTTCGAGTGCGGGCCGGCGGCCTCGACCGCCTTCGCCTCGGCCGCCCCCGACGACTTCTCATACCCGCTGGCCAGCGCGGGGGCCATGGCCCGGGCGTCCGCCTCGCTCGCCCAGACGACCCAGTACCATCGACCGATCCCGATCGAGCCGCAAGCATAGGCCGTGCCCTCGTCCCCAATCATGAGCGCCGGCCCCTTCGTCCCGTTGAGTCTCGAACCCGACCACGCCGCCCGCCCCATTATCCGGGATCACCCCGGGCCGGGAAACGCCGGAGCCCATTCCACCGCCCCACTTCAAATAAGTGCGGCGAAATGGAGAATACTCTCTGCAAGTTGGCGCCGACCATGGCCGACAGCATGGCTCGATGGATGAAAGATGGACCGTCAGGTTCAACCACGATCGGAGAGACTTCAGATGCGGGTATCGAAACGACTCGTCGGGGCGATCGCCCTGGCGTTCCTCGTCTCGTTCTCGACTTCGGCCCTGGCCCAGAAGGGGCGTAGCTCCGGATCGAGCCGGCCGTCGGGCGGGTCGAGTCGGTCCTCGGGCGGGTCGAGCCGGTCCTCGGGCGGGTCGATGTTCGGCGGCAGCAAGCCGAGCACGAGCAGCAGCAAGCCGCCGAGCTCCTCGTCCGGCGGGAAGGCCGCGACCGGGACGTCCTCGGGCGGGTCGATGTTCGGCGGCAGCAAGCCTTCCGCCTCGCCTTCGTCGTCGTCCGGCGGCGGCGGCAGTTCCTCGAAGCCCGGCGGAAGCGCCACGACGGGCTCCCGCTCCGCGACGGTGGGGAACTCGTCGAGCTCCCGGCCGGCGACCGCGACCGGCGGCATCAGCACCAAGGCCCAGGCCCAGCGGCGGGAGGAGAGCCGCCAGGCATACGTCGCCACCCAGCAGGCGACGGCCCCGCCCCGGAGCGAGGCCGTGATCGGGGGGCGGTCCGTCAAGGTGGACGCGTCGTCGCCGGCCGTCACGCAGCTTCGCGAGCGGCCCTCGAGCTACATCCAGCCCGACGTCCGCCAGGATCGATTCGTCCGGCACGTGACGGTGTACCATTATGCTCATCCTTACGACTACTACTGGGGCCGTCCCGTCGGCTACGGGATCGGGCCGTACTCCACCGGGTTCTGGTGGATGATGATGGAGTGGAACGCCGAACGCCGGGCCCAGTGGCTCTACCACAACCAGGCCCGCCTGAGCGCCGAGGCCTATGCGGACGCCGCCCGCGACGCCGAGGTCCAGCGCCGGCTGGCGGCCCTGGAAGCCCAGCGGGTGCCCCGCGACGCCAACTACGTGGACCCGGAGTTCGCCTCCGATCCGACCGACCAGTACGACCAGGGCTACGTGGAAGCGGCCTACAACCCCACGGCCATGCCGGAGCCGGTCCCCGTGGCCGCGACCTACTCCCCGGCCGCGCCCCGCGGCCGCGACGGCTCGGGCGGCGGGAGCGTGATCCTGTGGCTCTCCGCCCTCTGCGGCGTGGTCGCCCTCGTCTACGTGTTCTTCAACGTCCGCTGGGGGAAGTGATCGATGAGCTCCGCCAATGGCAAGGGCCGGACCCTGTTCGAGATGCTCACCGGGCGGAACAAGCGGGACCTGACCGCCCAGGAGCTGAAGGTGCACAACCCGCTCCAGGCCAAGGTGGGCTGGTCCGTGGCCGTCAACTACGAGGCCGACCTCTCCGGCCTGAAGTTCTACGTGGAGTCGATCTGGGCCTGGGAGACCCGGATCGGCGACCGGACGTTCTTCCACACCGATTACAACCTGAAGGCGGTGGCGGCCGTCGGGCAGGGCCAGCCGGTCCGGCTCAAGCTCCGGCTGATCCCCGACGAGGAGTCGCCCCACGAGCTCGGGCACCGGTTCCAGGTGCTCCGCCCCTACATGGACTTCGGCTGGCGGTTCGCCGAGGAGAACAATTTCCTCGACGTCCTCGCCGACGAGGAGGGCGTGTTCAAGATCCTCGCCGATCGGGACGGCAACCCGATCGACGAGGACAAGCAGCCGACCTACTGGCGGGTCGACGACGTCCGCGATCCGTACCGCTGCGAGGTGACGATCCTGGACGACCGGGACGGCGACGGCTCGGTCCAGAAGGACGAGCTCCGGCACGCCGACTACCTCGTCTGGGACTACCACCGCGACACGACCGATGACGCCACCGGCCAGACCTTCCGCGAGTTCCTCAACGTCGAGGAGGAGGTCGAGTACGCGGACGACCAGGCCCAGTGCCTGGGGTTCACGATCTACACCGGCCGCGAGGTGGAGCCGTTCCAGGTGAGCGTGGTCTGAAGGCCGAGGCCCTCGACGTCGGCGATCAGGGAGCGAGAGCGCCTCACGAAAGCCTGGCATACACACCCGGATGGCGCTGGCGAGACGGAAGACCAGGCTCTCGTCCCGACGGGGCTCGGAATGCAGACCCACGCAGGGGAAGCTACTCGGGCTCTCCCCCTTACAAAGGGGGAGTTGGAGGGGGTGGATCGTGCCGGCCGAGGCGATCGAACTCACCCCCCTGTATCCCCCCTTGGTAAGGGGGGAAGCGAATTCGTTCGGGCGCAATCCAGGCGTTCGGCGCTCGAGTTCAGCCGCTCCTTGATCGCTGACGTGGAGGTCCGTCCCGGGTGTCGAATCAGGCGCCTGCCTCGTCCAGCGTGCGGAGGATCGACTCCGCCCATCTCGCGACCCGCGCGCAGTAGCCTTCGACGCCACCGGAAAGCACGTCCGTCACGGTCATCGGCCACGAGGCGACGTGCCATCGCGTCACCTCGTCCCCCGCACGGCGGGTGACCCGGGTGGCCCCGTCAGCGGCGCGGCGGACCCGGGACCGCTGCTCCGCCAGGGTTATCCTCCCGGCCAGGTGGTCCGCCAGGCTGCGCCGCAGGCCCACGACCGCCTCGGCGGTGTAGTTCATCCCCTCCGGATGCTGCAGGACATAGGAGCTGACGGCATGGAAGTGGGCGACCTCGCCTCGGCCGCCGGAAGCCACGCTCGGGTCGGCGAGCACTTCGTACTCCAGCAGGAGCAGGGCGTGGAAATGGTCGATGCACGCCCCGCCCTCGGGGAGCGCCGCACCGCATTCCGGGCAGGAGGCCGCCATTCGCAGCTCCGTTCTCTGACATGACCGAAGAAGGGGAGACGCGGGTCGGCTCCGGCCGGGACGACGGCGGCTATCACACCAGCCGGGCCCCCGAGCGGAGCCGGCCCCGATGACATCCTCGGACCCGACACGCGTCCCATGCCCGCGGTTCGCCGCCAGTTAGGCGACCGCTTCCACAAGGTTGGGACCGTCCCAAATCCTGAGGGGGGTTCTGGACACTCCTGGCCGCCGCGCAGGGGCTCCGGGTGGCCGTGGTGGAACACCACGGGACCGCCTCGTCCCCGGAGCAAAGTCCGACCGGCGTGACCGCTTGCCTCACGGTGGTGTCGCTGCGCTTCCACCACGGCCACCCCACTGCAGCTTGGTGCCACCTGTCAAACGCCCCACGCCCTGCCTCCCAGCCATTTGGGACGCTTCCACCAGGTCCCATCGCGCCCCGGCTCGCAGGCGAATGACGCTCATGCCTTCCGTCGTCGCCTCGCGGCGGCCTTCTCAAGCCCTTCCCGCTCGATGTCGTCCCACTCCCCGGCGGTCAGAGGCGCGGCGGACGGACCGCCCTCGATCCCCTCCCTGAGCCGTGTCTCGAGCGCCTGCCTGTCTTCCCGCTTCTGCACCTCCCGGATGACGGAGCGCAGATATTCGCTAACCGTCCCGAACCCCTCCTTGCGGGCCTGGGACTCCACAAAGGCCTTCATCTGGTCCGGCAGCGAGATGTTCATGGTCGCCATGGCAGGGCCCCCTCCCGGTGCACACGACCAGGCCTGGCAAACCTTGCCAAGGAGAGCCTCCGGTGCTCGAGAGGGGGCGGGGGCAGACATGGCGACCGGCCGAGATCATTGCTTCGCCTTCAGATGTTCATCAAACCAGGCGAACGCATCCTTCTGCATCTCCCGGTCGAACTTGTGGCCGCCGCCGTAGAAGTTGCAGCGGTAGGCGGCGGCCGCGCCCCCCTTCGCGAAGGTCTCGCGGAGGATGTCGTCGGCGCGATGCATCTCGGGCAGGGTGTAGAGCCCGTCCTCGTTGCAGTTCAGGACCATGGTGGGCCGGGGGGCCCGCAGGGCCAGGATCTCGGGGAAGTCCAGGTCGCGGGGCAGGAGCGGGACGTAGGCCATCCAGGTGTGCGTATGGCACTTGTCGAGGAGGAAATCCCGCCAGGTGGTCATGAAGCCGACGGCGACGCAGCAGGCGATCCGGTCGTCGAGGCCGGCCAGGAAGACGGTGCGCATCCCGCCGCCGGAGAGCCCGGCGCAGCCGACGCGTCTCGAGTCGACCTCGGGGCGGGCGCAGAGGACGTCCAGGGCCCGCTGGTCCTCGACGACGTAGGCGCCGGGCCAGGTGGTCCCCGCGCTGATCAGGGACTTCTCCATGATGTCCTCGTGGGCGCCGGCGAACTTGTTGTAGCGCTTGATGCCCTCCGCGTCGTCGGGCTCGGGGTCGATCCCCTCCTCGCGGATCCGGGGCGGGACGTCGGCCACGCGGACGCGTCGGCTCGCGAACGGGAAGGTGTCGTGGACGAGGACCGCGTAGCCGCGTTTGGCGATCTCGTTGGCCCAGGCGACGCCCCCGTAGTACTCGTCCTGGTGGGTCGCCACCGTCCGGGTCGGCGCGTCGCCGGCCCTGGCGATCTTCCGCCAGCCCAGGAACTTGTTCCCGCCGTGATCGTGGAGCCCCAGGATCGCCGGCAGCGGCCCGGATGCGCCGGCCGGCTTCAGGAAGACGGCCTCGGTCCGCGGCCCCCCGCCGGGGAGCTGCCACGACAGCCGCTCGACGTGCAGGCCCTCGAATTCCCGCGTCGACTCGACCCGGACCTCGGGCCTGCCCCCCTGGTCCACCGGCGCAATCCGCTCCCAGGCCCGCTCCCGCGCCACGGCCCGCCACTCGTCGAGCGACTTCCACCGCCCCGTCCGGAACGAGAGCCGCGCCGGGCCGTCGCCCAGCACCTTCCCGGAGAGCCAGGGGCCATACGCCCCCACCATGTTGGGCCGCACGTCCGCCCCCCCGGCCGCGTCCTGCGCGACCGCCGGGCGGCCCGGGGCCGCCGGCAGGATCAGGGCCACCAGCATCGCGACGCGACACGATCGAACAATCATCAACATGTTTCCATCCTATCGGACAACGAGCGGGATGAAGCCGCGGGCTTCACCATCCGGCACGGCCGCCGCCCGGTCAAGGATTTTCGGCCCAAGTCGACGTCATCGACCGCCTCGCCCGCCGTCAGGTCCCCCCCTCGGGGCCGGCGAAGAGGCCGATCAACTGCGGGACGGCCGCGTCGAACCCGACCACATCCATCATCCCGGCGTCGTCCGGATCGGCGATGGTGAACCCGGAAGACACCATGCCCACCACGATCAGCTTCGCCGCGATGCCCGTGCGGTCCCGGTATCGCCGCAGTGCCTCGACCGGGTGGATGGCGCCGTGCCAGGTCTCGCTGTCCGTGTAGACGACGAAGACGTCCGCGGCGAGCTTCCGCTCCAGCGCGTAGAGCATCGGCAGCGAACAGTCGGTCGGCCCCATGGGCAGGTCGCTGACGATCCTGATCGCGTCGTCCAATCGTCGATCCGGGCCGATCGACAGCGGCTCGACCCCTCCATGGCCGGCGCCGGCGCGATACCGCGAGCCGCCGGCGGAGGAGGCGGAGAACCCTCGGCCGGTGAAGCCGATGACGTGATGATCCGCCTCGGTCGCCGCCGTGACGAGGGCCATCGCCGCCGCGGCATCGCGGGCCGACAGGCCGGGGATCCCCGCGATCGCACCCCACGCCATGCTCCCCGAGACGTCCAGGGCCAGGAGCCAGCGCCTGCGGGTCGGCTCCGCGTTGCGGAAGGCCGCGTAGAAGGCCCCGTCCAGCGCATCGACGATCTCGGGGACGGGCGTCCAGACGCCTTGCCCACGCGCGCCGCGTCCCGAGGCGTAGGTCCTCAGGGCGGCGAGGAGGGCGATCGGGTGGAGGCGGGAACGCGCGAGCCCCTCCGGATCATCGAGCGCCGAGACGACTCGTGCCGCCGCGGTCGAGCCCGGCGTCAGCAGGCCGAGGCGCGTCATGGTCGCGAGATTGCGGACGAGCGCGGCCAGGGGCATCGTCACCAGGAGAGCCTCCCAGACGCCCGGATCCGTCAGCCATCGGGTCGGGACGCACTCTCGTGGCAGGCCGTATTTGCGGACCAGCCGGATCACCTCTCCCGGCGCGGCCGCCCGCTTCGCGGCCTCGTATCCCGCGAGGATCGCGAGCGGGGACGAGGCGTCCTCGGGGCCCGGCTCGAGCCCCTTGCCGACCGCCCACCGCAGGGCCGCGTTCGACGACCCCGTCGCCCTGACGTGGCACAGGCGGAGCAAATCCTGGTGCGACCAGCCGCCGCGACTCTGATACTTGCCGAGCTGATGGGCGAGCTCCCGCGGCGCCTTCGCGGTATACCAGTCGCCCACCGCCCGGCGCAGGGCGCGTCCCCAGCCCCGGAACGTCCCGATCGCGTCGGCGAACCGGAACAGGTGCGTCCCGGTCCGGCAGACCCGTGGCAGGGCCGCGAGCGCCAGGGCCCTCGTGGCGGGGCTGGCCGCACCCGCGGCCATGGCGAGGGCGAGGATCGCCGGGTCGTTCTTGAGCGCCCGCCCCTCCTCGCTGATCGCGACGATCCGCGCCACGGTGCGCGGGCCGTCCGCGTGCAGGCAGCGCCGGACGGCCTCCGCGTTCTCGGCCGTCAACCGCCGCTCGGTCGCGTAATAGCTCCCCCCCTCGACGCCGAGGACCAGGAACCGGTCGAGCCTGGTCCAGTCGTCCACGGCGAACGCGAAGCCGCCGGCGTTGTTCCGGGACTGGGGCATGCCGGGCATCGGCTCGGATTGCGGGGCCGGAGCCCGACGAGGCGGGTCGAGCTCGTCGTCGGAGGCGTCCAATGGCAGGGCCTCGGATCGAATATTGTGAAGACGTATTGAAAACTATGATTCGTCGGGGATGGTGCGGCGAGACCCGGGTCATGCCGGTCTCGCCGCACCTCCTCCGCTCGCGGGGGATGAGCCCGCATCGCCGGCCGGGGCCGGCGTCATCGGAACCTCCACCGGTCGTCTCGGTTCGCAGAGATAACCTTCGCCTGCGGCTCGCCGGCATCGGGGCCGGGCGAACAAGGGAGTGGAGAAGGAGAAGGCCGTCCATCGCATCGGGGATGCCGGACTCGAGTCAACGCGACCGGCCGAGATCCATGCCCGACGAGCCGAGGCCCCCGCGGGCTCCCCAAGGTCATGGCCGCTCACTCCTTGGAACGAGGAGGCCGGCGGAGCACTCGTCCCGAAATTCCTCCCGGAGCTTTTGCGATGAGCATCCGGCTCGCCGATGGAGTACAAAGGAATTTGCTGCAATGTCCAAACAATTGGTGCCCCCCCATGGCGACCCGTCGCGTCCTCGTCTCCTGGATCGGTTATGCCGACTTCCGCGCCCTGGCCGCGACCTTGCCGGAGGACCGGCAGGCCGAGGTCCTGCGCGGGCTGAATCCGCCGACGCCGCTGGTCGGCGAGGCGGGACCGCTCCGGACGTTGCTCGACGCCGAGCGGTTCGACGAGGTGCATCTCCTCACCGGCCACACCGGCCCGCGCAATCGGCTGTACGCGGAGTGGGTCGGCGGCGGGCCGACGCTCCACGCCGTCGCGGTGAATGACCCGACCGATTACGCCGAGATCTTCCAGCTCGTCGACTCCCGGCTCGCGGCGATTGTCCGCGTCCCCCGCGAGGCCGGCGTCGAGCTGTGCGTCCATCTCAGCCCGGGCACTCCGACCATGGCGGCGGTCTGGTTGCTGCTCGGGAAGAGCAAGTACCAGCCGGTCACCTTCTACCAGACCCACGGCGGGCGGGCCTGGGTGACCACGGTCCCGTTCGACCTCGTCGTGGACTATGTGCCCCAGGTCCTGCGGGACGCGGACGCCCGGCTCCAGTCCCTCGCCGCCGAATTGCCGCAGGACGTCCAGGGATTCCGGGAGATAGCCGGCGAGAGCGCCGGGATCCGTCTGGCCGTCGGCCGGGCGCGGCGGGCCGCCCGGCGCGACGTCTCGGTCCTGATCCTGGGGGAGAGCGGGACCGGCAAGGAACTCTTCGCGCGGGCGATCCACGAGGCCGGTCCGCGCCGCGAGGGCGCCTTCGTGGCCATCAACTGCGCCGCCCTCTCCCGCGAGCTGCTGGAGAGCGAGCTCTTCGGCCACCGGAAGGGGGCCTTCACCGGGGCCGACCGGGACCGGGACGGGGCGTTCGCCGCGGCCGACGGCGGCACCCTGTTCCTCGACGAGATCGGCGAGTGCGACCCGGCCATGCAGGCCAAGCTGCTGCGGGTGCTGCAGCCGCCCGACGGCAGCCCGTGCCGCCGGGTCTTCTCCCGGGTCGGCGATTCCCGGCCGCTGACGAGCGACGTCCGGATCGTCGCCGCCACCAACCGCGACCTGCTCGAATCCGTCACCCGGCACGAGTTCCGAGAGGACCTGTACTATCGATTGGCGGTCGTCACCCTCAAGCTCCCGCCGCTCCGCGAGCGGCGCGGCGACGTGGCGATGATCGCCGGGCGGCTGCTCGACCGGATCAACCGGGAATTCGCCCGGCAGGAGCCGGGCTTCCGGCCCAAACGTCTGTCCGCCTCGGCCCTCGGCTTCGTGAGGCGGCACGCCTGGCCGGGGAACGTCCGGCAGCTCTACAACACGCTCGTCCAGGCCGCGGTGATGACCGACGGTGACCTGATCGATCGGAGAGACCTCGACGACGCCGTGGCCGAAATCCCGGGCCGCCCCCCCCAGGACCTCATGGAGCTACCCCTGGGCGAGGGATTCTCGCTGGACCGGCTCCTCGAGGACATCCGCCGCCACTACCTGCAACGCGCCCTGACGGAAGCCGCCGGGGTCCAGCGCCGCGCCGCCGAGCTCCTCGGTTACCGGAACTACCAGACCCTGGCGGCGCAACTGGATCGGCTCGGGATCAAGAAGGACAAACACTGACCGCGCCCGGCTTGCAGGCCGGCCGGGACGCGGGCCCGGCGGCCCCGGAGCCGTGCAGCGAACCGGGACGATGCGTCAGGCACCGCCCTGCGGCGTGTCATTCCTCGCGGTACTCCTTCCAGGTCTTCATCACGTCGAGGCCGGACAGGGCGAGCAGATGCCGGCACAGATTCCGGTAGTCGGCCGTCTCCGTCGACCCCCAGCGATCGACGATGTGGTACTTGCCCGCCCTCACGGTTTCGACGATGAGCTGGTCCCCGTCCTCGCCATCGAGCAACGGGTCGGAGGTGGTCGGCAGGTCCCACGGCCTGGCCCGATCCAGGAGCCGCCGGACTTCCTTCCACTCCGCGTCGTTGAGCTTCCGGCGGATGGAGGCGATGACCTTGCCGGGCTCATAGCCGCCCTTGCCGTCGAGGAGGACGGCATGCAGCATGCCCCCGCCGTCCGACTCGACCAGCCGGACCGCCGCCGGGTGATGGAACGTCGGCAGCCACAGGAACCGGTACGTCGTCGCGGCCGGGTCCTTCCGGGAGAGCGCCCACAACGACGGCTCCTTCATCGCCGCCAGGTGCTTCGAATACCAGTCCACCGTGAAGTCGTTCGCCCCCCGATCCCGGTCGAAGACGAGGTCCGGGAAGTAGGGCTCGTCCGCCACCGCCGCGCGGGCGACGAGGGGGGCCACGACAAGCAGGACGATGCCCATGAATCGTCGCGCGGAGATCGGCACTGACCGCATGGCTCGACCTCGATGGACCGGAGGATCGGCGCGAATGCCGGATGCCGCCACGTCCGGCGATTCTACCATGCCGGTGAAGTCTGACACTTGCAGGGCGTCTCCATCGCGGCGCGGCCGGACCAGATCGGCTCGGCCGCCCACGGGTCGGGTCGGGGCGCCTCGCATCGCCTCGCATCCTCACCCGAACCGCTGCTTGCGGAAGTCGCGGGGGGAGACGCCCATGACCTTGCGGAAGATCCGCGAGAAGTAGTAGGGGTCGTCGTAGCCGACGGCGCGGGCGACCTCGGCGATGGCCAGGCCCTCGACGTCGAGCAGGGCGCAGGCGCGCTGGACCTTCAGGTGGATGAAGTAATTCACGGGCGTCATCCCGGTCTGGCGGCGGAAGACGGCCGAGAATTGCGGCACCGAGAGGCCGGCGCGGCGGGCCATGGCCGCGAGCGAGAACGGCCGGCCGATCCGGTCGAGCATGCCGTCGATCCAGCCGGCGACGTCGTGCCGCGAGGGGCCCCGCGCGGCCGCGTCGTACGACCGATTCTCGAAGAAGAGCAGCCCGAGCAGGTGCCTCAGCGCGTGCGAGAGGTAGCACAGGACCGACCCCGACAGGCCGCGGTCGAGGCTGGCGCAGGCGCCTCGGAAGACCTCGATCATCCGCCCCATGGTCCCGGCCGCGACCGGGAGCCGACACTCGCCGTCGGGCAGGAGCCGGAGGTAGTAGTCGGCGTCGTCGCCCAGGAAGTGGACCCAGTGGATCGACCAGGGATCCCGATCCGAGGCCCCGTAGGCGTGGGCCGCCCCCCGCGGGATCAACAGCGCCTCGCCGGCGCCGAGGCGGCCCTCGCGGCCCTGGACCTGGTAGAGGCCCTCGCCCGCCTCGCAGAGGATCAGGATATGTTCGCCCGCCCCCTCGTCCCGCCGCCGCCCGTGGCCGGCGGCGCGGGGATACCAGCCCAGGTCCGTGACGTACAGTTCGCGGACCGGGAAGTGGCGGGCCTCCCTCGCCAGCAGCGGCCGGGGGAGCACGTGCATGATCTGCCCCGCGAAACCGTCCGGGCGCCGGGTTTTCTCCAGCAACGGGACGCCACGGGCCATTTCCTGGGTTCGGGACTCGTCGTCGATCATCAGATCGTCCATCTCCGCGCGGACTTTTCTCCATTGTGACGGCCCGCGGGGCCTTCGACAATCGGGGCGTCGTGCGAGTTGGCGAGGACCTCCCGGGGAGGAGACCGATCATGAACGGGGCGGCCGGCGGGTCGGCGGTGCAAGCCTGGTCGGAGCGGGTCGTCATCCCGACGTACACGGTCGGCACGCCCGACCGGAACCCGATGTTCCTGGAGAAGCGGGTCTACCAGGGATCGAGCGGCGCCGTGTACCCGCACCCGGTCATCGACCGGATCGAGGGGCGTCGCGTCGAGAGGGCCTACACGGCCGTCTTCCTGGAGAACGAGTACCTCCGGATCATGGTCCTGCCGGAGCTCGGCGGCCGCGTCCAGATGGCGGTCGACAAGACCAACGGATACCACTTCGTCTATCACAACCGCGTGATCAAGCCGGCCCTGGTGGGGCTCTGCGGGCCCTGGATCTCCGGCGGCATCGAGTTCAACTGGCCGCAGCACCACCGGCCCAGCACCTTCGAGCCGCTGGACTGGGCGATCGAGGCCGGGCCCGACGGCGCGCGGACGGTCTGGTGCTCCGAGGTCGAGCGGATGTCGCGCACCCAGGGCCGGCACGGCTTCAGGCTCCATCCCGGCCGCGCCTACCTCGAGGTCGAGGTCCACCTCGTGAACCGGACCGACGAGCCGAGGTCGTTCCTCTGGTGGGCCAACCCGGCCGTCCACGTGCACGACCAGTACCAGTCGGTCTTCCCGCCGGACGTCCGCGCGGTGATGGACCACGGCAAGCGCGCGGTGTCGGATTTCCCGATCGCCACCGGCACCTATTATCACGTGAATTATGCGCCCGGGACCGACATCTCGCGATACGACACGATCCCGGTGCCGACGTCGTACATGGCCCACCACTCCGATTTCGACTTCCTGGGCTGCTACGACCATCGCGCCCGGGCCGGGCTGCTCCACGTCGCGGACCACCGCGTCGTCCCGGGCAAGAAGCAGTGGACCTGGGGCAACGGCCCGTTCGGCCACGCCTGGGACCGGCAGCTCACCGACGCCGACGGGCCCTACATCGAGCTGATGTGCGGCGCCTTCACGGACAACCAGCCGGACTTCACCTGGATCATGCCCGGCGAGGAGAAGACGTTCACCCAGGTCTTCCTCCCCTACAAGGAGATCGGCCCGCCCCGGAACGCCGGCAGGGACGCCGCCGCCAGCCTGCACGTCCGCGACGGGGTCGCGCGGATCGGCGTCTACGCCAGCTCGCGGCGAACGCTCGCGATCCGGCTCCGTCGCGGCGAGGAGACCCTCTGCGAGGTCTCGGCCGAGCTCGCCCCCGAGCGGGCCTTCCTCACGTCCGTGGCGCTGCCGCCGGGGACCGATCCGGGCGAGCTGACGCTCCGCGTCCACGACGGCGAGGAGGAGCTGGTGGCGATCGAGCCCCCGAGCGGCGAGCCCGCCCCGGCCCCGCGGCCCGCGACCGCGGCGCGGCCGCCGGCGGAGATCGCCTCGGTCGAGGAGCTCTTCCTCAACGGCCTCCATCTCGAGCAGTACCGGCACGCCACGTATTCGCCGCTCGACTACTACCTCGAGGCGCTCCGCCGCGACCCGGGGGACAGCCGCTGCCTCACGGCCGTGGCCCGGATCCGGATCGGCCAGGGGAAATTCGCCGAGGCCGAGCCGCATCTCCGCGCCGCGATCGGCCGCCTGACGCTCCGGAACCCGAACCCGTATGACGGCGAGCCCTCGTACCAGCTCGGCCGCTGCCTGCTCTACCAGGGCCGCCTCGACGAGGCGTACGACGCCTTCGCCAAGGCCGGCTGGACCGACGCGTGGAAGGGCCCCGCGGCCTTCGCGATGGCCCGGCTCGCGGCCCGGCGGGGGGACCTCGCCCGGGCGCTCGGGCACCTCGACGAGGCGGAGGCCCGCGGCTCGCACGTCGGCCAGGCCCGCCACCTGAAGGCCGCGATCCTCCGCCGGCTGGGGCGGACCGAGGAGGCCCGCCGCGAGGCCCGGCGGGGGCTCCGCTCCGATCCCCTCGAGCTGGGCGCGGTGCGGGAGTCCGGCCCCGATTCGGCCCCGGGCGACGGGGTTTTCCGGACCTTCTGCGGGCTCCCCACCCGGGCGATCGAGCTGGCCCTCGACTGCGCCCACGCCGGCCTCTTCGACGAGGCGATCGACCTCCTCGACGCCGGCGCCCGGGGCGACCTGATGGCGGCCTACTTCGCCGCCTGGTTCCGGACCCTCGCGGGGGACGACGACGCGGCCCGGGCGATCCTCGGGTCGATCGCGTCGGCCTCGCCGGGCTACTTCTTCCCGAACGAGCTCGAATGCGTGCCCGCCCTGGAGTCGGCCCTGCGGCTTGACCCGGAGGACTGGAAGGCGGCCTACGGCCTGGGCAACTTCTGGTACGGGCATCGCCGCCACGAGGAGGCGATTGCCGCCTGGGAACGCTGCGCGGCGATCCGCCCGGACTTCCCGACCGCGCACCGGAACCTCGGCCTGGCCCTCGTCAACGCCCGCAAGGACGACGCCCGCGGCCTGGCCGAATACGAGACGGCCTTCGCGCTGGGGCCGGACGACGCCCGCGTCTTCTTCGAGCTCGACCAGCTCCGCAAGCGGACGAACGAGGGCCCGGCGTCGCGGCTGGCCCGCCTGGAGGCACGCCCCGACCTGGTTGCGTTCCGGGACGACCTGACGATCGAGCGGGTGACCTTGTTGAACGCGCTGGGCCGCCACGACGAGGCGCTCTCGGACCTGCTGGGCCGGACGTTCCACCCGTGGGAAGGGGGCGAGGGGAAGCCGGCCGGCCAGTACGTCCAGGCGCTGATCGGCCGGGCGAGGGCCCAGCTCGCGGCGGGCCGGCCGGACGAGGCCGTCGCGTCGCTCCTCCGCGCCCGGGAATACCCGGAGAACCTCGGCGAGGGCAAGCTGCCGGGCGCCCGCGAGAACCACGTCCTCTACTGGCTGGGCCGGGCGCACGCGGAGGCGGGGAACGAGGCCGAGGCGGCCTCGGCCTTCGAGGCCGCGAGCGAGGGCCAGGTCGAGCCCGCGGAGGCCCTCTACTACAACGACCAGCCCCCCGAGATGATCCTCTACCAGGGCCTGGCCCTCCGGGCGCTCGGCCGCGGCGAGGAGGCGGAGCGGCGGTTCGAGGCGCTCGCCCAATTCGGCCGCGACCACCTGGGTCAGAACGTGGCGATCGACTACTTCGCCGTGTCGCTGCCGGACTTCCTCGTCTTCGAGGACGACCTCCGCCGGCGGAACGACACCCATTGCCATTACCTGATGGGACTGGGCCGCCTCGGCCAGGGCCGGCGGGACGAGGCCCTCGCGGCGTTCGACCTCGCGCTGGCGCTCGATGCCAGCCACTTCGGCGCCTTGATCCACCAGCCCATGGCGACGACGACGGAGGCACGGCCATGACGCTCATCCGGGCGAGGCTCACGCCTCCTGGCTTCAGCAGCCCTGTCGCGCGTGGCAAGTCTCCGGGTGGCTGTGGTGGACGCGCAGCGACACCACGGGATCGCCTCGGCTCGACCGACGGCGGTCGCTTCACCCACAGGCCTCGCCGATCCCGTGGCATCGCCTTCGGCTCTGCCACAGCCACCCGGAGCCGTCACGCAGCCGGACACCTCGCCGCCCTGATCCATCGGCCACTCGCCGCGGCGACGGAGGCGAAGCCATGACCGCCTCGATCGAACCGACGCGATGGCTCGGCCGGTGGCCGGCCTTCGCGCTCGAGAACGCCTCGATCCGGGTCGTCGTCGTGCCGGAGCTCGGCGGCAAGATCGCCTCGGTGAAGTCGCTCCGCACCGGCCGGTCCTGGCTCTGGAGCAACCCGGACCTCCCCGTGGTCGCGGGGCGGCCGGGGGCCTCGTACGTGGCCGATCACGACGTCGGCGGCTGGGACGAGATCGTCCCGACCGTCCATCCCTGCCGGCTGCCGGGCTCGCCCTGGGGAGACGGGATGCTCACGGACCACGGCGAGCTCTGGTATCGAAGCTGGAGCCTGGCCGAGCCGCTCGCGAAAGACGAAGGAGGGCAGGGGGCTTCGCTCAACCTGGCCGTCGAGCTCCCCGCGCCGGCCGTCCGGTTCGCCCGGCTTCTCCGGCTCGATCCCGACCGGCCGGCCTTCCGCCTCGAGTATCAACTGACGAACCTCGGCGACGAGGCCGTGCCGTACCTCTGGGCGGCGCATCCGCTCTTTCGCATCGAGGACGGCATGACGATCGAAATGCCGGCGGGGACGATCGCGCGCGTCACGGCGGCGATCGGGGCCGCGGAGCCGGCCCTCCACGAGCCGTTCGCCTGGCCGCTTGCGCCGGAGGCCGGCCGGGCGGTGAAACTGTTTGCGGAGCTTCCCGCCGAAGCCTGGGTCCGCCTGACCGCGACCGGCGGCGACGAGTCGCTGCGGATCGCGTGGCGCGGCGACGAGGTCCGCCACGTGGGCCTCTGGATCAACGAGGGGGGCTGGTCGGGCCTCGGCGCCGGCTCCCCGCCCTATCGGAACCTCGGCATCGAGCCGACGACCACGGCCGGCGATCGGCTCGACGAGGCACTCGCCGGGGCTGGGGCCGGGGCCGGGGGCGGGGCCGTCCGCCTCGCCCCGGGGGAGTCCCGGCGCTGGTCGCTGGACGTTTCCATCGGAGGTGTATCATGCGACGATCGCGACGAGTCCTTTGCCGCCTGACGATGACGATGACGCTCCTGGCGCTGGCGGCGGCGACCGCGCGCCCGACGGCCCTGGCGGGGCCGCCCGGCGAGGCGGACATCCTCACGCCCCGGCCGGGCCCGGCCCCGGCGATCCGCGGGCCGAAGGCCTACGGCTGCCGGCCCGGCCATCCGTTCCTCCACCGGATCCCGTGCACCGGCCGCCGGCCGATCCGGTTCAGCGCCGAGGGCCTGCCCGCGGGCCTGACGCTCGACGCCGACACCGGCGTGATCTCCGGGCGGGCCCCCTCGGCCCCCGGGACGTTCGCGGTGGTCCTCTCGGCCTCGAGCGAGCACGGCCGATCGACCCGCCCGCTCCGGATCGTCGTCGGCGACACGCTGGCCCTCACGCCCCCCATGGGCTGGAACGACTGGTACACCTGGACCGACCGCATCACCGACGCCCGGATGCGGTCCGCGGCCGACATCCTGATCGGCACGGGCATGGCCGATTTCGGCTATGAATACATCAATATCGACGACTGCTGGATGGTCCGGCCGGGGTCGTCGGACCCGGAGCTCGGCGGCCCGGCCCGCGACGACGCCGGGGCGATGCGGCCGAACGGCCGCTTCCCGGACATGAAGGCGCTGACGGATTCCATCCACGCCCGAGGGCTCAAGGCCGGGCTCTACACGAGCCCCGGCCGGACGACCTGCGCCGGGTTCGCCGGCAGCTATGAGCACGAGGAGGTCGACGCCCGCAAGTATGCCGAGTGGGGCTTCGATTTCCTCAAGTACGACTGGTGCTCGTACACCGACGTGGCGGGGGGCAGCGACCGCGCGCACCTGGTGAAGCCCTACGCCCTGATGGGCGGGCTCGTCGGGCGGCTCGATCGCGACATCGTGTTCAACCTCTGCCAGTACGGGATGGGGAACGTCTGGGAGTGGGGGGGCGACGTCGGCGGCCAGTGCTGGCGGACCACCGGGGACGTCGGCCTCGAGAAGGCGGACCACCTGCCGGGCTTCTACCGCGTGGGCCTGAGCAACGCGGCCCACGCCCGAAATGCCGCGCCGGGCCGCTGGAACGACCCGGACTACCTGCTGATCGGCGTCGTCGGCAAGGAGCATTGCGGCCTGACCGCGAACGAGGAACACTCTTACATGTCGATGTGGTCCCTGATGGCGGCGCCGCTGTTCTACTCGGGCGACATGGAGAAGCTGGACGCGTTCACGCTGAGCGTCCTCTGCAACGCGGAGGTCATCGACGTGGACCAGGACCCGCTGGGGATCCAGGCCCGGGTCGTCCGCAAGTCGGAGTCCGACCTGGTGCTTGCCAAGCCGCTGGAGGACGGCTCGATCGCCGTGGGCCTCTTCAACCTGGGCGAGGAGCCGCGGGAGCTCGCCGTGTCCTGGGCCGAGCTGAAGCTCTCCGGCGAGCATCGGGTCCGCGACCTCTGGAGGCAGAAGGACCTCGGGACGGCCAGGGAGAGTTACTCCGCCCGGGTCGACCGCCACGGCGTGATGCTGGTCCGGCTGGCAGGCCCGCGGGCGTGATAGGGGCCTTCTCTTCCCGCTTGTGGTGCATGCGTCCCGCCCCGACAGCCCGCCCG
>NZ_JAALJH010000045.1 GCF_011064615.1 Aquisphaera insulae | reverse complement strand
CGCCACCCTCGACGAGCACTCCGAATTCTATGGGTGAGAAATGCGGGCTAATCCGTGGATGAATTTCCCGGGAGAATCGGCCTCCGCATGATGGGGGCTAATGCAATCACGACCTCCGGGAGTCGAACGAGCCGCACCTGGGGTCAACCTGGCCTCGGATCCGAGCCGGGTCCGTCGATCAGGCGCGGCGCAGCCAACCACGGGGATGGTGCGAGATCAGGAATCGGTCGCACCGCTTCTGATCGAGCTCGAATTCGGGATGGCGCGGGATGAACTCCTCCTGCGCCTTCAGAGGGCCGGGGCGGCCGTCGGAGAACATTCTCAATTCGTGGTACACGCCATCCTGACAGAGCAGGAAGGATCCCGCGGTCACCATCGGAGCCTGGAGCTCCAGCTCCTTGGCGTCGTGAGCCTGCGAGTGATCGCTGTCGAGGATGACCAGGGTCGGGCCTTTTTTAGCCGCCTCCTTGGCCTCGGTCCGCACCCGTTCGACGATCGACGGCTCGACGCCGGAGCCGATCAGGAACGTCACGCGAGGATGATGGATGTCGTGGGGCTCCTGGACATCCATCGTGAGCACTCGCCCCTTGCCCAGCAGGTCGAAGATCGTGGCGTGGAAGAAGGCCGAGCCGCCCCTGTTGATCCGCATTCGCGCCGCTTCTCGATCACGCGACGATCGGTTCCTACTAAAGGTAGGATGCAGACCAATTACCTTACGGAACCCGCCAAGATTCGACAAGATACCGGCTTGTGCATCCAATCGCCACCCTCGGCTGGCCCCGGCGACCGCCCCCTCCGGGGCTCCCGCCATCTTGAGGTTCAGCCTTATCAGACCTGGACGGGTCCGGGAGGTTGGTGCTTGAGGGCCGTGGCGGACCGGCCACGACGAGGCCGGCGTAGGGGCCTCGAGGTCGGGGAGACGTCCGGGCCGGGATCCGCTGGCGGGAGACGGTCCTGTTCTCAGAGGGAGGTGCTCTCTAAGATGGATGCGGAAAACCGACTCAAGGTCCTCTCGGGAGTCCGCAGCTTGAAAGTCCTGGTGATCGGCAAGGGGGGGCGAGAGCACGCGCTCTGCTGGAAGCTCAAGCAGTCGCCGCGCGTGACGGCGGTCTATTGCGCCCCGGGAAATGCAGGGACGGCGCTCGACGTCCAGAACGTGTCCATCGAGGCGAATGACCATCGAGGGCTCTTGCAGTTCGCCAGGCGCGAGGGGATCGGGCTGACGGTGGTGGGGCCGGAGGAGCCGCTTGTCAGGGGGATCGTGGACCTCTTCCAGCGGGACGGGATGAGGATCTTCGGGCCCCGGAAGGACGCGGCCGAGCTCGAAGGGTCCAAGACCTTCGCCAAGGACCTGATGCGTCAGGCCGGGATCCCGACGGCGGACTACCGGGTCTTCCGGTCGGCGCCGGATGCCGAGCACTATATCCTGTCTCGCGAGGTCTCGCTGGTGATCCGGTCGCGGGGGCGATCGACGATCCGCCACACGCTCCATTGCCGGACGGCCGCGGAGTCGCTGGAGGCGATCGAGAGGATCCTGGATCCCAGGGAGATGATGGCCCCCGGCGTCCAGGTCGAGATCGAGGAGCGGAACCACCGGCGGGTCTTCGGCAGCGTCGCGGACGCGCGCGACTTCGTCCTGGGCCGCCCGCTGGGGCTGGTCCTCAAGGCCGACGGGCTCGCCGCCGGCAAGGGGGTCTACGTCTGCAACAACCTCCGTCAGGCGCTCCAGGCGATCGACGAGATCATGGTCCGCCGGATCTATGGCCAGGCGGGCGATACGCTCCTGATCGAGGAGCGGCTCGACGGCTTCGAGACGAGCGTGCTGGCCCTGACCGACGGGCGGACGATCGTCCCCCTGGAGTCCAGCCAGGATTACAAGCGCGCGTTCGATCACGACGAGGGTCCCAACACCGGCGGCATGGGGGCCTTCTCCCCCACGCCCCGGATGACGCCCGAGTTGATGGAGGAGATCGAGCGCGAGGTCCTCGTCCCGGCCGTCCACGCCCTGAAGCGTGCGCGGAGGCCGTTCCGGGGGATCCTGTACGCGGGCCTGATGCTGACGAACCAGGGGCCGAAGGTCCTCGAGTTCAACGTCCGGTTCGGAGATCCGGAGACCCAGGTCATCCTGATGCGCCTCAAGTCCGACCTCCTGGACGCGCTCGATGGGGTCGTGGATGAGCGGCTGGACCGCGTCCGCATGGAATGGGATCCGCGGCCTTCCGTCACGGTGGTCATGGCGGCGGAGGGGTACCCCGGGCATTACGAGCGGGACCACCCGATCGAGAACATCGACCTGGCGGACCGGATGCCCGACGTGAAGGTCTTCCACGCCGGCACGACGCTACGCTCCTCGCCGGGCGAGGGACGCGAGCCTCGGATCGTCAGCGACGGCGGCCGGGTCCTGAACGTCACCGCGCTGGGCGACACCCTGGAGCAGGCCCGCGACCGTGCCTACGAGGCCGTCCGGGCGATCCGCTTCCCCAGGGGGCATTATCGCCGCGACATCGCCGAGAAGCTGCCCGCCGCGAAATGATCGCGGCGGGCTTCGGCCTCGGCTTCAACCCTACTTCTTGCCCGGATAGCTGATCGAGTTGTCGCGCCGGACCAGCCCCTTGATGAATCGCTGGCTGTAGCCGAACCGGACCGGGGTCGTCCGCGGTGACTGGTCGACGTTGGGCGGGACGACCGGGCCCTTGTCGACCTTGACCGAGGCGGCGAAGAAGGCCGAGTTCGCGGCCACGTCCGGCGAGACGATGCCGCTGGACTGGAGCCCGCTGTTGTCCACGGTCCCCTCGACCTTGAGGTTGATGGTGCCGCGGGGCAGGACCACGTTCTCCGGCGCCCCGAAGGGGAAGAACTTGCTGGTGATGGTCTGGAACGTGCCGGGCTCGTTGCGGCCGCTCGGATCGGGATCCACGGAGGTGGAGATGACCGAGTCGAGGACGTTGCCGGCGATCCGGCCGTGGATTGCCCCGCCGCCGTGGGCCGAGGGGGCAAACACCCCCGAGAGCGAACTCTGGAGGCGGTCGGTGATGTTGGGGGGCCGGACGCCATTGAAGATGCCGCCGCCCGCGGTGAACGTGCCGGCCGGAGTGCTCGCGTAAGTCGCCAGCGTCTGGCTGTAGCCGGACTGGACGAACGAGTTGATCAGGTCGCCGCCCAGTACCATGTTGCCGATCTGCCGCGAGACGGTGACGAAGGAGTTCACTCCGCCCCGGTTGGCATGCAGGTTCTGGATGAACTGGGTGTTGATGAGGACGTTGTCCATGCCGCGGCCGAAGCTCACGTTCCGGGAGCCGCCGGGGGCGATCAGGGCGACGTTGTTCGTCTCGCCGCCGATGAAGAAGTTCGACACCTTGGGATCGAGGGTGGCGTCGACGGCCGAGGAGAAGACGTCTCCCACGAGGGCGAACGTCGTGAAGTTGGTGGCGTTGCCGAACACCTTCACCTTGCCGATCTGGCCCGTGACCGCGCCTCCCTGGGAGATGACGTAGGTGCCGCCGGCCGCGGTGGTCGTCGGCGTCGGTGCCGCCGGATTGACCAGGAACTGGGACGGCACCGCCGACGGGAGCGTCGAGGTCGCGTTCGTCGTGTTGCCATCGATCTCGTTCGCCTGGAACAGGTTGAGCCGGCCCGTGACGAGGAAGGTCGCGCTCTGCTGATTGACGGTGCCGGTCGTGGCGGTCCCGGTCGGTGCGGTGGTCTGGGCGTCGGTGATCACCTTGTTGAGGATGATGCTCACGCCCGAGGCAATCGGGGTCCCGATGTTGACGATGAACTCGTTCGCCTGCGAGGTCGTGTTCAGCGCCGTGCCGCCGGTCGGGGTGTACGTCGTGTCGATGCCGCCGAAGCGGAGCACGTTGATCCCCTCGGTGGCGTCGATCCCGCCGGCCACGAACGCGCCGGAGTGGATCGGCGAGTTGAACGTGGGCTTGGTGCCGCTGGTGTTCCCGAGCCAGAAGTCGGGGATGTTCACCGCCGCGATCCCGTTCTGGGCGGACACGTCACGGTCCGACGAGAGCCGCGTCGAGTCGAGCTTCCCGTAGGCCCCGCTGGCCATGACGTTGAGCTGCTGGAAGAAGACGCGGCCGTCCGATCCCGACCCGGGGGTCACCTTGCCGATCAGCCGGCTCTCGGACGTCACCGTGCCGGAGACCGTGATCACGCCGATGTCGCGGGCCTTGCTCGCGTTCGCCTTGGTGAAGGCCGTCCCCGAGGTATCCACCACGTTGAGCGTGCCGGGACCATACAGGGTCAGGGTCCAGCGGTCGCCCTTGGTGTCGACGCCCGAGACGGTGGCCGAGACCTTCGTCGACAGCGACGAGAGCAACTGTCGGGTTTCCAGGTCCTCGGCTCGGGGCTGGAAGGAGCGTCTCGTTGGCGATGGCTTTCGCGGCGACATGATTCTCTTACCCCTTTTCCGGGAGGCAAGGCCGATCGACTGCTGCGGCGTACACCTCGAACGCCTCGCGAGCCACGACCCAAGCCAACGCTTCCCTGCGATCTTCGTGAAACGTATTGCCGCTCAAAGACTTGCGTGCGGCAGGGCTTTCAGGGGGCCGAAGCCCCGGGGCCGAAGTGCAGGGAGACTTGGCGAACCATCGCTGATTATCGACCGGATAATCGGATCTCTTGAGGGATTCGTTAGAATATTCCCAGCCCGCAGGATCGGGAGAACCCTTCCGATCGATCGGTCGTGACTATAAGATCGGTGGCCGGCATGGATGCACGGAGTGCCGGGTATTTGTTGCCGCTCTCAGGGCGGCAAAGGCGAGGGGCCCCAAGGCCCGGTCCCGCCCGCCCGCTCGGGCCGGGATCGCCCTGGATCTTGAAGGCTGTCGAGCATGAGCAATCCCCAGAGCATCCGGCGTCGCCCGTCGGTCCACATCACCCTGCAACGAGCCGCCAGGCTCCATCGGCTGGTCAAGTTCGTGGCCGAAGATGCCAGGACCCGTGAGGGCATCCTCGCGCATCTGAGCATCGGGCTGAGGACCTTCTACCGCGAACTCGAGCTGCTCAGGCGGTGCGGGGTGAAGCTCCGCCATCGGGCGAAGCTGTACACGCTGCTGACCACCGCGGAGCAGGCGGAAGGGCGACTGCCGTTCCCCGATCCCCAGCTCAGCTTCGCCGAGATGGCGGAGCTGGCCGCCTGCGACTGCGACGCGGGCCGGCGGCTCGCCGAGCTGCTGGCCTCGGTCGTCAACCAGCCCGAGCCTCCCCGCAAGTCGCGAGGGAGGGGAAGGACTCGGGGATAGGAGCCGCGACGGGTGCGCCACGCGGGCGCGATGACCGGGCTGGGACTCGAACCCAGGACCAACGGATTAACCTACTCCATCGGCTTTCGCCGACCATCGTCCGAAGCGCCGGCCCGGGGGCCGTCGCGTTGCGGGGATGTTGGAAGTCTGGACTATACCTTCGCCATCGCAGGCGTGCCGCGTCTAGTCTCTGGGGCCGAGGCCGGTGATCCACCGGTCCCTTGCCTGCTGATCACCCAATCCCCCGCTTCTCTGACCGTCACGCTCGCCGTCACCGGCCACGTTGTGGTGCGGGGGCTCTCAGGGCGTTCCAGCATACTGCGGCATCCACTCGTCGCGGTTCCGCGTCTTCCCGCGCGAGGCTCCCTCGCGGCCCATCGACCGCTCGAAGTCCGTTGCTCTACCGACTGAGCTACCCGGTCGAATTCTCAAAGAGGATTCCAGCCTAAGCGAACGCCCGGCGATCGTCCAGTCGTGATCGCCGGGCGTGCTCGATGTCGAGGCAGACCGGCGCCGCTCCGGGATTGAACGGAATCCGCCGGTCGATCTACAGTGCACGCCAGGTCGTCGGCCCGAGGTCGGTCGGCGCGAGGAAAAGCATGGGGGCTCGATCATGGCTCGTCTCGGAATCGTCACGTACAACATCGCCAAGGACTGGGACCTGACGACGATCCTCGCCCGCCTGGAGAAGGTCGGGATCCACGGCGTGGAGCTCCGGACGGGTCACGCCCACAAGGTGGAGGTCAACCTCACGAAGGCCGAGCGAGCGGAGGTCCGCCGGAGGTTCGACGGCTCGCCGGTGGAGCTCGCCGGCCTCGGTTCGGCCTTCGAGTACCAGGCGAGCGACCCGGCCGTCGTCCGCAAGAACATCGAGGATACGAAGGCGTACGTCCTCCTGGCCCACGACCTCGGCTCGCCCGGCGTCAAGGTGCGGCCCAACGGGATCCCGAAGGGGGCGAACCTGGACCAGACCCTCCGCCAGATCGGGCGGGCCCTCCACGAAGTGGGGGAGCATGCCGCCGGGTTCGGGGTCGAGATCCGCGTGGAAGTCCATGGCGCGATCACGCAGGAGCTGCCACACTTCGCCAAGATCATGGCCTACGCCGATCATCCCAACGTCTTCGCTTGCTGGAACTCGAACCCCTCGGACGTCGTCGATGGCTCGGTGAAGCCCGGCTTCGCGCCGATCGCGAGCAAGATCCGCGAGGTCCATCTCCGGGACCTGTTCGACGCGTCCTATCCCTGGCGCGAGCTCTTCGGCCTCCTCGCGGCCCGGGGCTACGAAGGCTACACCCTCGCCGAGATCCCCGAGAGCCCCGACCCGGAACGCGTGCTCCGCTACTTCAAGGCACTCTGGCTCGCCTATCAGCCGCCGGCCGCCGGACGGTGAGCCCGCCCGGGTCCGGTTCACTCAGCTCCGTCGCTGCAAGAAGAGGAAAAGGAGCATCGCCAGGGTCGACAGGCCGATCGCGAGGAACAGCAGGATGCTCGAGCGGACCGACGGCGGCTCCACGGGCTCGTTCGCGTGCGGACCTCTCGCTCGGATCTCGTCCGGGTCGTCCTCTTCAACTTCCTCGATGTCGAGCTCCGCGACCGTCGCCCTCCAGGTCTGCGACAGGATGATCCGAGCGTCGGCCGCGAGGTGCTCCGGGACCTTGAGGCGGATCCCTCCGGTCGCGACCTGGTACATGGACCGCGAGCCCATCCGCTCACCGTCGACGAAGGTCGGGATGCCCTCGGCTTCCAGGCGAATCCGCGCCGGCTCGATGCTCACGGTATCCGCCAGATCGGCGACGGTCACCCATCGTTGCGAGCCGTCGACCCCCTCGAGCGGAGGCCGGGGCGGTCCCAGCGCGTCGAGCTCGAGGTCGTGCTTGGGGCAGGGGACGCCCACGGGGAGCAGCCACCGTCGCTCGCAGACGGGGCAGTAACCCTGCGTTTGCAGGGCCTCGCCACAGACGCGACAACAATCGTTGGCGCCGGCCTCGGGGGCGGGAGCGGCCTTCCGGCATCGCGGACAGTAGACGGGCGGCTCCGGCGGCGTCCGACCCGATCGAGAAGTATGCGGGAACTCGGTCATGACGAAGCCGCGGCGAGAGGATGGAGGCCAGTCCCGTCGCGCCGGAAGCCGTCGCGACGGGACTTTCGTCCCTGTGTGGGACATTCTACCCGGCGGCCGGGTGCACCGGAACCGGCCGCCCGTGTAGGTCAGTGGGTCGCGACGACGAGCGACTCGATCGAGTCCACCGACTTCCGCGAGGCCGTGCCGCCGACGGCCAGGACGTCGCCGTCGATCCCGGGGAGGAGGCGGTGGGTCATCCGGGGGACCGCGAGCTGACCCGCCAGCTCCCAGCGATCGCCGGCCGGGCTGAGGCGCTGGATCGTCCCGTCCGATCCGGAGACGTAGAGCTCGCCGGAGACCGAGAAGGCGGATGGGGCAAATCCCTGGATCTTCCCCCCCGGGATATCCGGGCCGCGCGACCAGGTCCGCGTCGCGGGGTCGTAGATGTCGACCCGGCGGACGACCGAGCCCTCGTCCTCGAGGCCGCCGACGGCATAGATCTTCCCGCCCCGTTCGGCGACGGCCAGGGCTCGCCGCTGGAAGGGGGGCTTCGGGAGGGGCTGCCACCCGGCCGACGGCCTCGTGAGGTCGATCACCAGGGCGTCCTCCAGGAACTCCGAGTTGGACGCTTCGCCCCCGGGCATGTTCCAGCCGCCGATGACGTAGAGCAGGTCGCCGACGACGACGGCATCATGCGTCGATCGAGGGGCGGGGAGCGGGGTCAGCTCGGTCCAGGTCTTCGTCTCCGGATCGAAGCGGGCGAACGAGGCCGTGGAGACCAGGTCCGCCGGCTTCCCCGGCTCGTTGCGGGCGGTCATGCCGCCGACGCGGTAGAGCGCGCCGCGATGGGCCAATAGCGTCACGCCCTGGAGCGATGGCCCGGCCGGGAGCTCCTCCCAGGTCCTGCAATCCCTGAGGTTGAACCGGCGGAAGTGGGTCGAGGTCATCCCGCGGTGATACTTGTGAGTCTCGCCGGTGTGGCCGCTGTAGACGTACAGCCAGTCGCCGCAGACGGCGCCGCCGAAGCTGTTCACGGCCTCCGGCATGGTCGCGAGCTTTCGGGCCTGCGCGACCGCCGTCGGGCTGGCGCCCGGGGCCGCGGCGGTGGGCGAGGCGGTCGCCACGGTGAGCGTGGCGTAGTGGCGGATTTCGGTGTAGGGCTTGCCGTCACGGGTCCCGGACGCGGGCTCGACGTACTTGGCCAGGAGGCCAGCCTTGCCCGAGGCGACGTCCGGCAGCTCCGCCAGGCCATGGTCGTCGGACTTGCACTCGGCCGCGTCGGAGCCCACGAGCGACTTCAGCCCGACTCCCGCCTGGGGCTTGCCGTTGAAGAGCACCAGGACCGCGGGAACCTTCCCCTCGCGCGTCACCAGCCGCAGCCGCAGGCCGGTCGCGTCGGTCGCGGGGTCGGCGGCCTTCGACGGGGCGAACTGCGCGCGCGCCGTGTAGAGGAGGAGGAACGACGTGCCGTTGCGGCTCATGTACCCGAGGTCGCAGTCGCCGTCGACCCAGGCCGGCGAGGCGTCGCCGAGCCCGACGAGGAAGGTGTCCGTCTCCTTCTTCCACGAGAGCGTCCTGCCCCGCTCGGAGATCTTCGCCTTCTCGATCACCCTGAGCAGGGCGGCGTCGTCCGGCTCCGGCGTCTCGCTCAGGAAGGCCCGGACCTCCGGACGAGCGCCCTGCTGGCCGGCCTTCAGCCAGAGGAAATGGGCCTGGGCCGGCGAGGGGGCCAGCAGGGCCAGGCCGACGATCCCGGCCAGGAACGCCGCGCCTCGGGGACGCGTGGAATGGATGGGCTCCATGGCGGAGTTTGCTCCCTTTCTGGTGTTCGTCATGTTCGCGATCTCGTATTTTTGACCGGTCATGGGTTCGGTGTGCTCCGTCGCGCCTTCCGCATCGCCTTCCCCTCGGCCTCCTGGTCGGCCCTGGCCTTCGCCTCGGCGGCCTTCACGGCCGCCTCGTGGCGTGCCGGGTCCTCCTCGGACGTGGGCGACCGCTTCGCAGGCCCTCCGTCCGAGCAGCCCATCACGCCCATCATAATCGCCGCGAGCGTCGCCGTCGCCACGTCGATCCGCCGTCGCCTCGACTCCATCTCCGGACCTCCACGATGACGATCAGTAAGAGTCGGCCGAGATGACCTCGCCGCCGGCGATGCTGGACAGGCCCGTGTACGCGGCCGGGTTGATCGACGATCGGATCGACCGGACCGAGCCGTCGCCCATGGCGAACTGGACGACGCCGGGGTGCATGCCGTGGAAGTTGGGCGTGATCTGGCCCACGCCCGAAAAGGGGAGGTGGGGGGTGAACAGCCCCGTCCCCGAATAGCTGCCGCAGTCATTGGGCCCGTAGAAGGCGCCCGAGGCGTCCACGGTCCGGGCGACCAGGCCGCCCATGATCCCCTGGCCGTTGCTGGTGACCTCGCGGCCGTATCCCATGAACATCAGGTTTTCGTAAATGACGCTCGAATAGGTTTTGGTCCCGCTGGCGCCCTTGAAGCTCTGGAGCGGGGCGCAGGTCCGGGTCGAGCCCCAGCCGACGGCGTACCGCGGATTGGCCGCGTTGCCGCCCAGGGATTCGCCCATGAAGAGCGTGTTCGAGAGCCCGTCCGTGACCGAGGAGACCCGGGCGTTCGACTCGAACGCGAACGGGCCCCGCTGGCCCTGGTTGACGTAGGAGGACGACACGAACGGATCGGCACCGCCGTTGAACAGGTAGTCGGTCACCGCGGCCTGGGCCACCTGCCAGGCCTGCCCGGACTGGCCGGCGAAGGCCGGACGGCCGTCGCGGGGATTCGACGGGCAGAGGAAGGTCGAGACCTGCGACCCGAACGTCGTCGAGTTGTCCCAGGAATCCCAGCCCCAGAAGTTGCCGGGGATCGCCGAGGAGAAGTTCGTCGCGTTGTAGAGGTTCCCCTGCTCCAGGTACGGCATGATCTGGGCATAGCCCGTGAAGTTGAAGTAGACCGAGTAGGGTGCGTAATCCGACGTGCTCTGCGCGGCCGCCGGGAAGACGCTCCAGACCCCTTCATAATTGTGGAGCGCCAGCCCGAGCTGCTTGAGGTTGTTCGTGCACTGGATACGCCTCGCCGCCTCCCGGGCCGACTGCACGGCCGGGAGGAGCAGGGCGATGAGCACGGCGATGATCGCGATCACCACCAGCAGCTCGATGAGCGTGAAGCCCGCTCGCTTCAAGTGGACCATGGACGCAACTCCCTGATGTCGATGTCTATCCGGTGCCCGAGACTCGCATGAGCGGGAAGGACCGAGTCCACGTCGGTCGCGGCCGGAAACCCTGCCCGGATCCACGCGCGAGGAGGCGACATCCGGAAGCCGTGCCGGATCGTCTCGGCGGGGGATCGCGGCCATGGACCCTGGACTGACGCTCGTCGTCGGATCGGCGGCTCGGATGCGAGGACACAATGCGGAGGGACGTGGAGCTCGCCTCGACAGGACCAGTGTCGATGCGGCCGGTTTGACACTGAGATTCAGTCTCAGTGAGCAACATCATGGTGATGCCATGCCCGCAGCGTCAAGGGGCATTTCTCGCAATTTTCCCGGCTTTAATTCGCTATGAAGAAGAAACCACAGGAGTCGTCGATCATCGGCGGGGATCGCCCGGCGTGAGGCGATCGACGTCGGCCCTCGGCCGGACCTCGATGAGGTGGATCGTCCCCGGCTTGGTGGCAACGGCCAGGAGCCCGCGCTCGGGGGAATACGACAGGCCGGTCGGACGAGTCCCGCCCAGGTTCAGCGGCCCCATCATGGGGAAGCGCCCGAGCGATCGACGCTGGCCCTGGTCCAGGCTGATCTCCAGGCACGAGTCCTCGGGGCGTGTCGCGACCAGGAAGAGGGGCCGCGACAAGGACTCTCCCGCGTCGGTCGACATCGCGGTCCGGGCGACGTCGCGGCGGCTCGGATCCGGATCGTCGAACGCGACGGCCTCCGAGTCCGATCCGGCCGGCATGATCATCGAGTCCCCGTCCGGGCTCCGGGATAGGTAGGGGCCGGCCGTCGCATTCAAGGGCGTGCGGCCGACGAGTCGGGGATTCGCCGGATTGGAGAGGTCCACCGCCAGGCCGGTGTCGGAGTGGGCCAGCCGGATGAGCAGCCGGCTGCCGTTCGCCGAGAGGTGCAGTCGATCGGGATCGTCCGAGGGGTCCAGCTCCAGGCGGCCGATGGGCTTCTGACCGGTGCCCACGGTGGTCGCCGGGTCGATCCCATAGATCTCCAGGCAGGGGAGCGGCTTCTTCGCGTCCCCCTCCGCTCGGCCCGAGCTCAGGACCAGGGCGAATCGGCCGTCTGGCGTGATGGCCATGTCGTCGGGGTAGTAGCCCGCCTCGATCCTCGTCCCCACCTTCGTGCCGTCCAGGCGGAAGCACTCCAACCAGCCCGGGCCGAGGTGCTTGTCGTCCCCCGGGGGCCGCTGGAGGATCCGCACGGACTCAACCCCGGCGGCGATCGCCACCGGCCGGCCGTCCAGGTCGATGACCGCAAGCCTCTCCATCCGGAGCGATTCGTCGACCCCGTAGACGAGGGTCTTGTTATATCGAGGACACATCACGACGAGCGACTTGCCGCCTTCCGCGAGCTGGATGCGGGTCGTCCGCTGCTGGCCGGTCAGCTCGCGGGCGACCTCGCGCAGGGTCAGCGGAGTGGTCACGAGCGAGACCGACTCCGAGGCTCGCCCGGCCAGCCAGGCCCCCGCGCCGAGCGCGAGACTCGCGACCACGGCCAGTCCGGCGAGGATCCCGAGCGAGACCCGCCCCGCGGACGGGCCCTTGTCTTTTGCTTCTCCCTCTTCCCGCCCCTTCCGGAACGAGACCCGGGGTTCGGTGCCGTCGCGCAGCCGGCCCAGGTTCTTGCGATGCCGGCCGATCAGCAGGACCGCGATGGCGATCGAGAAGACGCTCATGGCCAGATGCTCCCGGCTCCATGGCTCGGACGTGCGGACAAAGTACGCGGCGACGAATCCGATCGCCCCCGCGATGGAAGAGGCCGAGACGATCCGGGTTGCCCCGAAGACCGCGAACCAGGCGACGGCCGCTGCGCCCGACGCGACCGGATCGAGCGCCAGCAAGGCGCCCAGGCTCGTGGCCACGCCCTTTCCCCCCCGGAATCCCAGGTAGGCGGGGAAGTTGTGCCCGAGGATCGCCCCCAGCCCCGTGAACACGGCGAGGTCCGGCGACGGAGCGACTCCGGCCCGGCCGATCGCCCAGGGGAGGCCCAGGGTGGGAAGCAACCCCTTCAGGAGGTCCAGGACGAAGACCAGGAGGAAGAAGCGGAACCCGAGCATCCGGCCGACGTTGGTCGCGCCGATGTTCCCCGAGCCCACGGTCCGGATATCGACCCCGCGGACCGCCTTGAAGATGAGGAAGCCGAACGGGATTCCCCCGACGGCATAGCCGACGAGCCCCCCCAGCATGTCCTGGATCCAGGGATTGTCGATCCCGATCACTGGTCACGTCCCATGGTCACGGCCGGCCGGTCGGCATTCCCCAGGAACGACGCGCGGCGGGTGTCGAAGATTTCGTTCGCCGTCGCATAGTCGTCGTGCCGGCCGATGTCCAGCCAGTAGCAGGACTGGCGGTAGCAAAGCACGGGATGCCCCACGCCTCGCATCGACTCCAGCAGGTCGGGCATCGTCAACGCCTCGCCCGGGGTGAGGAAGTCCCAGGCGATCGGGTCGAGCAGGTAGACGCCCATGCTCACCAGGAACGAATACTCGGGCTTCTCGCGGTATCCCGTCAAGACGTGGGGGTCGTCGCCGAACTCGAGGACGCCGAAGTCGATCTTCACCTCCCGCGGATACGAGGCGATGGTCGCCGCCGCGCCCCGGGAGCAATGGAACTCGTACATGGCCCCGTAATTGAGCGTCGTGAGGATGTCGCCATTGATCACCAGGACCGGATCCGACGGCCGCTTCAGCAACGTCAGGCCGCCCGCCGTGCCGAGCGGGGCGACCTCGCGACGATAGCGAATCCGCGTGCCGAACTTGCGGCCGTCGCCGCAAAAGGTCTCGATCAGTTCCGTCAGGTAGCCCGTGATGATGGTCACGTCGCCGAAGCCGTGCCGCGCGAGCTGGCGGAGCACGACCTCGATGATCGGCATCGGGTCCTCTCCCCCCAGCGGCATCAAGGGCTTGGGGAGGACGTGGGTGTAGGGCCGCAGCCGCGTCCCCTTGCCTCCCGCCAGCAGAATCGCCTTCTTGCTCATGTCTTCCCTCCTGGATCGACGCAGGGGATGGTTTGGTCCGATTCGATTCGGTCAGCTTCGCGCGGGCTTTCGTTCCCGGGAGAGGCCGGAGTGCGGCCGAGCGCCGCCGATCTCTCCGTGCGAGCCGTGGCCCGCCCGTGCGGCGGCAACCGTCTCGAAGACCCGGACAAGGGCCTCGACATGGCGGTCGAACGTCTGCACGGCGCCGAGCTTCGCCGCCGCCGCCGCCATCGAGGACCGGCGTGCCTCATCGGCCATCGCGTCGAGCGCGGCGGCGAGCTCGTCGATCGCGTCCGGCGCGGCGACGACGAAGCCCTCGCGGCCCTCCGCGATCAGCTCGCCGGCGCCGTTCTGCTTGCTCGTGATCACCGGCAGCCCGAACGCCAGGGCCTCCAGGACGACGAGCGAGCACGGGTCGTAGTACGACGGGAGCACGAAGAAGTCGCTGGCCGCGTAGCATTCGCGGATGTCCGGGTGATAGCCCAGGAAATGGACCGCGTCGCCCAGCCCGAGCGCCTTCGCCCGGCGGCGATACGCCTCCACGCGTCCCCCGCCGCTGACCAGGAGGTGGATCGGCCGGCCGCCGGCCCCGTGCCGCCTCGCCAGCGCCTTCAGGAGGGGCCGAAGCCCCTTGAGCGCGAAGTTGTGGCCGACGAACAGGCCCACCACGTCGTCAGGCTCGAGGGCGAGTCGATTTCGGAAGGCACACCGGACGGCGCCGGGATGATCCAGATGGACGCGGCCGACGTCGATCGCGTTCGGGATGACGTGGATCCGCTCGCGGGGCACTCCCTGGAATTCCTGCACATGGCGCCGGACCATCTCGCTGACGGCCACCACCTGGGCCCGGCGACGGGCCGCGTACTGCCGCCGCTCGATGGCCCGATAGAGCGTGAACTTCGGGTTGAGCCGCTTGCCCAGGATGTAGAGCCGACGCAGGACCGGGTTGCGGAATCGCTGCGCGTTGGCCCGCAAGCTCCCCGCATGGACGCCACCCTGGGGGATGATCACGTCGTGGGCGTACGTGTTGATGAAGCCGACCGTGCAGTCGTAGTCCGCCGGATTGATGGCGGCCGCCGAGTTTCGCGCGAAGCTCCAGATCCGGCCACTCCTGGTCGTCCCCTTGACGGCGACCTTGATCGGCCGGACCTCGGGCGGGAGGGCGCCGGGCTGCCAGCTCTCGGCGTAGACGTCCACGTCATGGCCCGCCCGCACCAGGCTGCGGCAGAGGTCGATGACGTAGGTCTCCGCGCCCCCCTTGGATGGGTCGATCCGCGAGAAGTTCAGTGCCAACCGCATGGTTCCGCCTCCGTGGAAGGGACCGGAACTTCCATCGTTCGCCCTCCCCATGAGATTCGCTCGCCGCCGGGTCGACTGGTCAGCCGTGCCGGCGATTGTGCTCCTCGTACCGTCGCGCCTTCATCCGGATCATCCGCGCCTGCCAGGCGGGGCGTGCCAGGCCCACCAGGCGGCGGTAGTGCTTCCAGAACCTCAGGACGTCGCGGCCGTCGATCCCGGCAACGCCTCCCGTCGAGAAGAGCAACTGGCCCAGGTCCTTCCACCGCCAGCGATCCGGCCAGAGCGAATGCACGCCCAGCCGATGCAGGTCGATGACCGCCAGGTCCACGTCGTTCTCGTCCCGCCTCAGCCGCTCCTCGTCGAGGTAGAAGTGGCAAAGATACAGGTCCTTGTGAAACGCCTTGGCCGCGTGGAGCCGGGCCGTGAGCTCGGCCATCCGGATCACGACCCGCCGCTTCAGGGCCGCGAAGGCCGCGGGCTCCATCGTCTCTTGGAGCTCCGGGATGGCCACGTTCAGCTCGCGGCTGCCGGTCAGCTCCGCGACCATCAGATAGCTCTGGAGCGACGTCCACGGGCCGATCCGTTCTCCGGTGGCGATCACCTCCGGCACGGGCACGCCGATCGCTCGGGCCCGCTCCAGGTGGGCCCACTCCGAGGCCCCGGGTGAATGGCGGCCCGACGGATGCAAGAGCGCGGCCAGCCCGCTCGTCAGGGGGAGCCGGAAGTGTCGCTTGAGGTAGACCGTCACCGGCTTCCCGGTCCCGGGGTGGAACCGGACCCGGGCCGTCGATCGCCCTTGCTTGGCGTGCAGGCGGTCCAGGCTCTCCAGGCTCATGACCGAGGCGTCCAGGTCCGCCGGCAGCGCCGAGCGGTATCGCGGGTCGATCCACGACCAGCGGACACCGCGGACCAATCGTTCCCAGAGCGAGCCGTAATTCATGGAGTCAGCCCCTCCCAGGAACCGGGCTGCTGGAACCGATAGATCCGCACGCCGACATCCTTCGAACCGCTGAAAACGGGGAACTCGATCAGCGGCGTCGCCGCGTAGGCCAGCAGGCTGGACAGGGTCCTCGCCCGCGGGGTCTGCGCGGCCAGCTCCTCCACGCCGACGACCACGTACCGCAGGTGGGAGTCGGTCAGGGCCTGGCGGACGTGCCAGTAGTCATAGCCGTTCGAGCCCGAGACGAACCGGGCCCAGCCGCGCGTGTCCAGCACGGCCTCGCCCGGCTCGGCGTGTGCCTGCAACCAGCGGCCCGCGGCCAGGTGGCCCCGGCGGGTCGGATGCCCGGGACGAACCTGGTAGACGGCCAGTACCGTCACGACCGCGGCGACGGCGGCGACGCAGGCCCCTCGCGCCAGGCCAGGCCGGAGCCTGAGCACTCGGCCGAGCCCTCGCAGGCAGACGAACGTCCCGGCCGCCGCCCAGGGGACGGAAACCGCCACGATCGGCAGCATGTGGCGTCCCGACAGGTATCCCAGCGAGGTCGCATGCCGCACGAGCACCACCAGGAAGACGGCGGCGAAGACGCCGAGCACCAGGCGTTCGGGACCCCCACGCGGCCCGGTCGTTCCGTCGTCGTCCGCTCGACGGCACAGCCCCAGGACGAACCGCTGGCGGGCCAGGCCCCAGAGGGTCATCACCGCGAATCCCCAGCAGAGCTCATCCCACCATTCCGTCAGCGCCATCGAGATGGCCTTTCGAGGGCCCCGGATGGTCGTCCGCTCGCCTTCTTCCTTGGCGGAGAAGTCGAGGTCGGCCTCCTTGAGCCCCCGGGGAAGGAGCTGCGGGACAGGCCGATGCACGATCGCCTGCGAGCCGATCGCGGCACCATACCTCAGCGCGAGCTTCTCCGAGACCTGCCCCTTCACCAGGGCATAGCTGCCGACGAGTGCCAGGGTGGAAATCGCCAGCGCGGGTAGCCCCGTGACGTGTGTCCACATTCGGGAGGGTGAGGCTCCGGCCGAGCCCCAATGCGGTTCGTCGGCAGCCTCGTCCCCCCGAGAGATCCCGCGGAGTGTCGCGACCACCCAGGCCAACGCCACGGCCATCGGGGCGACCACCACCTCGGGCCTGGCGAGGTAGCCGATTCCCCCCGCGAGGCCCGCCGCCAGGGCCGGTTGCCATGCCCTCGTCCGGATCGCGACCGCTCCGAATCGAAGGGTCGCGAGCGTGGCGAGAAGCCCCAGGCTATCGCTGAGCGTGTCGTGCCCGACCTCGGCCGGCACGGGGAGCAGCGCGAGGATCGCCGCGGCCATCAGGGCGATCCGCTCGTCGAAGAGCCTGCGCGTTAGCCCGTAAATCGGCACCAGCAGCCCGAGCGACGCGATCGCGGCGACGACCTGGGCCGAGATCCGCCAGGCGTCCGGCCCGTGGCCGATCATTCGCGAGACGACCGGCTCGGTCGCGGCGATGAGCGCCGGGTAGAGCGGATGAACGTCCGCCCCGCGAACCGCATCGGGCCACGAATCCACCTGGAACTGCCGCGCGACCCGGATGAACTTGAGCCCATCCTGGGCGGGAAGGGGGGACCGTGCGATGGCAAGGGCATGCAAGCCTGCCGCAACCAGGATGATCGCGAACAACGGTCGGCGTCCGGCCATCCTGATCCTCCTTGACCATGGGCCAGCGCAAGCGGGATTTCACCGTGCAGGCGCATTCCGTGCGCCGAGATCGGGATTATAGAGAGCATCGTTGCGGGGTCAATCGCAACCGCCCGCGTCCCTCGCCCTTCGTCGTTTCCGGCCACTCCCGGATCCGGCCCGTCCTTCCCGGGGATCGGCTCAGACGGGCCGTCGAGCACGGATGGTTGACGCAACGCGTCCCATGCCTGCCATGCCCATTGCGACGGCCGCCAGCATCAAGCCGGATGGCTCCGGGACCGCGCTCGTGGAAAATCCGTAGGAGAAGCTCTCGAGCCCGGCCGGTCCATCATCGAAGGACTGGAGGACGATCTGCGCCTCGATCCTGACGGTCGGTTGGGGGTCGTAGTCGAGTGCATCGGTGAGCTGATCGGGCAGCAGTCCGTCGACATAAGCGACGATCGAGCCGAGGAGGTTGAATCCCAGGTCGGGCGGGATGGGCTGGTAGATGTTCGCTCCCGCTTGCGCGAAGGCGTCCTTGCCGTCCTCGACCTGACCGACGACGGCGACCCGAGTCTGGTCGATGCTCAGCGTGGGATCCAAAACGACTGCATCGTAACTGAATTCGAGGTTGATGAAGGCGCCTGGCCCGCTCACGCTCAGGGCGCCCGGCTGGGGCGTGAAGAGCAGTCCGGTGGACGTCGTGGAGACCGTGATCAGGGACAGATCGAAGGGGACGTTGGTGCTGAGGAGGTCGAGGGTGAAGTTCTCGAAGCGGAGGGACCCCACATCGATCGTAGTGCTCGAACCGAGGAGATCCGAGAGCAGGATGTCCGCCCTGGCGGACCGGGTCGCGGCCGATGCGACCAGCAGGACGGCGAGGCAAGGGACGGCGTGGCGGAGTCGAGCGAGGAATCTCATTCAGGAGCCTCCGGGAGCGACTTTCGTGAGGGGATCGGTTCTCGATCAAGGTTGCGGGAGCAGGGGCCGGGAGCAGCGGAGCATGACGTTCCACGCTTCGTCTTCCGAGTCGATTCGGGCGGGGATGGACGCATCCTCCTCGACGACCAGGGTCGGATCGAGCCGAAGCTGGAACCCTCGGCCGAAGAAGCGCGCGGATCGGTCCTCGCCGCGACTCACGGCCAGGAGGATGGGTCGTCGCGGATCCTCCCAGACGCGCGTCGGCTTCATGCTGCCCGCCGGGTCGGGATCGAGCGTGTACAGGCTTCCGGAGTCGGTCAGGATCAGGTAGCCGGGGCCGCGCCTGCGGAACACGCGGAACGTGTCTTCGAGGTCGCACCGAACGCGGCAGACTTCCCGCCATCGCCCCCGATGATCCCGGAGCTTCTCGTCGAAGCGATACCGGTATTCATGAATCGCGAGCTCATGTCCCGCCGCGAGGATCAGGAGGCACGCATCCTCGGCGACGGGCAGGATATCGTAGGCCGGCGTGGCACCGTGGCCCCTCTGGGCGGGGAGCCAGGCCTCCGTCAGCGGATCGATGCGGCCGATCTCGAGCGGGCGTTCCACGACGGGCGTGACCCCGGGGGCGGTCGCCTCGGGGACGAGCCTGGACGCGAACGGGCCGTCGGAGGTTCGAGCGAGGAAATCGGGCAGGACCTCCGGCGCGATTCGAAGCAGATGAGAGAGCGGCTGCCCGGGGGCGACCTCCGGTCGGCTCACGGCCCAGGCCGAGCCCGCGCGGACCTTGAGACGAAGGGGCGACTTGCCGGGGCCGGCGGCGATCGGCAACCGATAGACGCGCGGGGCCGCCTCCAGGTGGCCCCACGCCCTCAGCAGGGTCTCGGACCCGCGCGGCGTGGACCAGTAGAGGCGGCCCCCCTCGATCTCCACCAGCCGCGGCAGCTCCCCGGCCCCGTCGGGGCCGGGGAGCGCCGGCAGCATCATCATGAGCATGGTCACGATCATCGCCGTCGTTCTCGCCGGGTATCTCTCCGCCCGCGTCCGTCGTCGTCAGATGGTGATCTTGTCTTCCTTCAGGCTGGGCTTGGTGAGGTCCACCTTCCGGAACAGGTACGCCTGGGGGTAGCGGATCACGTCGGTCTTCGACCCGTTGCCGTCCAGGTCGACGCCGAGATCCGCCTCCTTCGCACGATAGCCCGCCTGGACCTTGAAGTAGCCCGCGATCGACTTCTTCTCCATGTCCTTGAGGTCCGTGTAGGTGACGCCGTAGCTGGCATCATAGTAGGTCCCGTTGATGAGCGCGATCTGGTGGTTGTTGAAGAGCGACGCCGGATTCACGTTGTTCTGGCCGGCGATCCCGGGGTCGTCGTTGACGTCGGCGTAGTCCCACTTGTAACTCGTGTCCTTCTTCTGGAACCCGAGATTCAGGTACGGATAGGTGGCATCGCCGCTCTTGCCGGCACCCGTGAAGGTCCAGTCCTTCACGATGAAGCCGTCGTCCGTCGTCGATCTGACGAAGACGTAATTGTCCGTCTTGCTGATCCCGTTGACCTTGAGCAGGTCGATGAAGAGCAGGGTGAAGGTGCTGCACTGGCCGTCCAGGTCCCTCAGGAGCGTCTCGACGGTCGTGTTCCGGATGTTATAGCTCTGGTAGTAGTGGAGCGCCTTGCCGTCGACGCGCGACACGGATCGGCCCGTGAACGCGCTCCAGGCGCCGGCGATGAGATCCGCCTCGGCGGACTTGCTGTCCGTCTTCGTGATCGCGAGGTGGACGACCGTCTCGAAGAAATCGCCGGAGTCCTTGTCGGGTATGGGCGTCCCGGCCGACACATAGACGGTGTTGTCGCTCGAACCGGCGTCCGACCAGGTCTTGCCGTCGTCGTAGGAGATCTCCCACTTGATCGTGAAGTGGTCGAAGTACTTGGCGGAGGCGTCGAACTTGTTGGAAAGCGCGGTCGCGGCGAGCGTCAGCACGTCGCCCGCCTGGGTCGCGGCCGTGGCCGGCAGGTCCAGGTTCCCCGGCCCGTCGCCCCGGACCTTCACCTTGGTCCCCACCGAGTCGGCGGATCCCAGCTTCCACTTGCCGGCGACGCTCATGGTCCCGGCCGAGGCATAGAGCACCGGATACCGATGATCGCCCGCGTCGGCCGTCGATCCGTTCAGGTTGTTGTCGAGCCAATGATCCGCGCTGTAGTCCTTCGTCGCCCCGCTCGGCGTGGGATCCGACGTGATGGTGTTGTAGCCGGCGCCGGCGTAGGTCACCGATTGCAGGTTGATCTTGTTGAGGGCGAAGAAGAAGTCGTCGATGGTGAAGGTGTTGCCGCCGCCGACGAACTGGACGTAGGCGATCCCGCTGGCCGTGACGTCGAGCTTCTTGTTCGGCGTCCCGACTCCCGTGTAATTCGCCCCCCCCAGCGAATCGCTCCCCAGGGAGGTCCCGTTGGAGGAATAGGCCGTCATGACGATATCGCGATTCCCCGTGACATACCCGCCAACCTCCGACCACACCCCGCCCACGGCGTCGACGCGGATCGTCGCCGTGGAGTCGTAGATGACCTGCGCCCCGGAGCGGGGAGGGAAGGGCGGGTTCAGCGTGGTGGCCTGATTCAGGATCGTGGCCGTCCCGTTGAACTTCGCACCGATTGACTTGTATTGATCGGTCACGACCGCGCTGTCGGCCAGGCTATCGAAGTCGATCGTCGTGAGGCTCGCGAGCAGGGCCCGCCCCTCGAGGACCAGCAGGTCCGGGAGGAATGGGCACCTCGATCGACCGTTTCGATTCCTCCGAACCGGATGACGACGGGCGATGATCAGGGTCTTCAAGGGTGCCTCCTCCGGGAGAAGTCGAAGAAGATGCGAGCTCGGGCCGGATCCCGGCCCCGTCCGAAATCGATGGCGCTGGGGGATCGATGCACGTGACGAGCACGCGAGCCGGATTCGGTCGATCACCTCCGACGGGCGGTGCATCGGCCACGGGTTGCGACGAGGAAGCCTCCCGCGGGGCCCACGTCACTCAAGGGCGCACGACGACAGAATCACGAGAGACGAGACCCGTCCGACTCGGCTCCCGGCCGATCTCAACCGATTGCCGATGCGGGTTCTCGTTGCAGAAAACTGTGAATCAAGTCCGATCGATTCAAGACGGCGGCGAGTCGCTGCACCACCCTCTTGCGGATCTTCTGGGCCGTCGCCTTCCGTGGCGTCCGGGTCTCGCGCGATACGGTACACGTCTTCCTTTCAAGGCGGGCGGCAGGAAAATGAGGCTTCCTGGAATGCCCGGCCTCGAATCGTCTCGGTACGTCCTGCGAGCCGAAGAAGCGAGATCTCACGTTAAAGACGGGACGTGTTATTCTTGACCGTCACCTGAAATGTGAATCTAGGAACACTTCCCGTCGCCAGTCAAGTTAAAAATCTTGCGGTGAGCCTTTTTCTCGGCGGCGCTTCCTGCACGAAGACCGTTCCGAGTCGAGGAGCCCCCGCATGGCCCTCCGACGACCACCCGAATCTCGCGGGAATCGGCACGATTCCGAATGTCCCGGTGGAACGCTGCGATCCCGCGGGATCGCAGCGGCCCCGCAAGGGGCAGCGAGAGGAGCCGGTGCTCGCGAGCGTGACCACCACGACTGCTTGCATCACGAGGAGACCGAAGTCGCCACGTCTTCTCTTGAACTGAGGTCGCTTCGAACGACTTGTGATCATTTCAGATCGATGCATGATGATTTCAGGATTGGGAGTCCGAGGTCGCGGCCCTCCCCCCGGTCGCCTGTCGACGGTATCGGGGCGGCGATTCGTGGACGACCGACCCGGGCGTCGGATCCATGCCGGGCCGCGGCGGCGAGGACCGACCCTCCGGGGCTTGTTCGGAGCGGACGTGAGAGGCTCCCGCGCCACCGTGACTCATGCGTCGCGCCCGGGCCGACGGCGGTCGCTGGTGCAGGGGGGGGCGTTCGTCGAGAATGGAGGTATCATTCGACTTCCGAGACCGGACCCATGCCAGCCTGAAAGCCGTTGGTCACACCATGGACGTTTCGCCTGCCCCCTTCGCTCCCCTTGTGAGTGCATTCCTCGGATCGATCCTCCTGGCGACGGGCCCTGCGTCGGCGGAATCCGGGCCGCCCTCGATCCCGATCCCGAACGCCGGCTTCGAGGACGCCGCGCCCCTCGCGAGCGTCCCCGTCGTTTGGGAGATCGGCATTAGCTCGGGGACGAGGGCCGCGATCGTCCGCGATGGGGAGACGCGTCATTCCGGGAGATTCTCCGTCCGGATCGAGGACCGCTCTCCGACCGCACCCAACATCTACGCCTTCCTCCGCTCCCCCGCGATCCCCGTCGAGCCCGAGACGACCTACGACATCCGCCTCTTCGCGAAGGCGCGAAAGCTCGCGAACTGCTCGATCGGCGTGGACATGGAGGCCGGCGATACCTTCCGCGAGCCACTCCCAGCCGGCACGTACGACTGGCGCGAGGTCACGCTGACGGCCGCGACCCAGCCCGGCCAGCACACCCTGAGGATCCACATCCTCGCCGACGGCCCGACCGAGGCCCTCTGGATCGACGACGTCTCCATGACGATCTCCGCGCGGAGGCGTGCCGGGCTCGTCGAGCGTTCCTATCCCCGGGACTTCTCCGGCATGTACCCGCGGTCGCGGGGGAAGGTCGGCCGCCACCTCCTGGTCTGCGACACGACGAAGCTCCCCGACGAGCTGATCCGCCCGCTCGTCGCGCTCCAGGGGATCGTCAATCGCGAGGATCCGAGCCTCTACCTGATCAGCCGGACGACGGACCCCGCGCTCATCGACGAGATGTGGCTCGCGTACATGAAGGAGAAGGGCTACACCGACGAGGAGGAGCGGCTCGGCGATCCCGTCGAGATCGTCCGTCGGTTCCGCGACCGCGTCCGCGGCCTGATCGTCATCGATCCGGACCTTCCCGGGTCGATCAACGCCTCATGGATGCTGGCCGGCCTGCTCGATGCGCTCCCCGCCTCGCCCGAGACGGCCTCAGCCCTGGGCAAGGCGCTGAACCTGCCGGTCGTGATGGACCTCCGCGGCCGCTGGAAGCGCAACGTGGACGCGTACCGGTTCGTTTATGAGAACTACTGGGACCGGATGAGCCACCATGCGCTAGCCTGGCAGTTCCCGCCGAGCAGGCGGTTCGGCACCCAGGATTACCTGGTGGAGCACCGGATCTTCCAGCTCTGGGTCTCGAGCCCGGATGACCGCGAGAAGGGGGGAGACCCGGCCGCCGAGATGGACTTCGCCCACGAGATCCTGGCGGCGACGCCGGGCGCCATCCCGATGTTCGGCTGGGTCGCGGGGGACGACCCGAAGCAGGCCTACTTGACGGAATACGCGTTCGCACACCTCTGCTCGGAGTACGGCAAGTTCATCCCCGGCACCGACCTGATGTCCAACGCGAGCGTCCACGGCGCGATCCAACTGGAGGGCCAGGACGCGGTCTTCCGCCAGAAGTCCCGGGCACAGCCACCACGCACCAAGCTCGAGCCGGACAAGGTCTACGTCGCCTTCAGCATCATGGACTGCGACGGCATTGGCTGCTGGCAGGGCTTCTGGCAGCGGATCTTCGCCGACCCGCTCCGCGGGGCCGTGCCGATGGGCTGCGGCATGCAGCTCGGCACGATCGACCTGATGCCCCTGGTCCAGCGCTGGTATTACGACCGGATGACCCCGGCGGAGACCTTCTACGGCCTCGTCTACTTCAACGAGCCCCTCTTCGCCAATCGGTTCCGCAAGGAGGATCGCGAGCGGATCTGGGCTCGCTGGATTGCCTACGTGGACGAACATTGCCGGCTCCTCGACCTCGACGGCGTGGAGCTCCTCTGGAGCGGCGTCCGCCGACCGAATCTCCCCCGCGAGGGCGTCCTCCGCAGGTACACCCAGGGCGTCAAGAATCTCAACTACATCGTCGCCGAGATCGGCCGCGGCACCCGCGCCGACATCCCGACCGATGAATGCACCTACAAGCTCGACGACACGGTCGTTTTCCACACGGTGAACAGCATCCACACCTGGGCCGCCAACGAGGATTTCCGGACCTGGACGATGGACGGCGAGAACGCCTACATCCTCGACGAGCTGCGTCGGTTTCCCCCTTCCCGCCGCCCGGCCTTCCTGAACGTGGTGGGCCTCTGCTGGCGATACAACCCGACCTGGATCATGGACCTGAAGCGCAAGCTGCCGCCGGACTACGTGCTCGTCAGCCCGGGCGAGCTGGCGAGGCTCTATCGGGAGTCAACCAGCATCAGGGCGGCAGGGTCACAACGGGCTCGCCATGAACATCGTGAAGCCTCACAGGTACTCGATTCGATCGGCCAGCTCTTCGGGCTCGTAGATTTCCCAGACGAGAACCAGTGACGAGATTATCTCACCGAGACTTCGAGTGTCTTTCTCGCAATACGCGATACCCGGGTGATGTGTGCCGGTTGCGTGGATCTTCAAGAAATCCCGGTCCTGAGTGAAGATGACACGACCTTGCGATAGTGCGAACGCGACCTGATCATCATCGACGGCGCCGAGCAAGCCTGCTTCTGGTGTCGTCGACACCTCGACGCCATGCCGACGAAGGCCCGCGGCGATGGCCTTGGTACAGTTCTCATCCAGGTGGAAGCGTATCGTCCTGGGCATTGGCCGTCCGTGCCTTGAGAGCATCCTTGAGCTTGGAGGGCTGCTTCTCTCGTTGCTCCTCGTACCACGCACGATCGGAGGCGATCTCGGCGTTGATCGCCTCGCGATGGTCGTGATAGAACGCGAGTGCCGCGTAGATCGATGCCAGGGTGAGGTGCGGAAACTCGGAGACGATCTCTTCGGGACTCTTGCTCTCTCGCTCGTGCATGATGACCACGTGCTTGACCTGGATGCGGCTCCCCGCGATTCGGGGTTTGCCGCCGCAGATGTCAGGCGTCGAGACGATGTGCTCTCGGATGACGGGCAGTGTGCCCGTCAAGGGAGGGACCTCGTGAAAATGACCGAGAGACGGCTCCATGGGGGGCTATCCTATCGCGAATGGCGCATCTCGGCGCGGCTGAGCAAAGGAAACACGCATCTCGCCTTCTGACTGGATCATTCTACCGGCTACGCCGACAGGGACGCCACGGGCCTGATGTCCGCACGGACCGTTGCGACCTTTCCCTGCCGTTCGGTCCAGAGGTCCCCAAGGCTCTTTTCGAACGAAATTTCGGGACTCCAACCGACGTCTTCCCCGATGCGGCGGATATTCGCCCGGGAGTCGGCCGGGCCGCGGCGGGTCATTCGGGCGGGGTCGCTGGTGATCCTGATGGCCCGGCCGCTCAGATGGACGAGGTGCTCGAGGCCCTCGGTGACGGTCCGGGACTGGCCCGTGCCGACGTGATAGACGTTGCCGGGCTTGCCGCGGACGGCCAGCGCGACCATCGCCCGCGCGACGTCGCGGACGTCCACGAAGTCGCGGCGGGACTGGAGCTCGCCCACGGGGAGAATCAGCGGATCGCCGGGGTCGGCGGCCAGCCGCGTGGCGAATTCGCCGAACGCCTGGGACTCCGGCATGCCGGGGCCGATCGGGTTGAAGACGCGGGCACAGCAGACCTCCAGCGGCGCGGGTTCCGCCAGGGCCGCGACCGCCGCCATGTGCTTGCTCCGGCCGTAGGCGCCAATCGGGTCGCAGGGGTAGCCCTCGGCGACCGGCAGGTCCGCCTCGGGGACCGGTCCGAGCTCGGCCGCCGAACCCGCGAGGACGAAGCGCACGGGCTTCCTGAGCGTCCCCAGGGCCTTCAGGAGGTGGATCGTCCCCCAGAAGTTGGCCCGGTAGATCTCCTCGTCCGGCGCCGGCGGCGTGCGGCCGGCGGTGTGGATCACGAAATCGGGCGAGGCGGCCCGGATCGCCTCGCGGACCTGGTCCGGCCTGGTTAAGTCCGCGACCAGGGACCGCGCCGGGTAGATCGCCGGCAGGGGCTGCCGACCGATCGTGAGGACGACGTCCTCGGCGTGGCCGCTCGCGGCCAGCGTCCGCTCGAGCTCCTTGACCACGTGGCGGCCCAGGAAGCCCGTCGCACCGGTGATCAGCCACGTCGCCATCGCTTCAGGCTCCAATCCTCAGGAGGACTTCCCTAATGAGAAACGTAGCTCGATTCGGGGAGCGTGCAGGGCCGACTTCGCGAGCCCTCGCCGGATGACTTCTCCCGTTCCCGATCGAGCAACCCGCACGCGGCGCGAAACACGGACTCCACGTCGATCTCGCGCATGCAGCGGTGGTGGCCCTCGGCGCAGACCGGGCGCTGGCAGGGGCCGCAAGGGACCGGGCGGATCATGTGGACGGCCCGCGGGTGGTAGGTCCGGGTCCAGGCGACGTGGGTGGGGCCGAAGAGGCTCACCACGGGCGTGCCGAAGGCCGCGGCGAAGTGTCGCGGGCCGGAATCCGTCGTCACCAGCAACGCGGCGCGGCGGACGCACGCCTTGGAGAGGCCCAGGCTGGGCGGCAGGTCGGCCAGGCTGACGACGTCGGGATGATCGGCCAGGCGGACGATCGCACGGGCCGAATCCCGCTCGGCCGGCCCGCAGAGGACCAGGACGGAGACGCCTCGCTCCTCAATGAGCCGCCGGGCCAATCCGGCGAAGGACTCCGCGGGCCAGTTCTTCGCCGGTCCGAAGGCGCCCCCCGTGTTCAGGCACACGACCGGCCGATCCGTCGTCAGTCCGAGTGCGGCCCAGGCCCGATCGGCTTCGGCCTCGTCCTCGCTGGTCGTCGCGAGCTCGAGCCGCACCGAGGTTCCCCGGCCGCCGAGCACGTCCGCGAGCATGAGGTAGTATTCGACGATGGGGGTCGGCAGATAGCGGCCTGCCCCATCCCGAGGCGGCTGTAGCCGGTCGGTCAGGAGCAGGCCGCGGCCGTAGCGGACATAGCCGATCCGCCGGGGGATCCCCGCACGCCAGGCGGTCCAGGCCGAGCGGAACGAGTTCGGCAGCAGGACCGCGACGTCATGCCGGCCGCTTCGGAGCCGGCCGAGGACGGCCCGCGATCGTTCCTCGACCCGGTTGGATTTGTGATGGGCCCGGATCACCTCGTCGAACCAGGGATTGCCGTCGAGGACGGGCGCGACCTGGGGCCGGATGACGGCCGTGAGGCGGGCCGCGGGGAAGTGCTCCCGCAAGGCGCGGATCGTCGGCGTGGCCATCACGGTGTCGCCGATCAGGTTCGGGCAGAAGACCACGATCTTCATCGGCGAGGCATGCCTTCCGGCCATTCCGTCGGCCTCCGGCGACACGCGGCGTCCGCTGGTCCCGCCCGCTCAGCCGCAGGGGGCGGGGCGGGGGACCTTGCCAAGGACCTGCTCCAGGGACTCGAGACCTTCCGTGATCTCCAGGCCGATGCGGAGGGCGCGCAGAGGGACGGCGCCGAGTGTCGAGGTGCGGAGCTTGACGAAATCCTTCTGGGTGGTCAAGACGAGATCCGCCCCGCCGCGGCGGGCCCACTCGGTGAGCTCGGCCACGTCGCCGGCGCCGTAGGGATGGTGGTCGGGGAAGACCTCCAGGTCGCCCAGCTCGCAGAGCGGCTCGAGCGTCCGCCGGAAGCCCATCGGGTTGCCGATCCCGCAGAAGGCCAGCACATGCTTGCCGGCGAGATCGCCGATCGGCCCGGCCGGGCCCTCGGCGTCCAGCAGGTCGATCGGGGCGTGCCGCGTCCGGATGAACGGGATGCCCGGGGCCGCCCGCTCGACCCGGCGGCGGATGGCCTCGACCGCGGCCGCGTCGATCGTGTCGGCCCGCGAGAGGATGACCGCCGACGCCCTCCGGAGCGAGCTCACCGGCTCGCGGAGCAAGCCCCGCGGGAAGAGCCGGTCCAGTCCGAAGGGATCGAGGGCGTCGAGCATGACGAGGTCGACGTCGCGCGCCAGGCGGCGATGCTGGAAGCCGTCGTCGAGGAGGATCAGCTCGGCCTCGAGCTCCTCGACGGCGATCTCCGCGAGCTTCACGCGGTCCGGATCCTGGAGGTGGGGGACGTCGTTGAGGTTCTCCTCGAGGACCAGCCCCTCGTCGTTGATCCCCCCCTCGTGGCCGTAGCCCCGGCTGATGAGGGCGACGCGCCAGCCCTCGCGTCGATACCGGCGGGCCAGCCATTCCACCATCGGGGTCTTGCCCGTCCCGCCGAGGGTGAGGTTGCCGACGGAGATCACCGGGACCCGGGCGCGAGATGCCGGCTTCCAGCCCCGATCATAGGCGAGGTTCCGGGCGCGGACGGCTGCTCCGTACCCGACGGCAACCGCACCGAGGCCCAGCCGCGCGACGGCCGCGGCGGGGTTGTGGATCTCGCCCCGCACCAACCGCAGGAACCATTGCGGATCAAGCCTGCTCACGCTGCCCCATTTCGGTCCTGACGGCGATCCGCCCCGAACCGTTGACGACTCGCCCGGATTTCCTCAAGAACGCTGGCATTCACGTCCCGCCAGGGTTACCATGTTGAGGACGGGCCGACAGGCTAAACGAGGCCGCCAGGCCCGTCAAGCCGCGCGCTTGGGACGCTTCCGGAGCCAGCCTCAATGGTCTACCCCCCCCAGGAGCCCAGCCCCCTGATCGCCCACTGGATGGAGCGTCATCGCCACCCGGTGAGCTTCGTCTTCCACCTGATCGGCATCCCGCCGACGATCCTGGGCGTCCTGCTCTTCTCGATCTACGTGGGGCTGCTCTCGGTCCCGATCATGATCCTGTCGTTGTCGCTCTTCTTCGGCGGCTTTGCCCTCCAGTTCGCGGGGCACCTCCTGGAAGGGACGGATCCCGGCGAGGTCATCTTCTTCAAGAAGAAGCTCGGGCTCCCCTATGTCGAGTTCGCCACCCAGCGTGGCAGTGCGGCCCCGGCGCCGCCCTCCGCGGCCGACCGTAGCACGGGCAAGCCGGCCGCCGCCGCGGGTTGAGTCTCGACGAGTCCTCCCTCCCGCTCAGGTCGTGGCTCCGCGGGCCGGAAAAGCGATCGGGAAGAACGCGCCTCGGCCCGTCCCCTTGAGTTCGCGGCGCGTGGCCTGCGCGGCCGGTCGGCTCGTGTCTTCAGCCGATTTCGACTGACGACAAGTTTGGACTAGGAGAGAATCCGGATAATCCGTAAGATCCCCCGCATCGATTCAAGTCCCACGACTCGTAGTTCCGATACAAACCGATGTCAGGATCTTCCGGCCAGTGGCCGGAGATCATCGCCAGGGTGTGATGCGTCGCTCTGGTGACAGTCCCGATCAGGTCAGGCTCTGGGCCGGAGTCAGCACGTCTTCCCGGCCCTCGGCGGTTCCGCGAGTCGTTCGATGCGGGGCATTCGAGATCCATCGAGCAGGGATCTCGGAGCAGGGACAAGAAAACCGGCGAGGAGCCAAGCCAAGGACGGCGCGGCGCGATCCCGCGGCTTGAGTGACGCGTCACATGGCGAACTTTGTCAAGGACGGCGGGCCATGCGATTGACTCTAAGCACGAACCGGTGGACTCCTGCTGCCCTGGCGGCGGTCTGGTTGTTCTCCTCCGGTTGCCAGAGGCTTCCTTACATCGACCAGTCCAAGCAGGTCCCCCACGACAACATGGGGAAGATCGCGCTGGAGGACCGGGACGTCAAGCAGGCCGACTTCCTGAGCAGCAGCCTGCCCATGCAGCTCCCGAAGATCGCAAAGCCGCGCACGACCAACGACCCGGAGGCGCAGGAGCTCTGGCCCTTGACGTTGCAGGAGGCCATCCGGATCGGCCTCGACAACGCCGAGGTCATCCGCGTGATCAACCTCGGTGCCCAGGGCATCCCGATCGAGGGCTTCGAGCCGACGTTCCTGTCGCCGGCGCTCGCCGCGGGCTCCGCCGGCCAGGCGGTCCTCGGCGGCGGCGGCCTTGCCAGCGTCTACGACCCGGCCCTGCAGGAGACCCAGATCGCCCAGGCGCTCTCCGTCTTCGACACCGCGTTCACGACCCAGATCAACTGGGGCAAGAACACGCAGCCTTTCAATAACGCGATCCAGGGCGGATCGCTGACGCTCTCCGGGCCCAAGACCCCGGTCGTCTCGATCCAGGACACGGTGAACTACCAGTTCGGCCTGCAGAAGCGCGGGGCGACCGGCACCCAGATGAGCATCGTGCACAACATCAACTGGCTCTACCAGAACAGCACGTTCCTGGTCACGCCGTCGGTCTACACCACGAACCTGCAGATGAGCATCACCCAGCCGCTCCTGGGTTCGGCCCCGCTCCCCGGCCAGCCGGTGAACAACTTCAGCAACCTGGTGGGCCTCGAGGCCAACCGGGCGCCGATCGTGATCGCGAGGTTGCAAGCGGATGAGAGCGTCTGGAACTTCAAGCTCAACGTGATGGAGCACGTCCGCTCGATCGAGCAGCAGTACTGGATCCTCGCCCGCAAGCACGTCCAGCTCTGGTCGTCGGAGAAGGCGGTGGACCTGGCCCGCGAGATCGTCAATCGCGAGCAGGCCGAGCTCGTCGTCGGCAAGGGGACGGTGGCGGACGTGGCCGAGGCCCAGCAACGGCTCGAGCAGTTCAGCCTGGAGCTGGTGACGCGGACCTCGGACCTGCTGACCACCGAGCGTCAGCTCCGCAACCTGCTGGGGCTGCCGCCGGCCGACAATCGCCGGATCATCCCGGTGACGCCCCCGACGGAGGCCCGGCTCGAGCCCGACTGGGATTCCAGCGTGGCCCAGATGCTCACGTTCTACCCGGACATCGTCCGCCAGCAGATCGCCGTCCGGGTGGCGGAGCTCCAGCTCGTCATCGCCCGCAACCAGTTGCTCCCGCAGTTGAACCTGAACCTGCTCTACCAGCTCAACGGCCTGGGCGAGCAGCTCGACAGCGCCGAGGCGGTGATGACCGGTGCCACGATGAAGGCCCTGGAGCCGGTCGTGGCCGCCAAGGAGCGGGCCGCGGGCCTGCCCGGCAATGCCGGCCTCTACAACAACTTCCACACCTGGCAGGTGGGCTTCACCTTCCAGATGCCGCTGGGCAATCGGTCGCCGCTGGCGAACACCCGGTATGCCCAGTACGGCCTGCTGCGGCAGCGGGCCTTCCTCCAGCAGATGGTCCACCAGCGGGTCCACCAGCTCAGCCGGTACTACCTGGAAATCGACGCCAACTACAAGCAGTTCAAGACGGCTTCTCGACTCCGGGCCGCGGCCGCCCAGCGGCTGGACGCCCAGCGGGCCTACTACGAGGAAGGCCGAATCACGATCGACCGGTTCCTCGACGCCGTCAGCCAATACGCACAGGCCGTCGCGACCGAGGCCGAGTGGAAGACTCTCTACAACATCTCGATCATCGTGTTCGAGGAGTCCAAGGGGACGCTCCTGGCCTACAACAACATCGCCGTCGCGGAGGGCCCGCTGCCTCGCAAGGCGTATGTCCAGGCCCGAGACATCCAGAACGCCCACCGCAAGCTGCCGATCCCGCACGACGGCCCGATGTACGATCCCAAGCCTTCCGGCCCGGTGAATCCCGACACGGTCCCGCCGAACCCGCCCCCGGGCGTGAACCCCGGGCCCGTCCCGGCGATGCCGGCCCCGGTCGGCCCGCTCGGCCCGCCGCCCACCCCGTCGGCCCCGTTCCGGCCGGCCGGCGAGCCGCCGATCCTCTCGCAGAAGCCGGCCAACGGCGGCGGCGAAGGCATCCCCGGCGCAGGCGGCATCCCGACCTCACCGACGGGCGCCCCGGCCATGTTCCCGACCTTGCGGCCGGCGGCCGACGCGGCGACCACGCCCGCGTCCATCCCCGCGGCGGCCCGGGCGGAGACCCCGCCGGCGGCCTCGACGCCCACGGCCCCCGCCGCCCAGCCTGCGGCCGAGCCCGCCCTGCCGCCGTTGCCCCCGGCCACGGCCGAGCCGGCTCCGGCGTCCGCCCCGGCCGCTCCGGCCCCGGCGGCCTCGGAAGAGCTGCCCGAGCTTCCCGCGGACATCGGCCTACCGCCGCTGCCGAAGTCCTGAGCGGCCGCAAGCCGCCGCAGACCATACCGAGCCCGCCTCCTCGCCAGGGGAAGCGGGCTCGGTTCGTTTGTTGGAGGCGCCGGCTCCTGCTGGACGGGGCTCATTCGTGCCGGAGGATCCGTGTATCCCCGCGCTTCAATTCCAGCTTCAGACTCGGCCCGTCGCCCAGGCGTTCCGAGGTCAGCGCATCGGTCCACGTCCAGGACGAGCCGCGAGCCGAGCCGACGGGACGGACCGGCCCCCGGACGGTGATCGGGCCGTCCTGCGAGGCGTGCAGGACGACGAACGGCGCCCGGGCGTAGACGTTGCAGTCGGTTTCGGTGTAGAGGTGGACCCCCGCCGCGCGGGCCGCTAACCGGAGGATCTCGGTGGACAGGCCGGGCGTGCCGACGAAGTAACGCGGGCCGTCGGGCGAATCCACCCTGGCGACCGACGCGGAACCGTCGGCATAGGTTGCCAGGCTCCCAGCGTGATCGAGGCCCGTCGCGGCGAAAAGCGGTCGGATCGGCCGGTCGGGACCGAACGCAGTGACGAGGCCAAGCCTCCGGCCGGCGTCCGTCGGGACGGACTTCGCGTGGGCCGGGACGGTCACCAGGTCGAAGCCCGTGAGGTCCTTCATCGCCCCGAGGGAGGGCCGGGCTCCGTCGAAATAGCCGGGGGCATAGCACCAGATCACCGCGGCGCCGCGGAGCTGGTTGACGAGCGCCTGCCGCCCCGCCTCGCTCAGGCGCCAGGCGTTGAGGATGACGTAGAGCTTCGCCCGGACCCGCCCGGCGAGGACGTCGTCGAGGAGATACTGGCCGTACGGCGCCCCGAGGCGGCCGAGCGCGGCACGGACCTCGTAAAGGCCGGGGCGGGTGACCTCCACGCCGGCCGGCGCGGTCATGATCATCATCCGCTCGTCGATCACCGCCGCCACCTCCGGCCGGTACGGGCCGGGGCGGTCCAGCAACGGCTGATCGATGGCCCGCAGTCGATCCATCTCACGCCACATGCCGGGGTCGTTGAACCACCCCGTGGCGCCCAGGTCCATCCACCAGGTGGCGAAGTTCCGCACGGCCTCCTGGCCGACGTTGCGGAGCAACTCCCGGTTGGTGTCCTCGAGGGTCGAGACGGCGTCGATCGCGCCGGGGAAATCGCCGGTCCCGAGGTAGGTGCGCGTGTCGTCCTCGTAGAGCCACATCTTGCCGGCCAGGGCCACGCTCTCCGCCGCCGTCATGGCCGGGGCACTCTGGCCAAGGCCCCGGTCGAAGTAGGAGATCGGCGAGCAGAGGATGTCGACGTCCGGCGAATCGAGGATCCGCCGGAGGGCGTAGTGACCCGAGACCGCCGACCCGTTCGCCACCGGGCCGAACTCGAACAGGTATCCGTAGAAGAAGAGGACGAGCTTCCTCCCCTTCGACGCCACCCGGACGGCGTGGGCGAGGTCGCGGACGCAGTCGCTCATCGCATACTGCTGGAAGTCGGCCCAGTCGATCAGGGCCTGCTCGCGCGACGGGTCGCGGAAGACGCCCGAGGGCGAGGCATGGCGGAGGGCCGGAGACGGCACGAGGACCTCCTTCAGGCTCGCCGTGCCCTCATTCCAGGCGGTTCGCAGGCGAGCGTCGGTTTGGTAGCGACCGGTCAACCAGCGTCGCCAGGCGGCGAGGTCGGCGGGGGCGTAGCCGGAGAGGGCCGGGTTCCAGGTCCCCTCGTAGAACCACTCACCCGTGTTCTGGCCGCACGGATGATAGCCGGCGACGTGCTCGCCGAAGGTGGCCTCGATGTGCTCGACCAGGGCACGCAGCCGCTCGGCCGCATCGCGCCGATACTCCGGCGAGGCGACCACGACCAGGGCCCGGCGACCGTCTTCCCACTGCATCCGTTCGCCCGGATGCTCGTCGAGCCACCATTCCGGGGGCATCATCCCGATCCGCGGCAGGAGGAGCGCGCGAGGGTTGGCGTCGAGGACCTCCCGGCAGGCCAGGTCCACGGCCGACCAGTCCGCCGGCCGGCCCGGGCGGGGCCACGGGACCTCGAACGGGAAGCTGACGAAATCGACGCCCACGCCCGCCGCGAGCTTGATCTGCTTCGCGAACGGATCCTCCGGCCCGCCCAGGTGGACGTAGGTCTCGCCCGGCCGATAGAAGGCGACCATCAGGTCGCGAGCCTGATGCGCGTTGACCCAGAACGTCGCGCGGTAGCGATGATCGCGCTTCAAATGCAGGTTCGCATGGTGATGAAGATGAAAGTCGGGCCAGGCGTCGCCCGGCTTCGAGGGCGCGGTCAGCTCGATCCGCAGGCCCGCCGATCCGTCCTTCCCCGCGCCCGGCGTCACGGCGATCTTGCCCACGGTGTTCTTCTCGTCGGGAGGCCAGGCCGACCAGTCCGCGGCGAACGAGCCGGGGCCGTCCTCGAATCCGCGGCGCGGCAGGATCTCGCGGCCGTCGGCCAGGTCGACGACGCGGATGTCGTCGAGGTCGATGGTCCCGGGCTTCGAGCCGAAGCGGAAGTGCATGGTCGCGGTGTCGGCCGTGTCCCGGGCCCGGAACTCGAACGCGACCTCGCGCGGGCCGGCCGCCGCGGCGATCGGCGCCGAGCCGGGGATGCCGAAGAACATCCGGGGCCTCACGGGCTTGCCGTTGACCACGATCCGCGGGGCGCCATGGGCCGCGTCCACGCGGACGGTCAGCGGATCGGCGGCGAGTGCCGCGGGGAAAGGGAGGGCCAGGAGGAACGCATGGCAAGCCGCCGTGAAGAGTGTGTTCAGACGCATCGGAGTGAATCTGGGGGAAGAGGTAGGATCGTTCGGGGGGAGAATCGGCATGCTTCCGTTTACGATAGCAGGTCGGCCGCGCAATGCGAGTCCGTGGACATCGCCCAGTCATCGATGTTCTGGAGAGGAGGCGGCATGCCGGGCGCGGAGGGAGACGAATGCGATTCGACGCGGCTCGCGTGATCGAGATGGCCGAATGGCTCGGTGGCTTCCGGCGACGAAACGACGGCCGCGAGGAGGAACTGGTGCGGCTTGTCGAGGAGGGATTCCGTGACCTTGGCTGGAGCGTGAATCGGCCCGGCGGGTTCGTGGTCGCCTCTCGTCCCTCATCGGCTCCGGCTCGGGTCGTGGTGCAGATCCCGCACGTGACGACGCGGTTGGGGATGTGGCGATGGCGCCTCGGTCGAGCGCTCGCCTGGATTCAAGGGCGCGAGATCGAGGCGCCGGACCGCAGCGATCTCGGGACGTGCGCCGGGCTCGGGTTCCTGATGGAGCTGGCCAGGACGTGGCCCGGCTCGCGATCGAGTCGCGTGGACCTGATCCTGGCCGTCCCGGAAGGAGACCGCGACATGACAGATGCCGAACTGGACCCCAGGCCGACCCTTCTCCTGGATGTACTCGCGCCCGGCGTGGGCCGGGGGATCCTGATCGCCGGTCGTCGGAGCGACCTCGTCCTCGAGGCCGCAAGAGACCTCTGGATTCCCCATCGCAGGAACCGGGTGATCACGACGCTTCTCCCCATGTCCGCCGTGATCCTCGGGGACGGTCACTTCGAGGGCGAAACGGCGACGATCGACCCCGGCGCCCTCGATCGCACGGCCCAGCTCGTAACCGAAGTCGCCCTCCGATGGGGCAAGTCCCACGCCAGGAATCCCGCCGCTCAGGATGATGACCGCCGCAACGCCCCCAGGTCCTCCCAGAACCCCGGATAGGTCTTGGCGACGCAGCCCGGGTCCCTGATCGTCACGCCCGGGACCTTCAGCCCGGCGAGGGCGAACGACATGGCCATCCGGTGGTCGTCGTAGGTGGCGATCGTCGCCGGGCCGGTCGCACCGGCGTCGGGCGGCGTGATGACCAGGCCGTCGGGCAGCTCTTCCACCGTCGCGCCGAGCTTGCGGAGCTCGGCGGCGATCGCGGCGATGCGGTCGGTCTCCTTGTGGCGAATGTGGCCGACGTTCCGGATCCGCGTGAAGCCCCGGGCAAACAGGGCGACGACGGCCATGGTCATGACCGTGTCGCTGATCGCGTTCATGTCGACGTCCACCCCCCGGAGCGGGCCGCCGGTGACCGTGATCCGCTCGGGCTCGCGGACGACCGTGCATCCCATGTGCTCCAGGATGTCGGCGAAGGCGACGTCACCCTGGATGCTCCGCGTGCCCAGGCCCTCGATTGTCACCGTGCCGCCGGTGATCGCGGCGAGGGCCATGAAGTAGCTGGCGGCGGAGGCGTCCGGCTCGACGGCGTACTCGCGCCCCTGATAACGCGACGGATAGACGTCGAACCGGCGGAATTTCCGCTCGCTCGGCTTCGCGCCGAAGTCGCGCATGACGGCCAGGGTCATCGCCACGTAGGGCTTCGAGACGAGCTCGCCCTGGATCTCGATCGTGGTCGGCGTGCGGGCGTAAGGAAGCGCCATGAGGAGCCCGCTGAGGAACTGGCTGGAGACATCCCCGCGGACCATGGCGAAGCCCCCTTCCAGCCCGCGGGCCGCCACCGTGACGGGGGGGCAACCCGTGCCGAGGTCGCTGCTCGCCCGGGCGCCCAGGCCGTTCAGCGATTCGATGAGGTCCGAGACGGGCCGTTCGCGCATCCGGGGCGAGCCGTCCAGGTGGTAGGTCCCGACCCCCGTGGCCACCATCGCGGTCAGGAAGCGGAGGCTCGTCCCGGAGTTGGCGAGGTGGAGCGTCGCCTCGCGCGCCGGCAGCCGGCCGTTGCAGCCCAGGACCCGGATCGTCGCGGCCTTCGTGCCATGCTGGACGTCCACGCCGAGCGCGCGGAGGGCCTGCACCATGACCCGGGTGTCGTCGCTGTCGAGCGCCCCGGAAAGGGTGCTCGGGCCCTCGGCCATGGCGGCGACGATGAGGGCGCGGTTGGTCAGGCTCTTGGATCCGGGGACGCGGATCGCGGCCTTCGGGGGCTCGCCGGTCCAGGGTTCGATCGTCAGCTCGCTCGGATAGTCGGGCATCGTGGGAGTCGGCTTTCTGTCGGTTCAATGCAGGGGGAGAGTTGGACCCGGTTCGGGGTTCGGCAGCAGGGGGGCCAGGCGGCGGCGGACCTCGTCGGGGTCGATGCCGGCGATCAGGAAGCGTTTCTGCCGCGAGGTCTCGCCCGAGAGGAGCCCGACCTGGGACGACCGGCAGCCGAGCGCTTCGGCCAGGACCTCGCCGATGGCCGCGTTCGCCTTCCCCTTCTCCGGCGCGGCGGTCACGGCGACGCGGAGGGACCCGGCCCGCTCGCCGATCACGGCGTTCCGCTTCGCGCCGGGCTGGGCGTGGACGGGGACGATCGTCCCGTTTGCGTGTGGCGTCAGGCCGATCATGCTTCCACTCCCTCGAAGAGCGCGGAGCCGACCCGGACGAGCGTGGCACCCTCCTCGATGGCCGTTTCGAAGTCGCCCGACATGCCCATCGAGAGCTCCGGAAGTTCCAGCCCGGTCCGCTCGCGGAGCGTGTCCCGGGTCCGGCGAAGGAGCACGAATGACGGCCGGGCCGTCTCGGCATCCGTCCCCCAGGCGGCCATCGTCATCAGGCCGACGATCGGCACGGCGCGGCAGGAGGCGATGGCGTCCGCCTCCTCGATGATCGCCGTCGGCGACCAGCCGTGCTTGGCCTCTTCCTCCGAGGTATTGACCTGCAGGCAGATCCCGGGCATCCGCGGCAGGTCCGCCGCCAGCTCGTCCAGGGCCCGGAGCAGGCGGAGCGAATCGACGGCGTGCACCATGTTCACCAGGGGGATGGTCCGCCGGGCCTTGTTCGACTGGAGATGGCCGATCAGGTGCCAGCGCGGGGCGGGCGCCGACCCGGAAAGGGCCTCGGCCTTCCGCCAGAGCTCCTGGGGGTAGTTCTCTCCCAGGTCCACGGCGCCGGCCGCAAGCAGGGGGCGGACGTGCTCCACGGGGGACTTCTTGGTGACGGCGACGAGCCGAATCGAATCCGAGGCGCGTCCGGATCTGCGGGCGGCATCCGTGATTCGCGAGCGGACCCGGGCGAGGTTCTGGACGATCCGGGAGTCGTTTTCGGAGGATAGCTCGGGCATGGCGACTGGGGGGCCGGCAGGTGACGAGGGCACGACGATCGACTATTCTCCATGATGCCCGGGGGCGGCCGTCAAGGCGATCCCCTGGCGACTCAACCCCGGATGAACGGGGCTTCCCTTCGTTGCTTTCCCCGCATCGTGAGAGGACCTGCGTTTCATGAGAGCCGCGACGATTCTCCTCGGCGTCCTGTCCGCGATCCTGGTCGTGGCCCAGTTGGTCATGGGCATGCTGATCCGCACCGGCGAGGCCTCGGTCGGCCTCCGGACGGCGCATTTCCACTCCGGGACCCTGATGGTTCTGGTCACGCTCGCCTACATCGCCCTTTCCCTAACCTCCCTCTTGACCAGACCGCGGATCAACTGAGGTCGGGCGAGCCGGAGCCCGGACTTCCTCGTCCTCATCGTCCCGTCAGTCCACGCTCAGGATCGGCTCCACGTCCCCGTCGCTCGTGAATCGGCCGACGAAGAACCGGGCCGTCGTCTGATGTCCCAGGAAGACGCGCGACGCCGGCGCGGCCAGGCTCCGGTAGATCACCAGGGTCTCCTCGCGCCCCCAACTTACGCGGACGGCGAAGGCGACGTCCCTTCCGCAGACCTTGGAATCCCGAGAGACCGTCAGTACCCGCCAGCTCAACGGCTTGCGATTCCGTTGCGAATCCCAGGAAACCAGGAGGGGGAGCCAGCACCGTCGACCCACCGGCGCGACCGATAGGGAGAGCCTCCGCTCGGGAGTGATCGAGAACGCTCCGCGATCGGTATGGTAATCCAGCGAAGGAAGCGAGATCGGGAGGACCTGGGCGGACTTTCGAGGCCCCGTCGGGCGAAGCAGCAGGCCGCGCGAGCCGGGGATGGGCGCGGTCACGATTCCTTCGGGGATCTGCCAAGTCGACTCGATGGGAGGCGCATCCGGCTGGGCGGCCCGGATCCCCTCGACCTGGTCGGCGAACAGGGCCAGGGAACGGCCCCGGAGGAGGAGGGCCGTCCTCGTATGGCGGAGTCCGCCGGCCGTGTAGGTCCACTCGGCCAGGTCGGCCGCCGAGGAGGACTGCCAGCAGGTGGGCCGGGCCGCGGTCGCTTTCCCCTCGGAAGCCGTCGAGGGGCTCCAGTCGTGACCCAGCCAGGAGACCCCCGCACCGACGAGACCGAACTGGGTGCTCGGCCCGGCCTGGCGGTGATCGACCGCGATCAGGTCGTCGCCCTTCTGCCAGCCCGGCCGGAGGACGGCGAGCACCCTGCGTTCGCTCGACCAGGCCGGGAGCGGCGGCGGGACGTGTGCGGAGGCGACCCCGGGGACCCACCAGGCGATGACCCGAGCCTCCGCGGATTTCGGGAAGAGTCGGGCGAACCGATGGAGGACATCCTGGACCAGATCCCTCTCGGCCCCGGCCGAATCGCCCGTGGCGGGCCTTCGGTCGATCGTGGAGGTCCTCAGGAGGATGCGGACGAGGTTCGTCAGGCCGTCGTCGATCCGGCCCGGCCATCCCGGCCGTCGATCGCGGGCCTCGAGCAGCCGACGGATCACGGGCGCCAGAGAGGGGAGAGGGAGCCGGCCGGGGCCGCCATCGTCGTCAAGCTGCTGCTCCAGCCATCGTTCGAGGGGCGACGATCGGCTTCGGTCGGTCCAGGCCTCGAGCGCCTTCGAGAGACGAGAATCGAGAGACGTTATGCCGTCCACGAGCGGGTTTTCCAGGGGGGCTGGCAGACCTTGATCCGCAACAGGAATCACGGAACAGGAAGCTGCTGGATTCTTGAGCGGGCCTGCCTAGGAAACACACGCCCTGGGCTGGAGCCTGGACTCGACAGGGGCCGGGAGCTGGCCGCCGCGGGCGATTTCCCTGGAATTTTCCGCTCGACGTAAGTGCTGAGTTCTCTTGAATGATCGGCCCGAGGACAGGGCCGGCTTTGGAGGAATTCGGGCGTCCGACGGGGGCTGAAATCGATCTGGCACTGGCTTTGCTTTTTACCTATCCCGTGTGACGCAGGGGACGACAAGATGAGCAGCTAGCGAATCGAAGTCCTCGCCGCACTTGACAACTTACAAGGAACCACCCCACTGGCGACGGTCGGTTCACCTCGGTGAACTGGCTCACCGCCAAAGGGCGAGCGGGATGCCTCGCACGACCCCCCGCTCGCCCTTTCTCACACGCAGTGGCACCGGGCCCGATAGGCCCGGATGCCGGCCAGAAGCCAACTGGCCAGTTGACTCGGTGAGGTACGACCGAGGGAGAGGCGGTCGTACCCTGCTGATTCTCTGGCCGGTTTTTTCCACCGCGATCCTCGATCGGTCGACGACCGGTCTGGCAGGATCTCCCAAGCTACCGGCCAGTGTAATCGTTACCGTACGGCTGAGGGAGAGGCAGCCGTACTGCACCGATTCGCTGGCCGGTTCAAAACACGCAGGAAATCCGAAGGACACAATCGCGGAGTCTCGACGATCCGCACCGAGCTAACCGACCAGTTGACTCATCAGGGTATGACTGAGGGAGAGGCAGTCGTACCCTGCTGGTTCTCTGGTCGGTTTTAAAACACCGGCAACCAGCCGAGTGAACACGAAGGTGGGTTCCCGAAGACCCGCCCGAGTCTAACCGGCCAGTTGACTCATCACAGTACGGCTGAGGGAGAGGCAGCCGTACCGTGTTGGTTCACTGGCCGGTTTTTTATTTCGAACGTCCGCCAGCCCGAACCGCGGTCGGGAACCAAGTTCGGAGGGGATCACCGGCCTGCGCCGGGCTCGACCTAATTTCGACCTCCTGCACCCGGCCGATTCAGGGACTCGAGGCGGAGCAGCGGCTCCATCGGCGCGATCACGAGGATGGTGTCCCCCGGCGACAGGACGATGTCGTTGTTCGGATTGACTTGCACGCCCGATCGTCCCTGATGCATCACGACGTTGACGATCTTGTCACCCTGGAGGTCGCCGACGGTCAGGTCGACGAGCCCTCCGTCCTCGGAAACGACCAGGTCGGTCAGGTGAACGGACTTGCCGGATAGCTGGAACGGGTGATAGACCTTGCGGCCCATGGCCTCGGCGATGAACGCCGGCGCGGCGACTCGCGAGGTCGAGATCACCGGCATGGCAAAGGCGCCGACCACCTTGGCGGCGAGCGTCTCGTCGAACAGGCGGAGGACGATCCGGGCCGTCGGGTTCATGTCGCGGGCGGTCAGGGCGATGTCCATGTTGGTCAGGTCGTCCGCGGTCGTGAGGATGATCGCCTTCGCCTGCGCCACGTTCGCCTGCTCCAGGATGGTCTCCATCCGGGCGTTCCCCAGGATGACGGGGATCCCGCGATCGAAGAGGTCGGTCAGGAGGGGGTCGTCGGTCGCCTTGTCGATCGCGACCACGGACTCGCGAATCTCGAGCAGGTCGCGGATCACCTGATAGCCAACCATGCCGACGCCCACGACGACGAAATGATCCCGGCAGAGCGAGGCGAGCATGCGGTTCCACTCCGGCTGATTCTGCTTGCGGCTGAACATCAGGAAGGCGAGGCGGATCACCGAGTCCGCGATCGCGCCCAGGCCGACGATCGGGATCAGGAAGAAGAGGGGCTGGAGATACCACTCGTCCGGGAATTCGATCGAGCTCTCGAGGAAGATCATCAGGAAGACGGCGTGGCAGGCGCGCGGGAAGCTCAGCGGTTCATGATGGTAGCAGGTGTGAAGCAGCAGTCCGCCGCCGACGACCAGCGAGGCGAAAACGCCGAGCGCCCAGCGGAATTCCCAGAGCAGGTAGCGGTTGAACCGGGCATAGACGCGAAGTCGGGCCGGGATTCGCAGGTGGGGAAGCATCATCGTCGGAACGGCCCGCGCGGGTTGCATCGTCGATCCACACGAGTATCATGATAGCCCGCACATGAACCCGCCTCCAATGGTCGCCAGCACGCGGTAGGTCCACCCCCGCCCCGCCTCGCCCCCGGAGATCGACCTTGTCGACATCGCGATTTGACTCGACTCGCGCTCGTAGGGGCGGAGCCTGGCTCGTTCTCGCCCTGGCCCTCTGGCGAATGACTCCCTGCGTCCAGGGCTTCTCCGAGCCGGAGCCCTGGCCCCTCCGGGACGGCGATCGCATCGTCCTCGTCGGCGACACGCTCGTCGAGCGCGACCAGCGTTACGGCTACCTCGAGACCTGCCTGACGCTCCTGAATCCCGAGCTGAACCTGACGTTCCGCAACCTCGGCTGGAGCGGTGACACGGTGGCCGGCCTGTCGCGGGCCGGGTTCGATCCCCCGGAGGCAGGCTTCAAGGCGCTCGTCGAGCAGGTGAAGGCCGCGAAGCCGACGGTCCTGATCGTCGGCTACGGCATGGCCGACTCGTTCGACGGCGAGGCGGGGCTGAGCCGCTTCGAGGCCGGATTCAACCGGCTCCTCGGGGCGATCGCGCCGGCGCCGGGCCGGTTGCTGCTCCTCTCGCCGATCCCCCACGAGCGACTCGGCCCCCCGCTCCCCGATCCGGCCCCCCACAATCGGGACCTCGTCCGCTACTCGGACGTCATCAGGAGACTCGCCGAGGCGCGGGCGGACAGCCTCTACGTTTCTCAGCTCGACAGCTTCAGGCCGAGCGACCCGGCCTGGCACTACACCGACGACGGCATTCACCTGACGCCCGCGAGCTATCGCGAGTTCGGCATGCTGGTCGCCCAGCGGCTGGGCCTCTTTCGCCGGGCCGGCTTCGGCTGGGACCTCGCCCTCGGACCCGACGGCCAGCCCCGCAGGCGGTTCAACGTCGAGGTGCTGGAGCGGAAGGAAGTACCGGGCGGTTACCGGCTCGTCCTACGCGACCGGTATCTCCCGATCCCTTCGCCCCCGGTCGAGATTCCGGACGGCCCGCACTTCGCGAGGGACCGCTCGCCCAACTTCCGCGTCGAGGAGTTGCCGGCCGGGACTTATCTCCTCCGGATCGACGGCAAGGTGGCGTTCCGCGGCGACCCCAAGGCGCTGGCGAAGGGGATCCGGCTCGATCGCGCGGCCGACTTCGAACGCGTCGAGAAGCTCCGAGAGACGATCAACGCCAAGAACGAGCTCTTCTTCCACCGCTGGCGGCCCCAGAACCAGACCTACCTGTTCGGCTTTCGCAAGCACGAGCAGGGGAACAACGCCGTCGAGATCCCGCGATTCGATCCGCTCGTCGCGGCGAAGGAGAAGGAGATCGCCGAGCTGAAGAAGCCGGTGAGCCACGTCTACGAGATCGTCCGCGAGGGGGAGGTTGCCCGATGAAGATCAACCCGATTCGACCCGCGCTGGTCGCGATGATCGTCCTCCTGGCCCCGGCCGCCTCGAAGGCCCAGCGCGCCCCGTTCGCGATCCCCGATCCCGACCCGGAGATCGAGCGGAAGTCCTTCATCGTGGCCGACGGATTCGAGGTGAATCTCTACGCCGCGGACCCCCTCATCTCGAAGCCGATCCAGATGAACTTCGACCCCGCGGGCCGGCTCTGGATCGCCAGCTCCGAGGTCTACCCCCAGATCCAGCCGGGCCAGAAGGCCAACGACAAGATCCTGGTCCTGGAAGACGCCGATGGCGACGGCCGGGCCGAGAAGACCACGGTCTTCGCCGACGGCCTGCTGATCCCGACCGGCGTGGAGCCCGGCGACGGCGGCTGCTACGTGGGGAACAGCACGGAGCTGCTCCACCTCAAGGACACCAACGGCGACGGCAAGGCCGATCAGACCCGGGTGATGCTCTCCGGCTTCGGCACGGAGGACACGCACCACATCGTCCACACCCTGCGATGGGGTATGGACGGCATGCTCTACTTCAACCAGTCGATTTACATCCACAGCCACATCGAGACCCCGCACGGCGTCCGCCGGCTGGGGGGCGGCGGGATCTGGCGATTCCGGCCCGAGACGATGGAGCTCGACGTCTTCATCCGCGGCCTGGTCAACCCCTGGGGCCATCACGTCGACCGCTGGGGCCAGTCGTTCGCGACCGACGGCGCAGGGGGAGAGGGCATCAATTACTGCCTCCCCGGGGCGTATTACACGACGGCCCCGGACGCGGTCCGGATCCTCCGGGGGCTCAACCCGGGGAGCCCGAAGTACTGCGGGCTCGAGATCGTCGGCGGCCGCCACCTGCCGGACGACTACCAGGGGAGCCTCGTCACCAACGACTTCCGCGGCAACCGCGTCTGCCGGTTCGTCGTCAGCGACGCCGGCGCCGGGTTCGCGGCCCGCGAGCAGTCGGAGCTCATCAAGACCCGCCACGTCGCCTTCCGGCCGATCGACGTGAAGATGGGCCCCGATGGCGCGATCTACATCGCCGACTGGTACAACCCGATCATCCAGCACGGCGAGGTCGATTTCCGGGACGACCGCCGGGATCACACCCGCGGCCGTATCTGGCGGGTCACCGCCAAGGGCCGCCCGCTCGTCCCCCGGCCGAAGCTCGTCGCCGCCGCCGTGGCGGAATTGCTCGATGCCCTCAAGGCCCCGGAGGGCTGGACCCGCCACCAGGCCCGTCGCGTCCTCAAGGAGCGAGGCGCGGCGATGGTCGCCCCGGCGCTGGAGGCCTGGGTGAAGCGGCTCGACCCGAAGGCACCGGAATTCGAGCTGCTCCGTCTGGAAGCCCTCTGGACCTACCAGGCGATCGACGCCATCGACCCCGACCTGTTGCGGGCCGTGATCGAGTCCCCCGACGCCCGGGCGCGGGCCGCCGCCGTCCGGATGCTCAGCCTGCGGCACGATCGCTTCCCCGATGCCCCCGACCTCCTGGCCCGGCGGGTCGAGGACGAGAATCCCCGGGTCCGACTGGAAGCGGTCCGAGCCCTCGTCATGCTGCCGTCGCGGCGGTCGGCCGAGGTCGCGCTGCGGGCGCTCGACAGGCCCACGGATGTCTTCCTGGATTACGCCCTCTGGCTGACCGCCCGGCAGCTCCGCGGCGACTGGCTACCGGCGGTGGAGGCCGGTGAGGGGACCTTCGAGGGGAATGCCCGCCGGCTCGTGTTCGCCCTCAGGGCGGCGGGCTCCACGGACGTGCTCAAGCCGCTGTTGAGGCTCTTCCGCGAGGGCCGCGTGCCAGCCGACCAGGATGAGAGCGTCGAGACGCTCATCGCCTCGCTGGGAGGCCCCCCGGAGCTCGCCCTGGTGCTGGACCTGGCCGAGAATCAGCCCAAGCTCGACGCCTCGCGCCGGGCGACCCTGCTCGGTGCGCTGACGCGGGCGACGCGGGACCGGAAGGTCGTGCCCTCGGGCGACCTGGGAAGGCTCGGCCGGCTGATCGACGCCCCCGAGGTCCCCCTCCGCGTCGCGGCCGTGCGGGCGGCCGGACTCTGGAAGGTGAAGTCCGCCGTGCCGAGGCTGGTCGAGCTCGCCCGCGACCCCTCCACGCCCGCCGAGGTCCGGGCCGAGGCGATCGAAAGTCTGATCGCGATCGGGACGTCCGAGGCGCGCACGGTGGTCGACGAGATCGCCTCGAAGTCCGCCGATCGGGCCGGGCAGGCCCTGGCGCTGGGCTCGCTGGCCGCCCACGACGGCGCGGCGGTCTCGCGCGCCGCGGGCTGGCTCTCCGGCCTGGCCGACGATCAGGGCGCGGTCGCGGTGTCCGTCCTGGATCGCGTCCTGGAACGGAAGGACGGTCCGGACCTGCTGGCGAAGGCCCTGGCGGGTAAGGCCCTCGCGCCCGACGTGGCGCGGCTGTGCGTGCGAGCCGCCCGGGCGACGGGCCGGCCCGTCGAGGACCTCGTCGCGGCGGTCGCGAAGGCCGGTAAGCTCGAGGCCGGCACGCGCCGGATCGACGCCCCCGGGATGGCCGCCTTCCTGGCCGAGGTCGCGAACTCGGGCGATCCCGCGCGGGGGGAGCGGATCTTCCGGAGCAAGGAGATGACCTGCCTGAAATGCCACTCGATCGCCGGTGCCGGGGGGCAGGTCGGGCCGGGCCTCGAGAGCATCGGTGCGAGTGCCCAGCCGGATTACCTGGTCGACTCCATCCTCGAGCCCGGCAAGGCGGTCAAGGAGAACTTCCACGCCACGGTCGTCGCCACCGACGACGGCCGCCTGATCACGGGCATCCGCGTCCGTCAGACCGACACCGAGCTCGTCCTCCGCGACGCCGAGGACCGCGAGGTCGCCATCCCGCTCAACCAGATCGAGGAGCAGAAGCCCGGGGGATCCCTGATGCCGACGGGTTTGACCGACTCGCTCACGCGCGGCGAGCTCGCGGACCTGGTCCGGTTCCTTTCCGAGCTCGGCAAGATCGGCCCCTATTCCGTGAGCAAGGACCGGATCTTCCGCCGCTGGCAGACCCCCACGGTGGGCGCCGAGGCCGCCTCGATCGTTGCGCGGGAAGGCGCCGAGGCCCTGGTCCGCAAGCCGATCCAGGAAGGCTGGTCGTCGCTCTACACGACGGTCGGCGGCTCCCTGCCGTCGGCGGACGTCCCGGCCGTGAAGTCCGCCGGGGGGACCGCGAAGCTCGGCCTGGTGCGGACCCAGCTCCAGGTCATCGATCCCGGACCCGTGCGGATCGCCGTGTCCGGGCCGGTGTCGACCGCCTGGATCGACGACCGCCGCGTCGACATCCGGGATGCAGCGATCCGGGCCGACCTTTCGGCGGGGACGCACACGCTCTGGCTGGCCCTCAGCCTCGGGGATTCGGCCGCCCCGTTCCGCGTCACGCTCGAGGATCAGCCGGGCTCGGCGGCGAAGGCTCAGGTGCTCCTCGGGAAATGAACCCTGATTCGCAGGTCAGCCTCGACCGACCCCATGATACACTTGTATGCGGTCGACCCGCGGTGCTCGTACCAGGCGGATCCGTTCATCATGGCTGACCACGATCACAAGCCGGACCGTCCTCCAAATCCCTCGGAGCCGTGCCGCCCCGCGTGCCCGGTCTGCGGCGGCAAGCTCGAGGAGCGCAAGGGGAAGCTGATCTGCTCGCGCTGCCGGACGATATGCGAGACGTGCTGCGAGGGGGGACGGGGCTGATCGGGGTTGCTTCGTTATCGCGGGCGGACCTGCCGTTCCTGATCGGCGAACCATCGTTCCAGGACCGGGCGGCTGGCGGGGTTGATCGCGATCAGGGCGTCGAGGTCGCTCCTCGCCTGGCTGGAGTCCCTGCGCTCGAGCGAATCGCGAATGCGGATGGTCCGCGCCAGGGGGAGGAACGGATTGAGCCCGAGGGCGGCCGACGCGGCCCCGGCGGACTCGGCGATGCGGCCATCGACCGCGAGGAACCGGGCCCGACGTTCGAGGAGGGCAGGGGACCAGGGGTTCTTCCGCACCGCCTGTTTCGTGAGGCGTGAGGCGGCCGCGCGGTCCCCGAGGTCGAGCGCGATCGAGCTCGCCTCATCGAGGGCGGTCTCGGCCCCGGGCGACCTGCGGAGCAGTTCATCGTAGGCGGCCAGGGCCTCGACGTTGCGATTCTGGAGACGAAGGGAGCGAGCGAGCGCGAGGCGAGCGGGCAGGTCGTCGGCGTCGTCGGCGATCACGGGCTCGAGCGCGGACTGCACCTCGGCGCCGAATCGCGCGCGGTCGGCCTGGTCCGGGGCCATCATCGCCTCGATCGCCTGGGCGATCGCGAACTCGCGGCGCGGCGCGGGCTCGTTCGCGAGCTGGACGGCCCGAAGTGGCCGGCCCGAGGGGGCGGGGGGCACCGGTTTCTCGTCGAGATCGGGCTTGCGCAGGATCCGGTGGTCGGTCGTGGCGGTGTGTGCGATCTCGGTGCTCGGGAACTGGGGCATGTGGCAGGCCGTGCAGTCGTCCTGAGGGCTCCGGGATCGCCGTTCGGGCTCAGCCAGGCTGCACGGCCTGGAGTCGTGACACGCGAGGCACCGCCCCCGGAAGAAGGCCGACCGCGCCGCGGCGGCCGGGGTGGCGTGAGGATCGTGGCACGAGACGCAGCCGAGTCGTCCATCGCTCGCGAGGTAGCAGCGGCTGGATCGCATCTGTTCGAAGTGGCCGCCGAATCGCTTGCTCCCCTCGCGCTGACGGTCGAAGACGACGACGTAATCCGAGAGCGGCAGCCCCGGCCGGTAGTCGAAGACGTCATGACGAGAGGTCTCGACGCGCTGGTCGCCAAGGAGGTGGCACTGGGCGCAGACGTCCTCGCGGAGGGGGATCTCGAGGTGCCCCGGGTTGACGATGGTCCGGTCAATATCCCCGGCCGAGCCCGGCGACCCGACGTGGAGCGCGCCGGGCCCGTGGCAGCGCTCGCAACCGATCGACGACGAGCCCCGGAGCAGGGGAGGCTCGTAGGCGTTGACGGTTTCGGAGATCGGCTGCACGTTGTCGGCGTGGCAGAAGAGACACTGGGGGACCACGGGCCGATCGAAGTGGGAGTTGATCCGGCCGTACCCCGGCGAGAGCCCCCACCGCTCGTCACGCGCATACCACGTGATGGGCGATTCGAAGATCCGATTGTCCCGCTCGATGAGGAAGGACGTCGCCCGTGCCCCGGAGCCGATGGCGTACGCGACCTCGGCCGAGCACGCGACCGGACGGCCGCCCTGGCCGTCGCGACGCTCCTCGACGTGGGTCATCGTCGAGCCGGACCGCTCGACCCGGAAATGCGAACCGGCGGCCTCGAAGGTCGCCCCCGAACGAGGGATCGCCCCGAGGCCCGGGAATTCATCCGCGGGCGCGATCGATCGGCCCATGGGATGGGCCCTGTAAGAGGCGGCGATCTCCCCATGGCATCGCGCGCAGGCGGCGTCGCCGACATAGGCGACGCCGGGCCGCGCGTTGAGCCAGGGCGAGGACGAGCTCCCGGCGGTTGGGCGGGCCACGATGGGGCCGACCCGCGGCCCGCGCCAGCGGGCGGGCCGAGCCTTCCAGGAGATCCACGTCCCGACCAACATCGCGAGGACGACCAGGGCGAGTGAGACCGCGCGAAGGCCTGCTTTCCGAACCACCGTGGGCCGCCTCCGTTCAGGTCGCGGCCCGGCCGGCGCCGGAGAAGACGGCCCCGAGGCAAGCCGAGAGGGCCGCGCAGGCGAGCGCCATCAGCCGGGCGGGAGCCTCCGCGGGGACCGGGTCGGTCGTCACGGACGTCGGCATCGCGATCGCGCTGAGGACCTCATAGATCACCGCGCCCAGCGCGACGCAGAGCACGCTCATCAGCACCGACCGGACGAGTCCGCGCCGATCTCCGACCCCCAGCCCCCAGGCCAGGCCGGCCGTGACCCCGAAGCCCAGCCAGAGGGCGGCGTGCGTGGCCATCGAGGGGAGGAACTCTCCCGCCCGATCGAGGACCAGGCGCGAATAGAGCGGCAGCACGACGATGGGGCCCGCCGCGCCCGCGACGACCCCGGCGACCAGGCCGGCGAGCATCGGCAGGTAACCCGCGCGGCCTCCGCGCCCCACCAGCCCCACGAGCGCCACCGCCGCGCCGATCCCGAGCCCGAGCAGGCCGCCGAAGATCGCATACACGACGGCCGTGCTCCGGACCTGGGCCGCGGCGCGGGTCTCCGAGGTGGTGCTGTCGCCGACCGTCCCCATGACGTTGACCTTGGCCGTAGCCGGCGCGAAGTCGAGGCGGCCCGACTCCCCCGCGGCCCAGGCCAGGGCCGCGGCGAGGAGCGAGAGGGCGGCGGCCGCCCCCCCCGCCGCCGCGAGCTTCATCGGTCGTTTCTCATTGATATCAGGCGTGTTCATGACTTTGATGTCTTGCCTTGCTGCGGGGTTGGGAGGGGCGCCCGGATTCGGCGTCGGCACGGCGAGATCCCTTCTACAGGACCCATTCGCGGCCGGCGAGAAGAAAATCCGAAAACTGCTTGATCTTGAATCTGCTTGTAAATAGTATGCCGGGGTCTTATCACCTTTGTCCGATAGTATGACATGCGATCGGGCACGCGGCGTTCAGGGTCATCCGCGTGCCATCGAACCTGTCCGAGTGAATTCGGGAATCCGGGCACAGCCTCGTCGGTGGCCAGTCCATGCTCGCCGGGGGATCCTCCGCGCCTGCCGTGGGCTCGCGCCGCAGTCGAGGGCCGGGATCCCCGGGATTGCGCCGACGGGTCGTCAGATTTTCCTATCTTGTCGCATGTGCATGATCTCGTTTTTCCCCGTCATCAGGTTCCTGTCCTGTTCCGGAGGTCGTCCATGACCGCGAGGCGTCGAGGATTCACGCTGATCGAGCTCCTGGTGGTGATCGCGATCATCGCCGTATTGATCGCGCTGCTGCTGCCGGCGGTGCAGTCGGCGCGCGAGGCCGCCCGTCGGGCGCAGTGCGTCAACAACCTGAAGCAACTGGGCCTGGCCATGCACAATTACATCTCGACCAACGAGACCCTGCCGCCGCAGGTCCAGAACGGCGGCAAGTCCGTCTGGGCCGCGGCTGGACTCGGCCAGCCGTACTGGGATCCCTGGCCGCTCGACTGGACGGCGTCGATCCTCCCCCAGATCGAGCAGCAGGCCCTGTACAACGCGCTGAACTTCAATGTCAGCTCCGGATTCAACGGCAGCGACATGCAGAACACGACCGTCCTCCGGGCCCAGGTGGCCTCGCTGCTCTGCCCGTCGGAGAACATGAAGCAGACGGCCCAGGGGCCGGGGACGCGCAAGAACTACATGGCGAACGTCGGCGGCCCGGCGATGATCTCGGCGTGGAACGGGACGTTCGTCGCCCTCAAGGACGACGAGAACGGCTACGCGGGCGTCTACGTCAACTTCAATTCCGGCCGCCCCGTGGACCTGGCGTCGATCATCGACGGGACCTCGAACACGGCCCTGATCAGCGAATCCCTGATCGGGTCGGGACTGCCGGCCAACCAGGTGACGATCGGGAGCACCAAGCGGAAGAGCACCTACCTCTTCCCGACGACCATCAACGCCCCGCCGGATCAGGGTGGCGCCGCCGGCATCGCCAGCGCCACCGCGCTGGTCACCCAGTGCAAGGGGCTGCCGGGCAACACCCCGGGATACGGGACACTGGTGCCGCCCAACGGCAATATCTGGCTGGCGGGCAATCCGGGCTCATGCATGCTCTGGGATGCGTACAATCACTTCATGCCTCCCAACAGCGCGGGCTGCTACAACACCAATGACGGCAACACGGGAGGTTACGGCGCACTCCAGGACGCCTTCCCGCCCAGCAGCAACCACCCCGGCGGGGTCAACATCGTGTTCGCGGACGGGTCCGTGAAATTCATCAAGGACACGATCGCCATCCCGACCTGGTGGGCCCTCGGCACCCGCAACATGGGCGAGGTGATCAGCTCCGACGCGTACTGACCGCGACGCGACGATTCGCCGCGTCGGGCCCGGATCGGTCCGCGCCCGACGTCTCCTTCCCGATCCGTCCTACCCAAGGAGTTCCCGTGCGGAGCCTTCGTTCTCTCATCGCGGCGGCCGCGTTGGTCCCGATCGGCATCCTCGCAGCCGGCTGCGGCGGCGAGCCGACCGAGGTCGAGTTCAAGCCGACCGACACCAAGCAGTTCGACGACATGAGCAAGATGATGATCAAGAACGTGAAATCGAAGAACTACATCAACAAGGCGGCGACGACGAAGCCGGCTAACTGAGGCCGCTTCGCGCCCGCTCTCTGCCATGCTCGATGTCCCGGCGTCCGAATCGCCGGGGCATCGAGGTCTCCCGTACCGCCTGATGCTTGATCGATCGAACATGCCCCTCGCTTCGCGCCGTCGCTTCTGGATCGTCGGGTTGCTGCTCGCGGCCGTAGGTGCTTCCATCGCCTGGCGAGGTGGCGGAGAGTCGCCCGACCGGCTCTTCGATCGCGCCCGGACCGAGCTCGCCGCCGGCCATCCCGAACGGGCCGCCGCGGCCATCGAACGGCTCGCGGCCAGACGCCCTCCCACCGGCTTCGACCGCCTGCTCCACGCCCAGATCGACGAGGCCCTTTCTCGTCCGATCGATGCGCTCGACGAGCTGGCACGCATCCCCGCCGACGATCCCGTCGCGCCCGTGGCCCGGATGGTCGCCGGGCGGCTCGAGATGCAACGCGGACGCGTCGGCGCCGCCGAGGCGCAATACCTGGCCTGCCTGGCGATCCAGCCGGACGCCGTGAAGGCGCGTCGCGAGCTGGTCTACATCTACAGCGTCCAGCATCGGCAAGCCGATCTCGATCGCCAGTTACACGAGCTCTCCGAGCGGGACTCGCTGGAGTTCGCCTACCTGGACCACTGGGGCAAGACCCGCAACGTCGTCTGGAGTCCCGAGCGCGATTGCGATGAGCTGTCCCGGTTCATCGAGGCCGATCCCGACGACCGGCGATCGCGGATCGCGCTCGTCGAGGGCCTCCGCCGGATGCACCGGCTTGATGAGGCGGAGAAGGTCATCGAGCCCCTCCCGGCGACCGACCCCGAGGCCCTGGCCCTCCGCGGCTGGCTCCTGCTCGACCGCGGGGAGCTGGACGCGCTCGATCGATTCCTGGCGGACTCCCCCCAGGACGACCCGAGGCTGGCCAAGCTCCGCGGCAACCTCGCCCTCAAGCGTGGGGATGGCCCCACGGCCGTCCGGTTCTTCCGGATCGCCCAGGCCGCCGAGCCGGCGGATCGCTCCCTCAACTCAGGGCTCGCCAACGCGCTGCGGCTCGCCGGCCAGCTCGAGGCCGCGGCGCCTTATCTCGAGGCGGTCCGACTTCACGACGCGATTACCCCCCTCATCACGCGGGCCTCGACGGACGAAGGCGAGAAGGACCGGGCCTTGCCCGACCAACTGGCCGCCGCCTGCGAGGCCGCCGGCCGGCTCTTCGAGGCCCGGGCCTGGTACAAGCTCGCCCTCTCTCGAGACCCGGTCGACGCCGAGGCCCAGCAGGGGTTTCATCGCCTCGGACTTCGACTCGCGGAGGCGAGGCCCCCGAAGGATGGAGAGGGGGCGAAGTGAGCCGCAGGGGTGCTCGGCTCCTCGCCGTCCTTCTCCTCGCGCCGGCCCTGGCCTACCTGGCTTACCGACCGCTCGCGGCCTGGCGGTTCCGAAGCGAGCGGGCCCGCGCGGCCTCCCTGACGGACGCCGCCGCGGCTCGCGAGATCCTCGCGAGGCTCGCGGATCTTCGACCTCACGACGACGAGACGCTCTTCCGCCTGGGATCCGCGGAGGAGTCGCTCGGCCGGCCCGAGGCGGCCGAGAGGGCCTTCGCCTCGGTCTCGCCGGGCTCGGGATTCGGACTGCAGGCGGCCGTGCGGCGAGGCAAACTCCTGATCCGAGGCTTCGGGCGGGTCTCCGAGGCGGAAACCGTCCTCGCGTCCGCGCTCGGCGGTCCCGCCACAATCGCCTCCGAGGCTCGCTGGGCGCTCGCCGAGCTTTTCGTCTGGGAGGGGCGCACCGCCGAAGCCCGTGACCTCCTCGAGGCCGGCTGGGGTCGCAGCCCCGAGGGCGATCGCATCGCGCTGCTCCGCGAGCACTGGCGGCTGGACAGCGTGGTCGTGGACGAATCCGACGTCGGGCCGGTCCTCGAGGCGTCGGCCCGATTCGCGCCCGACGACCCTCACGTCCGGTTGATCCGGGCATGGCTGGCGGCCTCGTACGGGCGGTTCGACGAGGCGAGCGAGCCGCTGCGGACGGCGGAGCGGGACCATCCCGACGACGTCGCCGTCTGGCGAGTCAGCCTGGCCATCGCCCTCGTCGCCAACCGCCCGGAGGACGCCGCCTCGGCCATCAGGCGGCTCTCGCCGCGCGATCTCTCGACCGCCGATATGCTCCGGCTCCGCGCCACGTTCGCATCGGCCAGGGGCGACCCGGCGTCCGAACGCCGATTCCTCGATCGGGTCGTCGCCGTCGAGCCTGCCGATACCGCATCGCTCGAACGGCTCGCCGCGCTCGCGGCCGGGGCCGACGATACCGCGGCGGCCGAGCTCCGACGGCGAAAGGCCGAGATCGATCGCCGGAAGCAGGACTATCGCTGGAGGATCCTCCGCGTCGCCGCCAAACCGAGTCGTCCGGAGGTCGTCGACCTGGCCACGAGGGCGGAGGCCCTCGGCCGGTATTTCGAGGCGCGAGGCTGGTGGACCGTGGCCCTGTCGCTCGACGGCGGGGACGGGACGGCGAGGGAGGCCCTCGAGCGCATCAAGCTGGAGCCGCGACACGAGGACGCCGCCGGCTTCGCGGGGCTGCTGGCCGAGCTGCCCGAGAGGAGCGGCCGGGGCCCGGAGACGGCATCGGATCTCCGGCGCCCCTCGTTTCGCGACGAGACGGCCGCGGCCGGGCTGACGGGCGGCTACCAGGCGCCGGAGAGCGAGCTGCACCCGATTCCCGAGATCATCGGCGGCGGCGTCGCCCTGCTCGACTTCGATGGGGACGGCTGGCTCGACGTCTTCCTGGTCCAGGGGGGCCCGCGGTTCCCGCCCGATCCCGGTCCCCGCCGGAGCGGCGACCGCCTGTACCGCAATCGGGGCGACGGCACGTTCGAGGACGTCTCGGACGCGTCCGGCATCTCGGTGTTGCCGGGCGGCTTCGGCTTCGGGGTCGCGCGGGGGGACTACGATCGCGACGGTCAGCCCGACCTCTTCGTGACTCGCTGGCGGTCGTATGCCCTCCTGCGCAATCGGGGCGACGGGACGTTCGAGGACGCCACCCGCGCCGCCGGCCTCGACGGCGACCGCGGCTTCCCCACCTCGGCGGCGTTCGCGGATCTCGACGGCGACGGCGACCTGGACCTTTACGTCTGCCACTATCTCAAATGGGATGAGGCCCATCCCCCGCGATGTCCGTCCGCACGGATCCCCGGGCGGAGCGTCTCGTGCCTGCCCCTCCTGTTCGAGGCCGAGTCCGATCGCCTCTACCGCAACGACGGCGGCCGTTTCGTCGACGTCACCGGGCCGGCCGGGGTGCTCGAGTCCGAGGGCCGCGGCCTCGGCGTCGTCGCGGCGGACTTCGACGGCGACGGTCGGATCGACCTCTATGTCGCCAACGATCAATCGCGCAATTATCTCTACCGGAACCTCGGCGGCCTTCGGTTCGAGGAGGTGGGACTCACCTCGGGGGCGGCGTGCGCGGCCGACGGCGTCTCGCGCGCGGGCATGGGCGTCGCGAGCGGCGATTACGACAGCGACGGCCGGATCGACCTGGCCGTCACCAATTTCTACGGCGAGTCCACCACGGTCTACCGCAACCTCGGCGGCGGGGCCTTCGCCGACGCGACGGCGGCGGCCGGGCTGGCCGCACCGAGCCGGTTCTTCCTCGGCTTCGGCGCGGCCTTCCTCGATGCGGACGACGACGGCCTCCTCGACCTGGCCACGGCCAACGGTCACGTCAACGACGAGCGTCCGCAGGTCCCCTACGCCATGCCCGCGCGGCTCTACCTGGGGGACGGTCGCGGCCGCCTCGTCGATGCCTCCGAGGCCGCCGGCCCGCCCTGGCGCAGGCCCGTCCTGGGCCGGGGGCTCGCCGTCGGCGATCTCGACAATGACGGCCGGCTCGATGTCCTGATCGTGCCGCGGAACGAGCCCCTCGTGTACGCCCGCAATCGGACGAAGGGGGGGCACTCGCTGACGCTTCAGCTCCGGGGATCGGTCCGGGCCCGGGATCCGGTCGGCGCACGGGCCGTCGTCGAGGTGTCCGGTCGAAGGCAAACCGCCTGGCTCACCGGCGGAGGCAGCTACCTCTCGGCGTCCGATCCGCGGCTCCATTTCGGTCTGGGGACGGCGTCGGTCGTCGACTCGGTCGAGATCGCGTGGCCGTCGGGGAGGTCCTCGCGATTCGTGAATCTGAAGGCCGACGCCGGGTATCTCCTGGAAGAAGGGGACGACAGGGCCGTGGCCCTGCCGGGATTTCGTGCCCGGGAGGAAGTGCCTTGATCCGGCCCGTTTCACCGCGTAAGACTCCAGGTAGGAGCCGACTCCGATCGGCGAACGCATTGACGGGCTGGCGCGGTCGCCGGACGGAGCCGGCTCTCGGCCGAGATGAGGGGGCGAGGATGACCACGGCGGGCAAGGCGGGTTCGTCGACGGCGTCATCTCCGGTCGCGGCCGCGGCGCTCGCGGAACGACTCGGGAAGCTCGACCCGACGAGTCCCCGATACGCGACCGATGCCGTCGAGCTGGTCCTCTCGCACGCCAGCCAGGCCCTCGCCAGCGACGTGCATTTCCATCCGGGGCAGGTCGGGCTCGAGGTCCGATGGAGGCTCGACGGCGTGCTCCATCCGGTCGCGATCCTGCCGGCGAAGCTCGCCCCCAATGTGGTGGCCCGGCTCAAGGTGCTGGCCGAACTGCTCTCGTACCGGACCGACGTCCCCCAGGAAGGTCGCATCCGCGCGGCACCGGGCGAGGTGGAGATGAGGATCTCCACGTTCCCGACGCTCCACGGCGAGCGCGCGGTCGTCCGCGTCTTCGCCACGCCCGGCTCATTCCTCCGGCTCGAGGACCTCGGGTTGCCGGGGGAGATCCGCGAGGCCCTCTCGGGCCTGCTCGACGAGACGTCCGGTGCCGTGGTGCTCTCCGGCCCGGCGGGGAGCGGCAAGACGACGACGATCTACGCCTGCCTTCGCGAGCTGGCCGCGCGGACGAAGGGCGAGCGGAGCCTGGCGACGATCGAGGACCCGATCGAGTCCGCCGTCCCCGGGGTCTCGCAGGCCCAGGTGAATCCGACCGCGGGGTTGACGCTCGAGACGGGATTGAAGTCGCTGCTCCGCCAGGACCCGGAAGTCCTGGCGATCGGCGAGATCCGCGACCGGGCCACGGCCGAGCTCGCGTTCCAGGCCGCGCTGACCGGCCACCTGACGCTGACCACCTTCCACGCCGGATCCGCGGGCGAGGTCGTCGGCCGGCTCCTCGACATGGGGCTCGAGCCCTACGCGATCCGGAGCGGCCTCCTCGCCGTGCTCTCGCTCCGCCTCGCCCGGCGGCTCTGCCCGATCTGCTCCGTGCCGGCGGGCGCCCGGGAGCAGCACCTCGGGCTGCCCGTGAACCAGGCCCATGTCCCCGTCGGCTGCGACTCGTGCGGCCGGACCGGCTATCAGGGCCGGATCATCCTGGCCGAGCTCCTCTTGCCCCGGCTCGGGGCCATCGGCCCGGCCATCCTGGCCAAGGCGGACGTCCACGAGATCGAACGCCTCGCTCGCGAGGCGGGCATGGTCACCCGCTGGCAACGCGCCTATGAGGCGGTGGAGTCCGGAGCCACCTCGCCCGCCGAGATCCGTCGGGTGCTCGGGGTCTCGACGCAGCCGGCATGAGCGGGGAAGGGCGTGGTCTCTGGGCGCGGGCCGAGGCCGGCTCAGCGCGTCTCCTCGGCCGAGACCGTCTCGCCGCCGTTGCGGGTCATGATCTTGTTGAGGACGACCTTGTTGATGGTCTGGTTGACCAGCCGGACGGAGCCGTCGCAGTTGACGAAGTTGACCTGGCTGGGGTGCTTGCTGATCCAGTACGTGTAGTAGTTCTGCCCGCCGACCACGATCGGCTTGTTGATCGTGCGGTCGATGTTGGTGCGGACGCAGCAGCTCGTGGCCTGGGACCAGTTCCCGGTGAGCGACTCGCCCATCAGGATGGTGTTCGTGGTGCCGTCGGTGATGTCCGCCATGGTGACGGTCGAGTTCTGATAGGCCATCCCGTTGTCGTAGTAGAGGCAGTAGACGTTGGTCGGGTCCTGGGTGGGGCAATTCGCGTTGGAACCCGGCAGGACCATCCCCGCGGCCATGTTGCCGCGGTAGTCGGACGGGCCGGTCTTGGCGGTGGTGCCCGCCTGGGTCTGGGCCTCGGGCCGCCGGTTTGACGGGCAGACCAGGAAGTCGATCGTGCGACGGACCGCCGTCGTGTTCTCGATGTTGTTGGGGGGCAGGTTGACGTTGATCTCGTTGTACAGGTTGCCCGCCTCGAGCTTGCCGAAGAGGCTGGGGAGCAGGCCCCACATGTTGGGCTGGTAGGGCGTGGATGGCGTGGCGCAGTTCACGTCGCCGGACAGCAAGGTCGTGCCGTTGGCCGGGTCGTACTGCGGCACCATGCAGTACCAGCCGGAGGGGAACGAGCTGAACGAGTCGTGATACTGCTGGGCCGCCAGTCCGAGCTGCCGGAGATTGTTCTGGCACTGGGCGCGGCGCCCGGCCTCTCGGGCGGACTGCACGGCCGGCAGGAGCAGGGCCACGAGCACCGCGATGATCGCGATGACGACCAGCAGCTCGATCAGCGTGAAGCCCGCCCCACGACGCGAAACCGGTTTGCGATGCATCATCACACCCCTGACCTGCGGCTGCCCGGAGATTTGAACTGATCGCCGGACGGGCACTCGAACGACGACCCTATGTGCAGCATACTAAACTCCGGCGGCGATGCCAACGAGGCATGGAGGAATCGTCGGGCGGGCCCGTTCGTCCCGCCCCGGCCGATCAGCGGAGGGCCTCTCAGTGGAGGGCCTCCACGACCGCACGCCCCACCTCGGCGGTGCTGGCCTTGCCGCCGAGATCCGGCGTCCGCGGGCCCGGCTGCTCGAGCACCCTGGCGACGGCGCGGCGGATCCGGTCCGCGGCGGCCGGGACCTTCAGATGGTCGAACATCATCGCGACCGAGAGGATCGAGGCCAGCGGGTTGGCGATCCCCTTGCCCGCGATGTCCGGGGCGGAGCCGTGGACCGGCTCGAACATGCTGGGCGCCGTCCCCTCGGGGTTCAGGTTGCCCGAGGCGGCCAGGCCCATGCCCCCCTGGAGCACCGCACCCAGGTCGGTGATGATGTCGCCGAACATGTTGGTGGTGACGATGACGTCGTACTTCTCCGGGCTCACGACCATCCGCATGCAGCAGGCGTCCACGTGCTGGTAGTCGCGCTGGATGTCCGGGTAGTCGCGGCCGACCTCCTCGAACGTCCGCATCCAGAGGTCGTGGGCGAACGTCAGCACGTTCGTCTTGGCGACGAGCGTGACCTGGCGCGTCAGGCCGGCATCCCTGGCGGCCTTCGAGAGCCCGCGGAAGGCCCCGGCCTCGGCCCGCTTGCGCGCCTGCTCGAAGGCGAACCGGACGCACCGCTCGACGCCCGGCCGGGTGTTGACGGAGGTCTGGATCGCGACCTCCTCCGGGGTCCCCTTGCGGGTGAAGCCGCCGGCGCCCACGTAGAGGTCCTCGTTGTTCTCGCGGACGACCAGCATGTCGATGTCGTCCGGGCCCTTGTCCCGGATCGGGGTCTGGACGCCCGGGTAGAGGTGGACCGGTCGGAGGTTGATGTACTGCTGGAAGTCGAAGCGGAGCTTGAGCAGGATCCCCTTCTCGAGCACCCCCGGCGGCACGCCCGGGTGCCCGACCGCCCCCAGCAGGATCACCCGGCAGCCGCGGAGCTTCCCGATCGCGGCCTCGGGGAGGACCTCTCCGGTGGCCAGGTAGCGCTCGCCTCCCAGGTCGAAGCTCTCGAGCTCGTAGCGGAAACCGTCGAGCTTGCCCACGGCCTCCAGCACCGCCAGCCCCTGGGCCGTGACCTCGGGGCCGACACCATCGCCCGGGATGACACCGATCTTGACCAAAATCCCCTCCCGGCCGACGCGCCGTCGAATTCCGTCGTCTTCGTGTTTCCGGATTCACCATAAGTCCCGATCCGCGGTCACCGGCGGGCCACATCGCCCGTATGGGGGACGGCGGATCGGAGCCTGATGATAGCCGGCCGGGCATGCCATCACAAGCAACCCGGCCGCCTCGACGCGACCCGACCGGAGGGGCCGAAAGGCCGGTCGTCCACGACAAGCTTCGTTGAGAAACCCGTTGACACGCGAGGACGACGGCTCATACTTAGAAGCAGCGTGGGCAAGCTCCTGCGCGAAATCGGAACACGTCCAGTTAGCGCTCGAAACCTCCACAGAACCGGTACAACGATCGGGTTGCTCGTCCTGGACGGGCTCCGCCCCGTCCGCGGTCCTGATTCGTGAATGTGGGGCACGGAGACGGCGTGATGGCCACATCTGTCGAAGGCAGCACCAGCGGGAAAGACGTCAAGGCCCTCTCGGCCGTCGATGAGGCGAGCCTGGAGAAGTCGATCATCCAGCGCGGGCTCGCCACGGATGCGGAGATCCAGGCGTGCAAGGCCCATCGCTCGAAGATCGCGGTGAAGGACAAGGAGTCTTCCCCGAGCCTGCTCGAGGTCATGGTCGACGCCAAGGTCCTGACCCGCAGCCAGATGGTCCGCCTGCTCAAGGAAAAGGGAGAGCCGGCGCGGAAGCTCGAGGTGCCCGGCTACCAGATCCTGGACAAGCTGGGCCGCGGCTCGATGGGCGTCGTCTACAAGGCCAAGCAGATCAGCGTCGATCGGCTGGTCGCGCTCAAGGTCCTGCTCGACTCCCTGGCGCAGAACAAGGAATTCATCAAGCGGTTCGAGCGCGAGGCCAAGATCGCCGCCAAGCTCTCCCACAATAACATCGTCAACGCCATCGACGCCGGCGAGGCGGGGGGCCGCTTCTATTTCGTGATGGAGTACGTCGAGGGGCCGACGATCAAGGACTTCCTCGACAAGAACCGGATCTTCGAGGAGCGCGAGGCCGTCCGGATCGTCACCGCGGTCGCCGAGGCCCTCAAGCACGCGAGCCAGCGCGGGCTGATCCATCGGGACATCAAGCCGGAGAACGTCATCCTCACCAAGGACGGCGGGGTCAAGCTCGCGGACCTGGGGCTCGCCCGGCTGACCGACGACGAGAAGTGGGGGCTGTCCGAGGCGGGCATGGCCATCGGCACCCCCTACTACATCAGCCCGGAGCAGGTCCGGGGCCAGACCGACATCGACATCCGGGCGGACATCTACAGCCTGGGCGCGACCTTCTACCACATGGTCACCGGCAAGGTCCCCTACGGCGGGGACAACCCCTCCGAGGTCATGCGCAAGCACGTGGACCCGCGCGTCCAGCTCGTGCCGCCGGACCACCTGAACACCGGGCTCTCGAGCGGGCTGGGGATGGTCATCGAGACCATGTTGATGAAGAATCGCGAGCACCGCTACGCCAACCCCGACGACCTGATCCTGGACCTGAAGTGCCTTGCCCAGGGCGAGAGCCCGATGATCGCCGGCCAGAAGCCGGAGAGCCTCCAGGCCCTGGCCGAGGGTGAATCCGACGCGCTCGAAGGCGTCGGGCCCGGCCCGAGCGAGGAGCAGATGATCGAGCTCGCCGGCATCGTCAACAACCGGAACACGATCATCGCCACCGTCGCGATGCTGCTGGCGGTGTCCGTGATCACCAACGTGATCCTGCTCGCCGTCCGTTAAGCGAGCGGATGGTCGCTCCTACCCTAGCCTCGTCCGACGGCCCTGCCGGAGGGGCCTGCTCCGTCCGGCGACCGGGCGAGCCGAGGCTCGCGAGGTCGCCCGCGGAGGGTTCCGATTCCGCTGCGCAGCCAATCACCGGGTCCTGCGGTGGCGGCCTTGCATCGATCCGGATTGTGGCGTTTGAAGGAGGTCGAACGGGCGAGCGGTGAGGTGCTGTCTTGTCGGCAAGGCGTCGCGTCGCGTCGATTCAGTTCTTGCTGAAGTCGAAGAGCCGGACCGTCTCCTTGCCGAGCGGATCGCTGACGAACTTCCGGTGGCACTCGGGGCAGAGGTCGAAGCGGAAGCTCTTGTGGAGCGAGGCGGTGATCTCCTCGGACGAGAGCGCCTTGTCGCGCTCCAGGACCTTCGTGATGGCCTCCATCGGGTCCTCGTCCAGGTCGTCTTCCTTGATCTCGTTGGGGTCGAAACCGGGGTAAGCTTCGATCTTCACCACGTGCCGGCGGTCCCCGGAGGCGGTCATGTCCTTGCCGCAGAGATCACACGTGAAGTGGACCATCAGCGTTTCATCCTCAGGTTGGTTGAGCCGGTGCCAATCGCCCGCTCATCAAGCTCACGAACTCGATTCTAACCACAGGGATTGGATCCGTCCAAGCCCTGTCTCGTCTTGGCCATTCCAGGAATTCAAAAACGCGGCAATCCTGTCAAGGCGACTATCACGACGGCGGCCGCCGCGATCGTCCCGACGCAGCCCCACAGCCACTCCGAGGGCAGATATTCTAGCTCCAGGATATGATCGCCCTTCGGGCACGACACGGAGAGGAAAGTCCCCTCCCGCGGCGCGATCGCGACGGCGCGGCCGTCGACCCGGGCCCGCCAGCCGGGATCCCATGATTCGCGAATGATCAGTTCTTCATCCCTGTCCATGTGCACGGGTATGCGGACGCGGCCGGGCTGGCGCGGGGCCGGCTCCGGGGCGTACCCGGAGGCGGTCGACGCCCAGGGGGCCGGATCCAGCCGGGCGATCCAGACGCGGCCGGCCCGCTCCGCGGCGGGGAAGGCGCCCGCGGGCGGCTCCGAGGCTCCGACGACCGCGGCGACGCAGGCCGCCTCCAGCCGGCCCCTGGCCCGGGCGACCCCCTCCCACGTGACCTCGCGCCGGCTGCTCGGGGACTCCGCGGAGGGCTCGTAGAGCGGGGCGAGCCAGCCCAGGCTGCGCGCCAGCTCGACCGAGTCGTAGTTCCTCGGGTCGGACAGGCCGAATCGCATCAGGACGTTGGGCGGCAGCTCCTCGCCGGTGCCCAGGGCCCGGGCGCCCGGGGGCAGGACCTCGCGCAGTCGAGAGATCGCCGGCGGCTCCCCGCGTTGAATCTCCCGGTCGATCGCCGGATTGAGGCCCAGGCCGAAGGCGAACAGCTCCAGGATCGTGATCGAGAGCGCCGCGGCCGCCGGCCATGCCTTCCGCGGCGGGCCGGATCGCGCGGCGAGGGCCAGCCCGGCCAGCGCGGCAAGCTCCAGCGCGCAGAGCCCGTAATAGCGAGGCAGGAACCGGACGGCGGATCGGACCTGGCGATCCGCCCGTTCCCTGGCGGTCACCTCATCCCCGCGCCTCGCCTCGACGGCCTTCTGGAAGTGCCGCCCCGCGCGATCGCGGAGCGTGCCCTCAAGGCGCGGGATCGTCCCGGCGACGATCGCGAGCACCGCCGCGGCGACGAGCCATCCCGCAATCCACCACCGCGCGATCCGCGTCCCCTGGGCCAGCGCCTCGATCCCGGCCGCACCGAGCATCACCAGGCCGAAGGCGACCCACAGGCCCATCCGGCGGTTGTCGGTCACGTCCAGGACCGGGATCGCCCTCAGCAGGTTGTCCACCGGAGGCAGCCGGTAGGCGGCCAGCGCCCCGAAGCCCGCCAGGCCCGCGAGGAAGCCCGGCTCGCGCGACCAGCCGCGGCGACGGAGCCCCAGCGGGGCCAGCCAGATCAGGGTTGCGAGCCCCGCATACGCCCCCGCCGACTCGTTGAGATTGTGGACTCCGAGCGCCCGGGCGAGGTTCGGCTGCCCGCGCCGCTGGCTGCCGTACGCATAGGGGAAGGCCATGCAGGCGGTATCGAGGATCCGCGGCCGCGAGAAGGCCCAGAACGGCCGGGTCTCTTGCCGCCGATCGCCCCAGACCGAACTCCTCGAGAGATAGCCCGCCAGCGGCAGGATCTGGGCCGAGGCCAGCAGGATTCCCAGGCCGATCCCCGCCGACCATACGAGCAACCGCCGCGTCCGCTCGCTCCACGAGGGAACCGAGACCGCCAGCCGCCAGGCCGCGAACGCCAGCGCGGCCAGCAGGACATGGGCGGCCGTCTGGATGTGCCCGCCAAGGATCGCCAGGGCGACCACGATCGCGAGCAGCCCCGCCGACCTTGGCCGCGGATCCTCGAGCGAGCGGTCGCTCGCCAGCAAGATCCACGGCAGCCAGATCGCCACCGGCGTGACCGGATAGAGGAGCCAGACGACGAGGAACCCGCAGAACGGGTAGGCGAGCCCGGCGAACCAGCGACTCCACGCCCCCAGCCCCCAGAACCTCGCCAGCAGGAAGGCACCCAGGCCCGCGATCCAGAGCCGAATGGCCGCCATCCAGCCGAGCGCGAAGGGGATCGTCGTCGCGTAGGCGATCGCGTTGATCGGGTCGAAGACCGCGCTCTGGCCGTTGGCCAGGTGCGGGGCGCCCATGCCGGAATGCGGGTTCCAGAGCGGAATCCGGCCGCGGCGGAGCATCGCCCGGTTGAACTCCAGCCAGGGCTGGAACTGGAGGACCGGATCCATCAGCAGCCGATTGAGCGGCTCATGCTCGACGGCTCGGCCCGCGCCGTCATCCCCGAACGTCCGCTCCACGAGCAGCACGTCGGCCGGGCTGAGGACCTTCCCCAGGAAGAGCGATTCATGGAAGAACGCCGCCACCAGGACGCCCAGCGTCAGCCCGAAGAGGACCAGCTCCCTCCGCGTTCCCATCGGCGCATGCTCCGTCCGGCGAGATGCGTGGCGTTCCCGCGGCCGCCTCGCACGTCATAACTCATAACCTGGCCTGTAGGATAGAGGCGCGACGCGAGCGATCGCAAGGAGACGGCCTCCCCGTGAATTCCCGCAGGTCCGTCTTGAAAGCCGCGGCCGGAAACGGATAATAGGATTTTTCGATCGATGCCGATGCCCGTGGTTTCGTGCTGGAGAACAGGTTCGTGGCCGTACCAAAGAGACGTAAGTCAAAGTCCGCGAAGGGTATGCGAAGGAGCCACGATTTCCTGGTCGCTCCCGCGCTGAACATCTGCCCGCAGTGCAAGCTGGCGGTCCCTCCCCACAAGGTGTGCGAGCTCGTGGAGGAATGCGGCAACATCCAGCGTTCCAAGCCGCACAATCCGATCGCCAAGGAAAAGGTCAAGAAGTAAGTCCCGGGGAGCGCCGGGCCGCGAGGGTCAGTCCGCCCGCGGTGGTCCCTGTTTTCGAGCCCGCGGGATCGCGCGGCGGTGAGGAGACGGTTCGATGGGTCGCGAGTGCGAAGTGTCCGGCAAGAAGACCTCGTTCGGCAATCACAAGACCGAGCGCGGCAAGGCCAAGTACCTCGGCGGCGTCGGCAAGAAGACCACCGGCATCAGCCGCCGCACGTTCAAGCCGAATCTCCAGTGGATCCACGTCTGGCTGCCCAACGGCACCACCCGTTACGTCCGGGTGGCGACCTCGGTCATCCGCTCCGGCCAGTTGACCCTCGAGGTCGACGGCAAGGTCCAGACCTTCCCCCTGATCAAGGCTTCCAAGGGGAGCCAGGCGGCCCGATCGGCCAACAAGAACCTGTACCCGATCTGAGCGCGGATCCGGCTCGATCGACGTTCCCGAAACTAAGGCCCCGAGCGAGTGATCGCCCGGGGCCTCGTCGTTTCCGGTGCGGCTCACTCCTCGTCGCTGCCGGCCTTCTCGTGGCGGCGGAGCTGGACCATGACGCTCAGGTCTTCCAGCGTGGAGGTGTCTCCGCCGCTCTCGACGCCCGCGGCGATGTCCCGGAGCAGCCTGCGCATGATCTTGCCGCTCCGGGTCTTGGGGAGGGCGTCGGTGAAGTGGATGTCGTCCGGCCGGGCGAGGGCGCCGATCTCCTTGACGACGTGATTCCTCAGGTCCTTGCGGAGCTCCTCGCTGGCGGTGTAGCCGGATTCCAAGGTGACGAAGGCGGCGATCGCCTGCCCCTTCAGGTCGTCCGGCTTGCCGACGACGGCCGCCTCGGCGACGGCCTTGTGGCTGACCAGGGCGCTTTCGACCTCCATGGTGGAGAGCCGGTGGCCGGCGACGTTGAGCACGTCGTCGACCCGGCCCATGATCCAGAAGTTGCCATTCTCGTCCCGGCGGGCGCCGTCGCCCGTGAAGTAGACGCCCGCGATGTCGCTCCAGTACTGGGCCTTGTACCGCGCATCGTCGCCGTAGAGGGTCCGCAGCATGGAGGGCCAGGGCTGGCGGATGATGAGGAAGCCCCCCTCGTTGGCGCCCACGGCCTTGCCGTCCTTGGTGACGATCTCCGGGACGATGCCCGGCATCGGTCGCGTGGCCGAGCCGGGAACCGCGGGGGTCGCCCCGGGGAGCGGCGAGATCATGATGGCGCCGGTCTCCGTCTGCCACCAGGTGTCGACGACCGGGCATCGCCCGCCGCCGATGACCTTCTGGTACCACATCCAGGCCTCGGGATTGATCGGCTCGCCGACCGAGCCGAGCAGCCGCAGGCTTGAAAGATCATGGCGGCGGGGGAAATGCTCGCCCCACTTCATGAAGGCCCGGATCGCCGTGGGCGCGGTGTACAGGATCGTGACGCGGTAGTCCTCGATGATCTTCCAGAACCGCCCCTCGTCGGGCCAGTTGGGGGCTCCCTCGTACATGACGCAGGTCGCCCCCAGGGCGAGCGGGCCGTAGACCAGGTACGAGTGCCCCGTGACCCAGCCGACGTCCGCCGTGCACCAGTAGGTGTCGGTGTCCTTGAGGTCGAAGACCCATTCGCTCGTCAGCGCGGTCCCCACGAGGTAGCCGCCGGTCGTGTGGAGGATCCCCTTCGGTTTGCCCGTCGAGCCCGAGGTGTAGAGGATGAACAGCGGGTGCTCGCTGTCGAGCGGCTCCGGCGGGCAGTCGGCCGTGGCGTTGGCCTCGAGCTCATGCCACCAGTGATCACGGCCGTGAGACCAGGCCACGTCCAGTCCGGTTCGACGATAGACGACGACGTGCTCGAGCGTGGGGCAGACGGCCGCGGCGCCGTCGGCGTTCTCCTTGAGCGGGACGACCTTGCCGCGACGGTATCCGCCGTCCGCCGTGACCAGCACCTTGGCCTTGCAGTCCTGGATCCGGCCGGCGAGTGCTTCCGCGCTGAAGCCGCCGAAGACGACCGTGTGGGGTGCGCCGATCCGGGCACAGGCCAGGGCGGCGATGACGAGTTCCGGGATCATCGGGAGATAGAGCGCGACGACGTCCCCCTTGCGGACGCCCAGGTTCTTCAGCACGTTGGCGAACCGGGCGACCTCGCGCTGGAGGTCCTGGTAGCGGAGCACGCGGCGGTCGCCGGGCTCGCCCTCCCAGATCAGGGCGGCCTTGTTCCGGTTCGGGCCCTCGCAGTGCCGGTCCACGCAGTTGTAGCTGGCGTTGACCTTCGCCCCGTCGAACCACTTCGCGAACGGCGGATTCCAGTCGAGCACCTTGTCCCAGGGCTTGTACCAGGAGATCAGCCGGTTGGCCTGCTCGGCCCAGAAGCCTTCCGGGTCGTCCTTGGCCCGGTTCCAGATCTCCTGATACTGCTCGAGGCTGGAGACGTGAGCCTTGCGGGCGAACTCGGCGGGCGGCGGGAAGACCCGCGTCTCGTGGAGGACGCTCGTGATGGCGCCACTGCTGGTGGGAGAGGGCATGGTGCGGGCTCCTCGCTCGGAAGGGGGGCTGGCGCGGGTCGCGAACTCACGGCCTCGCAAGCCGGTCATGGGCGCGAGGTCGTCGCGATGGTCAAGGGCGATGGCCCTGATCGTAAGTCCCTACGGGGACGTCGTCAATCGGCCTGAAGCGCCGCGGCCGTCGACTTGAGGAGGATTTCCATCTCGGCCCGCTGGAGCCGCTTGGCGAGGGCTTCCGCGGTGGTGCCCGGGCGGGCCGTCGTGCAGAGGTCGATCATCGCCGAGGGGTTCCACATCGTCGCGTCGAGAAGCCGACCGCGGACACCCGGCTCGGCATCGTCCTTGAGGATGTCCCGTGCCCTCTTACCAAGAACAGGGAAGATGATGTGCTGGCCCACCCGGCGGAACCAGTAGGCCGCGTTCCAGGCGTCCGGCTCGCGGCGGTGGGCGATGGCGTGCCAGTAGGCCGAGCTTTCCCGCTCGCCCAGGTCGTCGGCCTCCTGGGCGGCGGCGTGGCTCTGGTCCCAGAAATCGTGGATCTGGAGCAGGCCGGCGGAGAGGGCCAGCAGGCCGCGGCGTGAGCCCCGAGGGAACAGGGCCGCGAGCGAGTCCGCGGACAGCGAGCCTTCGATCTTCGGGCGGGGCGGGGCGTGCTGGACGAGCGTCGGCCCGAGGCCGTCGCTCGTCTCGAGCGCGATGGCGGCGATGCCGCCCACGACGAGTACCGGCGTGGCCTCCGGCGAGGTGATCAGCTCGTTCAGGGGCTTGCCCTGCTCGAGATGGCTCAGGACCACGTCCCGCCCGAGGCCGATCGCTGCGTAATCGTCCCGCATGGCCTCATCTCCGTTGTGATCCGTCGATCGCCCCGCCTACTTGCCGAAGTAGGAGAGGATATCCTGATACGTCACGAAGACGAAGAGACAGAGGATCATCACGATCCCCGCGACGACCAATGGGGTCAGGGCCGATTCCGGCAGCGGCTTGCCGCGGACCTTCTCCGCGATCAGGAAGGCCATCTGGCCGCCGTCCAGCGGCGGGATGGGGAGGAAGTTGATGACGGCGAGGTTGATGCTGATGAGCCCCAGGAACCGGATCAGGTCGGTGAGGCCCGAGGAGGCCGCCTGGTAGGCGATCCCCGCGATCCGGGCGGGGCCGGCCACGCTCTTGGTCCCGACCCGCTTCTGGGCCAGGCTGCGGATCATGGCGTAGATGCTGAGCATGTTCTCGACGGTGTCGTCCCAGCCCCGGCGGATCGCCGGGCCGATGCTCTGGGGCGGCAGCTTGCGGATCAGGTCGCCGAAGACGAGGCCGCGATCCGGGAGATACCAGTCGGCGACGGGCTCCGCCGTGACGCTCACCGGGCTGGATCCCTTGTTGACGAACAGCTCCACGGGCCCGCCGCGGAACTGGATCGACGAGAAGATGGCCGGCCAGGCCACGGACTGATCCCCCTCGAGCGGGATCGTCTCCCCCTCCTCGGCCTTGCCTGCGTCCTTCGCCGAGGGATCCTTGCCCTCCGGTTTCAGGGCCGGGAAGCGGGTCGCCGTCAGCTCGTCTCCGGCCTTGAGGCCGGCGCGGGCCGCGGGCGATTCGGGGCGCACCGACTGGATCTTCGCCCGGATCGGATAGCAGAGCCCCAGGCCGGGGACATCGAGCGGCTCCCTCGGCGAGGTCTGCACGGTCCAGACCGGACTGTCGTCGGGCGTCGCCGTCAGGGTGACCCGCTTGACGTCGGCGCCGGAGCCCCGCTCGACCTCGAAAGTCATGGGTTTGCCGGCGTTCCGGGCGCAGTCGAAAGGCAGGCGCATCGGGTCGAAGTCCGCCCGTCCGTCCACCTGGACGATCCGGTCGCCGATCCGGAAACCGGCCTGGTCGGCGATCGAGCCCTTCTGGATCGCCGCGATCGGCTCGGTCGTCAGGGTGAAACCGAAGTCGACGAAATGGGCGGGCGGGAGGATGACCTCCGACTTGCCCGAGGCCGGAGCCTCCAGCGTCTCGTGATGCTCGAAGACGTGGACGAGCGGCCTGTCCGCATACCGCAGGAGGATCCGCTCGTAGGACTGGTAATCGGCGACGGGCGTCGGCGCCTCGCCCTCGGGGCCGACGGCGACCAGGGCTTCGTAGGATTCGCGATCCGGCTCCCGAAGCCCATCCGGGATCGTGGCGGTCCCGGTCGAGCCGGCCGGGCGCCGGTAGCGGAAGGCCTTCAGGCTCCACGAGGGGACGACGCCGATCGTCGGGTAATCGATCCCGGGCTCGCGGCGGGGCTGGATGTCCATCACCAGGGGTTCATCGCGACCGGATCGCTTCACCTCGAACCGAACCAACTGGCCGCTGCCGCTGAGCCGGACCTTGAGCATGAGATTCTCGAAGCTGATCTCGCGGCGGCCGTCGATCGCGACGATCTCATCGCCCGGCCGGATCCCGGCCGCGAAGGCCGGCGAGCCCGCGGCCACCTTGCCGACCTTCGCCGGCCGCTCGAAGATGCCCTGGCCGTAGGCGAAGACGAAACACGCCAGGCCCAGGAAGACGTTCATGATCACGCCGGCGGAGATGATCGCCATCCGCGCCCCGACCGACTTGTTCGGGAAGGCCCGGGGATCCGTCGATTTCGTCGCCTCGCCCTCGGTCCCCTCGCCGAGCATCTTCACGAAGCCGCCCAGGGGGATCGCGGCGATGACGTACTCGGTCTCGCCGCGCGTGAAGCCCAGCAGCGTGGGGCCGAATCCGATCGAGAACTTCTCGACCTTGACGCCGTTCCACTTGGCCAGGAGGAAGTGGCCCAGCTCGTGGAAGAAGATCACGAAACCGAGGCCGAGGACGACCTGGGCGATGTTCCAGAACGTGCTCAGGGTTGCCAACGCTGAACCTCCAGGCGAGCCGCCGCGTCAACCTTCCAGAGCTGGTCGAGCGAGGGACTGGGATCAAAGGTATGGTGGTCGATCGCGGCCCGGCAGGCCCGGGGGATGTCGAGGAATCCGATCTCGGAGCCGAGGAACCGCGCCACGGCGGCCTCGTTGGCCGCGTTCAGGGCCGCGCCCGCGGTCCCGCCGCGACTCATGACTTCGAAGCCGAGGTCCAGGCAGGGGAAGGTGTCCCGGTCCGGCGGCTCGAAGTGGAGGGCGAGGGCCTTCGTCAGGTCGACGCGAGGGCCGGGGCAGGGGACCCGGTCGGGATAGGTCAGGGCGTACTGGATCGGCAGCCGCATGTCCGGCGGGCTGAGCTGGGCGATCACGGAGCCGTCCACGAACTCCACCATCGAGTGGACCACGCTCTCCGGGTGGATCACGACCTCCACCTGGTCCGGCTCCAGGCCGAAGAGCCAGCGGGCCTCGATGACCTCGAGCGCCTTGTTCATGAGCGTGGCGGAGTCGATCGTGATCTTCGGTCCCATCTTCCAGGTCGGGTGCCGGAGGGCCTCGTCGGGCGTGACCGACTGGAGCTCTCGACGCGACCGACCCCGGAAGGGGCCGCCGGACGAGGTCAGGATCACCCGCTTCACCTCCGCGTGCTCGCCCGAGCGGAGGGCCTGGAAGATGGCCGAGTGCTCGCTGTCCACCGGCAGGAGCCGGCCGCCGCGACGCCCCGCCAGCTCCATCACGAGCGGCCCGGCGACGACCAGGCTCTCCTTGTTGGCGAGGGCCACGGTCTTGCCGGCCTCGAGCGCCGCCCAGGTCCCCTCGAGCCCGGCGACGCCGACGATGGCGCTCAGGACCCGGTCCGTGGCCGGATCCTGGACCATCCGGATGATGCCGTCGCGGCCTTCCAGGATGTCCAGGTCCAGGCCCCGGAGATCCTCGCGGATCGCCCGGGCCGAATCGGGATCGGTCACGGCCACGAATCGCGGCCGGTGGGCCCGGCACTGGGCCAGCAGGGTCTCCCGGCTCCGGTGCCCGCTCAGGCCCCAGGCGCGGAGCCGCTTGCCGGCGTCGTGCTCGATGACGTCCAATCCGTTGCGTCCGATCGACCCGGTCGAGCCCAGGATCACCACACGCGTGAGCGAATCGCCAGGCTTCATCAAGGTCATCGCAATCCCTGGAGCGAGCCGGTCGATCGCCGGCCTGAGGATCCCTGCGTCGTTCTCGCACCGACCCACGGGGACGAGGTCGGTCGGTCCCGCCTCGTCGATCTTCCTAGCACTATAGGAGTTCGGCCTCGGCCCGACAAGGAGGGCCGGGGAGGGCTCCGTCCCCGGAGGGCCCGCCCGATTCCGCCGTCAATCCACGGTCCATCGCCTCGGGGCGGTCATCTCGAACTTGCCCGCGGGGGGGCTGAATCGGACGCCCACCTGCCAGAGCATGTCCGGCTGGTGCTTGGCCAGCAGGTACTTCATCACGACCTCGTCCGACGGGGGCATGCCGGCGTCCTGGAAGACCACGCAGAGTCGGGCCACCGGCCGCTTCGTCTTCGCGTCCCAGACCTCGATCAACCCGTGCGGCCGGCGGGGGATGCGGTAGTAGTTGTCGCCGGCCTTCACGGTGATCATGTCGAACTGGCAGAACTCGTGGAACTCCTTCGGCTCCACGACGTTGCGGACCAGCTCCGCCGCGACCAGCTCGGGCACGCCCTGCTGATACGCGGCCGCGTCGATGTCGATCGGCTCGTCGGAGGTGGGCTGGGGCCGGCTCTTCCCCTCGATGACCTTGAAGGTCTCCGCCTCCACCATCCGCGCGTAGCCGGCCCGCAGGGCCGGGCTGGCGATCACGAGCTGGGGGAACGAGGCCGCCGCCCGGACCACCTCGTGCGCGAAGGCCGAGACCTCGCGGTGGAGCTTCTCGAGCCAGTAGCGGAGCATCCTGGCGCGGTCGGCCTCGGAGTAGCGGAACCGGTGCGGGCCCACGTCGGGGACGGTCAGCTCGACCTGGCTTGCCCCCTTCTCGAGCGACCGCAGGACCGCATCGTACGACGCCTCGCCGCGGGTGAACTGCTCCGCGGCCTCGGCGTGGCGGTTGCTCTTGATCCGGACCACCCGGTGGGATGGCCGGGCCAGGAAGACAACCTCGCGCGCCTGCGCATCCGCCGGGCTGCGGACGTCCTCCACCTCGATCTCCCAGCGGAGATAGCCGGTCCGGATCATCGTCTGGCCGCTCGCTGCATGGGTCCGTTGGCCCTCCGCCGCCGAAACTCAGCCGCCCTGGATGGCCGGGACGATGAGGATCTCCGGCGCCGTGGCGTCGAACCGGTCGATCACCCGCGACTTCCCCGGCCCGTCCAGGCGGAAGGCCAGCCGACCGGGCGTGACGTGCTCGGCGAAGAGCGCCTCGGCATTCGCCACGGTATCCGGCCGGGTCTTCTCCCACTCGGCGAGCGTCAGGTCTCCGTGACCGGTCTTGAGCAGTCGGAGCTTGGCCATCGGGGGAACCTCCTTCTCCGCTGGCGATGCATCGGGCCGAACCTGTCAGGGACATCCTAGGATAATCCGCCCGGCCTGTCGAGGACCGCCGCGATCCCTCGGCGGGGCGCGCCGGGCTTACGACGTCGCGGCGGCCGCGGCGGCCTTCTTCGCCTCCTTGGCCAGCGTCTGCGGCTTCACCCGCCGCTTGCCGAAAGTCCCCTTGAAGATCTTGCCCCGCTTGGATCGCTTGTCGCCCTTGCCCATCGTCCTAACCCTTCCCTCTGCTGAGAATCGTCGAGCCGTGACGTCGGCTCGCCCGGTCCGGTGAGTCGCTTTTCGCTTGTGATCTCGACGGGCCGCCGCTAGGATACGAGCATCCGACGTTTGTCGGGTTCCCGTCCTTTTCGGCCCGTGCGGGAGGAGCCCGTGGTGACGTCCCGCCGCCTGCTGGCCCTGGCCCTCCTGGCATTCCCGCCGGCCCTGGTGGGCTGCGGGCGCCGTGTCGGGCCCGCGGCACCGCGTCCGGTGGCGGAAACGCCGGTCGTCCCCGGGCCGGCCACGGCCGCGGCGCCGCTCGAGGTCCCGGCCGGGCCGCCGCTGGCGGTCACTCCCGAGCCCATCACGATAACGGCGGACGACCCCGGCGTGCAACTCCGGACCGCGGTCGCCTTGCCCGGCGGGGCGATCCGCGACCTGTCGCGACGAGCCTCCTGGAAGGTCGATCCGCCCGCCGCGGCCGTGATCGAGCCGGGCGGGTATCTCCGGCCCCTGAAGGCGGGGAGCGTGGTCGTCCTCGCCGAGCACGAAGGCCGATCCGCGACCGCTCGAGTCACGATCGAGCCGCGCCAGGGGCGATCGTGGGACTTCTCCGAGGACGTCGTCCCGATCCTCACGCGGGCGGGATGCAACGCCGGCGGCTGTCACGGCAAGGCCGACGGCCAGAACGGCTTCCACCTCTCCTTCCTGGGCTACGATCCCGACGGCGACTACGCCGCGATCGTCCGCGACGGGGCGGCCCGCCGGGTCTCCGCCTTCCGGCCGGAGGATAGCCTGTTCCTCACCCGGGCGACGGGACGCAGCCCCCACGGCGGCGGAATGCGGGTCGCCGAGGGCTCGCCCGAATTCCGCCTGCTGCTCGATTGGCTCCGCGCCGGCTCGCCGCGGACCCAGGGCAAGTCGCATGGCGCCTTGACCGGGATCGAGGTCGAGCCGAGCGCCGCCCTCCTCGAGGAGCCCGGCCCCTGCCAGCTCCGGGTGATCGCCCGCTACGCCGACGGTCACGCGCGGGACGTCACCCGCCAGGCGGCTTTCCGGGTGACCGACGACTCCGCGGCTCGCGTCACGCCCGCCGGCCTGGCCACCCTCGCCCGCCGCGCCGAGGCCGACGTCATCGTCCGCTACCAGTCGGCCGTCGCCACCGTGCGGCTGAGCACGGCCTTCAATCCGGACCTGACCTACGACTTCGGGGCGCTGAAGCCTCGCAACCTGATCGACCGCGAGCTGTACCGGCGCCTCGCCTCCCTCAAGGTCCCGCCCAGCCCCCAGGCCCCGGACGCGACCTTCCTGCGCCGCGTCTCGCTGGACCTGACGGGGGAGCAGCCCACGCCGCAGCAGGTCCGCGAATTCCTCGGCGACCGGGATCCCGAGAAGCGGACGAAGCTCGTCGACCGGCTGCTCGCTCGCCCGGAGTTCGTCCTCTTCTGGCGGATCAAGGTGGGCGACCTGCTTCAGATCAGCCAGGCCCGCCAGGGCAACGGCGCCTACCGATACCAGGAATGGGTCGAGCATTCCCTGGCGGAGAACATGCCCTGGGACCAGGTGGTGACCCGGCTGCTGACCTCGGTCGGCGACCCCAACGATCGAGAGAAGGGGGGGCCGGTCAATTACGCGATCGATCCCCCCGACCCGACCGGCCAGGCGGAGCTGGCCGCGCAGCGATTCCTCGGGCTCCGGATGCGATGCGCCCAGTGCCACGACCACCCGTTCGACGTCTGGACCCAGGACGACTACTTCGGACTGGCCGCCTTCTTCGCCCGGATCGGCCGCGGCGGCATGCAGCCCGGGATGATGATGGACAACCGGACGGTCGTCTCGATCAACCCCGCCGGCGAGATCCGCCACCTGCGGACCGGGAAGCCGGCCGAGCCGAGGCTCCCCGGCGGCAAGGCCGTCTCGGTGGAGAAAAACGCCGACCCGCGCCGCGAGCTGGCCCGGTGGATGGTCGCCCCCGACAATCCCTTCTTCGCCCGGGCGACCGTCAACTGGGCCTGGGCGCAGCTCTTCGGCAAGGGGCTCGTCGACCCGCCCGACGACATGAGCCGGTCCAATTCGGCCGTCCACCCGGAGCTCCTCGACGCCCTGGCTAAGCACTTCATCGCCGGCAAGTTCAACCTCCGCGACCTGATCCGGACGATCGCCGTGTCGGACGCCTACGGCCTCTCGTCCGCGACCGTCCCGGGCAACGAAGGCGATACCCGGCTCTTCTCGCACCAGCTCCCGCGCCCTCTCACGGCCCACCAGATGGCCGACGCGCTGGCCCAGGCGACGGACGTGCCCAACACGTATGGCTCGCTCGGCACCCGGCTGGCGATCCGCGTCCCCGACCCGGGCGTCCCGAGCGCGATCCTCGACACCTTCGGCCGCTGCACCCGCGCGACGGCCTGCGCCCCGGTCCAGACCCCGCCCCTGAGCCTCAAGCAATCTCTCCTGCTGATCGGCGGCGACGCGATCGACAGCAAGGTCTCGAACCTGAACGGCTATCTCGCCAGCGCCCTGAAGCTGGACCTGGAGCCCGACGAGCTCGTCGAGAGCCTCTATCTCCGCACGGTCTGCCGGTTCCCGACCGCCGAGGAACGATCGCGGTGGTCGGCGGAGCTGAAGCAGGCCGGCCATCGCGGCGAGGCGGCCGAGGACCTGTTCTGGTCGCTCCTCAATTCGCGTGAATTTGCGTTCAATCATTAATGCGACACCGATCGTCCCGGGAGCCGGCCCCATGTTCACACCTCGCGAGTCGACGGATCGCCGCGGACTCCATCGGCGCGACCTGCTCCGCGCCGGCTCGCTCGGCCTGCTCGGGCTCGGGCTCGTGGACCTGCTCCGGCTGAGATCGCTGGCGGGGTCGCCGTCGGCCGCGACGCCCCCGGCGCGGAACTGCATCTTGATCTGGCTGGCCGGCGGCCCCTCGCACATCGACACGTTCGACCCCAAGCCGGACGCCCCGGCGGACGTCCGCGGCGAGTTCAAGCCGATCGCCACGTCCGTCCCCGGCGTCTCGATCGGCGAGATCTTCCCCGAGCTGGCGAAGGTGATGGACCGCCTGACTTTGATCCGCTCGATGACCTCGCCGGAGGCCGATCACGACCGGGCCTCGCACCACAAGCTGACCGGATACCGCCCCAGCCCCGCCCTCGTCTACCCGAGCCACGGCAGCGTCGTCGCCCGGGTCCGCGAGTCCCTGCCGGGAGGCGGCGTCATGCCCCCCTACGTCGCGATCCCGGACGGCCCGGCCGCCTCGGGCGCCGGATATCTGTCGCCGGCCTATGATCCGTTCACGGTCGGCGGCGATCCCAGCCTGGACACCTTCCGCGTCCAGAACCTGACGCCCCCGGATCGGCTCACGCTCGATCGCCTGCTCCGCCGCAGGGCGATGGTCCAGGCGCTCGACGACTTCTCCCGCGACGTCCCCCCCACCACGCTGACGACCAGCCGGGACCGGTTCGCCGAGCGGGCCTATTCCCTCATGACCAGCAACGCGGCCCAGGCGGCGTTTCGACTCGCCGATGAGAAGCCGGAGACCCGCGATCGCTACGGCCGCAATCCGTTCGGCCAGTCGTGCCTGCTCGCCCGCCGCCTCATCGAGGCCGGCGTGACGTTCGTCACCCTCAACGACCGCGGCGCCGGGCCGCTCGGCTGGGATACCCATCAGCAGAACTTCCCGACCCTGAAGGACACGCTCGCCCCGCCGCTGGACCGGGGCGTGACGGCGCTGCTCGGGGATCTCTCGGACCGGGGGCTCCTGAAGGACACGCTCGTCGTGATGATGGGCGAGTTCGGCCGGACCCCGAAGATCAACCCCAACGCAGGCCGGGACCACCACGGCCGCGCCTCCAGCCTGATCCTCGCCGGCGCCGGCATCCCGGGCGGCCTGGTCCTGGGGAAGACCGACGCGCGCGGGGACCTCCCCGTCGATCGCCCGATCACCCCCGCCGACCTTTCGGCCCTGATCTATCTCAAGCTCGGCATCGATCCCGAACGCAAGTTCGAGGCGCCCGACGGCCGGCCGATCCGCCTGGTCGAGAACGGACAAGCGCCGCGGGAGCTGCTCTGAGGGCCGAGTCGGCGTCTCATCATTGGCACCGCAGCCCCAAGGCCCTGATCGCAATCGACGGCCTGCCCGGGGCTCGGCC
>NZ_JAALJH010000044.1 GCF_011064615.1 Aquisphaera insulae | reverse complement strand
TTGATTTTCGGGTTGGCAGCAGGACAGGCAGGAATGCCTGTCCTCCGAAATCCCCGACACACCTGGCATCAAACCCGGGGGACAGACATTCCTCTCTGTCCTGCTACCCGAATCCTGAGTGTTGACGAAGCACTAGCCTCGCCGGACATGCGTCGTCTGGCCTCGCGCGGACCTATTACAACTGATCTAATGACCACTAATTTTGTGATGATTTGGCGTAAGATGCGAAGTCCTCGCCGGATCCACTTGCCTCGAAGGCGAAGGGTTGTCACCATGGTATCGCGTGATTCCGAGGTCCGCCGGCGACTTGATACCTGTCGGCCTCGGATCTTCACGCAGAGATTTCGCAGGTACGCGGCGTTTCGTCTGCGTCTTGATCCCTACTTCGACGTCATCCCGCGGATGGGCCTGTTGGGATGAGGAGCCGTGCCATGAGCCAAACAGGGTCCTTCTTGCGAAGGTTGCGTGCGTTCACGCTCATCGAGCTGCTGGTGGTCATCGCCATCATTGCGGTCCTGATCGCGTTGCTCTTGCCGGCGGTCCAGTCCGCGCGGGAAGCGGCCCGGCGCGCCCAGTGCACGAACAACCTGAAGCAGATCGGGCTGGCGATCGCAAGCTACGTCGACGTGAATTCCGTCACGCCGCTGCACGAATATCGGTACGCCCGGGAGAACGGCGGGGCCAACGGCAACGCCGGATGTCACTCCTGGTTCTGCGGCATCGCTCCATACCTGGAGCAGACGACCATGTACAATTCGATGAACATGGTCTACACCCAGGAATGGGTCTATTCCGGCGTCATCTTCGGCCCCAACCCGATGGAATACACGGTCAACAAGGCGAGCATCGGGACGCTCCTCTGCCCGTCGGACGGCGTGGTCAACACCTGCTCGGGATACGCGCAGTACCTCAATTACCAGCCCGGGAACTTCAACTACGTCGCGAATACCGGGCGGCCGCGGAACATCACGCTCGGGGGCGAGACCAACTCCGGCTCGCTGCCGCAGCTCAAGGGAATCCTGTCGACGGCGAAGATGTACGCGGGCCAGAGCTTCTGCCACACGACGGGCTCGGGCGTGAACACCGACACCGGGGTGAACGTGACCGTCAGCCTGGCGAGCATCACCGACGGCACCTCGAACACGGCCGCGGTGAGCGAATCGCTGGTGAATGACGGCTCCGGCAACAGCCCCGACCCGCGCCGCAACCTGTACTACACGAGCTCCGGCCTGATCGACGCTCGCGATCATCCCAGCGTGGACGCCTGGCTGGTCGTGAAGGACGGCCTGGCCAATCCCATCGCGTATGCACCCTGGAGCTACTTCAAGGGGCTGAGCTGGGCCTATACCGATGCCTGGGAGCGGCACGTCTACGCCCACCTCTTCCCCCCGAACACGCCTCCGATCAGCACGTACCACACGGACACGTTTCGCTGCCAGGAGGGGGACAGTGGCATGTGCCCGACCAGCAACCATCCCGGCGGCGTCAACGTGGCCTTCATGGACGGCTCGGTCCACTTCCTCAAGAACTCGGTCAATCTCCCCACGTGGTGGGCCCTGGGCACTCGCAACGGCGGCGAGGTTATCTCGGCGGACAGCTACTGAGGCAGAAACGTGTCAAACCCAAGGCTCGCGGCCCGGCTGACCATCCCCATCGTCGGGGCAGCTTGCACGACGTTCTTCTTCCTTGCCCTTTCCGTGGTGATGCCCGGTTGCGGCGGTGGCTCTCCGGAGTTCGACAAGGCGGCCCTCTACACGCCCGAGTCGCTCGCCGCGGAGCTCGCCTTCCGCTACCAAGAGCTGAACCCCGACGCGCGGGTCGCGAGCAAGAATCTCAAGTTCAGCAAGAAGCTCGCCGAGGACGTGGCTCGCACCGCCAAGGTTGAGAAGAAGGGCGCCGGGGCCAAGAAGAAGCAGACGGGACCGAGGACGATCGACGACGTCCTCCAGGATGTCAACGGCAAGCTCTCGCAGATCCAGGGCGTTTCCCGAGCGGACGCCTGCAAGAAGATGACCGAGACGATCGCCAAGAACGCGTCCCTGGGCGAGGCCGATCGCAAGGCGCTCACGGATCTCGTGGGCCGCATGGCCAATCCGGAGTGATCCTGGACCGCTGGCACGTCATGCCGTCGCGTCCCGGGGGGCCATCGTGGAACACCAACACCACGGGATCCCCCCGGTCGTGGAGCGAGGCCGGTCTCCCTCGCCGGCTCGCCTTCGGTGGTGTGCCGCCGCGTCCATCCGATGCCAACCGCCAAGCCCTCCCGGCTCTGGAGCCCAGCCGATCGAGGCGGCCCCAACGGTCCCGCCAGGGCCGATTCCTATCGCCACAGCTCGTATGATGCCTCCGGCGAGGAAACCTGCCCCGTCCAGACTCCGTGCTCGTCCGTCGCCTCATCCCGTCCGATGGCCTAGACCGCCATCATCCTCACGACCTTGTGTCGATTCTCCGCCGGGAGGGGTGAGCCCTCCCAGGTCGTTGGGTCGAACGTCACTTCCCGGACGTGGTGGCTGCCGGGCGGGATGATGTCGAAGTCGGGGAAGTTCCTGTCCCAGCCACGGTCCTTCTTCCGCGCCTGCACCGAGGCGCCCGCCTCGTCCGTCACCCGGAACGAGAGGTTGAAGTAGCCCCAACTGCACCACTCCTTCCAGAGCCGGACCGACCGAGGCGAGACGTTCGTGATCACCACGTGGAAGTGCCGCGAGGGGCCGGACAGCTCGATGGCTCGTCCCCCCTTCTCGCGGTGGCTCGTCGGGACGATCCGAATCCTCAGCGCGTCCTCCTGATCGGGCCCGACGGGCCGGCCGGCCGAGAGCTTCGCCGTCACGCCCGCACCGAAGACCTTCAGGGACTGCCTTCGATTCATCGCCGTTGCTCCTCTGAATGGCTCCGTTTCCCCTTCACGACCGGTGACTTCAGGCCCTTCAGGTCCTCCTGCTCGACCACGGGGCGGACGATCCGGAATCCGACGAACGTCGCATCGGTATGCCACCAGATGCTCTGGGGCCGGTCGGGATCCTGGATGCACCAATCGGGGTTGGATCCGCGTCGCGAGCCGCTGCGGAGCCGGTCGGCGTCGTCGTCCCACGACCCACCGCGGACCACGTACGGGTATTCCTCGGCATCGGGCATGATCACCGGACCGGACGCCGGCGCCTTCCCGCCGGGGAGCCGCCTGTTGGCATCGATGGCGATCCGCCTGTAGGCATCGGCCCGGTAGTGGTCCAGGCACCATTCGGCCACGTTGCCGTGCATGTCATGCAGGCCCCAGGGATTGGGCTTCTTCATGCCGACCTTCTGCGGCTTCTCGGCGTTCTTGACGTCCCAGGCGAACTCGCCGATCCTCGCCGGGTCGTCGCCCCAGGAATAGGCGGTCGTCGTGCCGGCGCGGCAGGCGTATTCCCACTCGGCCTCGGTGGGGAGCCGGTAGACCTTGCCGGTCCGGGCCGAGAGCCAACGGCAGTATTCCATCGCGGCGTGGTGAGTGATGCCGATCGCCGGCTGGCCATCATGGCCGAAGCCGAACGTCTCGTCGAGGTACGGCCCGGTCGGCCGAGTGACGGCGTCGGCCTGCTTCTCGGCCTCGGGCTGGGCGGCGAGGTCGACCTTCTCGCGGGCTTTCCTCTTCAGGTCGAGCTTGCGGGCGAACTGGTCGTATTCCTCCCAGGTCACCTCGCACCTGCCCATCCAGAACGGCGCGATCCGGACCGCGTGCCGCGGCCCTTCATCCTCGCGTCGCCCCACCTCGGTCATCGCGCTGCCCATGAGGAACGTGCCGCCGGGGATCGGGAGCATCTCGAACGCCACCGCGGTCCCGGGGAGGGTCTCGATGTATGGCTTCATCGATCCGGCCGGGTCCTGGTGCTGCCCGGGCGGTGCCGACCGCGCCGCCTGGCTCATGCTCATGCCCGCGACGAGGGCCCAGAGCGCGACCAGACCAATCCTGCGGGAGGAGGGGATCACGTGCATTCCGCTCCAGAAGATCCCGGCTTCCGGAAAGGGGAGAGTTCAGGGCTGAAATCCACGTTGGGCCGCCGCCAGCGCCTGCTCGAAATCGTCGATCAGGTCGCTCGCGTCCTCGATGCCGACGGACATCCGCAGGAGGTCCGGCGGTGCGGGGGATTGGGCACCTTCGACCGACGCGCGATGCTCGATGAGGCTCTCGACGCCGCCCAGCGACGTGGCACGTTTCCAGATCTTGACGCTCGCGGCCGCGGCGATGGCGGCCGACTCGCCGCCCTTCACGCGGATCGACATCAGGCTGCCGAAGCCCCCCTGCATCTGCCTCGCCGCGACCGCGTGGCCGGGGAAGTCGGCGAGGCCGGGATAGAGCGTCTCCTCGACCAGCGGATGCCCGCGAAAATGCTCCGCCACGGCCATCGCGTTCGCCGCCGCGGTCCGCACGCGGGGATAGAGCGTGCGCATGCCGCGCAGCAGGAGCCACGCCTCGAAGGTGCCGAGCACCGCGCCCGACTGGATGCGGATCAGCTTGATCTTCTCCCATTGCGCATCGGTCGCCCGGGTCACCAGCGCGCCGGCGATGGCGTCGGAATGGCCGTTGAGCGACTTGGTCGCCGAATGCATCACGATATCGGCGCCGAGGTCGAGCGGGCGGGTGAACACCGGGGTCGCGACCGTCGAATCCACCGCCAGGCGAGCGCCGGCGGCGTGCGCGATCTCGGCGGCCGCGGCGATGTCGGTCACCGCGAGCGTGGGATTGCCCGGCGTCTCGATCCAGACGAGCTTCGTCTCGCCGGGCCGCATCGCGGCCTCCAAGGCCGCGAGGTCGGTCGTGTCCGCGACCGCCACCTTCAGGCCCCAGTCGGTGGCGAAGCCGAGCAACCAGGAGCGCAGCGACCAGTACATGACGCGCGAGATCACGACGTGATCGCCGGGCTTCAGCGACAGGAAGACGGCCGTGGCCGCCGCCATGCCCGATGAAAACAGGGCGGCGCCCGCGCCGTTCTCGAGGGCCGCCAGCACGGCCTCCGCCTGGTCGTAGGTCGGATTGTCGGCGCGCGAGTAGCTGCGCCCGGAGCTGTATCCGTTATCCGCATCGCGCACGAAGGTCGACGAAGGGTGCAGCGGCGGCACCACCGCTCGCGTCTCCTCGTCGATCCAGCCCAGGGCCTGGGCCGCGACGGTCGCCGGTTTCATCTTGGTTTCGTCCGCCATGAACAGAGCTTACCCGACGGCCTCTGGCCGCGACAGTGTTCGACGCTCGCCCCGCGGGAGCACGGCGGGCGAGACCCCGGGGCCTCGCGCCCGTCGCTCGATGAGCTCGACGATCGTCCGTTCGCCGGAGGGGACCTGCTCCAGCCGGCACCGCAACCGACGCGCCACCGGGCCGGGCCGCACGAGTGCCCCCGTCGATTCGCCTTCGACTTCCGTCCGCTTCGTCCCCCGCACCGCCGAAACCACGGTCCTTTCGGCGATGGGTCGACGCGGTGCCATGCTGCTCGAGGGATGGTTCGCGCCCGTCATACTCTCCCCGAATAAACCCGGGGAAGGTCGGGCCTCGCGTCCTCCCGCCTCACTGGAATTCTATCCAGGCGGCGGGTATGATGTCGCACTTCGGGCCCGAGAAGGGCCTGTGGGTCCCGCGCATCATTCGAGGCGATTGTCCATCCCCTGGCCGAGGGCGCCGAAAACCACCTGGCCATGTTGCCTTGCCCCTTCGCCACGTTGAGATTGGCCTCACGTCGATCGCGAGCGAGCGTCCCCCCGTCGAACTCCTCCACGCAGGTCGACCGGACGAGGGGGGTCGTTGGCTTCATCGCCTCACCACTTCCGTCAGGAGCCAGCCCGAGATGAGTAGCGGTGGAAAGGACCTGCCCAAGATCCTCAAGAAGCACGAGGCGGACATCCTGGGCGACTGGATCAAGGAGCAGACGGCGACTGCACCCTCGCGGACCGGGGCGATCAAGGAGTCGGAGCTCCGGGAGCAGAGCCGGGAATTCCTCAACCTGCTCCAGGTCGCCGTCCAGGAAGGCCGCCCCGAAGACATCCAGGCGGCTCGCTGGCAGGGCGTCAGGGAGATGCTCGCCAATCTCTCGAGGTCGCGCGGCCTGCAAGGGTTCTCCCCCGCGGAGACCGCGAACTTCGTGTTCTCCCTCAAGAAGCCGATCTTCTCCCGGCTCCGCCGCGAGTTCGCCGAGGATGGCGACACGCTGGCGGACCTGACCTGGTCGGCCACCGAGCTGCTCGACAAGCTCGGCCTCTACACCACGGAGGTCCACCAGAGGGCGCGAGAGGAGATCATCCTCCGGCAGCAGCAGGAGATGCTCGAGCTCTCCACGCCGGTCGTGAAGCTCTGGGAGGGGATCCTGGCGCTCCCGATGATCGGCACGCTCGACAGCGGGCGGACCCAGGTCGTCATGGAGACGCTCCTGCAGCGGATCGTCGAGACGGGCTCGGGCATCGCCATCATCGACATCACGGGCGTGCCGACGGTCGACACGCTCACGGCCCAGCACCTGCTGAAGACGGTCACCGCCGCACGACTCATGGGGGCGGAGTGCATCATCAGCGGCATCCGGCCGCAGATCGCCCAGACGATCGTCCACCTGGGGGTCGACCTCGGCGACATCGCCACCAAGGCGACGATGGCCGACGCCTTCGCCGTCGCCCTGGAAAGGACCGGCCGTACGGTCCGACGCATCCGGGTCGAGTCCTGAGGAGGCCGCCTCGTGGAACGCATCCCGATCCTCAAGATGGGCGATTTCCTCCTCGTGACCATCCAGGTGGACATGCACGATCGCCTCGTGACGACCCTCCAGGACGACCTGACCCTGATGATCTCCAGGAGCGGTGCCACGGGCGTCCTCATCGACATCTCGTCGCTCGACATGGTCGACTCCTTCATCGGCAGGATGATCGGCAACATCGCCGGCATGTCCCGCGTGCTCGACGCGGAGACCGTCGTCGTCGGCATGCGGCCGGCGGTGGCGATCACGCTCGTCGAGCTGGGCCTGTCGCTGCCCGGCGTCCGGACGGCGCTGGACGTCGAGAAGGGGATGGCCCTGCTTCGCTCCGCGACGCGACGGCGGTCGGGGGAGGCCGACGATGGTCGTGACGAAGGATGAAAACATGGAAATCCGGACCTCCGACCACGTGGTCCTGGTCCGGCAGGCCGTGCGGAAATGGGCGATCGAGCTGGGCTTCAGCCTGGTGGACCAGACCAAGATGATCACGGCCGCGAGCGAGCTGGCACGCAACACGCTGGACTACGGCGGCGGCGGGATCGTCCGCCTGCAGGCGCTCCGGGAGGACCCGCGCAAGGGGCTGAGGCTGACCTTCGAGGACCGGGGGCCAGGCATCCCTGATCTCGAGAAGGCGCTGACCGACGGCTACACGACCGGCAAGGGGATGGGGATGGGGCTGAGCGGTTCCAGGCGCCTGGTCAACGAGTTCGAGATCGAGTCGAGGGTCGGCGAGGGGACGAAGGTCACCATTACGAGGTGGAAGTGATCAAGCCCGCGGGCCCGCCCATCATCCTGTCCATCAACGAGCCGTCGATGGTGGGCGAGTCCCGGCGGACGGCGACCTCGTTGGCCGGGCGGCTCGGCTTCGACGAGACGGGGCGGGGCCGGGTCGCGCTCGTGGCGACGGAGGCGGCGACGAACCTCCACAAGCACGCGGGAGGGGGCGAGATCCTCCTCCAGGGCCTGGAGGATGGGGCCGTCGGCGGCGTCGAGATCCTGGCCCTGGACCGGGGGCCGGGCATGGCGGATGTGGCCCGATGCCTGGGGGATGGCTACTCCACCGCGGGGTCGTCCGGGACGGGACTGGGGGCCATGCAACGGCTCGTGCCCGACTTCGACATCCACTCCGGGCCCGGGATCGGATCGGTGGTGCTGGCTCGCCTCTGGGCGGACACCGACGGCGGGCGAAGGGAGGCCCCCGCGCTCCAGTACGGCGCCGTGAGCGTCCCGCTGGCCGGGGAGGAGGTCTGCGGCGATTCCTGGGCGATCGAGCACGTCGCAGGGCGGTCGCTGGTCATGGTCGTCGACGGTCTCGGGCACGGCCCGCAGGCGGCGGATGCGGCCCGAGAGGCCGTGCGGGTCTTCGGCCTGGCGGCCGCCACCGTCGGCCCGGCCGACTACATCCGCGAGGCCCACGCCGCCCTGCGGAGCACGCGCGGGGCCGCCCTCGCGGTGGCGCAGATCGACCACGAGCGGGGGGAGGTCCGGTATGCGGGGGTGGGGAACATCGCGGGGGCCGTACTCGACGCCAACCATGAGGTCCGGACGACCCACATGGTGTCGCATAATGGCACGGTCGGGCACACGATTCGCAAGGTCCAGGAATTCTCCTACGCCTGGTCGCCCGGCTCGCTGCTGGTCATGCACTCCGACGGCCTGGTCACTCACTGGCAGCTCGACCATCGGGCCGGGCTGAGGGTGAAGCACCCCGGGGTTGCCGCCGGCAGCCTCTATCGAGACTTCAAGCGCGGCCGCGACGACGTCACGATCGTCGTCGCCCGCGGGGTGGAGGCCGGCCGCCGATGAGCCTTCCCCTGCTGACCCTGGATCTCCGCCTGGAGTCGGACGTCGTCCTGGCGCGGCAGCGGGCCCGCCAGATCGCCGGCCTCTTGAGCTTCGCCTCGCTCGACCAGACGCGAATCGCCACGGCGGTGTCGGAGGTCGCCCGCAACGCCCTCGAGTACGGGAGCGGCGGGAAGGTCGAGTTCCACATCGAGACGGGGGCCACGCCGGGGCTCCTGGTCCGCATCCGCGAGCGTGGCCCCGGGATCAAGGGCCTTCAAACGATCCTGCAGGACCGATACAGTTCGCCGACGGCGCCGGGCGTGGGCATCCTCGGGGCGAGGCGGCTGATGGACCGTTTCGAGGTCGAGTCGTCGGAAGCGGGCGCCACGGTCACGATGGCCAAGGCCCTGCCCAGCCGGTCGGCACGACTGACACCTCAGGAGCTCGCGCGGGTCGCGGCCGAGCTCGCCAGGCAGGCGCCCCAGGGCCTGCTGGAGGAGCTCCAGTCGCAGAACCAGGAGTTGCTCCGGATCCTGCAGGAGCTGCGGGACCGCCAGGCCGAGGTCTCGGAGCTGCATTCGCGCGAGCTGGAAGAGACCAATCGCGGGGTGGTCGCCCTCTACTCCGAGCTCGACGAGAGCGCGAAGGAGCTGAAGCGGATCTCCGACCTGAAGTCCCGCTACCTGGCGAACATGAGCCACGAGTTCCGCTCGCCCCTCAATACCATCCTCAGCATGTCGGGGTTCCTGCTCGACGGCAGCAGCGGCGCGCTGACGCCGGAGCAGCAGAAGGAGATCGGCTTCATCCGCAAGGCGGCCGAGGGGCTCTCAGCCCTGGTCAACGACCTGCTGGACCTGGCGAAGGTGGAGGCCGGCAAGGCCGTGATCCACGCCGAGCCGTTCGAGATCGCCGACCTGTTCGACGCCATCCGCGGGACGATGCAGCCGCTGCTCGACCCCGACGCCGTGACGCTGATCGTCGAGGAGCCGGCCGGGATCCCCACGCTCAGGACCGATGAGGGCAAGGTCGCCCAGATCCTCAGGAATTTCCTCTCCAACGCCATCAAGTTCACAAATCGCGGCGAGATCCGGCTCGCCGCGGAGGCCGGGCCGGGGGACACCGTGATCCTCTCGGTGAAGGACACCGGCATCGGCATCGCCCGTGAGGACCAGGCTCGCGTCTTCGAGGAATTCAGCCAGGTCGATGGGCCGGTCCAGAAGCGGGTGAAGGGGACCGGCCTGGGGTTGCCCCTCTCCCGGAAGCTGGCCCAGCTCCTGGGCGGCCAGGTGTCGGTCCAGAGCGTCCTGGGCGTCGGCTCGACGTTCCTGGCGGTCATCCCCCGGTCGTATCAACCGCCGAACGAGACGGCCACGACCCCCGAGTCTCGCTGGTTGCTGGACCACCGCCTCGCGCCGGTGCTCGTCGTCGAGGACGATCCGGTTTCCCTCCTCCTCTACGAGAAGTTCCTCGAGGGGTCCGGGTTCCAGGTCCTCCCCGCCCGGACGCTCGCCGAGGCGCGGCAGGTGCTGCGCCGGGTCCGGCCCCGGGCGGTGATGCTGGACATCCTCCTGGACGCCGAGAGCGGGTGGAACCTCCTTGCCGAGATGAAGGGGCAGGCGGCCACGAAGGACATCCCGATCTTCGTCCTGACGATGGTCGACGGCAAGGAGCGGGCGATGGCCCTCGGCGCGGCCGACTTCTGCCTCAAGCCCATCGAGCGGGGCTGGGTGCTGGACCGGCTCAACGCCTTGCAGGCGGATGGGCCGCTGGATACGATCCTGATCGTCGACGACGAGGAGGCGGATCGTCGCGTGCTGAGGGGCCTGCTGGCCGCCCAGGGACGCTTCCACGTGCTCGAGGCGACCAGCGGTGCCGAGGGCCTTCGGCGGGCCTGCGAGGATGGCCCGGACGTGATATTCCTCGACTTGATCCTGGGAGACATGACCGGATTCGAGCTCCTGAATCGGCTCAAGGCGGAGCCGGCGACCCGGGAGATCCCCGTCATCATCATGAGCTCGGCGACCCTCGGCGAGGCCGATCGGCAGCGGCTGGCCGCGGGGACGGCGGCCATCCTGTCCAAGTCCGCCGGCTCCGCGGAGGAGGCGTTCGCCACGATCCGCGACGCCCTGATCCGGGCCGGATTGAGCCTGACCCCCGCGGGCACGGAGTCGTGACATGGCCGTCCAGGCGCAGGACACCGTACTGGTCGTGGACGACGACGAGGCCAAGCGTCACGCCATCGCCAAGATCCTCCGCAAGGCCGGGTTCGAGATCCTCGAGGCCGGGACCGCCGTCGAGGGATTGCAACTGATCTCCGAGAAGCCCTGCCTCGTCATCCTCGACGTCAAGCTCCCGGACATGAGCGGGTTCGAGCTTTGTCGGCTGATCAAGGAGAACCCGGCGACCTCCGGCATCCCGGTGCTCCACATCTCCACGACGTTCGTGGACATCGAGGACCGGGTCCACGGGCTGGAGGGCGGGGCGGACGGCTACCTGACCGACGTCCTCGAGCCGATCGAACTGGTCGCGACGGTGAGGGCCCTGCTCCGGGCCCGCAGGGCCGAGGAGGCGGCCGAGATCACGTCCCGGCGATGGCAGGTCACGTTCGACGCCATCAGCGACGGCGTCATCCTGCTCGACCGCGGCGGGCGCATCGTCCAGGTCAACTCCGCGATGGAGGGCATACTCAGGAAGCCGTGGAGCGAACTCGAGAGCTGCGGCATCCACGACATCCTCAACATCCCCCCGGACCCCGAGTCGTCCCCGTTCCATCGCATGCTCGCCAGCCGCCGGCGCGAGGACGCCGAGTTGACGTGCGGCGACCGCTGGCTGCGCGTGACCGTCGATCCGATCCGCGACGCGGGAGGGCAGGTCAAGGGGGGGCTCTGCATCGCCTCCGACATCACGGACCGCAGGCACCTCGAGGAGGAGCTGCGACGTCGCGCCGACGAGCTGGCGGCGGCCGACAAACGCAAGGACGAGTTCCTGGCGATGCTCGCCCATGAGCTGCGGAACCCCCTCGCCCCGATCGCCAGCGTGCTCGCGCTCATCCGAATGAGGCGGAGCGAGACGACCGGGATGGGCGAAGCGATCGACATCGCGGAGCGGCAGGTCAAGCACATGGCCCGCCTCCTGGACGATCTCCTGGACGTCTCGCGTTTCACGAGGGGCAACGTCCAGCTCCGCAGGGTCCCCGTTGAGCTGACCTCGATCCTGGAGCAGGCCGTCGAGACCTCCCGGCCCCTGATCGAGGCGGGCGGGCATGCGCTCTCCATCTCGCCCCCGGCCTCCCCCGTCTGGCTGGAAGGGGATCCGACTCGGCTGGCCCAGGTCGTTTCAAACCTGCTCAACAACGCCGCTAAGTACACGGACCGGGGCGGCCAGATCACCCTCGCGGCGGTTCGCGAGGGCGACGAGGCGGTCATCCGCGTGCAGGACAACGGCGTCGGCCTGAGCGCCGAAATGCTGCCCCGGGTCTTCGACCTGTTCGCCCAGGAAGACCGCTCCCTGGACCGCTCGCAGGGCGGCCTTGGCATCGGCCTGACGCTCGTGAGGAGCCTGGTCCAGCTCCACGGGGGGCGGATCACGGCCGACAGTCCCGGGCTGGGCATGGGCAGCAAGTTCACCATCCGACTCCCGGCGCTGCCCGACGCGTCGATCCCGAATCGGCACGCGGAGGCCATCCCCTCGACGCCGACCCAGCCCCGACGGCGTCGCATCCTGGTGGTGGACGACGGCAAGGACGCGGCCTGGAGCCTCGCCCAGGTCATCGAGCTGTGGGGACACGAGGTTCGGGTCGCACATGACGGCCCGGAGGCGATCGAGGCGGCCCTGCCCGGGGCGGTCGACGTCATCCTGCTCGATATCGGGCTCCCCGGCATGGACGGTTACCTGGTTGCCCGCCAGATCCATGCCCGCCTTGCGGGCTCCGTACCCATCCTGATCGCCCTGACCGGCTATGGCCAGGATGCGGACCTCGCGCGTTCCCACACCGCCGGATTCGACGTCCATCTGGTGAAGCCGGTCAACCTCGATCGCCTGCAGGCGTTGCTCGCCGATCCGGAACTCCTTCGCGGACAGGGAAGGCCGGAGCTCGCCCGGGAATGGGCGTGAGGCCGCGATGAACTCGCGTCACGGCTCCCCGGAGCAGCCCGAACGGCCGGGACGCTCGACATCGCGACCGCGGTGACCTCCCTCGCGAGCCATGGGCGCTCCCCAGGATCGGCATGTCGGGGTGCAGGCCCGTCACCGTCCCCATGGGGAACGACTTCCTCGATGCCGGTCGCATTCGAGGCGGGCGCAGGCGCCCGGCGACGTGACCGCCGATCACGGCATCGATACAATCGCTGCCAGCCGCGGCTGGCGGTCCACGTTGGGCTGCTTCCGTTGCATCTCGATCTCGGAGGCGATCATGAAGGCGATTCTCTCCACGGCCCTGTTCCTCGGGGCCTGCGGCCTGGCGGTCGCGGCGGATGACAAGGCGGCAGATCCGGTCGGGAAGTGGAAGTGCGAGTACGAGATCGGCGAGCAGAAGCGGACCTCCACCCTGGAGGTCAAGAAGGAGGGGGACAAGCTCGTCGGGACCATGAGCTGGGCGGACCAGAAAGACGAGAAACTCAAGGACCCGAAGCTCAAGGACGGGAAGCTCACGTTCTCCGCCGTGCGGAAGTTCGCGGGCAACACGATCGCCATCGACTACACCCTGACGATCGACGGGGACACGTTCAAGGGGAAGGGCGAGGCGGATTTCGGGGGACAGAAACAGGAGTTCGAGATCGAGGGCAAGCGCGAGAAGAAGGTGGAGTGATCGTCGCCCGTCCTGATGAGCCCGACGCCCGCCCGGCCGACCGAAACGAAATACGGTCGGAGCTTCGCGACCGGCCGGGGCGTCGGGCAAGGAGATGGCCGTGGGGAGCCTCGACCTGGCGGAGTCGGCGCTGAGGAGGAAGGTCGACGACCTAGCCGGTCCTTACGTCCGCTCGCCGCGGAACGTGGGGCTCGTCGTCGGCCTCCTCGCCGGGGACGAATCACTCGTCCTCGGGTACGGGGTGATCGCTCGCGACGATGACCGGACGCCGGACGGGCACACCGTGTTCGAGATCGGCTCGATCACGAAGGTGTTCACCGCCGCGCTCCTGGCCGAGATGGCGGGGCGGGGAGAGGTCAAGATCGACCAGCCGGTGGCGGAGCTGCTGCCCCCGGGCGTCCGGATGCCCGGCCGCCGCGGCGAGCCGATCACGCTGGCCGACCTGGCCGAGCACACCTCGGGCCTGCCGCGACTGCCGGGGAATCTGTGGCCCACGGTCACGGATCAGGCGAATCCGTACCGCGACTACCAGGCGTCCCACCTCTACGAGTACCTGAGCGAAGCCCGCGTCGGGTTCCCGCCCGGCACCGGGGTGGCCTACTCGAACCTGGGGGCCGGGCTCCTCGGCCACGTGCTCTCGCTGCGGGCCGGGATGCCCTACGACGAGCTGCTGGCCGCGCGAGTCCTCCGCCCCCTGGGATTGACCGACACCGGGATTGCCCTCTCGGAAGATCAGGCGTCGCGGCTGGCCCCGGGCCACGCCGCCACCGGGGAACCGACTTCCCGCTGGGACTTCCCCACGCTCGCCGGGGCGGGGGCCCTGAGGTCCACGGCCGACGAGATGCTCCGCTTCCTGCGGGCGAACCTCGGCCTGCCCGAGACCCCGATCGGGGCCGCCCTCCGCGCCTGCCATGCCCCCCACCCGGTGGCCTGGTGGCGGCGGATCGGAGTCGGGCTGGTGCAGGCCATCGGGTTGGCGGCGGCGGGCGTGATGGTCCAGTGGGCGGTCCCGGTGCCGCCGGGCCGCTGGACGTTCCTGGCCGCGTTGGTCCTGCCGGTCCTGGTCGCACTCGGCTGGAAGGGCTTCTGGTCGGGGGTGTGGACGGCCGTCGCCGTGTGGGCCGGGACCTGGTTGCTGTGGGGATCAAGCTTCGGGTGGCTGCCGGCCGGCGTGACCCTGCTCCTGTTCCTCTCGACGGCCGGGCTTCTTTCCGGCTACCTCCCCCCGACGGACAAGGCATGCCTGGGATGGCAGGAAGCCTCGTTCGGAACCGGGGCGAAGGCCCTCTGGCACAACGGCGGGACCGGTGGCTACCGCAGCTTCGTGGGCTTCATGCCCGGCACTGGGGCCGGCGTGGTGGTCCTTTCCAACTCGGCCAACGATGTGGACCCGATCGGCATGGCGATCCTCGGGGCCTTCGCCGAGCCGAGGCGGCCGCAGGACGACGATCCCGAGCCCGCAGCTTGACCCCGGCAGGTAGACGACCGACCGCAAGGGCTCGCCGTGATCGGCCCCGCGTCCGCGTCCCTGCAGGCCGTGGGTTCAGTCGGCGAGGCCGCGGCACGCAAGGGACGCAGGTTGGCCGAGCGAATCCCAGGAGGTCGCCGCTCTGCGCCTCCTCCAACTTGTTGCGGCTTGCGGGCTGCTGCATGATGAGATCAACGATGGTCCGGGCTGCCCGCGTCGGCATCCTTCCGAGAGAGGCGCCGACCGCCTCAACCGACTGCAGGACGGCCTGTGCCTCGAGAGGACGGCCTCCTCGTCATGCGATCCTCCATCTTCCTTGGCATTGCGGCCCTGGGCTCCGTGCTGCCCGCGACGGCCGCGACCTACCACGTCTCACCGCAGCCGTTACCGGGGATCGCCGTCGAGCTCCAGTACCGCACGATCGCCGAGGCTGCCCGCAAGGTCGCGGCCGGCGACGTGGTGAAGATCCACAACGGCACCTACCGGGAAGCGGTGCTCATCGAGGCGAAAGGGTCGGCCGAACGACCGATCCGGTTCGAGGCCGCGCAGGCCGCCCATGTCGTCGTCACCGGCGCCGACAGGCTCGACGACTGGCGGAAGGAGGAGGCCCCCGCCGGCGAGAACGTCTACTCGACGCCCTGGCCGCACCGCTTCATCGCCTGGTCGGAGACCGGGACGCACCCCGCCGACGACTATCACAGGCTCATCGGCAGGGCCGAGCAGGTCTTCATCAACGGCTACGCACTTCTGCAAGTCCTGTCGCGTGAGAAGCTGGGCCGCGGCACGTTCTACGTGGATCACGGGGCGAAGCGGCTCTTCCTGCAGGCGAGCAACAACGCCAAGCTCGGGGGGGATCAGGGTGGGAATCAGCGGGTGGAAGCGAGCGTCCGCGGGACGATCTGGGACGTGCGCGGCGATCACGTCCACACGCGCGGGTTGATCTTCCGCTACGGGGCGACGCAGGCCCAGTCGGCGCTCGCGCGACTCGGCGGCCGCGGCGACATCATCGAGGATTGCTCGTTCGAGGGCTCGAACGCCGACGGGGCGACTTTCGGGAACGAGCACCAGGTCGCGCGTCGCTGCACGTTCCGAGACAACGGGCAGGACGGCTTCACCGGCGGGGCCGCCCACGACCTGCTCGTGAGCGATTGCCTGACGCGGAACAACAACACCAAGAACTTCGACCGCGGCTGGGGTGCCGGCGGCTGCAAGATCGTGATGTCGCGCGGGGTCGTGATCGAGGGCTCGCAGTTCCTGGACAATCGCGGAGTGGGGATCTGGTTCGATATCGGGAACGAGGAGACCACGATCCGGAACTGCCTCATCGCCCGCAACGAGGACGCCGGCATCTTCTACGAGATCTCGTACGGCCTCCACGCCCACGACAACGTCATCCTCGAGAACGGCCTGCTCAGTAGCGCCGGGGCGTGGGGCGCCAACGGCGGAATCGCCCTGTCGTCGTCACCGCGCTGCGTCATCGAGCGGAACCTGCTCGTCGCCAACAAGGAGGGCTTCCAGTTCCGTGAGCAGCCGCGGCGCACCCCGCGGATCGGCCGGGCGGCCGGACAGCCCGAGGAGTGGGTCTGGAACCACGACGAGACGATCCAGCACAACGTGCTGGCCTGGAACCGCGATGCCCAGGCCTGGGGCTGGTGGGCGGCCGGCGACGATCGCCACCGGCCGCGGGTCCGTCGGTCGGCGGACCCGAACCGGGCCGGCTCCGCCCCGGAGACCGATATCGCGCGTCCCTACCGGTCCGCGCCCGACGGCGGGGCTCCGCGGGACCTCAGCCTGGAATCCCTCGCGCTTCGCCTCCGCGGCAACGTCTATGACCCCGAGCCGGGCCAGGGGCTCTTCCACTGGGGGCCCGCGTGGCAGGACCACCGGCGATTCCGCGGCCTCGACGAGGTGCGCGACGAGCTCGGCCTGGAAGCCGACAGCATCGTGGCACAGGTCGAGTTCGCCGACTACCACCGCCGCGACCTGCGCGTGCCCGCCGACTCCCCTGCCCTCCGTATGCAAGCCTATCCCCGCGGCGAGGTCCCGGGCGTCACCCTGGGCACTCGCCCCGCCCCCTGACCCTCGGGCATCAAACTCGTCGGCCGGGAACGAGAAGCCGGACCAACCGAAACTTATAACTTATCGCATTTATATCTTATTATTCACATAATTCGATCACCCGGACTTGCGACGTCCGCGGCCGGGTCCCGACCGTCGAAGAAGCGTCAAGCCGGGGCTCCCAGGTTCGGGACGATGCCGCGGCGCGGGATCGTCCCGGGAGGCTGCGCCACTGGCCTCCCTTGCCGGCAATGAGACGGCCCGTGAACCGCACCGCCAGGCCCACACCGCGGCGTGCGTTCCCGCACGCGAGGACGATCCATTTTAGACTAAGCCTATAGATTTAATCGACGACTCACTTGACTAATCCTATCGAGAATAGGAATATCACTCCTGACTGGGCATTCCGTTGACTGCGGATCGGAGTGGCGCTGTCGCGGGGCGGCCAGAGCCTCTACCGGAAGACAAGATGAGGCTTCGAGTTGGAGAGGATGCACGATGAATTACGCTGGCTCGGGAACCGGACCAGGTCTTGAGGAGCTCGGCGAGGGACCCCGGCCCCGACCGACGGGCGCCGGGAGTGTCCGAGGGGGCTTCACGCTGATCGAGCTGCTGGTGGTCATCGCCATCATCGCGGTCCTGATCGCGCTGCTCCTGCCGGCCGTCCAGTCGGCGCGGGAGGCGGCCAGGCGGATCCAGTGCATCAACAACCTCAAGCAGCTCGGGCTCGGCCTGATGAACTACCACGACGTCAATCAACGGTTCCCCATGGGCGCCCAGGGACGCGATCCCACGACCGCGCTCTACCCCTCGCCCAACTATCGCCAGCCGTTCGTCGTCACCCTGATGCCCTACTACGAGCAGACCGCGCTTTACAACGCGTACAACTTCCAGAAGGTCCTCTTCGAGGATGCCGCTAACAACACGTCGCGGCTGACGACCATCAACGTGTATTCGTGCCCGTCGGACACGGCGGAGGTCTTCGCCAAGACGGTCGCGGGGGTCGTCCTCCAGTTCGACGTCAAGGGGAGCTACGGCGTGAACTGGGGCCAGGGGACGTTCTGGAACCAGGGACCGACGACGGCGGCGACGTCGTCTCGCGGGTGGGCGCCGTTCTACCTCAGCTATGGGGCCGCGCTGGCGGAGATCACGGACGGGACGAGCAACACGCTGGCGATGCTCGAGCTGATCCAGACGCTCTCCCCGAACGTGGGGACGGACGGCATCAGCAACCTGGACCGGCGGGCGCGGATCTGGAACGACGACGCCGCGACGTACCAGGTCTCGACGCGGCTCGGGCCGAATAGCCTCGCGCCGGATTACGGCCGCTGCGTCAACGCCCCGGCAAGCCGGGCCCCGTGCATCAATGACACGAGCGACGGCCGGGGATACTACCTCGCCTCCCGGAGCCGCCACCCGGGCGGCGTGAACGTCCTCTTCTGCGACGGCTCGGTCCACTTCATCAAGGACTCGATCGGCCTGCCGACCTACCAGTCCCTCAGCACACGCGCGGCCGGCGAGGTGATCTCCAGTGACACCTATTGAGAGATCGCCAGGTCGTCGCCCGCCCGGTCCGCGCCGTCGCGTCCTCGCGATGGCCGCGATGGCGCTGGTGGCCTGCGTCGGGTGCGGCCAGGATGATGGCTATCGTCGGGTCGCCGTCTCGGGGAAGATCACCGTGGACGGCAACCCGCTCGAGACCGGCACGATCAGCCTCGTCCCCATCCAGGCGGGCCCGGCCGTCCAGGCGAAGATCGCCGCCGGGGAGTACGCGATCGCCCGGTCCGAGGGCCCCGCCGCGGGTGCATACCGCGTGGAGGTCTACAGCGTCCAGTCCACCGGCCGCAAGGTCGCCGACGGCGACAATCCCGGGGAGCTGATCGACGAGGCCCGCAACATCATCCCCGAACGCTACAACCTGAGGTCCGAGCTGCGGGCCGAAGTCAAACCGGACGGCGACCAGCAGTTCAATTTCGCCGTCGACACCAAGGCCGACGCCAAGGCCGACACCGGCGGCACGCGGAAGAAGGTGCGACGATGACGACGATCTCGAGATGGACTCCCCCGGCCCGATTCCTCCTCTCGCTCGCCGCGGCGACCCTGTTCGCCGCGGCCGCCGTGCCCGAGGCGCCGGCCGCGGACGCCCGGACCGATGCCAAACGGCGGCCGAACCTCGTCGTGATCCTCGCCGACGACCTCGGCTTCTCCGACGTCGGCTGTTACGGGGGTGAGATCGCAACGCCGAACATCGATGCGCTGGCCGCCGGCGGCGTGAAATTCACCCAGTTCTACAACACGGCGCGGTGCTGGCCCTCTCGGGCGGCCTTGCTGAGCGGCTACTACGCCCAGCAAGTCAACCGCGACCCGGCCAACCAGAGGCCGAAGTGGGCCGTGCTCCTGCCCGAACTCCTCAGGAAGGCCGGCTACCGAACCTACCACACGGGCAAGTGGCACGTGGACGGCCCGGTGCTGGCCGGCGGCTTCGACCGCTCCTACGAGCTGGTGGACCCCGACCGCTTCTTCGGGCCCAAGGAGCATCACGTCGATGACAGGCCCCTGCCCCGGCCCAGGCCCGAGGAGGGCTACTACTCGACGACCGCGATCGCCGAGTACGGCCTGAAGTGGCTCGACGAGCACGAGGAGAAGCACAAGGACAGCCCCTTCTTCCTCTACCTGGCCTTCATGACCCCGCACTTCCCGATCATGGCGCCGGAGGCGGACATCGCCCGCTACCGCGGCCGCTATGACGAGGGTTGGGACTCCATCCGGGAGAAGCGCCTGAAGCGTCAGCACGAGCTGGGCATCTACGAGGGCGGCCTCTCGGTCCGGGATCCCGGGACGGTTCCCGGCTGGAACCTGAAGGAGGAGGAGCTCCGGCGGCGGATCGGCCCCGGCGAGGTTGGCCGGGCCGTGGCGTGGAACGAGCTGACCCCGGAGCAGAAGGAGTTCCAGTCCGCGAAGATGGCGGTCCACGCGGCGATGGTCGACCGGATGGACAGGGAGATCGGCCGCGTGATCGCCCACCTCCGCAAGACGGGCGACCTGGCCAACACCGTCATCCTCTTCGCCTCGGACAACGGGGCGAGCGCCGAGCAGATCATCCGAGGGGAAGGCCACGACCCCGCCGCCTCGCCCGGCTCCGCCCGGTCGTTCCTCGGCGTCGGCCCCGGCTGGTCGACCGCGGCCAACACGCCGTTCCGGCTGCACAAGTCGTGGAACCACGAGGGGGGCATCGCCACGCCACTGATCGTGCACTGGCCGGCGGGCATCGCGGCCCGCGGGGAGCTGCGGCACACGCCGGGGCACCTGGTGGACTTCCTCCCGACCCTGCTGGCCCTGGCCGGCACGGGCGCACCGGACTCCTGGGCCGGCGAGCCTCGCCCCGCGTTGCCGGGCCGCAGCCTCATCCCCGCCTTCGCCCGCGATGCTCCGATCGAGCGTGATTTCCTCTTCTTCAAGCACTCCGGGAACCGGGGCCTCCGCGTCGGCGACTGGAAGATCGTCTCGGCCGGGCCGGATGCCCCGTGGGAGCTCTACGACCTGGCCCACGACCGCGGCGAGACCACCAACCTCGCCTCGCGGGAGCCATCGCGGGTGGGCGAGCTCGCCGCCATCTGGGCCCGCGCCGACAAGGAGTACGCCCGCCAGGGGGCCACCGGCAAGCCGCTGCCCAGGCAGACCCGTTCGGGCGTCACGAAGAAGGCGACCCGTTGAGCAGCCGCCGGGCCTCGCGGACGCGGCCGGGGGGCCCGGCGCTCACCTCGGCCGCGTCGGCGGCACCCCCAGGAGGTGGTTCGACCCCGCCGGCGAGCGATCGACGACGCGGCACGCGGACTGGAGGATCGCGACGTTCCCCGCCGCCGACTCTCCGAAGGTGAGATCGGCCCCGCGCGGGAACGGGCGTGTGCTCAGGGTGAGCATGTTCCGCGGCCCGAAGACCGAGGCGCCCGTGGCCGTCTCGATCCCCTGGCAGTCCAGGAACGCCGAGATCCGGTTGTCCGCCGGCGCCCGGTCGTCGGGCCCGCCGATCCGGATGTGATCCTCGCAGAGGTGGATGTTCACTTCCTCGATCGTGTTCCGCGACACGGCCTCGGAGAGCCGCAACCCGGCGCCACAGCCGACCGTCTCCACGACGGTGATCTTGTTGGCGTCGATCGAGCCCTTCGACCCGTCCAGATGAAGGCCGGTGCCGGTCCACCGCCGCGACCGGTCCAGCTCGTTCTGATGGGGAGAGCCGCCGGGCCAGGCCCCGCCGCCGCCGACCAGCGCGTTGAAGACGAACTCGCAGGACGTGATCACCCGGAACCCATCCGGCCCGGCCGTGGTCGGCGCCATCCGGACCACGGCGCCGTCGGAGGCCGAGACGATCAGGCCGAAGCGGTACGAGCCGCTCATCTGGCTGTCGAAGACCACGGCGTCGCCGGTCCTCTTCGTGTAGTTGAGCACGGCGTGGCCGCCGTCGACTCTGGCGTTCTGCATCCAGGGGACCCGGAGCGTCTCGTCCAGGTTGTAGACGACCGCCGACGTCTTGCCCTCGGTCCAGTTGCCGCCGGCGATCTCCAGGTCCATCCCCCGGCGCTTCGCCTCCTCGAAGGCCTCCTGAAGCCCCGAAGTCCTCGTCCCCGGGGTGAACGGCCCGAAGTCGCCGCCGTCACGCGGGCCGCGGGGGGACACCAGGATCCGGTTGGTGGGGCGAGGAGGACGCGCCTTTTCCTCCTCCGTCGCCCCCCGTGTCATCCAGGCCATCCCGACCAACACCGTCAGACCTGCCGCGAGACGGGGCCAGCTCGCCATCCGCATGGTCGCACACCTCCTGAAAGAGACTTCGATCGATACCATGAGCGCGCGGTTGCGGCCCGCGATCAACCCCCCGGCGGCCGGATCGCGCGGGGGGTCGAGGCGAAGCCGAACGCGACGGCCCGCTTGAGAGGGCTTCGCGCGGCGGCCCCCGCTCCCTACCATGATGGGACGGCCATTTTTCGCCCACCCCCACCCGGACCGATCGAGCAGGGCGCCTCCCCGCGCCGGCGACGAGCAAGCGGCGGCCCGCGCCGCGGAGGAGCAGCGACAGGCCATGCGGACCACGATCCCCCCGCGCCTCGCCTGCCTGCTCATGTTCGCCGCAGGCTGCGCCGCGGCTCGGGCCGACGACTCCTCCTCGCCCGCGACGTCCGCGCTGGAGCCGCGGTTCCGGGCGGAGGTCCGGCCCTTCCTGGCCGAGTACTGCCTGGGCTGCCACGGCAAGGATCATCCCAAGGGCGACCTCGACCTGAGCGGCTTCACCTCGGCGGGGTCGGTCGCGGAGGACCTGCCGCGATGGGCGATGGTCCAGGAACAGCTCGAGGCCGGCACGATGCCGCCCGCCAAGGCGAAGAAGCAGCCCTCGGGCGACGCCCGACGATCTCTCCTCGACTGGGTGGCCCGGGTGCGAAAGGCCGAGGCGGCGCGCACCGCCGGCGACCCGGGACACGTCCCCGCTCGTCGCCTGAGCAACGCCGAATATGACCATACGATCCGCGACCTGACCGGCGTGGACCTGCGGCCGACCGGGGAGTTCCCCGTCGACCCGGCCAACGCGGCGGGATTCGACAACTCGGGCGAATCGCTGGCGATGTCCCCGGCCCTGGCCAGGAAGTACCTGGAGGCCGCGCGTCGGGTGGCCGACCACGCGGTCCTGACGCCCGACGGCATCGCCTTCGCCCCGCACCCGATGCTCGCCGACACCGACCGCGACAAGTACGGAGTGAAGGCGATCCTCGATTTCTACCGACGCCAGAAGACCGACCTCGCCGACTACTTCCTGGCGGCCTGGCGGTTCCGCCACCGCGACGAGCTCGGCCGCCCCGCGGCGTCGCTCGACGACCTCGCCGATGCGAACGGCCTCAGCCGCAAGTATCTGGCGACGATCTGGCGCACGCTCGAGGAGGGCCGGGAAGACGCCGGCCCGGTCGCCGCGCTCCGAGCCCTGTGGCGTTCCCTCCCGACCCCGGACGCGGCCCATCCGGACGCGGCGAGGGCCGGGTGCGAGCGGATCCGGGATCTCGTCACGACGCTCCGCGGTCGGCTGGTCCCGGAGGTGAAGAACATGACGGCCAGGGGGATCGACCAGGGGACGCAACCCTTCGTCCTCTGGAAGAACCGCCAGATGGCCGCCAACCGGATGCGGTACGTCGGGAACGCGTCGAGGGTCAAGCTCGACGGCCTGCACCTGGACGGGAACCGGAAAGCCGCCCTCGCGATGGCCGTGCCCTCCGGCCCGGAGCACGCCGCCCGGTATGAGGCGGGCTTCGCGCGATTCTGCCGCGTCTTCCCCGACGCCTTCTGCGTCACCGAGCGCGGCAGGGTCTACCTCAAGAAGGAGGACAGCGGAAACACGGGCCGGCTCCTGAGTGCCGGCTTCCACAGCATGACGGGCTACTTCCGCGACGACGGCCCGCTCTATGAGCTGATCCTCGACGACGCCGGTCGGCATGAGCTGGATCGCCTCTGGCGGCAGTTCGACTTCATCACCGGCGCGCCGTTGCGGCAGTACGCGAGCTATCTCTGGTACGAGCGGGCCGAGACCGGCTTCCTGAAGGGCGACAAGGCCTTCGACTTCGTCCGCGCGGAGGATCCGGACTCGTCGTCCGAGGACAAGATGGGGCGATTCGAGCAGGCCTACCTCGCCAAGGCCCGACGGCTGGGGGCGGGGGAGCGGCCGCTGGGCGCGATCCGGGACCAGTTCCGGATCATCGCCGCGTCCATCCGAAGCGTCCAGGCGGGCCGCCGCGACGCGGAGCCGCGTCACGTGAAGGCCCTGCAGGCCTTCGCGGAGCGGGCCTTTCGCCGCCCCCTCTCGGCCCAGGAGCGCCGGGACATCGAAGGCTTCTATCGGACTCTCCGCGAGCAGGATGGCCTCGGCCATGAGGACGCCGTCAGGGATACGCTGGCGAGCATCCTCCTCTCGCCCCACTTCTGCTACCGGATGGACCTGGCCGGCGCGGAGCCCGGGGTGCACCCGCTCTCCGACCTGGACCTCGCCAGCCGGATGAGCTATTTCCTCTGGGCGAGCCTGCCCGACGCGGAGCTGCTCTCGCTGGCCTCCGCCGGCGAGCTCCGCAAGCCGGCCGTGCTGACGGCCCAGGCCCGGCGGATGCTCCGCGATGAACGCGTCCGCGGCCTCGCCACCGAGTTCGCCGGCAACTGGCTGGACTTCCGCCGCTTCGAGGAACACAACAGCGTCGACCGCGGGCGGTTCCCGGCGTTCGACGACGAGCTCCGGCGATCCATGTTCGAGGAGCCGATCCGCTTCTTCCTGGACGTCGTCCGGAACGACCGGCCGGTGACCGAGTTCCTGGACGGCTCGCACACCTTCGTCAATCCCGCGCTCGCCATCCACTACGGGATGCCGGCCCCGAAGGGAGCGTCGGGGGACTGGGTCCGCGTCGACGACGCGGTATGTTACGGCCGCGGCGGCCTGCTGCCGATGGCCGTCTTCCTGACGAGGAACTCCCCGGGCCTGCGAACGAGCCCCGTCAAGCGCGGGTACTGGGTCGTCCGCAGGCTCCTCGGGGAGAACATCCCCCCGCCGCCGCCCAACGTCCCGGACCTCCCGGACGACGAGGCGAAGCTCGGGGACATCACCCTTCGCGAAGCCCTGGCCCGGCACCGTGCCGACAAGGCGTGTGCCGGCTGCCACGAGCGGTTCGACGGCATCGGGCTCGCCTTCGAGGGGTACGGCCCCGTCGGCGAGGCGCGGGCCCGCGACCTCGGAGGTCGCCCCGTGGATGCCCGGGCCTCTTTCCCCCGCGGCGGCGAGGGCACGGGCCTGGAGGGCCTCCGCGCGTACCTTCAGAAGACACGCCGGGACGAGTTCGCGGAGAACCTCTGCCGCAAGCTCCTGGCATACGGCCTGGGGCGGACGCTCATCCCGTCGGACGACGAGACGATCGTCGCCATGCGGAAGGCCCTGGATTCCGACGGCCGGCGGTTCGGCGTCCTGGTCGAGACGATCGTCGCCAGCCCCCAGTTCCGGAACAAGCGCATCGAGGCCCCCAGGTCGGAGTGATCGCCATGTCGGATTCTCCCCGGACGGGACATGACCCGGATCGCGGCCGCCCCGCCGGCGCCAGCCGCCGGCTATTCCTCCGCGGAGCGGGGGTGACGATGGCGTTGCCGTGGCTGGAATCCGTCCCCGCATGGGGCCTCACGCCCGCCGGCGCGGCGACGGCCCCGCCGAAGCGATTCGCGGCGCTCTTCATGGGTTGCGGCGTGAACCCCGACCACTGGTGGGCGAAGGGCTCCGGCGAGACCATGGAGCTGGGCCGCTGCCTCGAGTCGCTGGCCCCCCTCCGCGCCAGGATCAACGTCGTCAATGGCCTGTTCAACAGGCGCGCCAACGGCGTGGGGATCCACCCGGGCCAGACGGGGAACATCCTCTCCGGCGCCTCGCTCCAGAAGGGGGCGGAGCTGAAGGGGGGCATCAGCATCGATCAGATGCTCGCCCAGCACCTCGGCGAGGCGACCGACCAGCCCAGCATGGTCCTCGGCTGCGAGCAGCCGATCACGGGCTACCACGAGACGAACTTCTCGATGGCGTACAGCTCGCACATCTCCTGGCAGAGCGCGACCTCGCCGGTGCCGATGGAGGTCTACCCGTCGCTCGCCTTCGACGCCCTCTTCGACAACCGCGGCAGCAAGCGGAACCGGAGCATTTTGGACCGGGTGCGCGAGGAGGCCGCCGGGCTGGAGCGGACGGTGAGCGCCGCCGATCGGGCGAAGCTCGACGAGTACCTCACGAGCGTCCGCGAGGTCGAGCGTCGGGTCGTGCCGATGCGCAAGGACAAGGCCGCGGGCGACGCCCGCGCCGACGCGGCGGGCCGCCCCGCCCTGACGATGCCCCGCCCGGCGAACGGCCTCCCGGAGGACATCCGCGAGCACATGAAGCTCATGTGCGACCTCCTGGCCCTGGGGTTCCAGACCGACCGCACGCGGATCGCCACCCTCCTGCTCTGCCGCGACATCTCCGGCCTCTTCTACCCGTTCCTGAACGTCAGCGCCGCCCATCACGGGGCCTCGCACGACGACCACTCCGAGGCCTACCTCCGGGTCACCCAGCTCTACGTGGGCCAGCTCGCCTACCTGGCCTCCCGCCTCGAGGCCATGCCCGAGGGGGCCGGCACGGTCCTCGACAATACGTGCCTCCTGTTCACCAACAGCATGTGGTCCGGCTCCAAGCACGACGCCTCGAAGGTCCCCCTGATCCTGGCCGGCGGCCTGGGCGGCACGCTCCAGACCGGCCGGGTGCTCGACTTCCGCGACAGGGGCGACGACCGGCGCAAGCTCTGCTCCCTCTACCTGGGCCTCATGGACCGCATGGGCGTGAAGCTCGACCGATTCGGCGACGCCGACACGCGGCTCGAGGGGCTTTGAGACGAACCTCGTACTCCCCCCGGACCGCGGCCTCGAGCATCCTCGCGAGCCGGGCCGATCTGGACGACGGCGTCGTGACGCTCGCGGACTACGATGCGGCCCGGAAGCGGATCGGCAAGCACCTTTGCGGCGGCCTTCGCGATCACGACGGAACCGCAAGTCTGTGACACCGTGTCGATTCGAAGCGACATCAATCTAACGACCCTGTACAATCTGGATCGGTTCCGTCATGCTCACCGTGCCGCGTTGTGCGCCGGGTGAGGTCCCTAGCCAGGACGCCGCCGGGCGACTCCAGAACGCAACACGGCGAGCCTCGACTCGTTGCGACGCAAGGACATCGTCCCCGTCGCCCTGCAACCCGGATCCGTTGCCAGGCCCACCCCCACCGGAGAGACCCGCACCGTGACACGCTCATCCCTTGCGCTCCGCGCCGCTGCGATCCTCACCTTGCTGGCCGCCGCCGGCAGCGCCCACGCCGGGCTGGTCCTGTCGATCGCGAACCTGACTCAGCCCTCGTCGGGCACGGGCACGTTCGAGGTCCTGCTGACGAATGATGAGCTGCCGGGTGGCACCAGCTACGATCTGGCGGGGTTCTCGTTCGGGCTGACCGTCCCCACCGGCTCCGGGGTGAAATTTTCCGCCGCCGACGCCACCAGCACCACCAAGCCCTATATCTTCGCCGATTCGGGCGGTGCCTGGCTGGAATCGCAGAACCCCGGCGACCCCGCATTCGCCTTCACATTCTCGTACAGCACGTTCCCGGGATCTGACGTGATCGCCTCGGATACGGAGTGGAAATTCCCGTCCATCACCGTGAACCCGCAGGACGTCTATTCGCTGGGGACCATCAGCTACTTGGTCGAACCGGGGACGCCGACGAGCGACGTCCAGATCAGCTTCAACCTCGACGGCACCTCGCTGTCCGGGCCGAACGACACGGACCCGCCCATCCCCTTCACGACCGACACCAGCGACGGCGTCATCCGGATCGGCGGCACGGTCGTCCCCGAGCCCAGCTCCGTGGTCCTGGCCCTGGCCGCGACCGCCCTCCTCGGCACGGCTCGCGTGCGGCTCGCCCGGCGTCGGGCGGCCTGACGACGACGGGGCCGGGGTTATCGCCGGGGGCGGCGAGCGGCTATGATCGAGCCGCTCGCTTGCAGCCGGTCTGCCCGGCGCCTGGGGCATCGGCGGCGGCCGACATCCTCCGCCTCCAGACCCGATCCGAACCGCCTCCAGCCGACACGGACCCACGATGATTCGCATCCATGATTTCCGGGACGATCACCCGGACTTCCTCTCCCTCCTGGAACGCGGCGCGATGCCCGACCCGAAGGTCGTGGCGGCCGTCGCCGAGATCGTCGAGTCCGTCCGCACCGGCGGCGACGAGGCCCTCTTCCACCACATGAAGCGGCTCGACGGCGTCGACCTCGCGGCGACCGGCCCGCGCGTGTCCGATGCCGACATCGACGCGGCCCATCGGGCGATGCCGACGCCGCTGCTGGAGGCGATCGACGCCGCCTGCCTGAACCTCCGCCGCTACCACGAGCGGCAGTTGCCGGCCGACTACCGGATCGACGGCCCCGACGGCGAGATCCTCGAGCGCCGATATCGGCCGATCGCCACCGTCGGCGTCTGCGTCCCGGGGGCCACCGCCCCCTTGCTCTCATCCCTCTACATGAACCTGGTGCCGGCCCTGGTCGCGGGCGTCCCCCGGCTGGTGGTCATCTCCGCGCCGCGGAACGGACGCGTGGACCCGGCCATCCTGGCCACGGCGGCCCATCTTGGGGTCCGGGAAATTTACGCCATCTCCGGGGCGCAGGGGGTGGCGGCGCTCGCCTACGGCACGAAGTCCGTCCCGAAGGTGGACAAGGTCGTCGGCCCGGGGAGCATCTGGGTCTCGACCGCCAAGCGCCTGGTCTACGGCGTCGTGGGCATCGACTCGATCGCCGGCCCGTCCGAGATCGCGATCATCGCCGACGCGACCGCCAGCCCCCGCAACATCGCCATCGACCTGCTCTCCCAGGCCGAGCACGGCACCGGCCAGGAAGCCTCCGTGGCCTTCGTCCCCACCCGATCGCAGGCCGAATCCGTCCGCGACGAGCTGAATCGCCTGGCCCGCAAGTACGACCTGGCGTCCGCCGTCAAACCCGCCCTGGATCGCCACGGCGCCCTCTTTGTCGTAAACAACCTGAATGACGCCGTCTCCGCGGTCAACAAGCTCGCACCGGAGCACGTCGAGCTACTCGGGCCCGAGGCCGAAGGGCTGGCCGACCGCCTGGTGAACTTCGGCGCCCTCTTCCTGGGAGAGCAGACGCCGGAGCCGGTCGGCGACTACTACGCCGGGACGAATCACGTATTGCCCACGCAGGGGACGGCCCGGTTCGCCTCCGGACTGACCGTGGCCGATTTCTTGCGATCGTCCAGCCGGGTCCGCTACACCTCCGAATCGCTCGCCCGCGCGGGTGACCACATCCGGAACCTTGCCGAGGCCGAGCACATGCGGGCCCATCGCCTCGCCGTCGAATTGCGGCTTCATCCCGAGAGCTGACCCTCGAGAAAATGCTCGCGAGACCATTGGAATATCAGTGCTTGCATCGTACTATTAGCCCATAGCTGATCCGACGCGACGATCGGCGGGGCCCTGTCAATGCGATCGTGCGTAGAGGGATGCCGTTGAGGCAGGATCTGCGGCCGGGCGGCCCTTCGATCCGCGGGTTTGGCCTCGATCGATGGGGGAATATTGATTAAGTTCCGGCGCCTTGGGGCTGCGGACATCTCGGATATTCTATCTTTCACGATGACGGGCGATCCGGGTTCCTCGTGATGATAAGGAGCCGGGAGAAACGCCCGACATGGGCGACGGGAACCGGGATGGCATCGTAAGGGGAGAGGGGCATTGGCAGGCGTCGTGGAAGGCAAGAAGCGATCGGGCCGGTCCTATCGCCCCATGCTGGAGGCGATGGAAGCCCTGCGGATGCTCTCCGGGGCCGCGGCGGCGACGGTGCTGCCGGGCGTGGCCGCGGAGCACAGCATCCTGGCCGATCCGTCGCCGGGCATGGCCCCGATCGGCGCGGACTTCCCGACGGTCTCGAGCGATGCCTGGGATGAGGCCCTCATCCAGACGCAGCTCGCCGACCTCCTCTCCCGCGGCACCACGGCCGACGCGGCCGAGCGGGCGACCACCTCGGGGACGGCGACCCTCGCGAGCGCGACCGCCCGGACCGAAACGACCGACCCGGCCGCCCTCTCGTCCGGCCTGACCCAGCTCGACAAGTACCTGAGCCGCACCTGGTATCGCGCGGCGATCCCCGTCCAGCAGCAGGACGATTGCACCCAGGCCGTCTACACCACCCTGCTCCAGCAGCTCGGCCGCGACCGGTTCGAGGCCCTCATCGGCGACGTGGGACGCTCCGGGATCAAGGACGTCTTCAGTCGCGAGACGAACGACGGCCTGTCCTTCTTCCGCGCCGTGGACATGGTCAAGAAGCGGGCCCAGCGCGAGCGGTCTTTCGTCTCCATCGAGGCGGTCGATGTCGCGTCGCCGGCCGCGAGGTCGGACTCCCGATCGTGGCACGACGCACTCCGCGAGGCCATCGACCAGAGCCTCAGCCCCAAGGAAGCGAACCTGATCAACGAGACGCTCATGGGCAAGACGCCCGCGGAGATCGCCCAGGTCTGGGGCGTCGCCCCCAAGACCATCAGCAACGAGAAGACCCGCGTCATCCAGAAGCTCCGCCAGGCACTCATGGCCCAGGCGATCGACTGACCCCGACCGCGCGAGTGCCGCGGGATGAGGGCCTCGCTCACCCCCGTCCGGCCGTCGTGCTCGGCTCGGTCTCCTCTCGGGACGCATCCTCGCCGGCCCGCCCCGTCCCCGACTCCCGGGCGTGCGACCTCGGCCGGGAGAGCATGCCGGCGATCCCGATCGCGACCATGACGGCCCAGAAGAGCCAGTCCGGGATCTCATCGGGGATGTGCTCGCCGTCGTGGAGGCCGCTGGCGATGAGCTTCAGGCCGATCCAGGCGACCAGCAGGTAGGCGGCCGCGGCCAGCCCGGGGAAACGGTCCAGCAGGCGGATGATGTAGCCGGCCACGTACCGCATCGTGATGATGCCGAGCGCGCCGCCGATGTAGATGATGATCAACCGCCAGGCGTCGCCGAACCGTTCGGGGAGGCTGTCGGCCATTCCCACCGCCGCCAGGATGGAGTCGATGGAGAAGGCCACGTCCGCCAGCTCCACGGAAACGACCGTCCCCCAGAACGACTTCCGCCAGGACGTCCGCCGGAGTCGACGCTCGCCGGTCTCCGAGGCCGGGTCCGGAGCATCCTCGTGCGAGGGCATCAGGAAGTGGGCGACGGCCAGGTAGATCAGGTAGGCCCCGCCGACCAGCTTGAACCACCAGAACCGCAGCAGGAAGGCCGACATCAATACGGCGGCCAGGCGGAAGCCCAGCGCGCCCCAGATCCCGTATCGAAGCGCCTTGCGCTGATCCTCGCGGGGCAGATGGCGGACCATCACGGCCAGGACCAGGGCGTTGTCCGCGCTCAGCAGGCCCTCGAGGATCACCAACGAGAAGACATACCAGAGGATCAGGGGGAAATCGTGCAGCTCGAGTCCCAGCATGTCCCGCGGCTCTCCGCGCCTTTGTTCCGAGCCTTCCCGATGAGCGGCCGGCTCCACCTGCGCTCGAATCGTGACAGGAACCAAGCGTAACACGTCGGGGGCCGCGGGGCGACCCGCTGGACAGATCGCCTGGCGTTGCCCCCCGCCTCGCGATAATCTCGGTCAGGCCGAAAGGACGGTGGATCGCGTCGCCGATGCCCGGGAGCCCGCGAATCATGGCCACCCTTCGAGAACGATCCGCCTCCTCCCGGATGGCCGCGGTCCTCGCCGTGCTGGCGGTCCTCGGGCTGTCCGGTCATGCATCGGGCCAGGAGCCGGCCGCCGGAGAATCCCGGCCGAAGCCCGTCGCGGGGAGCCGGCCGAAGGCCGGGGACGAGCCCGCGAAGAAAACCGGCGCAAGCCCCGCCAGGCCCTCGCCGGCCGGCCCGGCCCGCAAGCCCTCGGGGCCTCCGCAGGTCATGTCCCGGACCGAGGCCGAGGCCCGACGGCCGAAAAGCCCCCTCCTCCGCCCTCCCGGCTACGCCACGTCGCCGAAGGACCGATCCTACGGCGAGGAGATCGACTGGGCCGAGCTCCCCGCCTGGCGGCAGACCTCGTTCTTCGGGATCCACGCGCGCGGCCAGTTCTTCGTCTACGTCGTGGACCAGTCCGGGAGCATGATCGACGACGACCGCCTCACCCGCGCCAAGATCGAGCTCCGCCACAGCATCTTCGCCCTCCAGCCGCCCCAGCGGTTCGAGGTGGTTTTCTATAACGACACGACCACCCCCATGCCGGGAGGCCCCATCCCCCGGCCGGCCGACCAGCGGAACAAGGACCAGCTCACGAGCTGGCTCCGCCTGATCGGCCCCGACGGGGGGACCGAGCCCAAGCTCGCCGTCCTGCAGGCCCTCTCGCTCCGCCCCGACGCGGTCTTCCTCCTCTCCGACGGCGACTTCCCCGACGGCACCGTCGAGGCCATCGCCCGCGCCAATACCACGAAGACCCCCATCCACTGCGTCGACCTCGCCGCCGGCGAGGCGGGCAATCACCTCAGACGCATCGCCCAGGATTCCGGCGGCGTCTACGCCTCTCGTCCCGGCAATCTGCACGCCAGCCCTTGACCCCCTGCATACTTATTAAGGCAGATCGCGGTCGAGGCGAAGTGGCCGAGAAGAGGCGAAGACGCCCCGCGATCGCAGCCTATTTTGACTGCGTGCCGACCGGCCCCGCGGCCGCCGGCAGGTCGCGCATCTTTCGCCAGGCGCCCATCGACCGCGCCAGGTGGTCTGCGACGTCCCCCTCGATGCCGTAGCACTGGAGGCCGATCGTGCCCCGGTAGCCCAGCTCGTCCAGGGTCCTCACGAGGGCGCCGACGTCGAAGTTGCCGCGGTCGAGGGGCTGGAGGTAATGGGACCAGCCGGGGTTGGGGTCGTACTCGTCGGCCCCGTTGATCGAGACGGCCCGCAATCGGGGCATCGCCCGCTCGAGGACCCGGCGATAGTCCCGGCTGGTGTCGACCCGGAGCCAGTGGCAGAGGTTGAACATGGCCCCGACGTCGGGCCGATCGACCTTGTCGGCGATCCGGGTCGCGTCCTCGATCCGCTCCACGACGTTGCCGGTGTGCGGATACAGGAGCAGCTCCGCGCCCGAGCCCTTCGCCAGGTCGGACATCTCGCGGACGACCGCCGCCACGCGGTCATCGGTGGCGGGGTCGGACGGCTTCCCCCCGTTGACGATCAGGAGGAACTGCACGCCCCGCCCCTTGACCTCGTTGAGGACGTCCTTGAATTTCGGATCGAAGGCCGGCTTGCCCGGGGTGATGTCGATGGTCATGGTGATCTGGTAGAGCCGCAGGCCGGCGGCGTCCAGGGTCCTCAGCCGCTCGGGCACGTTGTCCAGCCAGATGTGCCCGACGCCATCGAAGCCGAGCTGCCTGAGCATCGCCGCCTGCTGCTCCATCGTCCGCTTCTTCGAGTCGTGCCAGTCGATGCAGAACGGGAAGAAGGCGTGCGCCACCGGCCCGTCCCCCTTCCCTCTCGCGGCCCCCGGCCCCGGCCCGGCCGCGATCCCCTCTCCGACGACCAACAGACCCAGCCCGACGAGCACGAAAGCCGCGACGCGATACCTCATGGGTTCCTCCCTCCAGTCGGGCGCCCGGGACGACCCCGGACGCGAAGCATCCCTCATTGTGCGCCGCGCCGGCGTCCGGATCGACCCCGCAGTCGGTCACGGCTATGCTAGGCAGCACCGGGCGAAGGGAGGGACACCATGAGCATCCTGGCGGTCTTGCTGGCGTCGTGCGTCTCCGCGGCGGGGGAGACGGAGGTGCGGGGGAGCGTCCTCGGCCCCGACGGCCGGCCCGCGGCGGGCGCGGTCGTCCAGATCACGGGATGGACGGCCGACAACCGGGAGCTGAACGCCCAGGGGACGACCGACCCGGCGGGGCGGTTCCGGATCCCGGTGATTTCGGACCGGTTCGGCCTGTACGACAATGCCGGGCCGATCCTCTGGGTTCATCAGCCCGGCTCGCGCCTTTGGGTGCGGCGATTGCCCGCGGAGCGGCCCTTCGAGGGCGAATTGCCGCCGATTCGGCTGGGGCCGTCGGCCCGCGCCGAGGTCGTCGTCAAGGGGCCCGACGGGCGGCCCGTGGCAAGGGCTCGGGTCCGGCCGGGGAACCTGGCCCGAGGCATCGGGACGATCCCCGACTCGCTGGCCAAGCGTCTCGATCGGGCGACCGACGATCAGGGGCGAGCCTCCCTCGAGGGGGTCGCGTCGCCGGATCTCATGAGCGTCGAGGTCGAGGCGAACGGCCTGGGGGTGCAGGCGATTTACGCACCGGCCACAGCGGGGCCCCGGGCGATCACGCTCCATCGGACGGCCTCCATCTCGGGTCGGATCGTCGCGCCGGCCGGAACGACCGCCCCGTTGCGGGGCTGGAAGGTGTCGGCCTCGATCTGGGAGATGCGCGGCCCGGAAGGGAATCGGGGCTGGAATAGCTGGGCCGACGTGATCAGCGACGATCAGGGGCGGTTCCGCATCCCCGCGATCGCGGAGGGCATGCTCTACCTGAACGCGGAGCCCCCGGCGGGATCCGCCTTCCGGGCGCGTCACGTCCCTAACCGGACGATCGAGCCGGGACGCGAGGCGTCCGCGGAGATCGCGATCGTGCCGGCCGTCCGTGTCCGGGGCTCGATCGTCGAGAAGGGGACCGGGGCGCCGATCGTCGGGCTCCGGATTCGCATCGATCCGGAGAACGACGGGACCAACCCGGCGGTGACGGACGCGCAGGGACGGTATTCGGTCCTGATCGTACCCGGCAAGGTGACGCTCTCCATCCCCGACCTCCCGCCGCGCTACCATCGCTGGCCGGCCGGGCACATGCCATCGTACACCGTGCCGGAAGGCCCGCCCGAGTTCGACCTCGGCACGCTCCAGGTCCCGCCGGCCGCCCCGCCGCTCCGGGGGGTGGTGCTCGACGACCGGGGACGGCCTGTGGCCCGCGCCCGAGTCATCGGCGACTGGTTCATGAATGAGAACGGGGCGGCCATTTCGGGCCAGGCCGCCGACCGCACCGACGCGGAGGGCCGATTCCAGCTCGAGGGCCTTCCCCCGCGCCTCGAGGTGAAGATCTCGGCCGCGAGCCCCGGCCTGTCCACGAGCGAGCCCGTCCGGGCCGTCGCGGGGCGGGACTCGTCCGTGTCGATCCGACTGGTCGCGGCGCCGACGCTCTCGCTCCGCGGCCGACTGGTCGGCCGCGAGGGCCGGCCCGTGCCCGGCGCACTCGTGAAGGTCCAGGCCATGAAGACCGTCGGCGACAGCGGGGCGACGACCGACATGTTCCACTTCGACGGCGACGAGGAACCCCGGACCGGGCCGGACGGCCGGTTCGAGACCCCTCGCGTCCTGCCCCGCAAGGACGACTACCAGGTCACGGTCACGGCCGAGGGTTGCCTGTCGGTCAGCTCGGGCTGGCTCCATGCCCGCGATGGGGAGGACATCGAGCTCCCAGATCTCATCGCCCTGAAGATCCCGCCTTCCGACGCCGTGGTCGGACGCGTGCTCGACCGCGACGGGCGGCCCGTGGAGGGGGCGGAGGTCTTCCAGTCGGGCGACGGCCCACAACGCACCGCGACGCGGACGGACGCCGCGGGTGCATTCCGGCTCGATGGCTTCGAGCGGGAGCGTGGATTCCTGTTCGTCCGCAAGGAGCGCTTTCGCTTCCGCGGGCTCCTCGTCACGCCGGGCCGCGAAGGGCTGGACATCGTCGTCTCCAGGACGACCGAGCCCCCGGAGCCGATGGCCACGCGTCCCTGGCCGGTCCCGCGCGACGCCGAACGGACCCTCGCCCGCGAGATGCTGACGCCTCCGCTTGATCTCGAGCCCGCCTGGCCGAACTCGTACGACCCGATGATCTCCCAGCAGGCGATGGCCTGGGGCGATCCGGAGGGGACGCTCCGGAAGCTCCGGGATCGCGTCTTTCCCCAGCCGTCCACCATGATCCATGAGCTGGCGAGGGCGCGGGCGGAATCGAGCTTCGACGAGGCGATCAGGCTCGTCCTCTCGGACCGCGACTCCTACGCCCGGGCGACCGGCTTCCTCGCCCTGGCCGACGCCTGCGACGCAGGCTTGCTCCGCGAGAAGCGGGCCGGGCTGCTCGGCCGGGCGCTCGTGGAGACCCGACGGATCGAGGGGAGTGGGCCACGACTCGGCCTCCTGCAGGAGATCGTGGATCGCCACGAGTCGGCGGGCGACATCGAGAAGGCCCGGAGCGTCGTACGCCTGGCGCAGCCGCTGCTGACGCAGGGATCGGGATTCGATGCGATTCCCTCCGTAGCCCAGAGCTTCGCACCCCGGCTGGCGCTCGTGGACCTGCCCGCGGCGCTGGCGATCGTCGAGGGGAAGACCGTAGGCAGGCCCCCGGACGAACCGACCGCTCGCCGGCTTCGGGGGGAGATCGCCCGGCGGATCGCGGTGACGGACCCCGCCGAGGCGGAGCGGCAGATTCGCCTCTCCTTCGCCGGCGCAGAGGCTTCGCGCCTGCCCGTGGATCCCCGGGATTTCCTCAGGACCTGCCGGCGGATGGCCGTCTCGGACCTGCCCCGCGCGCGGAGGTTGCCGGAGATCCTCGACCCGCTCCAGGACAACGCGTTCATGTCCGTGCCGATCCTCAAGGCGATGGCGATCGGCGAGATGGCCGTCGGACTCGCCGACTCGCGCCCGGACGAGGCGCGCAAGCTCCTTGCCCAGGTCTTCGATCAGTTCCAGGGCGCGAGGGCCGCTCCGCGGCGGGCCCTCGAGATCGGCTCCGCCCGCGCCATGGCCGCGCTCCTCCCGCTCGTCGAGCGGATCGAGCCCGACCGGCTGGCGGAGCGATTCTGGCAGGCGGTCGCCGCCCGGGTTCCGCTCTCGGCCGAGGATCGCGGGAGCACCTTGCAGGCGGTCGCGGTGCTCGCCGCCGCGCTGGCTCGCTACGACGCGGAGGCCGCGAGGGTCGTCGCCCGGCCGGTGGAGGACGCCATCCTCGAGCTCTCCGGACGCGTCCCGGACGGGAGCATGGTCGTCCTCCCGAATGTGGTCGGCCCCCTCGGGTGCGTGGATCCGGAGGCGATCGCGGCCATCGTCCGGAGGATTCCCGCCGATCGCGAGACCGCCAGGACCTTCTTCTTCCGAGCCCCACGGGATCAGGTGCAGACCATCCGGATCTCGACTCGCTCGATCAGCCGCCTGGCGCTGGCGAGGATGCTCGGCTTCCCGATCGACCGCCGGAGGCGTGCGGCCTGGGACGTCGCCCCGTGGCCCGGGGGCATCTGGCCGTTCGTCGATCTCGACTAAAGGAGGAGGCACCGCGATGAGCGCCCGACCGACCGCCATGGCATCCGCACTTGCCATCGTCCTGCCATTCCTCGTCCCCGGCCTCGCCCTGTCCGCCGACCCGCCGGCGCCCCCGGGGCCGTTCGGAGGAACATCCCTGCCGGTCCCGCCCGCCCAGGACCGACCATGGACGCCCCCCGCCACGAAGCTGCCGCGGTTCCTCGTCGACGCCGCGGCCGCTCTCTTCGATCAGGGCCTGGCCGACCCTCGGGCCTGCGAGTATCGCACCATCGTCGTCGGCGTCGAGGACTCGGCCGGGCCGAATCCGAATGACCCGGGACCCTTCCGGGGCTTCGGGGGACCACCCGTCCCCGCCGCACCGAAGGCAGCGGCTCCGGTGGCTCGACACCGTGGCGGGGCGCCCGTCACGACCGCGGGATGGGTCCTCCCGGGCGAGGAAGGCAAGCCACGGTTCGCCATCGCCTGGAATGGGCTGATCTATCCGGTCGCCGAGGTCGGTGGGCCCGCGGACCTGGAGGCGGAGGTCCGGGCCAGGATCAAGGAATACGCCGCGAGACCCCGCGAACGATCCGGCCGCATCCTCGGGATGCCGCCCTGGACGCGCCGGGCAGAACGTCGCGACGAGGAATTCGGGGTCACGGCCGCGAGTTATCACCCCCTCGCCCCGTGCATCCTGCTTCGACTCGGCCGGGCCGACCTGGTGGAGGAGCTGTTCGCGGCGGCCACACCCTGGCAGCCCGACGGCCTGGAGCCCGACCTGACCGACTACCACATCTCCTATCTTTCGCTGGGAACCGACTGGCTCCGCGCCCTCTTCATCTCCGGCCTCAACGCCCACCGACGGGGCGACGATCGCCTGGCGTTGCTCCGCTTTCGCGAGGTGGATCGGGCGAGCAAGGCCATCCGCACCAGGGCCGAGGCGATGGGCTTCCAACCGCCTCAGCGGGGAGACTGGAACGCGCCGAAGCCCGGCTACTTCGACTTCCTCGACCAGCTCCCCATGCTGCTCGCGGACCAGGAGCGTCGGGCCTCCGAGACGCCGCGAGGGCCGATCCCCGAGCCCGCCGCCGGGGCGGATCGCGGGCCGAGGATCGCCGCCCTGGTCCGCGACCTGGACGAGGTGAACGCGCCTCAGAATGCGCCTCAGAACGGCCAGCCCGCCAACGAGACGACCCTCCGCCTCCTTTCCGCCGAGGGCGATGCGGCCGTCGGGCCGCTGATCCGCACGCTCGAATCCGACGGTCGACTGACCCGTTCGGTCATTCCTTCGAGCGGGGGGATGTCCAGCGGCCAGGCCATGCCGGTCCGGCACTTCGCCCGCAACCTGCTCATCCAGATCCTGGGCTCGAATACGATCGAGGGTGTCGGATCGATCTGGTTGCAGCCGACCGGATCCGCCGCGGACGACCTCCAGGCCCAGGCCCGGGCGTTCCGCGCGTACTGGGAGAAGACCCGCGGCCTGTCGCCGGCCGAACGCTGGTATCGGACGCTCGCGAAGGACGACGCCACGGCAACGCAGTGGGGCGAGGCGGCCGGGCAGATCGTCGCCGTGGAAGGCCCGCCCGTCCTGCGGGACCAGCCGCCGCATCGGCAAGGGGATTCGCTCCGGACCGGCCACGAGCCGACCGTCTCCGCGCTGATGGCCCGCCGCGTGGACGCGATGTCCCGGCCCGAAGACGCGGGCCGAAACCTGCCGACCTACGACCTCGACGCGGCGAATGCCCTCTGCATGCACCTCCGCCGCTGGGACCCGGTCGCGGCCGTGCCGGTGATGGCAATGCTCTCCGCCCGGATGGCCGCCGACATGAAACCGGATCCGCACGGGGACACGTACCGGCCGGCGCGGCTCGCCGGTTCGTTTGCACGGCTCATCGCGGAGCGAATCAAGGCCGGGGATGAGCGGGCGATCGACGAGTACGCGCTGGTCGCGCGGCGGCTCGTCCCGGAAATGGTCCAGGACTGGAATCTCGAGATCCTCGAACCCCTCTGGCAACACCGCGAGCGCCCCGCGATCGCGGCGGCGGCCGAGGCCCTGTTCGGCCGGGAGGACTCGCCATGGTCGGCGACCCTGCGGGGCGGGCGTCACCATTTGTTCGAACTCGTCTCCTCGCCGCTCCTGGCCCAGCCGTCCTTCCGGACGCTCGTGGATCGGCTGCTGGCCGACACCACCGAGATCGGCACGACCCGACGGAAGGATGAGACGACGATCACGGTCGAGTGGCCGAACGCCTCCATGGGCTTCAGCGTGACACCCTTCGATCCGCTCCTGCCCCCGGTCGGGACGACGGGCAAGCTCCGCATCTGCGACCGGGCGGCGGCGCAGCTCGCGAGGATCGACGGCTTCCCGGAGTTCATCCTGGGCTGGCCGCCCGCCGAGAAGGACGCGGGCATCGCCGCCTGCCGGGCCTTGCTGAAGGAGTACGGCGGCCTCCTGGGCCCCCCCGCCGGGTCGCCCCCGGGATTCCTCCCCTGGGGACTCACGGCCACCCTGAATTTCCCCGAGCTGAACCGGCCGGCCACGCCCGACGATGTCCGCCGCCACCGGGCCCTCTTCACCCTGGCCGGCGAGTTCGAGGAGGGGGTCGAGGTCCGCGCCGTGCCGCTGCCCAACCGGCCGATCCGCGGGCGCTGGACTCAGTACGAGGGAGCCCCAATCTCGAGGATTACGATCAAGGAAGGCAAACCCGTGACGGAGAAGGCCTTCGATCAAGGCGGGCTGATCTGGCAGGCCGAGGAGGTGAAGCTCGGCGAGGAGTGGAAGCGCTACTACGGCTTCGTCGGCCGCCACGTCATCGCACGGGTGCCCGCGGAGGAGATCGAGATCCCGTAAGGTCTTCCGAGGCCATTCGTGATCGGATATCAGTGTGACGAGCTCGATCTCGACTGTCCCCGATGTCGTCCCGCCCGAAGGAGCTTCGCGATGTCGACGATCCCTCCAACGGCGGCCTCGCTCGACGACCTCGACCGCGTCGACGGCAAGGCCGAGCTCATCGGCGGGCGGATCATCCCGATCAGGCCGACGGGTCGCCGCCCGAACCTCGTGGCCGGCAGAATCTACCGAAGCCTCGCCGGCTATACGGACATCCTGCGTCGAGGCGACGCGTACACCGACAACATGGGGTTCGCCGTCGCCGAGTTGAGCTCAGGGCGGCAGTCCTTCAGCCCGGATGTCGCTTACTACGACGGCCCCTTGCCCAGGAACTCGATGCGGTTCGTGGATGGCCCGCCGACCTTCGCCGTCGAGGTCCGGGGCGAGGGCGATTTCGGGCCGTCGGCCGAGGCCGAGATGGCCGCGAAGCGAGCCGACTACTTCGAGGCCGGGACCCTCATCGTCTGGGACGTCGACCCGGTGGACGACTGCATCCGGGTCTTCCGCGCCGACGCCCCGGACAACCCCGACGCGTTTCACTCGGGCGAAGAAGCTGACGCCGAGCCCGCCGTCCCGGGCTGGCGAATGGCTGTGGACTGGGCGTTCGATGTAACGGGTTGATGCGCTGGCTCTGTCACGCCCGCCGGAACTTCCCCAGCACCTCGACCAGGTCGCGGCGGCCGTAGGAGACGGCGAGATACCCCGCCGCATAGGCGGCGGAGCCGACGGCGAGATGGAAGAGCAGCGGGCCCGTCCGCGCCCGCAGGTCGGTGCCACTGGCGGCGATCGGCAGGGCGAGGCCCAGGAGCCAGGTCGCCGCGATCAGGGCGGCCGCGCCGGCGAGCGGGGCGCCGAGGGTTCGGGTCAGGATCGTCTTCGGGTCCAGCTCCAGGACGCGGAAGATATAGAGGCCGGGGACGACCAGGTTGGAGACGAACGTGGTCAGCACGGTCCCCCAGATCACGCCGGCCACGCCGATCCGCGCCGTCAGGTAGCAACTGATCGGCAGGTTGATGAGCGCGCCGCCGATCGCGGCCAGGGCGATCACCTTGATCCGGTTGATGCCGATGGCCATCTGAACCGGCACCGAGAGGACCAGCGGCAGGGCCGCGGTCAGGAAGAGTCGCATCAGGCCGGCGTAGCTGCCGGCATCCTGGCCCAGCCGCGATCCCATCCAGAGCGACAGGAAGGGCGCGGCGTAGATCCAGGCGAGGAGGCCCACCGGCAAGAGGACCGCGACGTGCAGCCGCGTGCCGTCATACTTGACCCGTTCCAGGCCCCTCAGGTCGCGCGCGGCGGAAAGGCTGGCGACCGCCGGCATCACCATGTAGGCGAGCATCCAGCCGGTCTGGCGGAGTTGAAGGAACGGCTTGCTGACCACGTCGTAGACCGCCGTGGCCTGGCCCGGTGTCGGGTGCATGAAGCCGAGGATCGTGGTGTCGATCTTGTCCCCCAGGACCACGCTGAGCTGGATGAGCGCCATGTAGAAGCTGATGTGACCGAGCGCCTTGTAGTCCTCCAGCCGGGCCCCGTTGAAGCGGAGCGACTGGCCCAGGTCGTGGACCATCACCCAGAGGCCCGGGCCCAGCGACAGGCCCACCTGCACGGCGATCTGGGCGACGACGATCCAGTAGAAGTCCAGGCCCGCCATCACCCCGCCCAGGAGGATGAGGAACCGGAGGATCGTGATGGCGATCTCGAGGCGGGGGATGAAATCGTACCGACGCGCCGCCTGGAGCACGCTGGCGACCACCACCGAGAGCCCATAGCAGGGGGCCGTGAGGATCTGGAGCCAGAGCAGCTTGGCGATGAAGTCATATTCCCGGAGGCTGGACGCGATCGAGCCCATCCCGTGGAGCGGATCGCCCAGGAGCTGGTCGCTGAGGACGCGGGCGGTCACGGCCGGCGACCCGATCGCGAACTGCGAGTAGGGCAAGGCCCCGTAGATGACCGCGAGCAGCGCCACGACCTGGACCAGGGCCATCGCCGCGTAGAAGTTCAGGCCGCAGGCCACGGCGCGGTTGACGCCGTCGCGGTCGTCGCGGGTCCACGAGTCGGAGATCTGCCGCTGGAGCGCGGAGCTGATCCCGAACTCGAAGAGCATCTGGAAGAAGCCGAAGCCCCAGGCGAACTTGTAAGCCCCGCTCATCCCCGGCCCGATCGCGCCCACGATCAGGCGGGTCGTCCAGAGGGCGAAGAGTGCCTGCAGGGGGACTCGGAGGGCCAGCCAGAAGCTGGCACTAAGGAGCCGCCCCAGGACCGGGGGCAGGGTGCGGCTGCTGCCGTGGGCGGCGGTGGCGACGGCCGTACTCACGGGATCCTTCCTCGACGGCGACGGCGTGGACACTCCTGGGCGCTCCGCGACTGTGGAGGGCGTCATCTTAGCCGCTGGCGCGCGGGCTCGAAAGCCCAAATCCAATCAGCCGGCCGCGCAATCCTCCCGCGAAACCTGCGTCCGATCCGAAGCCGGGGACGATGCTGCGGTGACGGGGGCTGGGTCGTCACTCCTGGCCTCACCGGCGTGGGCGTCGAGCACCTCGGCCACCTGCTCGATCTGGGATTCGATCTCCCCCTGGATCTGCTTGACGAGGCTGGATTGCCGGATCGCTTCCTCCGAGGCACGCTCCTCGTCGAGCCGCAGGCCGGTGTGCTCGCAGAGCATCCGCAGCAATCGGAGGATCTCGGTCGTCTCCTGCTCCGCCAGCATGTTGATCTGCAGGTCCAGGTGGTTCCGGCGCTCGCTCAGCTTCGCCTGACGATTCTGGCTGATCATCAGGATGGGGGCCGCGTACGCGGACTGGAACGAGAGCGCGAGATTCAGGAGGATGAACGGATAAGGATCCCAGTGCTGGGACCAGGCGAGCAGGTTGAGGATGATCCAGACGCCCAGGATCGCCGACTGCGCGAGGATGAACGGCCAGCTCCCCACCGCCGTCGCGATCCGGTCCGCCACCCGCTCCCCTCGCGACCGCACGCCGGACGCCGCCCGCTCCATCTCCGCGATGATCGACACATTACGCCGGGCGAGCTCGTCGATTGACCGGATCGGTTCCATGCGGCATCCTCTCCCACGCGTCGTCCACGCCCCTCGATCGCGCGGACTTCCCCGCCCCGGCGGCGCAACGTTCTGAATAGAAATTAGAGTCGCAAGATCCATGCCGGCATTCGTCGCCCGCGGCCCGACGGCCGATGGACGAGGGGCGGGCGCGGTGCTAGAAGGGATCGGTGGATCGAGGGGCGTATTCCTCCCGGATATTCAACATGGCGCGGATACTCATCGTGGAGGACGAGGACAAGCTCCGCGGGGCACTCCTGCGCGGCCTGACCGAGGAGGGGTACGACGTGGCCGCGGCCGAGGACGGCGAGGCCGGCCTGGCGACGGCGACGGCGGAGGCCTTCGATTGCCTGATCCTGGATGTGATGCTGCCGCGGCGGGATGGGATCGACGTGCTGGCCGCGCTGCGGGCCGCGGGGAACCGGACGCCCGTGCTGATGCTCACGGCCCGCGGCGAGGTGGAGGACCGCGTGCGAGGGCTTGACGCGGGTGCGGACGACTACCTGACCAAGCCCTTCGCCTGGGCGGAGCTGCTGGCGAGGCTTCGCGTCTGCCTCCGGCGGAGAGAGGAAGCGGCCGACGCGGTCCTGCACGCGGCGGGCCTGGACCTGGACCGCGTCCGAAGGCGACTCTCCTCGGGCGGCCGGCACGTCGAGCTGACCGACCGCGAGTGTGCCCTCCTTGAGTACTTCATGCGGCGGGCGGACCGGGCCATCCGCCGCGACGACCTGGCCCGCGACGTCTGGGACGACCCGCAGTCGGGGCTCACCAACGTGATCGACGTCTACGTGAACTACCTCCGCAAGAAGCTCGAGAAGGTGGGGGCGGGGGGCCGGATCCGGACGGTCCGCGGTGTCGGCTACGAGCTCCGGGGATGAGGCCAGCAGAGCCATGGCGTTCGCCAGCGTCCGCGCCCGACTGACGGCCTGGTACGGGGTCGTGCTGATGATCACGCTCGTCGGCCTGGGGGTCGCCATCTACGTGCTCATGGCGGGCTCGCTCCTCCGTCGAGTGGACGCGACGCTCGACTTCGAGCTCGAGGAGGCGAGCGACCGGATCGCCGCGGGCCGGCGCGCAACCTTCCCGGCCGAGCTTCCCGCCGCCTTCCACCAGATCTACGTGATCCGCGTCCTCGGGCCCGGCGGCGCGGTCGAGGAGCAGAGCCCCACGCCGGCCGCGGCCGGATTGCCGGCGGTCGCCGGGTTGCCGTCGGGTACGACCAGCCATCAGAGCGTCGCGCTCGGATCCGCGGGGCGGTTTCGGCTGGCCGCTCGACGGATCGGCGAGGGCCCGTCGGGTCGGACGGTCCAGATCGCGACCTCGCTGGCGACCTATGAGCACGAGATCGGCGAGCTGCGAGGCGTGCTCTGGACGATCCTGCCGGCGGGGCTGGTCGCGGCCACGCTCGGCGGCTACGTCCTGGCCGGGCGATCGCTGGCGCCGGTGCACCGGATCACGGAATCGGCGCGGAGGATCTCGGCGGCGAACCTGGGGGAGCGGGTGACGCCCTCGGACGGCCGGGACGAGCTGGGGCGGCTGGGAGCGACGATCAACGCGATGCTGGACCGGATCGATCGGGCCTTCGCCGCCACCCGCCAGTTCACGGGGGACGCCGCCCACGAGCTGAAGACTCCGGTCGCCGCGATCCGGGCCGAGGCCGAGGTCGCCCTCATCGCGCGACGGTCGGCCGACGAGTACGAGGCGACGCTGCGGAGCATCGTCGAGGAGGCGGACCGCCTGGCGCGGCTCTCGGAGCGGCTCCTGATCCTCTCCCGCGAGGACCTCGGGGCGCTCGCCGATCTCCCGCGACGGCCGGTCCGCCTGGACGACCTGGCGCGGGCGGCGGCGGCCGACGCGGCCGAGGCCGCCCGCCGGGCCGGCGTCTCGCTCCGGCTCGAGGACCTCCCGGTCGCGGTGGTCCGCGCCGATCCGGACCTGCTCCGCCAGGTCCTCGACAACCTGATCGACAACGCCCTCAAGTACACGCACCGCGGCGGCGAGGTCGCCGTCCGCGGCCTCGTCGAGGGCGACCTCGCGACGATCGAGGTGATCGACACGGGGATCGGCATCCCGGCGGAGGCCCTGCCGCGGATCTTCGACCGCTTCTATCGCGTCGACCCGTCGCGGAGCCGCCGGACCGGCGGCACGGGCCTGGGACTGAGCATCGCCCGAGCCCTGGCCGAACGCCACGGGGGCCGCATCGAGGCCGCCAGCCGGCCCGGTTCGGGGAGCACCTTTCGCCTCCTCCTGCCGCGCCTGATCGCGGCCGATCCGGCATGAGAAAGATCTCACGAAAGACGCGGCGACGTCTGACGCCGATGCCGTGTAGTGTGGCTCACGGCGGCGGTGATCGGGCCCCGTGCGAGGCTCGTCCGCCGCCCCGCCCCCCGCGAGGATTGAGGATCATGATCGATCGGATCGCCGGCCGTCGCCCCCGCGCAGGCTTCACCCTGATCGAATTGCTGGTGGTGATCGCGATCATCGCCGTGCTCATCGCCCTGCTGCTGCCGGCGGTGCAGTCGGCCCGCGAGGCCGCCCGCCGCGCCCAGTGCATCAACAACCTGAAGCAGATCGGCCTGGCCCTCCACAACTACCTCTCGACGAGCAACGTCTTCCCGCCCGTCACCGTGATGCCGAAGGGCCGGACGTCGCAGCCGTGGTCCGGCCTGGTCCGGATCCTGCCCTACCTGGAGCAGGGCAACCTGTACAACGCGGTCAACTGGAACGCGCAGTTCGAGTTCACCTCGAGCCCGACCCTGGCCATGACCCGCGTCGGCGCCTTCCTCTGCCCGAGCGAGGTCCAGGACGTCGCCCGCGTCGGGACGTCGATGATCTACTACCCCAACAACTACTGCTTCAACCAGGGGACCTGGTTCATCTACGACCCGGCAAGCGACACGGTCGGCGACGGGCCGTTCGTCCCGAATCGCTCCTTCGGCCCGTCAGCCATCACCGACGGCCTGAGCAGCACCCTGGCCCTGTCGGAGGCGAAGGCCTACCAGCCGAATTACTGGGACACGAAGACCCCGTCCACGCTCGGGGTCACGCCCCCGCTGACCCCCGCGGACCTGATGCAATACCTCGGCGGGACGTTCGACAGCAACGGCCACACCGAGTGGGTCGAGGGCGACGTCCACGAGGTGGGCTTCACAACGACCTTCACGCCCAACACGAAGGTCTACACGGCCGTCAACGGGCAGCAGACGGACATCGACCTGACCTCGATGCGCGACGGCGAGTCGATCACGCTGCCGACCTACGCGGCGATCACCGCGCGAAGCTATCACCCCGGCGGCGTGTCGGCCCTGCTCCTGGACGGCTCGGTCCGCTCGATCAAGAGCACGATCAACCAGGCCGTCTGGAGGAGCCTGGGCACCCGGGCCGGCGGCGAGACCATCAGCGGCGACTCCTACTGATCCCCGGGCGATGAGCGGCAGGAGACCCCGATGAAGCACGCCACCAGGAGCCTGACGCTGATGCTGCCGCTGGGCCTGTCCCTGGGGCTCGCCGGCTGCGCGCGGAACTCCGGCGCGGCCGGCGACGACGGCCTCGCCCTGGCCTCGGCCTTCCTGGACGACCTCCGCGCCGGCAAGGTCGCGGAGGCGTTCGCCCGGACCACGACCGATTTCAAGTCCCTGATGGGGCAGGACAACCTGCGCGACTACGCCCGGACCCATCCCGCGCTCATGGGGACGGCCGAGCTGACCGGCACGAAGCCCGCCGATCGCAACGGGATCGTCGTGACCGAGTACACCTTCCGGGCCACGGCCCCGCCGACGGCATCCCGCGGGAAGTCCTCGACGAAGACGTCACCCGCCCCCTCCACGATCAAGGTGCTGGTCATGGCGGAGGGCAAGGGCTGGGCGGTGGAGCACCTGTCCGTCGACTGAGCTCGCGAGGAGATCCCGGCGAGCCGCGATCAGCAGTCCTCCCCGCACGGGCCGCCCGCTCCCGCCAGCCGCGCCGCCTGGACCTGGAACGACTGAAGCGCGGCGGCATCCGCCCGGTCGCCCCGGCTCAGGATGGCCATGATCCGCCGCAGGCAGCCGGCGCACCGGACGGAGTCGGGCCGCAGGCCGCGGAGCAGCTCGCGAGCCTGACCTTCTCGCCCGACCTGCGAAAGGAGCGAGGCATACAGCGTCCGGTACGACGGACAGTCCGGCGCGAGCTCGTGGGCCCGGGCGGCGGCGGGGAGGATCTCCAAGGCGTCATGCCCGATCAGCCGCATGTAATAGGCGATCCCGAAGAAGGCCTCATGCCGCCGGCCGTCGCGGCGGGCGAGTGCATGGCAGGCCTCCAGGGCCGACTCGTTGTCGCCGATCCGGCCCAGCCCCGAGGCCGCCGACGGCAGCAGGCCCGTCGGGCAGTCCGGCCTCCGCACCAGGCCCCGATACAGGCCCCTCGCCAGGTCGACCCTCCCCGCGCGAGCATGACACTCCGCCAGGGCGCACTGGGCCGCCGGATTGAGCGGCACGAGCACGGCCGCCGTCTCCAGGGCGTCGCAGGCGGCCTCGAAATCCCCCAGCCGCGCGCAGATCAGCCCGTGGATCTGCCAGAGCTCGCCGTCATCGGGATGCTGCTCCACCGCGTGCGTCGCCACCCGATCGGCCTCGAAGACCTCGCCCCGGTGGAAGTGGCCCAGGCATCTCACCTTCAGGTCCCATCGAGTTTCCATCGCCCCCTCCTCGAACGCACACCATGCACCCGGACCACCCGCCGGCCCCGCGGCGACGGGGTCGAGACTCCCACAGACCGTGCACAATGATACTGAGATTCAATCTCAATTCGAGCTTACTGCCGCTGAAACGCGGAGTCAAGAAGCGGCTGCCGGCTCTCTCGGGGATCGTGGCGGGCACTTCCGGGCGTGGATGGAGACCTGGTAAGGTGTCCGGGACCATGACGCGTGACTTCCGCCCGACGCAGCCGGACGATCTCGAGGACCTGGCTCGATTCCTCACGGACGGCTTCCACGTCGATCCGGCGTCGGATTTCGCCGCGGTCCGGGTCCTCCGGTGGAAGTTCCTGGACCCCGGCGGCGATGATGGCGGCGGGCTGGCTCGCAGCTACCTGGCGCGGGACGAGGCGGGTTCGATCGTCGGGCACGTGGGGATCTGCCGGACGAGCTTCGAGGGGGCGTCGGTCGCGGGCGGATCGGTGCCGACCCTGCACCTGATCGACTGGCTGGGTTCGCCCGGCCATCCGGGCCTCGGCGTCAGCCTGATGAGGTTGGGGCACGGCCAGGCGCCGACCCAGTTCTTCATCGGGGGGAGCGAGGCGGCCCGCGCGATCGGACCTCGTGCCGGGTACGCGACCCGGCCGCCGATCTCGGTCTATTCGGCGGTGTTGCGGCCGGCCCACTGGCTCCGCGCGTCGGGCCCGGGTCGGGCCGGGCGATGGGCCCGGTTCGGCCGCGACCTCGCCAGGGGCGTTAGGGGCCGTCCGCGGCCGGTCGCGGCGCCGGAGCTGCGCCCGGTCTCCGCGTTCGGCGATGAGGTCGAGGAGATCGCGGCGAGGGCGGGGGCGTTCTCGATCCTGACCCGGCGTACGGCGGGCCGGCTGAATCACCTGCTCGCCTACCCGCGGGGGGGGATGACGGGTTGGCATCTCGTCGATCCCTCGGGCCGAATCCGGGGCTTCGCGGTCCTCGGCCTGGTGCCCCAGCACGGGGGGAGGGTGCGGCTGGGCAAGGTCGCGGACCTGGTCCTCGACGATCCCGAACCGGCGGCCTGGCACGGCGCCGCGGACTCGCTCCGCCGCGAGTTGGGCCGACAGGGCGCGGACGTGGTCCAGGCCTTCGCCGTCCCGGGGTGGGTCGCCGAGGGCTTCTCCCGGGCGGGGTTCCGGCGGGCCTTCCCCCTCAACTTCATGGTCCGGGACCGCAAGGGCCTGCTCCCCGCCGCCGATGTCCCGATGCACATCACGCCGCTGGAGGCGGATTACGCGTACACATGACCGAGTCAAGCGATGAAAGGTGCTCGCCCATGGCCGTCCTCGACGCGTCTCGGATGTTCGATGACCTCGATCGGCCGCTCTGGGTCGTGACGGCCGCCGCGCCGGACGGCCGCCGCGGGGGCTGCATCGCGACGTTCGTCCTGGGGATCTCGCTCGTCCCCGAGCTGCCCCGGGCCTGCATCGCGCTGGCCCGCCATCACCACACGCGGGAACTCGTGGAATCGAGCGATGCGTTCGGCCTGCACCGGATCGGCGAGCGGCATCTCGAATGGGTCTGGCGGTTCGGCATCGGATCCGGCCGCGACGCGGACAAGCTCTCCGGCGTGGGCTCCCGGTCCGGGGCGACCGGCAGCCCGATCCTGCCCGACGCCCTGGACTGGATGGAGTGCCGGGTGGAGGCCCGCTGCGAGACGGGCGACCGGACGATCTACGTTGCCGAGGTCGTGGACGCTTCCGGGCCGGCCGAGGACCCACCGCTGACCGTCGCGCGGATGCTCCAGCTCGCCCCGCCCGATCGCCGGGCGCGGCTGGACGACCTGCTGCGGAGGGACCGGGCCACGGATGCCGCGGCGATCCTCGAATGGCGGCGGGGCCGGGAGGCCGGGCCGAACTAGGGATCGGCCGACGGGACTTTTCGGGCCTCGCCGGTCGGCCATCGGGACGACGATCGGCGCGTCTGGCAGGCTGGAAATCCGGCGGGATTTGTGCAAGATAGCTGTCCGCCAGGTGGAGACGATCGGTGGAGGGACCAGGTTGCCCATGAGACTCGAGACAACGCTGGGGATCACCCGGGACGGCGGGGCCGCTCGCCGGATGACCGGGACGGGGGCCTGGACGGCCGGGGACACGCCCTTCCTCCATCGGACCGGGGACCTCTGCCCGACCGACAAACGGATCGAGCAATATCTCGCCGATTCCTTCTCCGACCTGAACCTGGAAAGCCCGCTCCGGCTCCCGGCGGAGTCGCTCGTGCTGCCGCGGCACGGCCTGGCGCGCGAGCTCTCGATCACGGAAGGGGAGGACAGCTACAGCAACCCCTACCTCTCCTCCTACCGGCTCCACAACGGCGTGCTTCACAATCCGCGGAGCGACCGGCGGACGACCGAGGGGACCTTCCACGTCACCGAGGGGGGCCTGCCGGTCCCCGGCGACAAGAAGTCGGTCCCGCGGGCGACCTTCGCCGCGCTCTTCCGCCAGGCCGTCGCGCCGCCGCCGGACTTCCTGGTCATCCCCTACACCTCCAAACGGTCGCGGCCCCTGCGGACGTTCGTCTCGCTCCTGCTCCGGCCGATCGTCTGCCCCGAGGTGGAGGGGGTCTGCCCCGAGAAGTCGATGGAGGTCCACTTCTTCGCGCCGGGCTGCCTGATCAGCAACCTCGACTTCGTGGAGTCGATCTTCGGCAATGCGGGCGACCCCTACCTGCCCGAGAATGACGCGGGGCTCGACGTCCACGGCTGGTCCGGCCACACCGGCTGCGTCATCCTCGCCCCGCACCTGACGCAGCTCACCAAGCGATCGCTCGGCCTGCCCGCCTGGGACAAGGCCACCGAACGCCAGCGGCGGGACGGCATGTGCTGGCGCGACCCCGAGGAGAAGTACAACGACGGCACCGCCTTCAAGTTGACCTGCCGGTCCGCAGCCGGGGTGATCGTCACGCTGATCGCCGACAACTACTACGGCTACTGCAAGAAGGAAGTGAAGACCCAGATCTCGTACGCGGCGAACCTCCTGGGCAACGTCGAGGAGGAGCATTCCGGCGGGGCGCTCGCCTTCGCGAGCTACTCGCTGGGCTACCAGTTCGACGCCGCGCGCTATCGCAAGGACGACCGGACCGTCGCCGACCTGGCGAAGGCGGAGCCGGATGCGATGGAGCTGCAGCATGAAGGGCACGCCGTCGACCGCCGGCATCCCGACCTGGTCTACATCCCGCCGGATGCCCGCGCGGACATCGCCGAGCTGAAGGTCTGGTGGCGGAAGGACGGCGAGGAGGTCTCCATCCCCCTGGCCCCCGGCAAGGTGTACATGGTCCCTTCCGGGTACAAGATGCACATGGAGAAGCACCCCGGGGCCGCGAGCTGGCGGCTGATCGGCACCGTGGCCGAGGGGCTCTCCTGCCACAAGCCGTGCACGGTCAGCGGCGGCGGCAAGAGCGAGATCTCCAAGAACCTGCGCGACTACATGATCTACGGCCCGATCTTCGTGGCCGACGTGGAGCGGGATTTCGACCTCGTCCAGCAGATCTTCGACCGCGACTACTCCGACCGCTGGAAGCCGGGGCACGCGCCCGACTACACCAAGCGGGAGAGCCGTCCGGTGCTCAGCCCGCTCCGGACCCTGGGCAGCGTCGTCAAGCTGCTGACGCCCTCGGACGACTACACCGACGAGTACAACAAGTGGCTGGCGTCGTTCCCCAACTACATCTACCCGATCGTCTTCATCATCAAGCGGTTCGCCCCCCAGGAGGACCTGGGCCGGTGGCGGGACATGTTCGGCGTGGACATCGTCAACGGCTTCCCCGGCCATGAGCTGAAGGCGTTCGGGCGGCAGCTCGTGGGGACGTATCTCCGCGTCGGCCTCCTGTCGTCGCAGGGATGGCGGACGTTCAAGCTCCGCCAGGACTTCATCGCGGCGGCGAAGGTGCAGACCGGGGACGACATCACCGCCTCCGTGGTGATCCCCGCCGAGGCCATCGAGTCGCCCCCGCCGGGGCCGCCGGCCGGCAGCTACAAGTTCGCGGTCAACTGCGAGTCCCGCCTCTTCCAGAGGCCGGATGACGCCATCCACCGCGGCCTCGACCGGACCACCGAATCCGACATGGCGCGGCCGGACAACTTCCTGTCCAACTTCGAGCCCCTGACCGCCGCGCAGGCAGCGGCGATGGTCGCCCGGGTCACGGAGTTCGAGGAGTTCACGCCGCCGATGCAGGACCTCCTCAAGGAGGTGGCGAAGTCCGGGACCGGCTACTTCGTCTGCTCCGCCAACCCCAGGCTCGTGGACGGCAAGCCCAGCAAGAACCCGCGCTACCTCCAGACGCGGCCCGACCTGCTCAATCCCCTGCCGAAGTACGTCGCCGAGCGCGGCATGCGGCTCTCCCGCGGGATCCCCGAGGGCCGGCCGCTGGCCGTCCCGGTGGGCGCCGTCCTCCTCGGCCGCCGGAACAACCCGCCGGACCCCGCCGCCGGCATCCGCCCCCTGGCCGTCTACGGGCCGATCCATTACCAGGAGCTGCCCGAGCTCTTCATGGACTTCATCTGCTCGCTCACCGGCAAGAGCCCCTCGACCACCGGGGCCGGCTCCGAGGGCGCGCTCACGAAGGGGCCGTTCAACGCGTTGCGGCCGATCGTGGACCTCAACGCCGCGCTCGTCTCCTACATCCTGACCGGGCTGGCCGGCTTCTCCACCGCGGCCGGCTACGTCGGGCCGAAGATGCGGGTGGACCACGACATCAGCCTCCTGATCCCGGAGATCTGGTGCCGCCTGAACCCCGAGGAGCGGCAGCCGGAGTTCCTGATCGCGGAGGGCTACCTCGAGCCCCTGAAGGACTTCGACCACGACGGCAAGCCCGTGCTGGCGAGCCGGCTGGGCTACCGGATCACGGCCAAGTTCGCGCACACGTTCTTCGGCCGGATCTTCGACCATCCGGCCCGGGTCTTCCCCGAGGAGCTGCTCCGCCCGGAGACCCAGGACCTGGAGGCATTCGTCGACGGCGTCCACAACATCACCGAGGCCCAGCAGCGGGTCGCCCGCCAGTACTTCGAGGACGGCTCGGTCAAGGACGCGTGCCCGCCGCTGCGGGCCCTGCTGGCGATCATGGCCGAGGGCTCCTTCGAGGGCAAGGACGCGCACGACCCGGAGGTCCGCGGCCTCTTCTCGCGAGAGGCGCTGATGTCCAGCGACTGGTATCGTCAGCGATTGGCCGCCAAGCAGGAGAGCGACATCCGCCTCTGGAGCCGTCGCGTCCGCTACCTGGAGGAACGCGCCGCGTCCGTCCGCGAGGCCTCCGACGACGCGGAGGACCTGCGCAACCGCTGCGACCTCGCCCGCGCCGAGCTCGAGCGCATCAGCTCCCGCGGCTACATGGCCTCGCTCAACGGCAAGATCGGGCTCGACCCGAGCCTGCTGCCGAAGTCGTGAGCCGATCCGGCCGCATCATCGCTCCGCCCGTCCCGCGTCACCGCCACTCCGCCTGGTCCGCCTGCCCGGGCGGGACGACCAGGCGGAGCGTCCGCCCGGCCAGGCCGATCCGGGCGATCGCGCCGCTGTTGAAATCGAGCCGGTCCTCCTCGACGCCGTCGCTGAAGATGACCCCGTTCTGGGGCATCCGCGAGGCGATCTCCAGGGGCTCTCGCTCAGTCACCCTGCCGTGGACGATCGTCGCGCCGGATGTCTTGCTGGGGAACGGCTCGCGGACGTTGAAGGCCAGCTCGCGAACCTCCCAGGGGAACGCATACTGGTCCCGAACGGCGAGGATCTCCTGCGAACCCGAGACCGCCGCGACGATCCCCGCCGCGCCCGTGAGCACGGACCGATACCAGCCGGTCGAGCCGGCGCCCGTGGAGACGATCAGGCCGCTGGACGACTGGGCCTCCTCCCGGCCCCCGAAGCGGAGGACGTAGCGGGCCGAGACGTGAGTCCGGGCGCCGACGAAGAGGTCGTTGACCGCGAGCAGGCGCTGGCCGTCGTTCAAGGAGGCCTCGGCCATCGTCACGTCGATCCAGGTCTTCTCATCCCGGATCGCCCGGGTGATCGCCTCGCCGGCCCGGTGGACGCCGTAGGGGAGGAGGACGCCGTCGATGCGGGCGGGGTCGGGGTTGAGCGCGACCACCGGCTGGCCGTCCAGGTACTTGGCGGCGTTGACGACCAGCCCGTCCTGGCCGAGGACCACCACGACATCCGAGCCGCCGAACGTGAACGTGGGGAGGAAGGACCGCTCGATCCACTGGATCCGGAGCCCGCGTGGGAGGGCCTCGCGGAGGGTCTCGACCGCCCGGCGGTAGGCGTCGTGCGCGGCCTGGTACTCGGCGAAGTCGCCCCCCATGTGCTCGATGTAGAAGCGGGCCTGATCGACGGTGTTGAACCGTTCGATCAGCTCCTCCAGGGCCGTCTTCCGGGTGACGATGACGAGCTTGTCGCGGGTGGGCATACGCTGCGGGCTCCCCGGCGGGGCATCGGGCCCCGCTCAGGCGGTGGGCGTGGACTCGGACGAGCCGGGGCCGCCCCTCGCGTCCAGGAGGCTGGCGAGGATATCCGAGGTGATGGTCAGGTTGCCGATCCGGCCGGCGTTCTCGCCGAGCTCGGAGAGGGCCAGTGCCAGGACCTTGCGGGGGTCGATCCCCCGATAGAGTGCCAGGTCATTCTGCTTGACCCGGTTGTGGTAGGCGGCCTCCTGCTCCGCGGCCTGCCCGCGATGGTTGGCCTGGCGGAGCTCGTTCTCGCCCTGGAGGTCGATGAGCTGCCGCCGCTGCTGCTCCAGGGCGATCTCGGTGTTGAGCTCATTCTCCTTGATCTTCCGCTCCTCCTCGACGGCCGCGGCCCGGCGGGCCGAGATGGCGTAGTCGGCCTTCTGGAGGAGGCCCTCCCGATACTCGGCCTCGAGCGCCTTGCCGACCTCCGGCGTGGGCTTGGCGGCGACGAAGTAGACGCTCAGCAGCTCCACGCCCAGCGGGTCCAGCAGCGCCGAGCCCTTGATCCGGCCCTGCACCGAGGCGGCGATGGACTCGTACTGGGTCAGGACCTCCTCGAGCGATCGCTTCTGGATCTCGGTGCGGGTCTCCATCTGGATGATGTTCGTGATCCGCTGCGCCAGGCGATCGGGATCGTTGGAGAGGTGCCGATGCGTCGCCGGGTCCATCGTGAAGTTGAGGATCTCGGCGGCCTTGCGCGGGTTGTGGATGCGGTAGGTGAACTGCCCCTGGATCGTCACCGTCTGGAAATTGCTGGTGACCTCGTTGAAGACCAGATTCGCGTCCATGCTGCTGGTCGGGACGACGACGATCTGCGTGTTGTACTTCAGGTAGAAGAAGGCCAGCCCCTGGCCCTCGCGGGCGATCCGCCCGGAGCTGTACCGGATGACGTGCTCCGTGGGCTGCCCCTTGAAGTAACCGAGGAACGGCATGGGTGCTCCTCCAGGATCCGTCGAGGCCGGCGGGGGGATGCCGTCAGAGGCCGGGCCGACCGGCGGCCCGGTCGGCGGGGGGGCGATGGCGGAGGATCTCCCCTTCCTTCAGGTAGACGACCGCCTCCGCGATCTTGGCGGCGTGGTCGGCGATCCGCTCGATGTTCCGCGCCGTGTTGATCAGCCGGAGCCCGGTGTCGATCCGCCGGGGATCCTCGACGATCCTCCGCTTGAGCAGCGTCAGGACCGACCGATACTGGCCGTCCAGCCGCTTCTCCGCGGCCATGACCGCCCTGGCCCGGGGGACGTCCGCCTCGGTGAGCGAGTCGAGGCTCTCGTGGACCTGGGCGAGCGCCTCCATGCCGAGGTTCTCGAGCGGCTGGGGGATCGGGAAGGCCTCCGGGTCGCTGGCCAGCTTCTTGACCCGCTTGGCGATGTGCCGGGCAAGGGCCGAGAGCCGCTCCAGGTCGCTGTTGATCCGGAGGATGGCCGCGACCCGGCGGAGGTCGGACGCGACGGGCTGGTGGAGGGCGAGGACGCGGACGCACTCCCGCTCGATCTGGACCTCCCACCGCTCCATCGAGGGCTGGCGGCGGCGGATCTCATCGGCGAGCTCGACCCGGCCGTCGCAGAGGGCCCTGAGGCTCTGGTTGAGGGCGTCCTCGACGACCGCCGCCAGCTTCAGGACCTCGGACCAGAGCGACTCCAGGTCGCGGAGGAAGTGGCGACCGACCGTCACGCGCTCCTGGCCCCAATCCCAGGGTGTCGTTGCTTCCGTCTTGATGTCCGGCATTCCAGATCCTTGTCGCCTCGCGAGGTGGGATGGGACGCTTCCGAAGCCCGTGCCGATCGATCCGCCGCGAATCCCTGAGATCTGCACCTGTGAAAGGAGAGCATGTCGAGACATCCGCCGCCGTCGACCCGGCGGCCCGCGGAGCCCGGCTCGCTGATCCCTCCCATCATCGAAGAAACCTGCGCCCATGCCAATATCAAGCGGCCCCTCTTCGCCGGGAATTCACATCGGCACGCCGCGGGCGGGGCGGCCGGCACCTCGGATCGGTCGTTGGATGTCGATTTCGCGCGGGCGTGAAACCCAGAGGGCAAGCCGCCAGCATGGGGTGGGCCAGAGCCCGAGGAATGGGACCTCGCCACGTCGGCGGTCGACTTCAGGCCGGCCGGATTCGCCGCCCCAGTCATCGACGTCGATGGAAGCGCCGACGGCTCCCGCGGGACCACCGCACCGAGGCCCTTGATGCCCGTCCAGGCTCGTTCGAGCCCAGGGGCTGGGACGCCGCAACCCGCGGCGAGGTGCTGACCCTCCGCGGTCTGAGAGCCGAATGGAGAGTCACGCCGTGGAGACTGAGGGCTCGCCATGCAAAACGCCAGGGCTCGCGATGGAGCCCTGGCGTCGTTGGGAACGAGGCCGAGGGTCGGCCTGGCAGGACCGGCTCGGGAGCCGATCAGTACTTCTTGCCGCGGAGCGGCGGGCCGGTGCCGTAGAGCGGCTGATAGTACATGTCCGTGGGGATCTTGTCGCCGGGCCGCCAGTAGCCGAGGTCATACTGGGCCTCCCACGGGGGATCCACGACCAGGGCGTAGGGGAGGGTCATGATCTGCCAGGCCATGAGGCCCACGGAGAAGCCCGGCTGGATGAGCTGGTTCCGCTGGGTCGTCTGCCGCGGATCGTCGACCGGGTAGGTGAGGAACCGGCCGGCCCGCCCGAAGTAGGTCTCCGCGCTATGGCCGTACCGCTCGAGCATGGGATCCTGGAAGTAGAGCGGCAGGTGGCAGGTCGCGGCGGCCGCCCAGTACTTGCGCTGGGGGCTCCACTCGCGCTTGCCGAGCTCGGTGAAATCCTCGGGGACGGGGATGGCCCGGATGGGCCTCGCCTCGGCCGGGCTCGGGGCCCGGCTGATGTCGATCTGGGTGACGGTCTGATTCCGCGCGTCGGCCGTGAAATCCTCGACCCTGGGCTGACCCGGGACAGTCGGGGCCCGACGCCTCTCCTCATCCTGAAGGCGAGCGATCTCGTCGATCCGCTGCTGCTGCTCGGGCAGCAGCGTGGTCTTCGGGGTGGTCGGCGTCGATGACAGGGACGAGGCGGCCGGACCGACGACGCCGGCTCCGGTGCGGGGCATCTCCGACGCGGCCGGCGCGGGAGTCGCCGCGGCCTCCGCAGGCGAGGCGGGTGTCTCCGTTAGCCTCATTCCCGGGATGCTCGGCACCGCCTCGGGCTTCGCCGACGGAGCTGGTTCGGCGGCCGGCCTGGACGCCGGCACCGGCTCGGGGGCAAGAACCGGAGCGGCCGAGACCTCGGCGGCGGGCGGCGGGAGCGGGTCCTTCCGCGACGCCTCATCCGCGGGGCCGGGCGTGGACCGAGGCAGGGCCGGCAATTCCTCGGCGGTCGCGGCCGCGATCGCCGGAACAGGCTCCGGCTTCGGGGCATCGGCCTTGGGCTCCTCCGGCTTCGGCGCGTCGGCCTTCGGCTCCTCCGGCTTCGGGGCGTCGGCCTTCGGCTCCTCCGGCTTCGGGGCTGGACTGCCGGCGGCGTTCTCGGATGCGCCGCGGAGGGGGAGTTGCGGGAGCTCATCCCCGAGGGGGCTCGACGCCGGGGCGGGCTCGGCCACGGTGGGCGCGACGGCCGACGGGAGCTCGGCGGCCTTGGGCTCGGTTCGTACCGGGTCACCGAGCGGGAGCGAGGGGAGCTCCTCGGCTCCGGCCGCGGGAGTGGCCGGCGCGGCTCCCTCGACGGCCCGGGGGGCCGGATCCGAGGGGGGCTCCAGGTTGATCGGGGCCGGGGCGGGACCGGCTGGCCCCTCGGGCTTGGCGGATGGGGCCGGCTCTGCGGCGGCCGGGATGGCGTTCGCGTCCGCCGCGGGCTTCGCCGCCTCGTCGACGGTCTTCAGGTCTGCAAGGGGGACCGGTTCGGGCATCCGCGGTCCCGGCGACGGCTCCGGCGCGGGCCGGGACACTTCCTCGGACGCCGGAGCGGGGGCCGCGGCCGCCGGCTCAGCCGTCGCGGGCTCGGCCGCGGCGAGGGACTCGGGCCGCGGTTGGGAGGAGGCGGGCTCCTCCCGACGAGGGGGCGGCGGAGTGACGGTCCCGGATCCGGCCACGGCCGGCAGGTCGTCGGCCGCTGCGGCCGGCCTGGCCGCGAGAGCGGCCGGCTGGGGCGACGGAGCGGCCGACTCGTCGCCGAGGGGCAGCATGGCGGGCATCTCCGGCCGATCGGCGTTCGCCGGGGGCGGCTCCACCGTCTCCGCCCCCGCGAGCCGGATCGGCTGCCCCTGATCGTCACCTTCGCTCGTCTTCTTCCGGGGGGCGGGACGGGGCTCCTTCGAGGCCGTGCTCGTGTTCCTCGTCTCGCCCGGCACCGAGGCGGCGGCGAGCTGGGTGGCGGACTTCGCCGGAGCGAATCCGCCGGACCGGCCGGATCGCCGGCTCACCGCGTAGGGGGTCTCCGCCCCCGCGGCCTCGCGGAGCCCGCGCTGGGCCCGCTCGATGGCCTGCTTGAGGTTCCGCTTCTCCGGCTCGCTCAGCTCGCGCTGGCGGACCTCGGCCTCGCGGAGGAACTTGAGCGCCCGCTCATATTCCTGATAGTTGATATAATCGAGCCCGTTGCGGAGCAGGTAGCGGGCGCCGCGGGTGGCCGCCATGTTCAGGGTCGTGTCGAACTCGTCGGGCCCGCCCGGGGTGGGTGCCGGATCGGGCCGCGAGGAGGGCGTGGGCTCGGTCGCCGCCGCCGCCCGGTCGCGGTCGCGTCGCCACGCGGATGATGGCGGGGACTGCTGGGCCGAGACCGTCTGGGCCGCGAGAGCAGCCCCGAGGATCGTCGTCGTCAATGCCTTCGTTGAGGGACGCAAGCCACGCCTCCTTGCTTTCCAGGTACTTGCCTTGCCGGCCGATCGGTCCGGAGCCGTCACGGCGGGGCATCGATCGCCGCGCGGCCGGCCCGCGCCGGGGTCCGGCGAGGGTCGGCGGCGGGACATGTCATCCGCCGCGGGATCCGGTTCGAGATGTGATTCCGCGATTCCGTTCGCCTCGCCCCAGCGAGGCGGGCGGGGCCCGCCTCGTTCGATCCTGTCCTCCAATGAGACAGCCGGTCACGCCGGGTTCCCGGCCGATGGGACACAATTCCGTCGGGATCTTCCGATTGACCTCGTCGCGAGGCCACGGCCCGGCCCGCTCAGGCGGGGCCGCGGCCGGTCTCGCTCTCGTTGCTGAAGCTCGAGTAATTCGGAGCTTCCTGGGTGATCGCGATGTCGTGCGGGTGGCCTTCCTGGACCGAGGCCGCCGTGACCTGGATGAACCGGGCCTTCGTCCGCAGCTCGTCGATCGTCCGGGTGCCGCAGTATCCCATGCCCGCCCTCAAGCCACCGACGAGCTGGAAGACGAAGTCGGAGAGCGGCCCCTTGTACGGGACCCGGCCCTCGACCCCCTCGGGCACGAGCTTCTGGCTCACCGCGGCCTTGCCGTCGGTCCCCCGGGGGGCGGGATCCTGCCGATATCGCTCGTGAGACCCCTTGGCCATGGCGCCGATCGACCCCATGCCACGGTAGCTCTTGAAACTGCGGCCCCGGTAGATGATCGTCGTCCCGGGGCTCTCGGCCAGCCCCGCGAAGAGGCCGCCGATCATGACGCTGTGGGCCCCGGCGGCGATCGCCTTGGTGATGTCGCCGGAGTAGCGGATCCCGCCGTCGGCGATGATCGGCACGCGACCGGCCGCGGCCCTCGCCGACTGGTAGATCGCCGTGATCTGCGGCACGCCGACCCCGGAGACGACTCGCGTGGTGCAGATCGAGCCCGGCCCGATGCCCACCTTGATCGCGTCGGCCCCGGCCTCGACGAGCGCCTTCGTGCCCTCGCCGGTCGCCACGTTACCCGCCACGACCTGGATGTCGAAGTCCTTCTTGATCCGCCGCACGGTCTCGATCACGTTCTTGCTGTGACCGTGGGCCGAGTCGACGATCAGGACGTCCACGTCCGCCTCGATGAGCGAGGAGACGCGCTCGAAATCGTGGACTCCGACCGCCGCGCCGACGCGCAACCGCCCGCGCCCGTCCTTGCAGGCGTTGGGGTAGCGGTGCAGCTTGTCGATGTCCTTGATCGTGATCAATCCTTTCAGTCGGTATTCATCGTCCACCAGCAGCAGTTTCTCGACCTTATTTTTCGTCAGGATCCGATCGGCCTCCTCGAGGCTCGTATCGGCGGGGGCGGTGACCAGGTTGTCCTTGGTCATGACCTCGTCGATCCGGAGGTCGTTGGACTCCAGGAACCGCAGGTCACGGCGGGTGAGGATCCCCTTCAGGAAGCCCCCGGAGACCGTGATCGGCACCCCCGAGATGTTGTGCCCGCCCATGATCGTCCGCGCCTGGCCGACCGTGGCGTCCGGCGGCAGCGTGATCGGATCGACGATGATGCCGTTCTCCGACCGCTTGACCTTGTCGACCTCGCGGGTCTGCTCCTCGATCGACATGTTCTTGTGGATGACGCCGAGCCCGCCTTCCTGGGCCAGCGCGATGGCGAGCTCCGCCTCCGTGACGGTGTCCATCGGAGACGAGAGGAAGGGCATGTTGAGCGCGATCTTGGCGGTGAGCTGCGTGCGGGTGTCCACCTCGCGGGGCATGAACTCGGCGTAGCCGGGCTCGAGGAGGACGTCGTCGAAGGTGATGCCTTGGTAGGCGATGCGGTCGAGCATCGGGAAAAGCTCCAAAACCGGGCCCCGACCGAGAGACCGTGACGAGTCCACACAACGTGGATTGCAACGTGATCTGTAGACCGGCAATACCGACAGACGGGACGAGACGGGAAATGTCCAGGTCAGGCCTGTGGTGCCGGGCAGGGTCGGGGGTTCCGTAGCCTTTCCTGGAACATTAGACCCGCGACCGGCCCCGCTGGCAAGGTCAACAGCCGACCATCCACGCGCGGACACGCGGCTTTGCCGCTCACTCACCCGCGGGAATCTCGACCTCGAATGACGCGAATTGCACGAGTGGAAGACCAGCCGTCGATCCGGACAGGACAGGACTTCCAGCAGGGAGGCGATGTTGACTGGACTCCGGACGTGTGTAGACTCAAGTAGGAGGTTTCACACATGGCAACCAATCTTGCACTCGATCCCGATCTCCTGGAGCGAGCCTTTCGGGTGAGCGGCGAGCCCACGAAGAAGGCCGCGGTGACGAAAGCCCTCCAGGAGTTCATCGCCCGTCGTGAGCTACGGCGAGTCGCGGAGCTCTTCGGCCAGCTCGAGTGGGATTCAGCTTTCGATTACAAGGCGGAACGGGCTCGCAAGGCATGAGCCTTCTCGTCGACACGAGCGTCTGGTCCCTTGCCTTTCGCCGCGATGCCAACTCCGGCACTCCAGAGGTAATGGCACTGAAAACGGCCCTGCTCGGCGGGGATCAGGTCTTTCTGACTGGCCTGATTCTTCAGGAGATACTGCAAGGCTTCCATGGCCCGAAGGAACGGGACGGATTACTAGAGCGGCTGGAGATCCTCGCCTTCCTGCAACCCGCCCGGCAAGACCACATCGAGGCCGCCGAGATCCGCAATTCGTGTCGCCGCCGCGGTATTCAGGTTGGGACGATCGATGCCCTGCTGATCCAACTGTGTCGTCGCTACGATCTCGTCCTGCTCACCACGGACGGAGATTTTCAGCTTGCGGCCAGGTACGTCGATTTCCGGCTCTGGTCTGCGCGATGAATCGCCCTGGAGATAGCCGGGGCTCGCTCAAGGCGTTATCCTTGACGAGGCGAAGTCCACGCCCTGAACGTGCGACGGCTTGAGTCGACCGCCGCGTGACGACCTCGCCCCTCACCAGACCGAGCCCCAGGCTCAATGTACCGGGAGAATGCCGCATGAAGCTGAATACCATGAATGTCCGCCCATCGTCCGCGCCACGCTCGACGAGATCCGTCGGCTCCAGTCCGACCGCGCCCACCGCGATGCCCGCCGAGCCTTCTTCGTCGAGGGCGTGAGGAACGTCGTCCACGCGATCGAGAGTGGACTTGCCCTCACGACGATCCTTTACAGCGACAAGCTCCTCACCGTTCCCATCGCCCGCAAGCTGGTCCGCGATCGACGCCGCGGCGGCCTCCCAACGATCGAGGTCACACCCGAGACCTTCCGATCGGTTTCCACCACGAAGCATGCCTCCGGGGTCGGTGCCGTGGTCGCCCAGCGCTGGACACCCCTGCACGGTGCCTCGCCGCGGGCCGGGTTGTGCTGGATCATCCTCGAATCGGTCCACTCGGATGGGAACCTGGGCACCCTGATCCGGACGTCCGAGGCCATCGGCGGCTCCGGATTCATCCTGGTCGGGCCGCACGTCGATCCGTTCAGCCCCGCCGTCGTCCGGGCCTCGATGGGGGCACTGTTCCGGCAATCGTTCATCCGGACGAGCGCGGGGAGCCTCAGGCACTGGCTCCGCCGCCACCGCTGCCGGGTCGTCGGCGCCTCGCCCGATGGGCCGGCCGAGCTGCATCGATTTCCGTTCCCCCGCCCTTCGATCCTGATCCTGGGCGAGGAGCGGCAGGGGTTGACCGCCTACCAGCGCGACCTCTGCTCGGACCTGGTCCGGATCCCGATGGTCGGCGCGGCGGACTCGCTGAATCTGGCCGTGGCCGGCAGTCTCTTGCTCTACGAGGTCCATCGGGCCAGGTCGGCTCGCGAACGAGCCTGAAAGGACCGTTGTCGGATCGCGACCCGAGGACAGGCGGGCCAGGGCCATGCGCTTGCCCGCCTGTCCGATCTGAAGGTCCAGACTCGGTCGTCATGCCAGGTCAGTAGACCTCCTTCTCCCAGACCTTCCGGATCATCGTTCGATAACTTCGGAAGAGTTCCCCGGCACGAGGCACGAGCGGAGCAAACGTCGCGCTCTTCGCAAGCGCCTTCGTGAACCGGTCGGCGAACGCATCCAGACCAGGGCCATCGGCGCCCTCGGACGCGGCGATCGCGTGCAGGGCCGCCCCCACGGCAGGCCAGTATTCGAGGTCCTCGCGGCAGGCCGAGGGCAACGAGGGCAGGAGCGAGGAGAGCGAGTCATCGAGCTTACGCCCCAGCTCGGGATTGATCCCCCTATCGAGCTCGTCGAGGAGGCCGATGGCTTCCGACAGCCGACGGCCCGCGACATCGTCGGCGGTCTGCCACTCGCTGAACCGGCGGACCACCTGGTCGGCGGGCTGGTCCGGGTCCCACAACCATTGCCCCATCAGGAACGTGCCCGAATCGCGGGTGCGAGCCTCGAGCCGATGGCCGAAGACGGCGTCGAGCCCCAATCGCCGCGAGCCCTGGGCCCAGCGATGGAGATAGCGCAGGTGCGGCGTGGGAAAGACGTAGCTCGACTCCGGGTTCGTGCAGAAGAGGAACCCGGCGGCTCGCATTCCCAGCCGCTGCTCCAGGTCCGGAACCGGGATCGGCACGCCCTCCGGTGTGCCCACGGCGGTGATGGCTTGCGCGGGTGTCGGCGAATCCGCCAGGATGCGTCGAGCAAGGTCTTCCCGGACCTGGACCTTCATCTCCGCCTCCCAGAGCGAGAGGGGCCAGAAGTTGTATTCCACCTCCGCGGCCGGGTTGAGCTGCCGGAACAGGGAGCCGAACTCGCGGACCTGGCGGGCCAGGCTTTCGGCCTGGTGGGGCTTGCAGCCGTACTGCTCGCACCAGCAGCCGCCGGGGTCGTAGAACCAGACCTGGACGGCGTCGGCCTCGCGAAACCAGTCCATTTCGGCCTGCCAGACGGCCTTCATCGTGTCCCAGGCACCCGGAGCATTGGGGCAGACGCAGGCGAAGCCATCCCGCGCATACTTGATGTCCGCCTTCCAGTCCGGGCGGGCCAGCCAGAGATCCTTCGGCATCATCGTCGGCGAGACCATGAACGTCACCTTCAGCCCGCGCCGGTGCGCGTACCGAATGGCCTCGCGGACCCCCTCGTGAAGCCGACGGTTCTCCGGCTTCTCCGCCAGCTTCGAGCCGGAGAACATCGATTGCCCATCGATCCAGAGGTAAAAGTACCAGCGATTGAGACGTGCCAGGACCAGTCGGTCGACGTACCAGTGCCATCTGGCCGTGTCCCACCGATGAGGCGTGATGCCCGGCAGGTCGTAGCCGATGTTGAGGTACTCGCCGCGGCCGCGGATCGCCGGCGATTCGAGGAGCCGCCCTGCCTTGCCCTCGGACCATTCCGGGAACGCGATCCGCACTCCGCCCGGGTTTGCACGGAGCCTCGTCTCCAGGTCCGAGATCCCGTGCACAAGCCCCGCCGACGTCGCGGCGAGGAGCGTCACCAGCCCCGATTTTTCGGACTCGAACAGGTAGGCCTCATCGCGCCGGGATGGCGGCAGGCCCGTAAACGAGGGGTTGTCGCGATCCTCCGCGACGACCAGGCGCGTCATCGGGCCGGGATGGTTCGGGTCCTCGGGAGCCGGCCCGCCCAGGTCTCGAACTCGACTCTGGAAATGCCGGAGGGCTTCGGTGACGGTTTCGGACGAGACCGACGATTCGACGCGCCACGACTTCAGGCCGAATTCCGAGGCGGGGCTCGCCGGATCCAGAAGGAAGAGGAACGTGAGTCCGACGAGACACGGCACCAGGTCTGTCTTGCAGTTCATGAGCGGTCGCGTTTCTTGGGGGATCGTCGGCGATCGTCAACGAGGCCCCGGCGCTGGCCGCGCCGGGGCCCCATTGTACCTCATCGCCCCTCGATCTCGCGGAGTCGGTCCGCCGGAACCGTGGCCGAGGTGAGATCGCCGAAGATCACGCGGTAATCGCCGTCGTCGAGCTGCCAGCGGACGAGGACCTTGCCGGCGTCCCTGGGGGTGACGGTCTTGCCGTTGTAGACGGCCTCGGGGAAATCACGCTGGAGGGAGTTGATCCAGGAGAGGCAATATGACCCGTAGGCGAACTCGCCCTCCTTCGTCTTCCGCCATTCGAGATCGTCGTTGAGGGCCCAGCCCTGCGCCTCGCGGGGCATCTTCATCAGCGAGCGGAGGGCCTCACCTTGCTGGTCGCCGTAGACGTATTTCACGGCCGGGTACTTGCCGTCGTTGTACTTCGCGAAGATGGCGAGTCCGTCCTTGAGGTACTGGGTGATCTGATCCGCCTTGATGTGGCTGGTCGGCATCTTCGCGTAGTCGGCCGGCGGCGTGATATCGAAGAGCGCGGGATCCTGCGGCCCCCAGCGGAAGTCCTCGAACCGCATGACGACGTTGGTGTGGGGAGCGGGGGCCATGCCGACGAGATCGACCCGGACGGGGAGGCTCGTCGCCCGGTCGATCCAGACCTGGACCTTCGCGTCGGGGTGGGTGTCATCGCCGACGATGGTGGGCCACGGTACGGTGAAGCCCTCGGCCTTCACGCCGCGAATCTCCTTCGCGCCGGGGATCGGCTCGGCCTTGCCGCGGTAGTTGCCGAGGCCGCCGAAGAGGCCGATGGAGTACTCCCGAGAGGACGACTTCGGGGCGATGCGGAATTGCCTGTTACCGTGCGAGATGCGCAGGCCGTTCTGACCGGGGCGGAAGATGAGGCTCTCATCGAGCCTGTCGTCCTGGAGGTGATCCAGCCGTTCCTCGCCGGAAGGGTTCCAGAAGACATGGGCTACCAGTTCCGCGTTCTCGGTGTTGTTGTAGCCAGGCGAGACTTGGATCATGTCGCACCGGAATCCCTGAGCCCGAGACATGGCGCCGGCGACCTGGGCGAACAGGTGCGGGGGCTGGCTCAAGATCCAGGCGATGCACGCGGCGATGAGCACGGTTGCGGCGATCGCGCCGCCGGGGGCGTAGCGTTTCATGAGCTCGATCCTCGACTTGCGGACAAAAGTTGCCGGCGGGACGTCCGCCGCCAATGCCGCAAGGAGCCGCGCACGGGCGGCTCCGTCGGCCCTCGCGAAGACCGCGTGGGCGGATTCGAGGCGATCGAGCTGTTCGTCGTCGAGATCGCTCATCGGCTCACCCCACATTCCTGAAGCCACCTCGCCAGCCGTGCCTTCGCCCGTTGCAGGACGGCGTAAGTGCCGGACCGGGACCGGTTGAGCAGCCGCGCCGTGTCCTCGATGCTCCGCTCGTTGAGGAAGAAGAACCGGACCGCGAGCCGTTCCTCCTCCGGCAGCCGGGCGACGAGGCGGAGGAGATCCTCGGCGTCCTCGTCCTGGCTGCCGGCCCCCACCTGCACCGGGCCCTGTTCGGGCAACGGCTCGAACCTGCGGACTCGCCGTTGTTCCCGCACGACGAGCCGGGCGATGCCCACGAGCCACGGGGCGAACCGTGCCGGGTCGCGGAGCGTCCTCAGCGTCCGGAAGGCCCTCAGGAACGTCTCATGCGTCACGTCCTCCGCCGCATCACGTCCGGCATCCGCCGCGACCGCCCGGACCAGCCGCACCGTGCGGTCGTAGAGCGATCCGAAGGCCGCGATGTCGCCGCCCATGGCCCGTCGGACCAGCTCCTCGGTCGTCGGTTGGTCGCTCATGACAGATACTGGTGACGTGACGGGGCAACTTGTCCAGAGAAAGAAGCGGCATTTCGTCCAGCCAGCATCCTCAGGTGGATTCGTCCCACTTGCTTCAGCATCCCACAAGAGTTAAGATCGATGATCAACCTTCCAGGAGTGCGATGATCATGGAGTCCGAAACGCGCATGACCGATGCCAAGGCTCGCGTCATCCTGCCCAAGTCATTCGCCAACGCCACGGTGATCCTGGAGCACGTGAGCGAAACGGAGGTCCGGATCCGGCGGGCTCGCGTTGTTGCGGAGGATGACCTGCCGTTTGCGGAGGAGGCGAAGACCACGCTCTCGGATCGCGATCGTGATCGCTTCCTGGATCTCCTGGCCAATCCTCCGGAGCCAGGCCCGACACTTTTGAAGGCGGCCGCCCGCCACAAGGCTCGTCGTGGTTGACTGGATCGTCGAACCGCTCGCCGGCGTTCACGACCGCTCGGGCTTCTCATGCGGCCGGCCGGTGCTCGATGATTTCTTGCGGCTTCGTGCCGGCCAGTATGAATCGCGGAAGCTCGGCAAGACGTTCGTTGCGATGGCTCCAGGCGAGACGCGCGTGATCGGCTACTACACGCTCGCGGCCGGCTCGATCGACTACGCGAACCTCCCCCCGAAGGCTTCACGCAAGCTCCCCAGCCACCCGGTCCCGGTCGTGCTTCTCGCTCGACTGGCCGTCGATCAATCGGCGCAGGGGAAGGGCCTGGGCCAGGGACTCCTCTTCGACGCCCTCCAACGTTCGCTGAATCTCTCCGCGAACCTGGGAGTTCACGCCATCGTCGTCGATGCCCTGGATGATGCGGCCATTCACTTCTACGCCCACCACGAGTTCACCCCGCTGCTCGATGATCCGAGACATCTCTACTTGCCGATGGCGACGGTGGCGAAGCTCCTGCGTTGAACCCATCACCCGGAATGAGCCTCACTTCTTCTCCATCTTCATCACTCCCAGGTCCACCGGCGTGTTCGCCGGCCCGCGATCGGCCGCGGGGACATCGACGGCCCGAGTGCACGTGAAGCCCTCGAGCCCTTGCCGGCGGGTAACCTCGTAGGAGCCGAAGCGGGCGACCAGGCGATACCTGCCCGGCGGGACGTCGTCGATCCGGAAGCGGCCGTCCGGGGCCACGGTGACCGTGAGGCGGGGGAAGCCGTCCGAGTCCGCGGCCTCGCGTCCCCCGTCGATGTTGGCGAAACTCCACGGCACCTTCTCGCCGACGCCGTCAGGCAACTCCAGCCGGCCGACGATGGCCCGGCCGCTGCCGCCGAGATCGACCTTCGTCGTCCGGCCACCGGGGAGGTCGACGCGGATCTTGCACGAGGACGTGACCTCGGTGGCGCCCTGGTCCACCATGAAGGTGATGTCCCTTCCGATGATTCCCTTGCCGGGGAGAACGCGATCGAAGGCGAATCCGCCGTCGGGGCCGCTGACGGCCTCGTGGTTCCAGTTCAGGATGCGAGGGCCTCCCTTGCCGGCTGGTCCGGGTCGGTTCGGCACGACACGCACGCTGATCGGGACATGGGCCGCCGGCTTCGTCCCGATGCGGAAGGTCCCTTCGATGCGAGCCCAGGGCTCGAGACGAATGAGGCGAACCGTCTCCCATGTCGCCGGCGAGTCGATCCAGGCGTATCCCTCCGGATGCAGGATAACGAGCTGGAAGTCGCCCGCCTGGGCGGGGAGCGAGAATCGGCCCAGGTCATCGGCCGTGGCTCGCCTGCAGTCGGTGTTCGACTCGAACTCGCCGTTCCCGACGACGACCTGGGTCCCCTCGACGCCGACCGCGAGGCTCGCGCCGGCGGCGGCCTGGTTCTTCGGGGTCAGCACCTTGCCGACGAGCCCGCGGGCCCTCCTGAGCTCGAGCCGGAGGGAAACGTCCCCCTCGTCGCGTCGCACGTCTCGCGAGACGAGGCTGGCGTAGCCGTCGGCCTCGACGCGGACGAGCGTCACCGAATCGGGCCGTGAGGGGCGGTATTCGAACCGCCCGTCCGATGCCGGGAAGCTCTCCTGGTCGGACCAGCTCAACTGGTTGTTGGCGTCCCACCTCCCCCCGGGGACGACGCGGAAGGTCCGGATCGGCTCCTTCGTCTCCGCGTCCACAACCTGCCCGGCGATGACAAGCGTCGGCGGCAGGCGGAAGGTGACAACCCTCGCGGCGTCGTGGGCCGGGATCGGCTGTTCAGGAAGCTGCGTGCCGCCGGGCGGGCAGATATCGGCGACGAGGTCGTCGAGCGGCGCCTCGTCCCAGGACCAGTCGCCATTGTCGTCCGCATACTGGTTCACGCCGTCGAACTCGAAGTACCGGAACGGCCCCCGCCAGCGCTGGAAGAAGATCCGGGCCTTCGGGACCGGCTTGCCGGCCGCGTCCAGGACCTTGACCTTGAGGCCGGCGGCAGGCTTCATGGTGAAGTCCACGGGGCTCATGCCGTCGGCAAGTTGTTGCTCCTTCATGTCGGTCGCATGGCCCTTCGCCAGGACGACGATTCGTGCCATCTGTGGCTCGCAGCCGACCAGGCGATAGGAGCCGTCCTGGGCCGTTCGTGCCTCGCGTCGGTCATTGTTGAACCTTGTCCGAACGATCGCCTCGGCGATCGGCTTGCCGGCCTGGTCCGTGACCTTTCCCGTGACGATCAGGCCGCGCTCCAGGACGAGCCGGGCGGACGGATCGCGGCCCTCGGTCCGCTCGAACTCGGCACGAGAAAGCGACCGGCGGAGGGGACGGAACATTGGGTGATTGACCTCCACCCCCACCTGATCCATCGACCGGGGGACATCCTCGAAACGCCATCGTCCCTCGGGATCGGTGGTCGCCGTGTCTCCGCGATAAAGTGGCATCGCGCGGCCGGGGGGGTTCTTGATGGCGATGCTCAACCCCAGGGAGGCTCCCACCACGGGCTTGCCGTCGGGATCGACGACGACCCCGCCGATCTGCCAGGCCGGATCGAGCTCGGCCGCAACATGTTCGGGGATCACCGTCGCGTGCTCGCCTGATCGCCATTCCGCGTAATATTGCCCGTAGCCCTGCTTCTTCACGAGGATCTGGAGGTCCTTGCAGTCGGGTGGCAGATCGATGACAAGCACGCCTTGCCCATCGGTTGTGGTCGTGAACAGACTCCTGAACAGCATCCGCCCGACGAGCTTGCCCCGTCGGATCCCCAGCTCCGGAGTCTGGATCTCCACCGTCGCCTCTGGGATTGCCTTGCCGCCCGGTCCAACAACCTTGACCTCGAACTGGCGGACCTTCGAGACCGGTACATCCTGCGGTCGCGCTTCGACCACCGGCGGCTCGGCCGTCCGCAGCCCGGCCGCCAGCACGAGCGCGGACAACGTCGCGACCGTCAGTCCCGCCGCGGCCAGCACGGTCACGGCAACCGTTGTCCGCACCAGGAGTTGCCCGCGGAGGAACGCCCCGGCCAGCGTCGCCGCCGCAGTCGGCGTCACTTCCTTCGCCACCGCGCCGACGGCCAGATCGCGAACGACGGCCGACAGCGCCGCGGCGAGCAACTCCGGCGCGACCGCCGCCGGCGCCGTCGTTTCCAGGCCCTCGGCGACCGCCAGGGCCGCCGTCGGCGCCAGCCCGCGGCGGATCAGACGGTCCCGCAACCGATCCCGCCCTCGCTGGAGGCGGCCCCGGAGGACGCCGGGCCGCCAGCAAAGGCGGTCGGCCGCGTCTTCCCGCGAGAGACCTTCTAGGCCGCAAAGGACCACCGGCAGGCGGTACTTCTCCGGCAGGCGGCCGATCTCCTCGTCGACGATCGACCGGACCTCCGCGGATTCCGCGGATGATCCGGGATGCGGCCCGGTCGCTTCCCCACGGGCGGCCTTCGCCTCCTCGATCCGCCGTCGCGCCTTCCCCGCGCGAGCCCGCGCGGCGACCCGCCAGGCGACGCCGTGGAGCCAGGGGGCAAGCTCCGGCAGGCTCTCGACCGACCGGGCCCGGCGGAGCAGCACCAGGAACGTGGCCTGAAAGGCGTCGTCGGAGTCGGCCCCCGGCCCGAGGATCCGCCGGCAGACGCCCAGCACCATCGGCCCGTGCCGCTCCACGATCGCGGCGAACGCCCCCTCATCCCCGTCGACGACGAACCGCCGCAGCAGGTCGCCCTCGGAGGATGCGGCTGGCATGCAGCCACCGAAGACCGCTTCCAGGTTCCGAGCCAGCGTGCCCACGTTGCCAGATACTGCCTTCATCGCCGCTCCCCCGGGCCTTCCCCACCGACTGTCCATTCTCTCTCCATCCTGATAGTGCGTCGAGCGCCGGCCGAGGCACGGTCCTTCCGGGAATCGATCGGAATGCCCTCCCCTAACATGCAGAATATACTGCACATCAGGCTTGATCGGGGCCGGCACGTGCAGTATGTTCTGCATATTCAAGAGGGAGGGAGCGAACGATGCCGCGATTCACGCCGGGCGAGCTGAAAGTGATGCGGCTCCTGTGGGAGCACGGAGAGATGAAGCCCGCGGAATTGCAGGGGCGGTTCCCGGAGCCGATCAAGAACCCCGCGCTGCGGTCGTACTTGACGATCCTCGTGGAGAAGGGGCACGTCACGCGGAAGAAGGTGGGCAAGGCGTACGTCTACCGGGCGGCCACGCGGCCGCGGTCGGCCCTCCGGACGATGCTCGACGAGCTGGTCGACGCGTACTGCGGCGGCTCGGCCCGGGCGCTTGTGATGAACCTGATCCGGTCGGAGAAGCTGAGCGCGGAGGAGCTTCTCGAGCTGAAGCGGCTCGCGGATGAGGAAGGCGATTCATCAACATCCAACAGAGGAGGGCCGAGATGAGGGGAGGCGTCGTGATGCGGCTGTCCGAGTCGTTCGCCACAGTCTCGCCGATGACGCAGGTCCTCGCGAAGGCGACGGTCCTGCTCGTGCTGGCCTGGGCGGCCCACGTGATGCTCTTGCGGTGCAACCCGCGGTGGCGAGTGGCCCTGTGGAGGTCCGTGCTCTGCGGCCTGGCCGCCCTGCCCTGGCTTGCGATGACACCGCCGATCCTTACCTGGCGGCTGTCCGGCCCGTCCGTGAAGGCCGCTCCGATCGCGGATGAGATGGACGAGGAACCACCTCCCGTGATCACCACGGTGACCGACCCCCTCCCGGCCGTCTCCGGGACCATGGCCATTCCGCCCGCCCCGCGGCCCGTCCCCACGCGGCAGGAGCCGCCGAGGCGTGAGGACGCCGGTGGTTCCGTCGAGGCGCCGTCGCCCGTGTTCTCATTCAGGTTACCCGAGCCGCGAGACTGGTTCTTCACCGCGTGGCTTTGCGGGGTGGTCGTGCTGTCGCTCCGCACGGCGATCGGCGGCTGGCGGATTCGGGGAATCCTCGCGAGGGCCAAGGATGCCCCGAAGTCGATCCAGGACGAGGGCCAGCGGATCGGCAATGACCTGGGAGTCCGGCCGGTCCGGATCGCGGCCACGGACGACGTGCTCTCGCCCTGTCTGGTCGGATTGCGGCGGCCGGTCCTGCTCCTGGGCCGGATCGACATCGAGGGACCGTACGAGCTACGTGCCGTGCTGGCCCACGAGCTCGCCCATGTCCGGGGCCTGGATCTGGTCTGGAACGCACTGGCGGGCGTGGCGGAGATCGTGCTCTGGTTCCATCCCCTGGCCTGGCGGATCCGCGGGGCGCACGCCCTGGCCTGCGACGGCGTCTCGGACGCGGTCGCGGCCGACCTGCTGGGCGACGTCGCCGGCTACGGTCGGACGCTCGCCCGGATGGCGGTTCGGGTGTCCGGCATTTCTCCCGCGCATGGGCTGGCGATGGCCCGTCCGTCCCAGGTTCGTCGCCGAATCGAGGCACTCGGCCGCATGCTGTATCGGTCGCCGCTGCCGAGAGCGGCTGTGCTGTCGGCACTGACGGTTTTCGTCCCGATCGTGGCGATCGTTGGTGGGTTTGCTGTTGCGCAGGCCGAAACGTCGCAGGTCCCCGGGGAGCCGTCGCGGCCGCCTCTCGCGGCCGCGCACATCGGCGCGATCGAGGCCGTCGCCGTGCTCGCGGACGGCAAGGCCGCCGCCGGGGCTCAGGTCGCCATCATCAAGCGAGGAGAGTACACCAGCTTGTCCGGCTCCCGCGTGCTGTCGAATGGCCGGAGCGCCCTCCTGGCGGCCGACGATCGGGGGCGATTCATGATCCCACCCCAGGATGATCCGTATCTGGTTTTGGTCTCGCATGACGAGGGCTTCGCCGCGATTCATCCGGATGAGCTCGCGAAAACGCCCCGGCTTGTGGTTACGCCCTGGGGGCGGATCGAGGGCCGCGTGCAGCTCGGCGACTCGCCGGGCAAGCAAGTTCCCATCACCTACACGCCGCAATTGCCGAACCGCCGGGGGGAAAACTACTGGCTGATCCTCAGCGGCTCGACCAGGACCGACGCCGAGGGACGGTTCGTCATCGAGAGGGCCTTGCCGGGGCCGGGCAAGCTCGTCCGCGGGCTGAGCCTCAACCACATGACGTCCTGGGGCTGGCAGGAGAGTATCGAGGTCCCCGCCGGCGGTTCCGTGAACGTCACCATCGGCGGCCGGGGCCGGGCGGTCACCGGCCGCGTCCTGCTCGCCGGGGCGCCGCCGGTCGCCGTCAACTGGCCCCAATGGCAGCCCGTACAGCTGGTCACGAAGACCAACCGCTGGGGATCGCAGGGCGAGGGACGGCGCTCGTACCCCTCCGCGCTGGACCTTGAAGGACGCTTCCGGATCGAGGACGTCCCCGCCGGCGAGTACGACCTGCGACTGACGCTGAACGACCGGCCTCTCCGGGACGGTGAGGAGCCGCCCCAGATCGTCCGGACGTCGCGGACCGTGGTGGTCCCCGAGGGGCCGCGAACCGTCCCCCTTGACCTGGGTGACGTCGCGGCCTCGCCGCTACCAGGCCTGGCCGTCGGTGCCTTGGCCCCGGGGTTCACCGTGCCGAAGATCGGAGGCGGTCGGATCCGGCTGGAGGACTTCGCGGGGCAGCTCGTCCTGCTTCACTTCTGGATGGCCTCGACCCATTTTCACGAGCCCGATGCGGCCGTGCTCAGGGAATTGCACCAGGCCCTGGGCGGCAACCCGCGGTTCGCCCTGATCGGACTCTCGTGCAATGGGAACTTGCCCGATTCTGGGGCCGTAGCACGGGAAAATGGCCTCGTCTGGCCGCAGGGTCTTGCCGGGCCACTTCACACCGGTCCGGGCCATGATTACCTCCTCCGCACCGTCCCGGCGAATTTCCTGATCGGCCCCGATGGGCGGATCCTCGCGAAGGACTTGCACGGTGAAGCCCTGAAGGCCCTGGTCATGCGATCGCTCGCGGACGAGAGCCTCTTCGACCCCGCGAGGCTTGCCGGCCGTCCCTCGCGGTTCCCGATCACGAAGTTCGAGGTCGCCCCGGCCGAGGAAACCCCGCCGTCCACACTTCCGGCCGCGGTTGTTCTCGAGGACTCGGATCCGGAGTTCGAAAATGCGCGGCCCCAGCACGATACCCTGCGGTTCCTTGATGGCGGCGGCCGCGAGATTCGCGTACTGAAGGACTTCGCCGTGGCCATGGAGTCGGGCAGCGACCGCAGGATCGCGGTCGATCCGGCTCGAGGACGGATCTACGTGGCGGAAAACGTCGCGGAACGACTGAGTGTGCTGGACCTGGACGGGCGGCTGCTCTGGCGGGCCGCCGGGATCCGGGCGTCCTGCTTGGCCGTTGACCCGGCGACAGGCAACCTCTGGTGCAGTGGCGGCCACACCTTCGACAGTGGGGAGACCGTGGTCCTGGATCCCTCGGGCAAGCTGGTCGACTCGTACCCCGTCGCCGGCATGGACATGGCATACGACCCCAAGACGGACGCCTTCTGGCTGGCCAGCAAGTGGATTCGCAAGCTGAACCGCAGGGGTGAGATCCTGTTCGCGAAGCCCTGCGACGGCTTCTCGTACGCCTCGATCGCCGTCAACCCGACCGACGGAAGCGTCTGGCTCGGCGAGCGCAGCCATCCGGATCTGGCAGGGAGTGCAAACCGGCTCTGGCACCTCGACGCGGAGGGGCGGATGATCCGGGTCCGTCGCATCGAGGGCAAGGACTTCTACGGAGTCGCCTGCGACCCCGGGACGGGCGTCGTCTCGACCATCGGCCTGGACGCCGAGGTCCTCCGGTTCTCGGCCGACGGCCGCTCCCTGCCCACCTTCGCCGTGCCGCCCCGTGCCACCGCCGTCGCCTTCGGCCTCGACGGCTCGATCTGGGTCGGGACGAAGCCGGAGATCCTTCACCTCGCCGCCGACGGCAAGGTCCTCTCGCGCACGGCCCGAGGCCCAGGCTCGTCCGGCGATGTGGCCTGCATCGCCGTCCTGCCGGCCAGGTAGGAGGCGCCGACGGCACGGGGGCTCAGTCCACGGGCCGACCGTTGAAAACGATGGTCTTGCCCTCCAGGGCCGGATTGCGGGCGAAGTGCACGGTCATGCCGGCGGGGGAGCGGCAGGTGACGGTCAACGTCTTGCCGTCGAGCTTCCAGTCGATCACGACGGGGCCGCGGGCGGTGGCGACCGTGCCGCGAGCCCAGCTCAGGCCGGAGGGACGGGGGCTGATCGTCGCTTCCGCGGCGCCCGGCGCGGTGGCCCGGTAGCCGAGGATGATCCGCGGGAGGTAGTAATTCGGGGCCGACGACCAGGCGTGGCAGTGGCTCCGGGTGGGGAAGCCACCGCCGCCGGTGGTGCCGGACGCATACGACTCCCAGACGGTGGTGGCGCCGGCGTCGAGCATGGGGAGGTAATTCTCGCGGATCGACGCGATGATGGCGTCGTCTCGACCGATCTTCTCGAGCGCGTGGTAAAGGTAGAGGGCGGCGAACGGGGAGCCGACCTTCACCGTGCCTTCAGGGGGAGCGACCGTGTTGCGGACGGCGGCGTCGCGGGCCTCGGGCGGGACGACGTCATAAAGAAGCGCGAGGAAGCTCGTGTGCTGAGAGGTGGACGGGCTGATTGAGCCGTCCTCATGGATCGAGTCGGGATAGGCGCCCCTGGCCGCATTCCAGGTGCGGTTGATGCCCGCGACGAGGCGGCCGCGGAAGGAATCAAGCCAGGCGTCCTGCGAGTGATCGCCGACCGCATGGCCCAGGCGTTTGGCGGCGTCGATGGCACCGACGCAGAAGAGGCTGTTATGCAGCACCGTGTGGTGGGCGGAGTCGATCCCGGTCCAGTCGAAGAAGTTCCAGTAGGGGGCGCTCAGGAGATCCCGGTCGTTGAGCAGCTTTTCCGTGCCCTTGAGGTTGGCGACGACGGCGGGCCAGTAGGGGCGGACGGCGTCGGCGTCGCCGGTCTCGGCGTAGTAGTCCCACACGGAGAGCCCCCAGAGGAACGACCAGTTGGGGATGAGGACGTCCCAGCACGAGGGGGTCTGGCAGCCGGCGATCGGCAGCCGGCCCACGCTTTCGGCGGTGAGCCGAATGCAGCGCAGGGCCAGGTCGTGGGCGCCGAAGGTGTTGTAGGCGAAGAGGGACTCGTTGCGGGCGTCGCCCACCCAGTGGGTCTGCTCGTACAGGGGACAGTCGGTGAAGGTGTCTTCCATGCAGAGCTTGAGCGTGCGGGTCGAGATGTCAAAGATCCGGGTGAGACGCTCGTCGCTGGCGGCGAAGGAGCCGATCGGCTGGACGGGGTAGGTCGATTCGATGAGCCGGAGCTTTCGAATCGTGGCCGGCGCCGTCAGGCCGCGAAAGGTCACGAACAGAAATCGCTGGCTGCGTCGCTTGAGCGAGGTGTAGCGGTTGAGGCCCTCGCGGGTGATGAATCGCATGCCATTGCGGTAGTTGCCGGTGAACTGGATCCGGCCGTCGGGGGCAAGGTACTCGACGCCGAAGATGTCGATGGTGGCGCCGGCGGGGGCGTCGAGTTCGAGGTCATAGTGGCCGACGTTCTGCTCGCCGAGGTCGTAGAGCAGCTCGACGTCGCCGCCCGCGCTGGGGTGGACGACGGCGGCACCCGCGGGGCCCGCCGCGGTGAGGGCCTCGGGGTGGTCGACCTTCGGCGTATGACCCGCCTCGACCTTGCGGTGGGTGAACTGCCAGTAGGGGTCGAGGACGAACATGGTGGAGGAGGAGAGCAGGCGGGCGCGAGGGGCGAGGGCCGTCCTGAACGCGTCCAGGTTGGTGACGTCACGGAGGGCCTCGGCGCGGGCCTTGCTGAAGCCGTCGCTGGCGGCCTTGAGCCTGGGGACCTCGGCGGTGAAGCCGTTCCAGGTCTGGTCGGAGCCGACTGCGGCGAACTCGGCGTAGGGGAGGAAGCACCACGGGTTTTCGTGAGCGGGGTCAAGGGGGTTGGACAGGGTGTAGCCGTCGGTCTGGCGGATGCGGAAGGACTGCTCCTTGTTGTGAGTGTAGATGGCGGAGACATAAGCGAGGACCAGGTGCTTGCCGGGTTCGAGCGAGACGGGGGTTCCGGACCTGATCGGCTTGCCGTCGATGGCGGCGTCGAGGCCGTCGGTTTCGAGGTCGAGCGTGATGGGCCGGGCGTTCTCCAGGACCGTGGCCATGCCGCAGGACATCGCGGTGTGGTTGTTGGCCTCGATCAGTCCGGGATGCATGAGGACGGCGGCGGGGAGGCAGAAGTTCGTGCCCCTGGCCGAGACGACGCTGGCGGCGAGGAAGCTCTTGATGGGGAACGGCTTTCGCGTGAGCAGCAGGACGTCGCGGGGCCTGAGTCCGGACCAGGGGCCGCCGGTGGTGGCGGCGACGACGCGGGCGGCAGACCAACGAGGGGCCTCGGCGTCGGCCGAGTGGCGTGCGTCGTGGATCTCGAACGGCTCCATCTGGATGCTGACCTTGGGGGTATTGCGGACGTAAGCGGTGGCCTCGGCGGCCTGCCAGGAGGAGTCGGTGGTGAGGAGGGTGCGGAAGGAGCCCTCGACATCGGCGGCGTCGAGCTGGGCGAGGAGCCCGGGGCGCTGGGGGACGTGGTGGAAGTCGCCGACGCCGTAATAGCGGGCGAGGATCTCGACCTGGTTGGTGCCGGGCCGGAGGTAGCGTGTCACGTCGAGGACGTCGTATTCGAAGTGGTCGGGCCAGCCGCGGCCGGGGCCGTCGGCGACCCACTGGCCATTGATGGAGAGGCGGTAATACGTGTCGGCCGTGACCCGCAGGACGGCCGTCCGCGGGACGGCCTCCAGGGAAAGATCGCGGCGAGCGAGGATGACCAGGTTGTAGGATTCGGCGGGCGGCGTGTCGCGGTCGAGCCAGATCCAGGAGGCGGCGAGCGGCGGGAGCTTATCGAGAGCGGCGCCGGCATGGGTGGTTACGGCCAGTGCCAGGAACACGGCGAGCGGACGGACGCAGCGGATGATCATGACGACATCGCCTTCTTCGTGGAGAGGTCAGGAGCCTTGATGGGCTCGCTGCGCCAAGGCTACCACGGGGGCGAGGTCAACTCCATGGTCCGGGACTTCCGCGGGATGGCCGGAGCTGTCGCCATCCCGAACCTCGAAATCACGGACCGAGGCCGCTTGCCGTCGCGCAGGGTCTTTGGGTGGCCGTGGTGAAACACCACGGGACCGCCTCAGTCAACCAGCAAGGTCCGTCCGCCGCCACGGCCCGATCGTCCGTGGTGTTCCACCACGGCCACCCCGCCACCTTCCCGGCGATGTGAGAAACGGCTCCGTCAGTCTCGCAGCAACCGCCCCATGGCCTCCATCAGCACCCGCTCGACGCCCGGCGCGACCAGCGAGGACCTCGGCTCGGTCTCGTAGCCCCCCTGGGAATAGGCGATCTCGGTGCCGATATAACCGGGCGCATAGTCGCCGTAGGCGGCCATGGCGACGAACAGATCCGGCCGGAGCTTCTGGGCGGCGAGCTGGTACTCGACGAAGAGCTCCCCGGGCATGTGCAGGACGCGGGCCGATCCGAGGCGGAGGCACGCCAGCTCGATCGTCTCGCCGGCCTTGCAGCGGCGGAGCCACGCCAGCTCATTGGCGGCGATGGCCCGATCGCGATGCTTCGCGGCCGCGTCCTTCAGCGTCGCGACCAGCTTCGCCTCGTCAAGATGCGGCGCGACCGGCAGGGCGACGGAGGCCACCTTCCAGGAGACATCGGCGGCCGCGATGGGCGTCTTCTTCGTCGCCTTCCAGGCCCGCTCCATGCCCGCTGCGACGCGGTCGGCCAGGACCTGGCGATTGGCGTGGGAGCCGTCGTTCCACTTGCCGGCACCGATGTCACCGCCGGCGCCGTTGAAGTGGATATGGGGGACGCCCGTCGCGTCCTGCCGCGCATTGCGGGCCATGCCGGGGAAGTCCGGATTGGCCTTGCCGGTCAGGTAGTAGCTCTGCGGATGGGTGGCGTAATACGACAGCGCCGCGATGGGCGTCTCGCCGTCCCAGAAGCTGATCATCTTGAGCATCGGGTCGATCGTGCCGACGGGCATGTCGCGGACCTTCGGATCCGGGCACGCCGTGTAGCGGACGTACTGGACCTTGCCGTCGGGCCCGAGGATCCGCCTGGTCGAGGCGACCTTCTCCACCTCGGCCTCGCCCAGCCCTAAATGCGTCACCGGCCTGGCCGCGCCGATCGCCGAGCGGACGGCCGCCGCGGCATTCGCGATCACACGGCGGTTGAACGCAGCGTCGAAGAACTCCGCGTTGATCCCCTGCTCCGCGAGCAACCGGTCGGCCGTGAAGTCGCAATGGGGCGCGTCGTGCTGATGGAGCGTATGGACCCGGACGCGATCGACCGTCGTCCCGGCGGCCTCGGCGAGTGCCCTGCGGAACTCAGCCTGACCGTCGTTGCCGATCCCGATCCAGTCCACCGCGCAAAGCACGATCGGCGTGTCCGCGCCGGTCAGGACGACGCCCCGGCAGCGGAGCGGAAGCTGGACCTCCCGGGTCGGGTTGTACGCCATCGGGCTGCCGATCGCCGGCGAGGCGTCCACGTCGAAGACGCCGACCTTGAGCGCAGGCTCGCCCGCAGCCTGGGCCTGCATGAAGCACGCCGCGAGGCCCGTCATCAACGCCGCGATCCTCGAAACCATGTGCGGTCCACTCCCCCTGATGCGTCACTTCCAGTTCGTCCCGGTCGTCCACCAGCGACGACCCCGGTGCGGCATTCTCGCATACGCGGGGGTGGACCGCACGGGTTTTCGACCGCGAGCCCCGGCTCTC
>NZ_JAALJH010000043.1 GCF_011064615.1 Aquisphaera insulae | reverse complement strand
GGCGAGGCTCCTGCCGAGCCAGGCGCAAGCTGCAGATAACGCCCGGGCCGAGTTCCAGCCGCAGCACGGGCCTCAGTGGTCCTGTGCGTCTGTGCTCCGCTTGGCACACCCTGCGGCGACCGCGAAAATCGCGCTCGGGCTCACGCCAGCGACCAGCCTTCCCGATACTCGCGCTTGAGGAACGGCATCGCCTCCGGCGCGTCGGGGCAGGACAGGGTCTCGGCGTCCCAGGTGATCTTCCGGCCCACGCGATAGGCGACGTTGCCGAGGTGGTTGGCCTCGGTGAGCCGGCCGGCGTACTCGAAGTTGCAGGTCGTGGGCTCGCCGGTCTTGCAGGCGCGGATCCACTCGGCGTGGTGGCCGATCGAGGACGGGATCGACGGGGCCGGCCGCTTGACGTCCCGGAACCGATCCTCGGGGAGCAGGACGTGCTTGCCGTAGTCGGCCAGGATCATCCCCTTGTCGCCGACGAAGAGCGCCCCGCTGTCCCACTTCGGGATCTCGCCGCGATGCCAGGCCTCGGGCTTCTCCTTGCCCTGATACCACGTCACCCGGACGGGGGGACGCTCCCGGCGCGGGCCGTATTCGTAGACCGCGCGCATCGAGGCGGGGGCGATCTCGGGATGAGGCTTCCCCCCGCCCGGCTCGATGGACTTCGGGGCGTCGAGGTCCAGGGCCCAGAACGCGAGGTCGACCCAGTGGCTCCCCAGGTCGCTCATCGTGCCGTTGCCGAAATCCCACCATCGATACCACTTCGGCCCCGGGAAGTAGACCTCGTGGAACGGACGGAACGGCGCGGGGCCGATCCAGAGGTCCCAGTCCAGGCCCGTCGGGATCGGCGACGAACCGCTCGGCCGATCCTGGACGGAGACGATGTCCCCGTTTGCCTTCGCGTCGGCCTCCGACTGCAAGCCCCAGGCGCGGCCGACCCAGACGTGGGCCTCGCGGATCGGTCCGGCAATCCCCGACTGCACGAGCTCCACGACGCGGCGGTAGTTGTCGCCGGCATGGATCTGGGTCCCCATCTGGGTGGCAACCTTGGCCTTCCGCGCGGCCTCGCGGATGACCCGGGCCTCGTAGACGTCGTGGGTCAGCGGCTTCTCGCAGTAGACGTGCTTGCCCAGCCGGAGCGCCGGCAGCGTGGCGAAGGCGTGGGTGTGCTCGGTCGTGCTGACGACCACGGCGTCGAATTCGCTGGCGTGATCGAAGACCCGGCGGAAGTCCTTCTCCCGCCGGGCGCGGGGATGGAGCGACGCCGCCCGTTCGAGATTTGGCCCGTGCACGTCGCAAACGGCGACGATCTCCTCCGATGAGACGTCCTGCAGGTTGGACGCCCCCCGCCCGCCGACCCCGATGGCCGCAATCCGTAGCTTGTCGTTCAGGTTCCTCCCGCGGACGATCGCGGGGAAGGCGAGCACGCCGGCCGCGGCGCCCGCGGCCCCTCGCGTGAACTGACGACGCGTGATCCGGATGGGCGAGGATGTGAAGGCATGATCCATCGTGGTGATACCTCACGGGCGTGGCGCGAGCGGGGTGGAGCCTGGGCGTGACCGGGGCAGCCCCCGGAGCCAACATGATCGACCCTCGGCCGCCGAGATGCAAGGAGGTCTCCGTACGAAGGCGAGATCATCTCGTGCCGGCGTCAGGGTCGCCGTCGCCCGACCATGTCCTCGTGCCAGCGACAGTAGCCCATGAATTCCTCGATCCGCCATCCGGCAGGCGAGAACGCCGAGGCGGCATGTTGCAGCGACCACCGCGGCCGCGGCATCGCTTCGGAGGTCTTTCCTTCCCCGAGGTAAGCCATCAGGTCCGCGACATCCACCCGCGACACATGCTCGCGAATCGGATCATTGCCGCACCAGTGATGGACGCGAAGGAGTCCGTAAACCCTCCCATCCTTGCCGACCTCGACGCCCCGTTTCGTGACCTCGGCCAGGGCCGCCGAATGCTCCGGCAGGCTCGCGAATCCCGGCAAGGGAACGACTTTCCCCGCCGGCAGCAGCAGCCCGGATCCGGACCAGCCTTCCACCGGGATCGGCGAACGAAGCGTCTCGACGCGTCGGGTCGCCGTTCGGTGGATCATCAGGAGCATCGCGGCCCCCGCGACGGCCGCCATCAGATGAACGGTGCGGATTCGAAAGGCGCCCCGAAATCGCACGGCAGGGCCTCCTCATGGCGAGACGACGTCTCGAAACGGACGAGACGCGTCGGGTATCCGCTACATTCTTGGATGCCGATCGTGCGAAGATCAATCATCGCAGACGAGAGGACGCGAGTGATCAGCGGTACCGGCCGATCGAGAGAGACATGCTGGAGCGAAGGGTTCCGCAAGAAGGCAGGATGCCGGTCGGCTTCCTCCTGATCGGCCTCTACAAGCTGGCGACGGCCGTGCTGGCCGTCGTGCTCGCGGTCGGCCTGGCTCGGGTCTACCGCGGGGATGCCCGCGCAAGCCTGGAGCAGTTGACCCGACTCGTCGGGCTCGATCCGGAGAACTCCTTCGTCCATCCCCTGCTCCTCCGGCTCGCGGAGCTGGGACGCGAGCAGATCCGCGTGGTGCTGGCTGGGCTCGCGGGGTATGCGGCCCTGCACGTGGTGGAAGGGATCGGGATCCTCAGGGGCAAGCGCTGGGGCGAGTTCCTGATCGTCCTGGCCTCGATGTCCTTGCTGCCGGTCGAGGTGTGGGAGATCGCCCGCCGGGGCGGGCCGGTCCGGATCGCGGCGCTGATCGTCAACGCGGGGATCGTCGTCTACCTGATCGGCCGGCTCGGCCGCGAGGGAGGCGTGTTCAGGTCCACCCGTTCGATGATCCGCGGGCAGTCCGGGAGCGAGCCGAGGAACGTCCGGCCGTAGGGCTTGGTCATGATCCGCGGGTCGAGGATCACGACGATGCCCCGGTCGGTCTTCGTCCGAATCAGCCGGCCGAAGCCCTGCTTCAGCTTGATGGCGGCCTCCGGTATCTGGTACTCGACGAACGGGTTGCCGCCGCGGCGGCGGATGTCCTCGAGCCGGGCCTCCAGCAGCGGATGGCTCGGGACGCTGAACGGCAGGCGGACGATGATCACGTTGGAGAGGGCCTCGCCCGGGACGTCCACCCCCTGCCAGAAGCTATCGGCGCCGAAGATGACGCTGTTCACGTCCGCCTTGAAGGCTTCCACCATCTTCGACCGCGGCATGCCGTCGCTCTGGGCGAAGAGGGCGATGTTCCGCTCGGCCAGCCAGGGGGTCAGCGCCCGCGCGGCGGCCTCCAGCATCTTGTACGAGGTGAAGAGCACGAACGCCTTGCCGTTCGTCCGCTCGAGATAATGCGCGATCGCCGGGATCGCCGCCCGCTCGAACTCCGCCGGCTGCACCGAGGGGTCCGGGAGGTTGCTCGGGAGATGGATCGCCGCCTGTGTGGGATAGTCGAACGGAGACCCCAGCGCGAGCGTCTCCGCCTTCGTGACGCCGAGCCGCGTCTTGAGGAAGTCGAACCGCGGCGGCGTGCCGACGCAGAGTGTGGCCGAGGTCAGCACGCAGGTCGGCACCTTGCTGAAGAGCATCCTCCGGAGCGCGGGGCCGACGTCGAGCGGGGCGCAGGCGAGGCGGATCCGCCGCCACTGGCGGGCCTCGGACTCGACCCAGTAGACGTGGTCCTCCGCCATCTGCTGGACCCACGTCGTGAGCTGGTCGGCCATGCCCAGGCAGCGGTCGGAGGCGGCCGAAAGCTCGATCCGATCGTCCGGCTTCTCCACCTTGCTCGCGCCCTCGGCGATGGCCCGGCCCAGCTCGCGGAGGAGATCCATCAGGCCGTGGTCGAGATCGAGCTTGCCGCGGACCCGGCCGTTGAAGCTGTCCCCCTGGCGGTCGAACCAGAAGGCGACCTGCTCGAAGAACTCGTCGGCCGCCCGCCTCGAGGCGACGACGAGGTCCTTCGCCTCCTGGAGCTTGTGATAGCCGACCAGCCCTTTCTGGGTCCGCTCGTTGTAGAGCCGCGACAGGGTGATGTCGATGCCGATGTTCGAGACCTGGAGCCCCAGATGCTCGCCGGCCACGGCCTCGAGCGTGTGGGCCTCGTCGAAGATGGCGACGTCATACTTGGGCAGGAGCGAGAAGCCGGAATTCTCCGACCGGATGGCCAGGTCGGTCATGAAGAGGGCGTGGTTGACGATCAGGAGGTTGGCCGACCAGACCCGCCGCCTGGCCGCGAAGTAGAAGCACGCCTTGTTGCTGGGGCACTCACGGCCCAGGCAGTTGCCGCTCTCGCTCTGGACCGCGTCCCAGACCGCCGGCAGGGGCCGGAACGAGAGGTCGGACCGGGTGCCGTCGGGCGTCCGCATGGCCCAGAGGCGGACGTCGCCGAGCTGATCGATCTCCTCCTGCTTCGCGAAGGCGGACATCATCCGCGAGGTCGCGACGTTCATCCGGCGGAGGCTGATGTAGTTGGCCCGCCCCTTCACCAGCACGGCCGAGAACTCGTGGGGCATCACCGCGCGGAGGAACGGGATGTCCTTCTGGAGGAGCTGCTCCTGGAGCGCGATCGTATGGGTGGAGATGACAATCGTCTTCTCCTGCTCAACCGCCGCCATGATGGCGGGCACGAGATAAGCGAAGCTCTTGCCCACGCCGGTGCCGGCCTCGACGATGAGGTGACCGGGGGCCTCGATCGCGTCGGCCACGGCGCGGGACATCTCGAGCTGCTGCTCGCGGGCCTCGTACGAGGGGAGGCGCCTGGCGACGGCGCCGCCGGGTCCCAGGATGGTGGCGGGGTCGATCTGCTTCATGCCGCCGCCATTCGATGGGTCAAAGGTTAAAGGAGGCCCGCACGGGCGAACCGGCGTCAGTCGCGGCCGACGAGGCCCTGGGTCGGGCTCGACGCCGTCGCGTAGAGCTTGCGGGCGATCCGCCCGGCGCCCGCCGCGAGCCGCCCGGCCTCGACGGCCAGGCGCATGGCATGGGCCATCCTCAGGGGGTCGCGGGCGCCGGCGATCCCGGTGTTCAGGAGGACGCCGTCGCAGCCGAGCTCCATGGCGATGGCCACGTCGCTGGCCGTGCCGACGCCGGCATCGACGATGACCGGATAGTCGGGATCCTCCGCCTTCAGATCCTCGAGGATGATCCGGATGTTGTTGGGGTTGAGGACCCCCTGGCCGCTGCCGATCGGGCTGCCGGCGGGCATCACCGACGTGGCCCCGGCCTCCTTGAGTCGACGGGCCATGATCGGATCGTCGCTCGTGTAGCAAAGGACCTGGAAGCCCTCCTTGACGAGCACGCGGGTCGACTCCAGGGTGGCGACGGGATCGGGCAGGAGCGTCCGCTTGTCGGCCAGGACCTCGAGCTTGACCCAGCTCGCGCCGGGGTTTCCCAGGCCCTCGAGGAGCTCGCGGCCGAGCCGGGCGGTGCGGAGGGCCTCCTCGGCGGAGAAGCAACCGGCCGTGTTGGGGAGGATCGTATAGCGCGTTGGATCCATGTAATCGAGGAGGTTCCGGCCCTGGCTATCGAAGAGCCGTTCGCGGCGAACGGCCACGGTGACGACCTCCGCGCCGCTAGCCTCCAGGCAGTCTCGCATCAGCTCGAGCGTGCCGTATTTCCCAGTCCCGACGAAGAGCCGGCTGCGGAAGGTGTGGGTGCCGATCGTGAGCGCCGGGGGCTCGATGTCCGGGGCCGGCGCGCCCCCTCCGACGAGGGTGACGATCTCCAGGACATCGCCCGCCGCGATCGGGGTCTCGGCGTGTCGGCGACGGGTGACCAGGTCGCGGTTGATCTCCACGGCCACGTGCTCCGGCCGCAGCCCGAGATGCGTCAGGAGCCCCGCCACGTTGAGGTTCCCGGGGATCTCGCGACGCTCGCCGTTGAGTGTGATCTCCAAGGTCTTGTCCACCGCAGGAGGCAATCGGTCGGAAGAGGAGGCGCGGCCCGAGGATGCCCTTGCTGGGCGTTCGAGCCGCCAGACTTCTCATCGTATCGCCGGGAAAGAGACGGGGTCAAGGAAGCCCGAGGCGACGGGCGCGGGTCCCCGGGCCTGCGTTCAATGCCCGTCGAGTCCGACCATGTTCCTGCTCACCTGGTGGTGGCAGAGGGCGACGGCACAGGCGTCGGCGACGTCGTGGGGCTCCGGCAGGGCGTCGAGCCGGAGCTCCGTCATGATCGCGTGCTGCATCTGGGACTTGGGGGCCCGGCCGCTTCCCGTCAGCGATTTCTTGATCCGCGAGGCGGCGTAGCCGAAGACCGGGATCCCCCGGAGCGCCGCGGCGAGCATGATCACGCCGCGGGCGTGGGCCATCAGGATGGCGGTCCTGGGGAATTTGACGTGACTGTGGACCCGCTCGATCGCCACGGCGGCGGGGCGGAACTCGTCGAGGATCTCGAGGAGCCCAAGGTGCAGGTGAGAGAGCCGCTGCCCCATCGCCTTCCCCTGCGCGGAGGGCCGGATCACCCCCGCCTCGACGACGCGAGTCGCACGGCCCGACGACTCGAGCACGGCGTAGCCCGTGACGTTCAGGCCGGGATCGACCCCGACGACGCGGCCGGGGAAGACCGCGGGCCGGCCGTCATCACCGGTCCGGGGCTGCATCCGGAGGAGATCCGGCTCGGACTCGCACGATCGCAGTGCCATCCTCTTCATCGCTCCTTCCGTCCCTGGGAGGAAGCAAGGTCTTTAGGGCTTTGTCACAGCTTGATTTTCGGGGTCGTCGCAGGACAGGCAGGAATGCCTGTCCTCCGAAATCCCCGACACACATGGCTTTGAACCCGGGGGGACAGACATTCCTGTCTGTCCTGAAACCCGAATTCATCGTGTTGACAGAGCACTAGGGCTTCGATTCCGCCCGCCAGCGCGTCCCTTCGGGCCGATCCTCGAGGGTCACGCCGATGGCGGTCAGCCGCTTGCGGACCTCGTCCGCGAGGGCGTAGTTCTTCTCCTTGCGGAGCCGGGCCCGGAGGTCGATCAGGAGCTCCATGAGGGGGGCCGTGAGCGAATCCTCGGCGGTCGCCTTCGTCGGCGGCGATGCGAAGATCCCCAGCAAACGGCTCAGCTCGCGGAGGGTCCGCACGGCGGCGAGGTAGCCGGGCGAGCCGCCGACGGTGGACTCCCGATTCACGCCGCGGAGGATCTCGAAGAGCTCGCCGATGGCCCCGCCGGTGTTGAAGTCGTCGTCCATCGCGTCGAGGAAGCCGCGGCGATGCTCGGCGACCTCGGCGGAGAGCGCGGGGTCCACGGACTCGTCATCGCGGCGGGTCGGCGCCTCGAGCGTGTAAAAGGACTGTCCGGTCAGCTCCTCGAACCGCTCGAAGGCGCGGTAGAACGCCTGGAGGCTGCGGTCGATCTCGTCGAGCCGGCCGGGGCCGAAGTCGATCGGCCGACGATAGTGGCTCGACAGGAGCAGCACGCGGAGCGTGTCCGGCGCGTGCGATTCGAGGAGGTCGCTCATCAGGACGACCGTCGTCGGGTCCGACTTGGAGATCTTCTTGCCTTCCTTCGTGAGCAGGCCGTTGTGCATCCAGTAGGTGGCGAACGGCACGCCCGTGAAGGACTCGGATTGAACCAGCTCGTTCTCGTGATGCGGGAAGACCAGGTCCAGGCCCCCGCCGTGGATGTCGAGATGAGGCCCCAGGTACTTCATGCTCATCGCGGAGCACTCGATGTGCCAGCCCGGCCGGCCCGGCCCCCACGGGCTTTCCCACGAGGGCTCGCCGGGCTTGGAGGCCTTCCAGAGGGCGAAGTCGCCGGAATTCCGCTTCAGCGAGGTCGGCTCGATGCGGGCCCCGGCCATCAGCTCCTCCGGGTCGCGGTGGCTCAGCTTGCCGTACTCGGCGGCCTTCGTGACGTCGAAGTAGACGTCGCCTCCGGAGGCGTAGGCGAATCCCCGGTCGATCAGGCCGCAGTTGATGTCGATGATCTCGGCGATGTGCTCGGTGGCGCGGGGCATCTCGTCGATGCCCGCCACGTCGAGCGCACGGAGGCAGTCCAGGTAGTCGCCCGTGACCTGCTCGGCCAGCTCCTTCACCGACGTCCCATCCTTGTTCGCCTGGACGATGAGCTTGTCGTCCACGTCCGTGATGTTGACGACCCAGGTGACCTCGTAGCCGAGGTACACTAGATAGCGCTTGATGGCGTCGAAGATCACCGGGCCGACCATGTGCCCGATGTGGCTCTTGGAATAGACCGTGGGGCCGCAGACGTACATCCCGACCTTGCCGGGCGTGACCGTCTTGAAGGGCTCCTTGGCCTGGCTCAGCGTGTTATAGACTCGCAGGGGCATGGGTCGTCACCACTCGACTCGGTATGGGGAGGGATCGCGCCAGGAGCCCTGGCCGTGGTCCCGGGGATTCAGGCCGTCGCGGCCTTCTCGATCAGGACGGCGGCGTGACAGCAGATCGCCTCACCCCGGCCCACGGGCCCGACGTGCTCGCCGGTCTTCGCCTTGACATTCACGGCATCCTCCGGGAGGCCCAGCAGCCCCGAGAGCCTGGCCCGGATGGCCGCCTTGTGGGGACCGAGCTTCGGTTCCTGGGCATGGACGATCACGTCGCAGTTGACGGGCCGCCACTCCCCGCGCCGAAGCTGATCGACCACCTCCTGTAGAAGGATGGTGCTGTCCAGCCCGCGCCACTTCAGGTCGGTGTCGGGATAGTGTTCGCCGATGTCCCCGAGCCCGGCCGCCCCGAGGAGGGCGTCGGCCACGGCATGGCAGACGACATCCGCATCGGAATGTCCGGCCAGCCCCCGCGGGTGCTCGATCTCCACTCCCCCCAGGATCAGGGGCCTCCCCTCGACGAGCCGGTGCGTGTCGTGACCCAGGCCTACTCGCATCGAACGGGGGGATCCTCTCCTGACGCCTCTGCCCCTTCCCTCTGGCACCCGGTCCGGGCTGACTGTGCCGGTCGCGGCAGGGCTTGACGGCTTGATCGTCGATCCGATGGTAGCGACTCTGCCCGTTTCTGGCTATCCCGGGCAATCTCGCCCCCGCGCCGTTCCCTTTTTTCCGTCGGGCGGCGGATTTTGGGAAGAAATCTTTCAAGTCATGGCCTGATGTTCACGGGGGCCGACGAGCCATGGTATCGAGCTTTGCAGATTTAAGACGCAATGAAGCAAAGACTTGGGGAAATACTAAAGTTTCGGCGGTTGTCGTTGGCATTCCGCGTGCTTATGTTTCCTCTCGTGAAGGCGGCCTGAACACGCGGGCCCCGGGACACGTAAGTAGGACGCCCCGGGTCGCGACGGAACGCCGCGGTGAATGACTCGACCGAGAGCCCACTTTGCAAGGAGGTTTGTGATGTTGGTCCTGAGCCGCAAGCTGAATGAGAAGATCGTGATCGACGGCGGAATCGTGGTCACGGTCGTGAAGATCGAGGGTGGTCAGGTCCGCCTGGGCATCGAGGCCCCCCGCCACGTCAAGGTCTTCCGCGAGGAGATCCTCGATCACGCCACGTCCAAGAAGGTCCAGGACGATTCCCTCGTCGGCGCCGGGGCCTGAGCCCGCGGGCCGGGGTACGGCTCGTTTCATCTGGGCCAGAGTGAACCAGGATCCGGCGATTGTGGCCAGCCGACTTCCGCCGCGATCGAGTCGGTGCCTCGATCTCCCCCAATCTCGGCAACGATCTTCCTCGACACGAGGAGGATCGGAGATTAGCCTGATCTGGAATCAGCGACGAATCGTCGCTGAGCCGGGATGGGACACGCCGCAACTTCTGGAGATCGCCCATGTACGACTGCCACCAGACCGATGACGAAGGGTCGACGGAGATGGACCGTCGCGGGTTCCTGGGCGCCGGAGCCGGCGGCTTGGCCGCGGCCGGGCTGCTCGTCGGCGGGCCCCGCGCGGACGCGCAAGAGACCGCGAAGGCTCCGAATGCCGGCCTATTGCCCACGCGGGTCCTCGGCAAGACGGGCGTCCCGGTGAGCATCCTGAGCCTGGGGACCTGGAAGAGCGTCGGCCTGGATCGGATCCTGAGGACGTCGTGGGCCGGAGGCCTCCGTTACGTCGACACGGCGGCCAGCTATGGGTCGGAGCCGGCCATCGGACGCTGGCTGAAGTCGGATTCCTCGATACGCAAGGATCTGTTCCTGGTCACCAAGAACACACCGAATACCCCGTCGCTACTTCTGGCTTCACTGGAGAAGAACCTTCAGGCCCTCCAGACAGACTACGTGGACCTGATCTTCATCCATGCCGTGGGCGACCATGGCGGCGACGCGGCGGTCGAGTGGCCCAGGAGCAAGGAGTTCAAGGAGGCTGCAGAAGCCATCCGCAAGTCCGGCAAGGCGAAGTTTGTCGGCTTCTCCACGCACCACCCGAGGCAGGCTGAGATCCTTACGAACGCCGCCGAGGGGGGCTTTGTAGACGCCATCATGGTCCGCAACAACCCGTGGACCGCCGCCGAGGCCCCCATGAACCGGGCCCTGGACGCCTGCCACAAGGCGGGGATCGGCCTGATCTCGATGAAGCAGATCGCCGGCCAGAAAGACACCGATCAGATTGCCAAGGGCATGCCCGAGCTGAAGGAAAAGGGCCTCTCCCCCTACCAGGCCCTGCTCCACGCGATCTGGTCCGACGAGCGGTTCGCCGCGGCCTGCGTCTCGATGCGGAACACCGACCAGGTCCGCGAGAACCTCGCCGCCGCCCGCAACTTCAAGCCGATGGCGAAGGCCGATATCAACCGCCTGCGCGACGCTTGCATCGCCGCCGGCCCGACCTTCTGCGCCGGTTGCGACGGCAGTTGCCGTCGCGCCGCCGGCACCGAGGCAGAGCTTGGCCAGCTCACCCGGGCCCTGACCTACCACGAACACCACGGCTATCGCGACGAGGCCCGCGCCCTCTACGAGTCTCTCTCCCCATCGGCCCGGAATTGGCAAGGTGCCAATCTCGAGGCCGCCCGCGAGGCGTGCCACAACAAGCTCGACTTCGCGAAGCTGCTGCCCAGGGTCGACGAACTCCTCTCCTGACCCTGATCCGCAAGGCACACTCCCCCCGCTTCGGCCATTCGCGGAGTCGACGACCACTCGGGTCCAGTCGACTCCGCGTTGTTTTTAGGTTCATCCGGCGGAAGCGCGCGCCGGGAGATTCGCGACGCCACTCCTTGACATGGGGAATTGTTGAGCTGGAGGCCCCCGATCTTGTAGGGTGTGTCAAGCGAAGCGCAGACGCACCGGATCGGCGCGGCCTTGGAAATCACGATGGCTCCCCTCTTGGGCAAGCCATGCGAGCATGGCCTCGCCCGCTCGTACCCCATGAATCGGCGGTCGGTGCGTCTGCGCTTCGCTTGACGCACCCTACAAAAGATGCGCATGCCCACGCCCGTGGATGGCGGATTTCCGAGCCCGGCGCGCGCTTCGGCCGGATGAGCCTGTTTTTATCCCTTTGACGACTCAGGGTGATTGACAGCCGAAACAGACTGGCAATAGACTGAGACTCAGTCTCATCGATCCCGAAGTGCTCTTCGGTTCTGGATCAATGCCATGTCCGACCGCCATGAAACAGCCTCGTGTGCCCGCCGCGACGAAGTGGGCCCGTGCAGTCAATGTCCCCGGGATCTGGTCTGCAATTGCCTGCAGGTGACGGCAGCGGAGCTGATGGACGCCTTCGCCTCGCGAGAGATCCGCACGATCAAGGACATCAAGCGGGCGACGGGAGCGGGCGACGGCTGCATGGTCTGCCATCGCCTGCTCCGCAAGTACCTGGAGCAGTACTCGGATTACTTCCCCTCGCCGGCCCCGGCCCCCTCGCCGGAGCCCATCATCTCGGCCAGGTAGTTCTGAAGGCCGACGGTCTCGATGAGGCCGAGCTGGGTCTCGAGCCAGTCCACGTGCTCCTCGGATTCCGAGAGGATCGGCGCCAGGACCTCGCGAGTGCCGTTGTCCTTGAGCCGGACGCAGAGGTCGACGGCCGCGTTGTAGTGCTGGACGCCGCCGAGCTCCAGCTTGAGGTCGTTCTCGAACTGCTCCTTCACGTCCTCCCCGACGCGGATGACGTCGTAGCGGGCGATGTCGGGGATGCCGTCGAGGAAGAGGATGCGATCGATGAGCGCCTCGGCGTGTTTCATCTCGCCCATCGATTCCTCGTAGTGCTTGCGGCCGAGCTTCATCAGCCCCCAGTTCATGCACATCTTCGCCTGGCAGAAATACTGGTTGATCGCGGTCAGCTCGATCGTGAGGGCTCGGTTCAGGGCATCGATGACCTGGGGATCGCCTTTCATTCGGGGGTGCTCCGGGGTAAGGGTCGGCCCGCGTCGGTGTGCGTCGCGGGGAGGAAACGAGAGGGGCTCGGCGCGGGACCCTGCGCCGCTCGGTTCGGGGATAGATTACGTCGCCGAGATCCGGCAGGGCAACTGGAGGGTCGTCGAGTTCGCCGTGTCGGATTGGCCCCAATCGGCTCGCGTTCCTGTCGCATTCGCGACGAAGCCGGCCCCGTCGTGGATGGAGTGCGCCGGAGGATCCGCGGATTTTCCAGGGCTTTCGCCCCGCCGCGGCGAGGTTTCCGGATCCGGTATCGCAATTGCTTCCTGGCCGGCCATCTCGCTCCTCAACCACGGAAAGCCCCGGCGCCTCCCTCCCCGTCGGCAGCCACTCGAGGGACTTTCATGAAGCTGACGATCCTCGACCCCGCCGACGCGGGCGCGCCCAAGGGAGGCTGCGCCGCCGGCTCGTGCGGCAGCACGGCGGACCAGATGTCGCACCTGCCGGAATCGATCCGGCAACGCGTCTTCAACCATCCCTGCTACTCCGAGCAGGCGCATCATCATTTCGCCCGGATGCACGTCGCGGTCGCGCCCGCCTGCAACATCCAGTGCCACTACTGCAACCGCAAGTATGACTGCGCCAACGAATCGCGTCCGGGGGTCGTGTCGGAGCTGCTGACCCCCGAGCAGGCGGTGAAGAAGACGATGGCCGTGGCCGCCACCATCCCCCAGATGACGGTCCTGGGGATCGCCGGGCCGGGGGACCCTCTCGCCAACCCGGATCGGACCTTCGCGACCTTTCGGATGCTCGCGGCCCAGGCGCCCGACATCAAGCTCTGCGTCTCGACCAACGGGCTGGCGCTCCCGGACTGCGTGGAGGAGCTCGCCCGGGCCAACATCGAGCACGTGACGATCACGATCAACTGCCTGGACCCGGCCGTCGGCGAGGAAATCTATCCCTGGGTCTTCTGGAAGAACCGGCGGATCCGCGGCCGCGAGGCGGCGAAGATCCTCATCGACCGCCAGCAGCGGGGCCTGGAGATGCTCGTCGAGCGCGACATCCTGGTGAAGGTCAACTCGGTGATGATCCCCGGAGTCAACGACGAGCATCTCGCCGAGGTCAGCAAGGAGGTCAAGAGGAAGGGGGCGTTCCTGCACAACGTCATGCCCCTGATCTCGGAGCCCGAACACGGCACCTTCTTCGGCGTGATGGGCCAGCGCGGGCCGTCCCCCGCGGAGCTGCAATCCCTCCAGGATAAATGTGCCGGCGACATGAACATGATGCGACATTGCCGCCAGTGCCGGGCCGACGCCGTCGGCCTCCTCGGCGAGGATCGCGGCGCGGAGTTCACGCTCGACAAGATCGAGGCGATGGACATCGACTACGCGGCGGCGATGACGCGGCGGTCGGCCATCCACGCGGCCATCGACGAGGAGCTGCAGCAGCAGGCCGCGGCCCTCTCCGGGCATCGGCCGGCGACCGCCGTCCCGGCCGTCCCCGCCGGCTCTCGCCCCGTCCTGATGGCCGTGGCCTCGAAGGGGGGCGGCCTGGTCAACGAGCATTTCGGCCACGCCCGCGAGTTCCTGGTCTACGAGGCCGCTCCCGCCGGGGTCCGGTTCATCGGCCACCGCAAGGTGGAGGCCTATTGCTCCGGCGGCGACACCTGCGGCGAGGCGGAGACGGCCCTCGATCGCACGATTCGCGCCCTCGAGGGCTGCGAGGCCGTCCTCTGCTCGAAGGTCGGCCATGAGCCCTGGGAGGCCCTGGAAGCCGCCGGCATCCGGCCGAACGGCGAGCACGGCATGGAGCGGATCGAGCGGGCGGTCGCGGCGGTCTATCTCGAGTTCTACCGGGCGGGCCGCCTCGACGCCCGCGAGACCCATCACATGGCGGGCTGACGGCCGGCGACGCGAGAGGATCCGATCCCATGGCGCTGAAGATCAACGACGCGTGCGTCAACTGCTGGGCCTGCGTGGACCTCTGCCCGACCGGGTCGATCTTCCGGCCCGGGACGAAGGCCCACTTCGTGATCAATCCGAAGACGTGCACCGAGTGCGCCGGAGCCTTCGACGACCCCCAGTGCGCGAGCATCTGTCCGATCGAGGGGGCCATCGTCCGTCGCGGCGAGGCCCTCAACCCGCCGGGCTCTCTCACGGGAATCCCGCCGGAGCGGATGGAAGAGGCGATGGCCAGGTACCGCTCGCGTTAGGCGTGAGGCCTGGCCCGCGGCTAGAATGACGCGGCGGCCGCGGACGAAGGGCCGGGCGGCCGCGGACGAAGGGCCGGGCGGCCGCGTCCTCAGGATCCATTCAACGAGAGGATCGGGAATGAAGCTATCTGCACGCAATGTTCTCAAGGGTACGGTGGACCGGATCGTCCCGGGGGCCGTGAACAGCGAGGTCTTCCTGAAGCTGCCCGACGGCACGGAGATCGTGTCCATCATCAGCAAGGATGCGGTGGCCGAGCTGAATCTCGCCCCGGGCTCCACGGCCTACGCCGTCGTCAAGGCCTCGAACGTGATCATCGCCGTCGATTGAGCGGATGATCGCGGCGGCGGCCTCCGAGTCGAGGCCGCCGCCGCACCGTGTCGACCGGAGGCCCGGCCCGCGATCACGCGACCGAGGCCCTGTCGGCGATCTCGAGGAACGAGGCGAAGTCGGCCTCGACGACCTCCAGCCCCTTGGTCGCGCAGTAGCGTCGTTCCTTGGAGGTCGGCTCCTCGATGAAGACCCAGCCGGCGTGCTCGTGCGAGTCCGCGATCAGCTCGGAGAGGACCATTCGCTGCGTGTCCCGGCGGAGGCGGAGGCCGGCCACCAGGTACTTCTTGCCCTGGCGGTGGAGCTTGGCGAAGCCCGGGATCGCGAAGCCTCCCATCAGCTCGGTGATGTAGTCGACGTAGTCCGCGTCCGAGGCGATGTAGGTCGGCTCCGGCAGCGGCGTGCCGTGGGGCTTGAAGAGGACCGGCAGCGACGCGTTCACCTCGTCGTGGGTGACGGACCGATACTGCGAGCCGTCGCTCTCCCAGAGGCGGAAACGGTAGTCCGAGCCGACGATCCGGGCCACGCCAGAGACCAGCGTGTGGGGCCGGCCGGCGTAGAGCTCCTGCAGGCGAGTGTCTCGGTTCGTGTCGATGATGTACGGGAGGCTGAGCGAGGCGAGCCATTCGTGGACGGCACCGCCGGTCCAGGGCTTGTTGCCGTAGGTCATGGTCAGGAAGTGGGAGAGGAACTTGCGGCCCTTCTTGAGCTCGAAGTGCATCGCCGCCCTGGGGAACTCCTCCATCAGCTTCGGGCTCAGGTGCCGACCGCCCGTCATCGCCATGATCAGGGACGTGTCGTCGGCCGGGATCGGGCTGCCGTCGTCGAAGCTCGTGACGTCGCCGAGGACTCCCGGCCCGAGATAGGGGACGACGTCGCCGGACAGGACCCCGCCGAGGATGTCTCCCAGGAGCTTGGTTCGCATCGAAGTATCCTCTTGAGCTGGATTGTGGAACGCCGGCTGATCCCCGCCGCGAGGGTGAGAGTGATCGGCACCAGAGCAAGCGGCGCGCCGGACTTCCCAGGTGCCGTCCGATCCGGCGGGATGGCCGCCCGGGGCCTCCAGCCGGCCTCTCGCGGGTCGTCCATCGCGTGGCGAACCCGACAATCGCGGTCGGACGTGTGGCACATCTCACAACCCCGCCCACGTCGCGATCGCGACGCGAACGGCCGCCGCGGTCTCGTCGCGAACCCGACATACCGGAGTGCGACTGTGGCACACCACACACCCGAGTCCGTCGGCGGACCGGACCATGAACGGCCGCTTTTCGGCCGAAAAACGGGCTCAAACGCGTCTTCACGGGAGAATATGAGACGTTTTTCGGAGTCGGCACGGCCCTTGCCTTGGGGGTGGGTCGTGAGTCGAGGACGACGTCCAGGCCAGTAACCACGAACGCCGGTACGAGGGGATCACCGCGATGGGCAAGTTGCGACAGTGTGCGATCTACGGCAAGGGCGGCATCGGCAAGTCGACCACCACCCAGAACCTGGTCGCGGCCCTGGCCGAGGCGGGTCAGAAGGTGATGATCGTCGGCTGCGACCCGAAGGCGGACTCCACCCGCCTGATGCTCCACGAGAAGGCCCAGAACACGATCATGCACCTGGCGGCCGAGGCCGGCGGGGTCGAGGACCTGGAGCTCGAGCAGGTCATGAAGGTCGGCTACGGCGCCGTCAAGTGCGTCGAGTCCGGCGGCCCGGAGCCGGGCGTCGGCTGCGCCGGCCGCGGCGTGATCACGGCCATCAACTTCCTCGAGGAAGAAGGGGCCTATGATCCCGACCTCAACTTCGTCTTCTACGACGTCCTCGGCGACGTCGTCTGCGGCGGCTTCGCCATGCCGATCCGCGAGAAGAAGGCCCAGGAGATCTACATCGTCTGCTCCGGCGAGATGATGGCCATGTACGCGGCCAACAACATCGCCAAGGGGATCGTCAAGTACGCCAACACCGGCGGCGTCCGCCTCGGCGGCCTGATCTGCAACTCCCGCAACGTCGACCGCGAGGACGAGCTGATCATCGCCCTGGCCGAGAAGCTGGGGACCCAGATGATCCACTTCGTCCCCCGCGACAACGTCGTCCAGCGCGCCGAGATCCGCCGCATGACGGTCATCGAGTACGACCCGAAGGCGAAGCAGGCCGACGAGTATCGGACCCTCGCCAGCAAGATCGAGAACAACAAGAACCTCGTGATCCCGACGCCGATCAGCATGGACGAGCTCGAGAACCTGCTCATGGAGTTCGGCATCCTCGACGAGGAGGACTCGTCGATCGTCGGCAAGACGGCCGCCGAGGAGGGTCTCGCGGTCACGACCATCGGCTGAGCCTCGAACGCCTCGACCTTCCCCGTCACCGGCCGCCCCCTCCCTCTCCGGGCCGCCGGGAGCCTCCTCCTCCTCTCCGGGCCCTTCCAACGCGACATCGATCGGCCGGGCGCGGCGCCCGTGCCCCGCTCAGGCTGCGTCCATCCTTCCGCGAGGTATCGCCATGTCCGTGCTCACCCAAGAGGAAACCGAGGCGCTGATCCAGGAAGTGCTCGAGGTCTATCCGGCCGAGGCCCGCAAGGACCGGCTGAAGCACCTCTCGCCCAACGACCCGGAGCTCGAGCAATCCAAGAAATGCATCACGTCCAACAAGAAGTCGCTCCCGGGCGTGATGACGATCCGCGGCTGCGCCTACGCCGGCTCCAAGGGCGTGGTCTGGGGCCCGATCAAGGACATGATCCACATCTCCCACGGCCCCGTCGGCTGCGGCCAGTACTCGCGGGCCGGCCGGCGCAATTACTACATCGGCACCACGGGCGTGAACACGTTCGTGACCATGAACTTCACGAGCGACTTCCAGGAGAAGGACATCGTCTTCGGCGGCGACAAGAAGCTCGCCAAGCTGATCGACGAGATCGAGGCCCTCTTCCCCCTCAACAAGGGGATCTCGGTCCAGTCCGAGTGCCCGATCGGGCTGATCGGCGACGACATCGAGGCCGTCTCCAAGAAGAAGTCGAAGGAGATCGGCAAGGTCGTGGTGCCGGTCCGGTGCGAGGGCTTCCGCGGCGTCTCCCAGTCGCTGGGCCACCACATCGCCAACGACTCGATCCGCGACGTCGTCTTCGTCGAAGGGGTCGAGAAGCGCGAGGCGACCTTCGAAAGCTCGCCGTATGACGTCGCGATCCTCGGCGACTACAACATCGGCGGCGACGCCTGGTCCTCCCGCACGCTCATCGAGGAGATGGGCCTCCGGGTGGTCGCCCAGTGGTCCGGCGACGGCACCATCGCGGAGCTCCAGAACACGCCCAAGGCGAAGCTCAACCTGCTCCACTGCTACCGGTCGATGAACTACATCGCCCGCCACATGGAGGAGCGGTTCGAGATCCCCTGGCTCGAATACAACTTCTTCGGCCCGACCAAGATCGAGGAGAGCCTGCGGGCCATCGCCGAGCACTTCGACGACACCATCAAGGAGGGTGCCGAGCGCGTCATCGCCCGCTACAAGGCGGAGACCGAGGCCGTCATCGCCAAGTATCGGCCCCGGCTCGAGGGCAAGAAGGTCATGCTCTACGTCGGCGGCCTTCGCCCCCGCCACGTCATCGGCGCCTACGAGGACCTCGGGATGGAGGTCGTCGGCACCGGCTACGAGTTCGGCCACAACGACGACTACGACCGGACGCTCAAGGAGATGGGCAAGGCGACCCTGCTCTACGACGACGTCACCGGCTACGAGTTCGAGGAGTTCGTCAAGCGGGTCAAGCCGGACCTGGTCGGCTCGGGAATCAAGGAGAAGTACATCTTCCAGAAGATGGGCATCCCCTTCCGCCAGATGCACTCGTGGGACTACTCGGGCCCCTACCACGGCTACGACGGGTTCGCGATCTTCGCCCGCGACATGGACATGACCCTCAACAACCCCTGCTGGTCCAAACTCACCCCGCCCTGGAAGAGCTGAGGCCGCCGGCCGGCATCCCGCCCCATCGCCCCGCCGAACATCTCGAAAGGAGATCGCGTCATGAGCCAGCAAGTCGAGGACATCAAGCCGTGCTTCCCGCTCTTCCGTGACCAGGAATACAAGGACAGCCTCGCGAACAAGCAGGCCCTCTACGAAGAGTCCCACCCGAAGGCGAAGATCAACGAGGTCTTCGAGTGGACGACCTCCGCGGAGTACAAGGAGCTGAACTTCCAGCGCGAGGCCCTGACGATCAACCCGGCGAAGGCCTGCCAGCCCCTGGGGGCGGTGCTCTGCGCCCTCGGGTTCGAGAAGACGCTCCCCTACGTCCACGGCTCCCAGGGATGCGTCGCCTACTTCCGGACGTACTTCAACCGCCACTTCAAGGAGCCGATCGCCTGCGTGTCCGACTCCATGACGGAGGACGCGGCGGTCTTCGGCGGCCAGAAGAACATGTTCGCGGGGCTCGAGAACGCCAAGGCGATCTACAAGCCCGAGATGATCGCCGTCTCCACGACCTGCATGGCCGAGGTGATCGGCGACGACCTCAACGCGTTCATCAACAACGCCAAGAAGGCGGAGCACCTGCCCCAGGAGTTCCCGACGCCGTTCGCCCACACGCCGAGCTTCGTGGGCAGCCACCTCAACGGCTGGGACAACATGTTCGAGGGCATCCTCCGCCACTTCACCCTCAACGCGATGGACGACAAGAAGGTCGGCTCCAACGGCAAGATCAACATCGTCCCCGGCTTCGAGACCTACCTGGGCAACTTCCGCGTCATCAAGCGGATGCTCCGCGAGATGGACGTCCCGTTCTCCTTCCTCTCCGACCCGGAAGAGGTCCTCGACACGCCGGCCGACGGCAAGTACCGGATGTACTCGGGGGGGACCACGCAGGATGAGGTCAAGGACGCCCCCAACGCCCACACGACCTTCCTGCTCCAGCCCTGGCAGCTCGAGAAGACGGCCAAGTTCGTCGAGAACACCTGGGCCCACGACATCCCGACGCTGCCGATCCCGATGGGGCTCGAGTGGACCGACCAGTTCCTGATGAAGGTCTCCGAGGTCACCGGCAAGCCGATCCCGGCCTCGCTCGAGAAGGAGCGCGGTCGACTCGTCGACATGATGACCGACTCGCATTCCTGGCTCCACGGCAAGAAATTCGCCCTCTGGGGAGACCCCGACTTCGTCTCCGGCATGTGCAAGATCCTCATGGAGCTGGGGGCGGAGCCGACGCACGTCCTGGCCAACAACGGCAACAAGCGGTGGCGGAAGGACGTCAAGAAGCTCCTCGAGTCCTCGCCCTACGGCAAGAAGGCGGAGGTCTACACCGGCTGCGACCTCTGGCACATGCGGTCCCTGGTCTTCACCGACCGGCCGGACTTCATGATCGGCAACTCCTACGGCAAGTTCATCCAGCGCGACACGCTGCACAAGGGAAGTGAGTTCGAGGTGCCGCTCATCCGCCTGGGCTTCCCGATCTTCGACCGCCACCACCTGCACCGCGACACGACGCTCGGCTACGAGGGGATGATGCACGTCCTCCGGACCCTGGTCAACGCGATCCTCGAGCGGCTCGACGACGACACCCGCGGGATGGGGACCACGGACTACAACTACGACCTCGTCCGCTGACGCCCAGGGGGGCCGCCTCTCCGCCCGCCTCCACCAGATGACCACGAAACAGACATGGGGATCCGCCATGCCCAAGGTGATGCTCCGCAGGGGAAGGACCGGCCGGCTCGTCTTCTACGTGGCCAAGAAGGACCTCGAGGACGAGGTCGTCTCGCTCGAGTTCGACCGGCCCGACAAGTGGGGCGGCCAGCTCGAGCTGAGGGACGGCTCGCGCTACTTCGTCGAGCCGTTCGACTCCCCGCCCAAGCTGCCGGTGACCGTCCAGGCCCAGAAGATCTAGCTTCCCCCTCATCGCTCCACGAGGTTTCCAGCCATGAGCCTTGAACTCTCGCGCGACCTGGCCCTGAGGATCGGGATGGCGGCGCGAGCCTTGCCGGACGTGAGCGTCGGGCAACTCATGAAGGGCCTGGTGGGCCAGCTCGGCTGGCCGTTGGACCAGGAGAAGCTGGGCCGCCTGACGGTGACCCAGCTCCGCAACGCCCTCAGCCAGGGGGGCTCGATCGACGCCGACGTGGACCTCCCCACCGCCGAGGTCGCCGACCGCTACGACGTCGACCTGCTCAAGGAAGTCGTCGCCACCCTCTGGGGCGACAAGTCGGCCGAGGACGGGCTGCCCGAGATCGACGCCTACGAGGACGGCGACATGCCCGGCTCGATCCGCGCGGCGGTGTCCTCCGACTCGGCCGAGGAGCTGGACGCCCACTTCGGCTCCGCCCGACGCTACCTGATCTATCAGCTCTCGCCGGCCGAGCTCCGGCTCATCGACATCCGGACCGCCCGAGGTGCCCAGGACGCCGACGACCCGTCCGCGTTCCGCGCCCGGCTCATCGACGACTGCCACGTCCTCTTCGTCCGGTCGATCGGCGGGCCGGCGGCGGCGAAGGTGATCAACGCCGGGGTCTATCCGCTCAAGTACACGGAGGGCGGCCCCGCTCGGCCGTACCTCGAGGAGCTTCGCCGGAGGATGGGTTCATCGCCGCCCCCCTGGCTGGCCAAGGCGATGAACGTGCCGCTCGAGGACCGCATCCGCTACCACGTGGAGGCAGGGTCGTGACTCCCGAATTCGTGGCGGATGTGGCCGGTCGGGCCCACCGGGAAGGGCTCTCCGAGGAGACGGTCCGTCGCCTCCGGGGAGCCTTCCCGGGGGTCAGCCTGACCTATTGCGGCGACGACGACGTCCAGGGCGTGAGGCCGGTCCTCAAGCTCCCCGGCCTGAACGTCTACCTGGTGGACCGATCCGAGCATTGCGTGCGACTCACCGAGGATCACGACGCGGCCACCGGCCTGGTCCTGGCCGAGGTGTCCGACGACGACGAGGAAGCGTGACGGGCCGGGGGGCCGGACGTCGCGAACGACGATGGGGCGGGGACGATGAAGCCGAAAGACATCGCCGAGCTGCTGAATGAGCCGTCCTGCGAGCACAACAAGAAATCGAAGTCCGGCTGCGCCCGGCCCAAGCCCGGCGCCACCGCGGGAGGCTGTGCGTTCGACGGGGCGCAGATCGCCCTCATCCCCGTGGCCGACGTCGCCCACATCGTCCACGGCCCGATCGCCTGCGCCGGCAGCTCGTGGGACAACCGCGGCACCCGTTCCTCCGGGCCGGAGCTCTACCGCCTGGGCATGACCACGGACCTGACCGAGCAGGACGTGATCATGGGCCGCGGCGAGAAACGGCTCTTCCACTCGATCAAGCAGGCGATCGACGACCACCGCCCCGCCGCCGTCTTCGTCTACAACACGTGCGTCCCGGCCCTGATCGGCGACGACATCGAGGCCGTCTGCAAGGCCGCCCGGGCGAAGTGGGACGTCCCCGTCGTCCCGATCGACTGCGCGGGCTTCTACGGCACCAAGAACCTGGGGAACCGGATCGCCGGCGAGGCGATGGTCAAGCACGTGATCGGCACCCGCGAGCCCGACCCGATCCCGGTTTCCTCGGCCCGCGAGGGGATCACGGTCCACGACGTCAACCTGATCGGCGAGTACAACATCGCCGGCGAGCTCTGGCACGTCCTGCCGCTCCTGGACGAGCTCGGGATCCGGGTGCTCTGCACGCTCTCCGGCGACGCCCGCTTCCGCGAGGTGCAGACGATGCACCGCGCGGAGGTCAACATGATGGTCTGCTCCAAGGCCCTCCTGAACGTGGCCCGGAAGCTCGAGGAGACGTACGGGACGCCCTGGTTCGAGGGCTCGATCTACGGCGTCGCCGACACGTCGCAGGCGATCCGCGATTTCGCCCGGCTGATCCGGGATCCCGGCCTGACCGAGCGATCGACGTCCCTGATCGCCCGCGAGGAGGCGCGGATTCACGAGGCCCTGGAGCCGTGGCGGGCACGGCTCCGCGGCAAGCGGGTGCTCCTCTACACGGGGGGCGTGAAGTCCTGGTCGATCATCTCGGCGCTCCAGGATCTGGGCATGGTCGTCGTCGCGACCGGGACGACCAAGTCCACCGAGGAGGACAAGCAGCGGATCCGCGAGCTGATGGGGCCGAAGACGAGGATGATCGACGACGGCAACCCCCGGGCCCTGCTCAAGATCGTCCACGAGCAGGAGGCCGACATCCTGATCGCCGGGGGTCGCAACATGTACACGGCGCTCAAGGCCAAGATCCCGTTCCTGGACATCAACCAGGAGCGCGACTTCGGCTACGCCGGCTACGAGGGGATGCTCGAGCTGGCCCGCCAGCTCGCGCTGGCGATCGAGAGCCCGGTCTGGGAGGCGGCCCGCCGGCCGACGCCCTGGGAGCCGGCCCAGCCCGTCATCCATCACCGGCCCAAGGTCTTCCGCGCCTGATCGCCCGAAAGGAGATCGGAGTCCGATGACAACGACCACCGTGCGGAAGCGAACCAAGCCCCTCTCCGTGAGCCCGCTCAAGGCGAGCGCCACGGTCGGGGCCTCGCTCGCCTTCATGGGCCTGGACCGGGCCGTGCCGCTGATGCACGGCGCCCAGGGGTGCACGGCCTTCGGCAAGGTCTTCTTCGTCCGCCACTTCCGCGAGCCGATCCCGCTCCAGACCACGGCCATGGACCAGATCAGCTCGGTCATGGGCGCGGACGAGAACATCATCGAGGCCCTCAAGGTGGTCTGCGGCAAGCACAAGCCGAGCCTCGTCGGCCTGCCGACGACCGGCCTGGCCGAGACCCAGGGCGCGCACCTGACCGGGGCGATCCGGCAGTTCCGCGAGCGTCATCCGGAGTTCGACGGCATCCCCGTCGTCCCGGTCAACACGCCGGATTACTCCGGCTGCTTCGAGACGGGATTCGCGGCCGCCGTGACCGCCATGATCGACGTCCTGGTCCCCCCCTCGCGGGAGGACCGGCCGCCGATCCCGGGGCGCAAGGGGCGGGTCAACGTGCTGGCCGGCTCCTCGCTCTCGGTCGGCGACGTCGAGGCCCTCAAGGAGCTGATCGAGGCGTTCGAGCTCCGCCCGATCGTCCTCCCCGACCTGGCCGACTCGCTCGACGGCCACCTCACCGACGAGGAATTCAACCCCCTGACCTACGGCGGGATCACGGTCAAGGAGATCGCCACGCTGGGCGATTCGGACGCCACCCTCGTCGTCGGCCGGTCGATGGAGAAGGCGGCGGACCTGCTCCACGAGCGGACGGGGGTGCCGAACTATCATTTCGATCACCTCATGGGGCTGGAGGCCGTGGATGCCCTGGTCTACTGCCTGCACCGGATCAGCGACCGCGACGTCCCCCGCAAGCTCGAGCGGCACCGGGCCCAGCTCCAGGACGCCATGGTCGACACCCATTTCATGATCGGCCAGACACGGCTCGCGATCGCCGCCGACCCCGACCTGCTGCTGGCCTTCGGCCAGCTCGCCGCCCAGATGGGGGCCGAGGTGGTCGCGGCCGTCGCTCCGGCGGCGGGCCCGTCGCTCTCGTCCGTGCCGGCCGCCGCCGTCCAGATCGGCGACCTGGCGGACCTGGAGAAGGCGGCGCGAGAGGGGCGGGCGGAATGCCTGATCGGCAACTCGCACGCCGTCGACTCGGCGGGGCGGCTGGGCATCCCGATCGTCCGGGCCGGGTTCCCGCAGTACGACCTGATCGGTGGCTATCAGCGGACGTTCATCGGATACCGGGGGACGCGGCAGTTGCTCTTCGACCTGGCGAACATGCTCGCCGAGCGTCGCCATCACGCGATCCCGGCCTATCGTTCCATCTACTCGCAGAAGCGGGACGACCCCGCCCCGGAGGGACTCCTCGATGCCGGCCTCGTACCCTGTCCGGTTGATGCTCCGTGACGACGAGCCCGCCGCGCCGGGCCCGTCCATGAACGTCGCCTTCGCCACCGGCGGCATGACCGTCGTGGACCAGCATTTCGGCTCGGCGACCCGCTTCGCCATCTACCGGGTGTCGGGGACCGGGTCCGAGCTCGTCGGGGTGACCCAGTTCGAGGAGGCCGTCCACGACGGCAACGAATCCAAGCTCCCGGCCAAGATCGCCGCGCTCCAGGGGTGCGCCGCGGTCTTCTGCCAGGCGGTCGGCGGCTCCGCCGTGCGGCAGCTCGCCGCCGCGGGGGTCCAGCCCATCAAGGTGGAGCCCGGCGCCCTGATCGCCGAGGCGCTCGCCCACCTCCGCAACGAGATCAACCTCGCCAGCACCCCATGGATCGTCAAGGCCCTCCAGAGCCAGGACCGCCGCAGGGACGCGGGCCGGTTCGACGCGATGGAGGAGGAGGGCTGGGACGGTTGAGTTCGCCACGAAGTGGTCGTGCGACCCCCGAAGGTCCTTTTGGAGCGTTTCCGTCATGAGTTCGACCGCGCCGATCGTCGAGTCCAACCTGGCCAAGGAGCTCGTCAAGCAGATGCGAGCCATCGACACCTACGGCCAGCATGACCGGGCCAGCGACGACGAGATCCTGTCCCCGTTCATCGTGACCAAGGAGCACAAGCACCTCATCCCGATCGTCGGCGACCCGGACGAGGAGGTGATGTCGCGCGTGAAGGCGTACTACAACGCCATCTGCTCGCTCGTCGAGAAGGTGACCGGCCTGATGGCCATCCCCTCGATCAACATCCACCACGAGGGGTTCGGCCGCGCCCTGATCACCGTCGGCAAGCTGGTCGTCTACGACCGGACGCTCCGCGACGTCCACCGCTTCGGCTTCAATACGCGGGAAGTCCTGGAGCACGACGCCGAGAAGATCCTCGACGGGATCCTCGAGCTGATCGAGAAGTATCGCCAGGTCGCCGAGGAGGACTGACCCTCGCCGGTCGGCCCGCGCCCCCTCGATGGGGGCGCGGGCGGTCTCTCCGGGCCCCGTTCAAGGACACATTCATGACGCGCGATGAGATCATCCGGGGCCTGGAGAAGGAAGTCCAGCGCCGCAAGCGGATCGCCGCCGAGTGGGCGGGCAGGATGCACGACCTGGCCGAGGAGCGGCTGCCCGAACGACTCGACGAGATCCCGTCGATCGCCGAGGGGACGCTCGCCGCCTGCCGGTCCTGGAAAGACGCCGTCGACGAGCTCTCGGCCGCCCGAGCCGCGGAGGAGGTCACCGCACCATGATCGCCACCCAGGTCACCGGCCGGACGCGAGGCGGCACGGAGTGGATCCCGCACTACGTTGCCTCGCTCAACCAGGCCCGCTGCATCGGCTGCGGCCGCTGTTTCAAGTCCTGCTCGCGCCAGGTCTTCACGCTGGTCGAGCGGCAATTGAACGACGACGACGACGACGATAGCGAGGAGACGCGCAAGGTCATGAGCCTCGCCAATCCGGAGGACTGCATCGGCTGCCAGGCGTGCAGCAAGGCCTGCCCGAAGTCCTGCTTGACCCACGAACCCCTCTCGCTCGCCGGCTGAACCACCCCGCTTCGATGGGCCCCACGATCTGGACCGCCCGGTCGCCAATCCAGGCCACCGGGCGGTCTTTTCGCGCGCCGCGTCGAACCATCCTCCGGAGTCGGGGCGGCCGCGGATCGAGGGGATGGCGCCGGGGCGAGCCCTCCCTGCCCCTCTCCGAACTTCGTGTGATGGACCTGCCCGCTGGCGCCACAATCCTGCCTCAGGATCAGGCATCAAACCACTGTGATTCTGATGGCCATTGATATGATTTCCTAGGAATCTGGAGCGATGTCGTGGAATCTTCCCGACGCGACCGCCGGCGAGCGGATTGTCGCGTTTCCGACACGGCCATGGGCCGGGAGGCCGGCGGATCGGAAATCCTCTGGAACTCCGGAGCGTCGCAACCCGGACAAAGGCCGCCGGGCGGGTGGGGTTTGCGACAGCGGCCGATCGACCACGTTCGCCGCGGAAAAGGGCCGGAAAACCGCGCGCCCTGGGCGGTCGCGATTGGCACCCGGTTTGAGAATAGGGGCATCCCGTCGAGGCTCCGCCGGTCTCGTCGGGCTCTGTGCGAGCCACCCGGGATGGAGCGACCGCGAGTCAGGGGGGGGCCTGCCATGTGGGAGTATTCCGAGAAGGTCAAGGATCACTTCTTCCAGCCTCGCAACGCCGGCCCGCTCGCCGAGGCCAACGCGGTGGGCGAGATCGGGGCGATCGCCTGCGGCGACGCCCTCCGCCTGATGCTCCGGGTGGATCCCGAGTCCGACCGGATTCTCGACGCCCGGTTCCAGACCTTCGGCTGCGGTTCGGCCATCGCCTCGTCCTCCGCGCTCACGGAGATCGTCAAGGGGATGACCCTGGACCAGGCGCTCAAGGTCAGCAACCAGGACATCGCGGATTATCTCGACGGCCTGCCGCCGGAGAAGATGCATTGCTCCGTCATGGGCCGCGAGGCGCTCCAGGCGGCCGTGGCGAACTACCGCGGCGAGGAGCTCGCGGAGGATCATGAGGAAGGCGACCTCGTCTGCCACTGCTTCGGCATCCACGCCGGGCTGATCGAGGAGGTCGTGGCCTCGAACCGCCTCTCCACCGTCGAGGACGTCACCAACTACACCAAGGCCGGCGGCGGATGCTGTTCGTGCCACGAGAAGATCGAGGACATCCTCGACGACATCCAACGTCGGCGGGGGAACGCCTTCGACCCCCCCGCGGAGCCCGCCCCGGCGAAGCCGCTGCGATGGTCGGAGATGACCATGCCCCAGCGGGTCCGCCGCGTCGAGGCCGTCATCGACAAGATCCGCCCGCAGCTCCAGGCCGATCACGGCGACCTCGAACTCGTGGAGATCGACGGCAAGACGATCTACGTCACCATGCTGGGCGCCTGCAAGGGCTGCGCGATGGAGTCCGCGACCCTCGGCGGCGTCCAGCAGAAGATGATGGAGGAGTTCGGCGAGTTCCTCAAGGTCCTCCCCGCCAGCAGGATGAAGGCCGCTCCGGCGGAGCCGATGGCGATCGGAGGTGCGAGCCATGGCTGACATCTACATGGATAACAACGCGACCACGAAGGTCGACCCCCTGGTCGTCGAGGCCATGCTCCCGTACTTCACGGAGCAGTTCGGGAACGCCTCGTCGATGCACAGCTTCGGCGACCGCGTGGGCAAGGCCATCAAGGAGGCGCGGGCCCGCGTCCAGCACCTCCTGGGGGCGGCCCACGAGTCGGAGATCGTGTTCACGTCGTGCGGGACCGAGTCGGACTCGACCGCGATCCTCTCCGCGCTCAAGGCCCTGCCCGAGCGTCGGGAGATCATCACGACGGTCGTCGAGCACCCCGCCATCCTGTCGCTCTGCGACTACCTGGAGAAGCAGCTCGGCGACGACGGCTATGTCGTCCATCGGCTCAGGGTCGACGAGAAGGGGCGGCTGGACCTGAAGGAATATCGCAAGAAGCTGTCGGAGAAGACGGCCATCGTCTCGGCCATGTGGGCCAACAACGAGACCGGGACCATCTTCCCCGTCGAGGAGATGGCGGAGCTGGCGAAGGGGGTCGGCGCCCAGTTCCACACCGACGCCGTCCAGGCCGTGGGCAAGCTGCCCATCAACCTCAAGGACACGGCCATCGACATGCTCAGCCTCTCCGGGCACAAGCTCCACGCCCCCAAGGGGGTGGGCGTGCTCTATCTCCGACGGGGCACCCGCTTTCGCCCCCTGCTCCGAGGCGGTCACCAGGAGCGGGGCCGGCGGGCCGGCACGGAGAACTCGGCGTCGATCGTGGGGCTGGGGAAGGCGGCGGAGCTGGCCATGGAGCACATGGTCTTCGAGAACACCTGCGTGAAGGCGATGCGGGACCGGCTCGAGAAGGGAATCCTGGCCGCGGTCCCCAACTGCTTCGTGACCGGCGACCCCGACCATCGGCTGCCGAACACGGCGAACATCGCCTTCGAGTACATCGAGGGGGAGGGCATCCTCCTGCTGCTCAACAAGGAGGGGATCGCGGCGTCCAGCGGATCGGCCTGCACGTCAGGGTCGCTCGAGCCGTCGCACGTGATGAAGGCGATGAGCATCCCCTACACGGCCGCTCACGGCACCGTCCGGTTCTCGCTGTCGCGGTACAACACGATGGACGAGGTGGACCGCGTGATCGCCGCGGTCCCGCCGATCATGGCCCATCTGCGGTCGCTCTCGCCCTACTGGAACGAGGACGGCCCGGTCGCCGCCGAGGAAGCGTTCGCCCCCCGTTACGCCTGATCGGAGGTGACGTCGTGTTCGCCGATGAGATCGACGAGCCGCCGCGCGGGAGCACGGTCGTCCTGGACGACACGACCCTGCGCGACGGCGAGCAGTCCGCGGGAGTCGCCTTCACGCTCGAGGAGAAGCTGGCGATCGCCCGCGACCTGGACGACGCGGGGGTGCCCGAGCTCGAGATCGGCATCCCCGGCATGGGAGGAGCCGAGTGCGAGGGGATCCGGGCGATCGCCTCCGCCGGACTTCGCGCCCGGCTGCTGGTCTGGTGCCGGATGCGCCGGGAGGACTTGGCCGCATGCCGCGGGCTGGGCGTGACGATGGTCGACCTGTCGATCCCGATCTCCGACCAGCAGATCGACCGCAAGCTCTCCACCGATCGCTCCGCGGTGCTGAGGACGATTGCGGACATGGTGCCGCGGGCCCTGGACGAAGGTCTCGAGGTCTGCGTCGGCGGCGAGGACTCGTCGCGGGCCGACCCCGAGTTCCGGCTCCGCGTGGCCGAGGCCGCCGAGGCCGCCGGCGCCCGCCGTTTCCGGTTCGCCGACACCGTGGGGATCCTCGAGCCGTTCTCCACTCATCGGGCAATCCGGCGATTGCGAGCGGCGACCGGCCTCGAGATTGAGATGCACGCGCACGACGACCTCGGCCTGGCGACGGCCAACAGCCTGGCCGCGGTCCTCGCCGGCGCGACCCACGTCAACACCACGGTCAACGGCCTGGGCGAGCGAGCCGGCAACGCCCCGCTCGAGGAGGTGGCCGTGAGCCTGAAGCTGCTCCACGGCCTCGAGACCGGCGTCGAGTTCCCCCGCCTGCCGCTCGTGTCCGACCGCGTGGCGAAGGCCTCCGGCCGCCAGGTCGGCTGGCAGAAGAGCCTCGTCGGCGCGGGGGTCTTCACGCACGAGGCCGGGATCCACGTCGACGGACTCCTCAAGGATCGACACAACTACCAGGGCGTGGACCCCGCGCTCCTGGGTCGGTCACACTCCATCGTCCTGGGGAAGCACTCGGGGACTCGCTCCGTCGCGCATGCCCTGGCGGACCTCGGCCTCTCGGCGGGCCCGGAGGCTACGGCCGCGATCCTGGAACGGCTCCGTAACTTCGCCGACCGCACCAAGCGGCCCCCCACCGACGCCGAGCTCAGGCGCTGGCATGCCGTCGCCGTCCGGGCCGCGTCAGGCGGCCGCTCGCGCTCGTTTCGAGTCCCCTCCACCGTCCGCCAGGGAGCCTGAGCCATGGACCTCGATGAATTCGAAGACGAGCTCCAGGACCTGGCCAGCGCCGAGGAGTTCCTCGACTACTTCGCCGTCCCGTACGAGCCGTCCGTCGTCCACGTGAACCGGCTGCACATCCTCCAGCGGTTCCACGACTACCTGGCGCAGGACCGCGACTCCCTGCCGGGCGACCTCGAGGGCCGTCGGGGGGCTTACCGGGCCTGGCTGGCACGCGCCTATCAGGATTTCGTCGAATCCGACGCCCTGACGGAGAAGGTGTTCAAGGTCTTCCACGAGGCGCGGGGCGAGGCCTTCGTGCCGCTCTCCTCGATCGGCCTCGGGGGTTCGTCGACCGTCAACGGAGGCTCACTCCCATGATGCCCCGCTTCGACTACGGCGAGCTCGTCCGGGTCGTCCGGACGGTCCGCAACGACGGCACCTTCCCGGGCAAGGAGACGGGCGACGTCCTGGCAAAGGCGGGGAGCGTGGGCTTCGTCCGGAACGTCGGGACCTTCCTCCAGGATCAGATCATCTATTCGGTGCACTTTACCGAGGTTGATCTCCTGGTCGGCTGCCGCGAGGAGGAGTTGATCGGGGCCGACGAGCCGTGGGTCCCCGCGCAGTTCCTGTTCCGGGACAAGGTCGCCTCGCGAATCCCCCTGGCAATCGGAGGCGTTGTCGTCGTGGCCGCCGGCACGCGCGGGGAGGTCCTCCGCGTCCTCCGCGACCATCCGGGAGGGCCGGCTTACCATGCGTACTTCGACGGCCGTACTTTCCTCGTTCCGGAGTCGGCGCTCGAGCCGGTCGAGCCGGAATGCATGGAGCAGCCTGCATGATCCTGCCGAAACTCTCGAACGAGGAACGCGTCCGGTACGACCGGCAAATCGGGCCGGGGGTGCTCTCCGAGGAAGGCCAGCGCCGGCTCAAGGGATCGACGGCCCTGGTGACGCGGGTGGGGGGCCTGGGCGGCCCCGCGGCGCTCTCGCTGGCGATGGCCGGAGTCGGCACGATCATCATCGCCCACGGCGGCGAGCTCGAGTCGCCGGACATGAACCGGCAGCTCCTGGGCTCGGAGGCCGGCGTGGGCATGCCCCGGGCCGACCAGTTCGCGAGATATCTCCGGGCCATGAGCCGGTTCGTCTCGGTCGAGGTCATCGATCACGAACCCGATGACGAGGAGGCGGACATCCTGGCCCGCCGGGTCGACATCATCCTGAGCTGCCCGGCGGACTTCGAGCATCGACTCCGATTGAACCGGGCGGCCTACGACGCCGGCATCCCGTTCATCGACGCTGCCCAGTGGGGGATGGCCGGCTCGCTCTTCGTCTGCGACGGAAAGGACTCCCCATGCCTCGCGTGTGCGTACCCGGAGGAGCCCCCGTTTGAAGCCAGATTCCCGGTCGTCGGGGCGATCGCCGCGACGATGGGCAACCTGGCGGCGCTCGAGGCGATCAAGATCCTCGGCCGGGCCGGCATACCGTCGTGGGGCCGCCTGCTCGTGGTCGATGGCTTCCGGGGAGAGATGAGTCAGGTCCGGCTCTGGAAGCGAGCCGACTGTCCGGTCTGCGGCGCGCCGCCCGCGACCGGCGCGAAGATCATGACCTCGTCCCCGTCGACGAGGACCCTGGGCGTATGACGAGCGACCGTCCCGATGTGCTCGCCGGAGATCGCCAGGAGAGCCTGCGGGATGATCGCCGCGGCCCCGCCCGTCTGGCGCCGGACCGCGTCGATCGCGTCGTCGATACTCGACCCTCCGGGCAGGTCGAGCGCGGGAAGCATCTCTCCGCCGGAAAGGTATCGCCGGCCTGTCACCTTGACGTGTATCCGCATGAAGGAGTCCCCCTCGTCCATCGAGGTCGCTCGAATGCCCGCTAGCGTGTCTTGGTCAAGGATGATTTCAAGCGTCGTCGTCCCTTCGGGCGATCGCTCTCGCTTGCGATTTTCGCGCCGGTTCCCTCCCGCCGGGCCGATCGGCTCCCGATCGAGGCTCACGAGCCCGGCCGCGGCGGGTCCGGGGGGGCTCGGGCCGGCAACCGCCCCCGATCGAATCAAGCGGGCGTGCGCATTCGGTAGGCACGATGCCGCCAGATTGCCGTCGTCGTGGTCAGCTCGGAAGCCGGCCGACGCGACGGGCGGACGGTTCGACCCGTTCGGCCGCCGGGATTCGACGAGCAAATCCATCCGCCCCGCCAAGTTACAGATCACCCGAATGACCGCGGCGAAACGGTGCGCGGATTGCATGATGAAACCGTTTCGTCATGCCCCTCTCCCATGGATTGCACCCTCGCTGTCTCCGCCGTTCCGGGATGGCCGCCTGGCCCTCCTCGTGTTCGGCGAGCGAGTGAGGCGGGACAGGCTGCTGCGCTGCGGATCTCGAGCCCCGACCGGACGGCTCGCTTCCATGACAAGCCATGCGGATTCTCGTGATCGTCCCACCGATCGGCTCGGGGCCGGGATCGACGGAGACTCCCTATAGCCGGAATGGGGTTGCTTGCGTCCATGGACTGCAAGGACTGTCCGATCACCCTGGAGCTCGACACGCTCTTCAACGTGAGCCAGGTGCTGGCTCATTCCCTGGACTTGCAGCGGACGCTCTGCGGGGTCCTCCATGAGCTCCAGGACCGCGGCGGCCTGCGGCGGGGGATGGTGACGCTCCTCAATCCGGATTCGGGGGAGCTGATCCTCCGCGCCGTCCACGACGACTCTTCACGCGATCGCAAGCTCGACGACATCCGGTATCGGAGCGGAGAGGGGATCATCGGCCTGATCCTCGAGCAGGCCGAGACCGTGATCGTGCCGCGGATCGCCGACGAGCCCCGATTCATCAGCCGCCTGGGGCTCTATCAGCCCGATCTCCCGTTCATCGCCACGCCGATCCGGATGGGGGCCAAGGTCATCGGGGTCATCGCGGCCCAGCCCGACGTCTCGCCGCCGACCACGCTCCAGGAGCGGGCGCGATTCCTCGAGATGGTCTCGAACCTGGTCGGACAGGTCGTCCGACTCTCGTGGAGCATGGCCGAGGAGCGGCGGCACCTGGTCAGCGAGCGGGATCGGCTCCTCCAGGAAGTCCGCGTCCAGTACGGCTTCGACAACATCATCGGCCACACGCCCGTGATGCGCAGGGTCTTCGAGCAGATCCGGGCCGTCGCCCGCTGGACGACGACAGTCCTGATCCGGGGCGAGTCGGGGACGGGGAAGGAGCTGGTCGCGCGGGCGATCCATTACAACTCGATGCGAGCGGAGAAGCCCTTCGTCCGGCTCAATTGCGCCGCCCTGTCCGACCAGTTGCTCGAGTCGGAGCTCTTCGGCCACGAGAAGGGGGCCTTCACGGGGGCGGCCGACCACCGCCTGGGGCGCTTCGAGCAGGCCGACGGCGGCACGCTCTTCCTCGACGAGATCGGGGAGATCTCGCCGACGTTCCAGGCCAAGCTGCTGCGGATCCTCCAGGAAGGGGAATTCGAGCGCGTCGGCAGCTCGAAGACGCGCGAGATCGACGTCCGCGTGATCGCCGCCACCAACCGCAACCTGGAGGACGACGTGGCCTCCGGCAAGTTCCGCGAGGATCTCTACTATCGCCTCAACGTGATGCCGATTTACATGCCCCCGCTCCGTGCCCGACTCGAGGACCTGCCGGAGATCGCCCGGGCCCTGGCCGGGCGGATCGCCAAGCGCCAGGGCCGGCCCCTCCAGGTCACCGATGACGCCGTCCGAATGATGATGCAGTACCAGTGGCCCGGGAACATCCGCGAGGTCGAGAATTGCCTGGAGCGGGCCGCGGTGATGGCCGAGCGCGGGGTTATCGATCGCGACGCGCTCATCCTCTCCGGGCTGGAAGACAGCATCCTCGAGGGGGGCGCGACGGAGGGCCTGGCCGCGGACTTCAACGACCCCGCCCTCGACGAACGCGAGCGGATCGTGGCCGCGCTCGAGCATGCCGGCTGGGTCCAGGCCAAGGCCGCCCGTCTGCTCGGAATGACCCCGCGACAGATCGCCTATCGCATCCAGCAATTCAACATCAAGGTGCGGAAGATCTGAACGTCGACCGGCCGTCGTCCCGCCCGGTCGTGTTGCGTTCGCGGCACAGAAGTTCCGTCCCGGCAACTCGAGACTTCAGGTCCAATGGACGGACTTGAACATTGGAGGGTATTTCGCCATACTTTTTCAATCCCGCACTCATGCGAGCGACATCTCGGGGGCCAGTCATGGAATCCCGCCTCCACATCTCTCCCCGAGAATCGATCGTCCGGAAGCAGGCCCGACTCGACCGGATCCCCTGGGCGGGACGCATCGATTTCGCCTCGTTCGGGGCGCGGATCGGGATACGGGTGAGCGATCGTGCCGCGCTCGATCGTCTGCCGGAGCTTCTGCCGCCGTCCTGGTCCTGGTCGGGCGATCGACGTGTGGACAGGCTCTACTCCCTCGTGGTGGGACGTGAGCCCGGACGCCGTGGCGGGCCGGCCCACCACCTGTACGTGAACGGATACAGGCTGGCGAGGACCCGGAGCGCCGACGAGGTCGCCGCCCGGCTCCGCTCGGGCCTCGAGCTGAGCGTCTCGCGGAACGCCCGGGGCGTGGTCTTCGTCCACGCAGGCGTCGTCGGCTGGCGCGGGCGAGCCATCGTGATACCGGGCACCAGCCGGAGCGGAAAGACCACGCTGGTTGCCGCGATGCTTCGCGCGGGTGCCGAGTACCTCTCGGACGAATTCGCGGTCCTGGATCAGGACGGCCTCGTCCATCCGTTCCCGCGAGCCCTCGCGATCCGCGGGGGGCCAGGCCGCCAAATTCGCCGCTGCACGCCCGAGGATCTGGGTGCGACTTCGCATGCGGGCCCCTTGCCGATCGGGCAACTGCTCGTGACGAGGCATCGGCCCGGAGCGAGGTGGGAGCCCCGCGTCCTCTCGCCCGGGACGGCCGTGCTGGCGATGCTCCGGCACACCGTCCTGGCCCGAAGCCAGCCCGACTTCTCGCTGGCCGTCCTGCGACGTGCCGTCGGCGGGGCAGCCGCCCTGGGCGGCGTTCGGGGCGAGGCCGATGCCATGGCGGCCTCCGTACTGGCGAAGGATCGTGGCCGTCGTGTCCCCGCGCCATTGCCGTTCGAGTTTCCGCGATCCGACCTTCGCATGTCGGAGTCGCCGGAGTGATCACCCCCAGGATCGATAGCCCTCAACATGAGGTATCGCCATGAACCCGAGAGCCCGGCGCGACAATCTTCTCCTCGAGACGATCGGCGACGAGATGATCATTTATGATCGTCAGCGGAAGCTCGCCCACAACCTGAACAGGACCGCGGCCCTGGTCTGGCGAAGTTGCGACGGACTGCATTCCGTCCCCGAAATCGCCTCCCTGCTCCGCGAGCAGGTCGATCCGGTCGCCGACGATGATCTCGTCATGGTCGCCATCGACCGCCTCGGCCGCTCTCAACTCCTGGAGGACCACATCGATCGCACGCCCGAGGAAGCCCGGAAGTCTCGCCGCGAGGTGGTCCGAAAGGTGGGCAAGGTGGGCGTCCTCACGCTGATCCTGCCCGCGGTCACGACGCTCCTGACGCCGACGCCGGCGCAGGCGGCGTCCGGCGGTTGCGGTTCGAGCTGACGGCGACCGGACCGCCCGCGAGGGATGGCTTTTCCCGGCCTCGAAGGGTCAGCGGTCGAGCACCCGGAGTCGCGCATCGATGGCGAAACGACCGCGCCTGAAGGCTCATCTCCATGCCGAGGCACTCGAAGGAGAGGGCCTGATCCTGTTCTCCGAGGGCGCACACACCTTCGTCGAAGGGGCGCTGTCCGCCCTGGTCCTGCCCTACCTGGATGGCAGGTTCACACCCGAGGAGATCATCGTCAAGCTGAACGACCGGGCCTCGCGGCCGGAGATCCTCGCCGCGCTCCAGCACATGGAGGAGTGCGGATACCTCACCCACGGCGACCCGGTCTTGCCCCCCGGCGAGGAGGCGTGGTGGGCGGGGTTCCAGATCGACCCCGAGCTTGCGGCCCGTCGACTCGCCGAGGGACGCGTGGTCCTGCGCGCGATCGGGAATGTCGGGGTCGGACCGATCCGCGATGCGTTCCAATCCCTCGGCGTCCGGGAGGATCCGCGAGGCGCTTTCACAGTCGTGATCACCGACGACTACCTCCGCGGCGGGCTCGCGGAGATCAATCGAGAGTCGTTGGATTCAGGTCGCTCCTGGCTCCTGGCCAGGCCGACCGGATCCGAGCTCTGGCTGGGACCACTCTTTCAGCCCGAGATGACCGGATGCTGGGAATGTCTCGCGGGCCGACTCCGCACGAACCGGCCCTTCGAATCGCTCGTCCGATCGCTGAATCGACGTGCCGAGCCGATCCCGGTCCCGCCCGGCTCGACGCCGGCCGGGCTTCAGGTCGCCGCCAATCTGCTCGCGTTGAAGGTCTCCGAGTGGGTCGTACGAGGCGAGCTGCCGGACCTTGCCGGCCGGGTCGCCACCCTCGACCTCCGAACCATGCAAGGGACGACCCATCGGCTGGCCTGGCAGCCCCATTGCCCGGCATGTGGCGACCCGGCCGACGAGCCGGGACGAGGTTTCACGCAGGTCGAGCTCCGCAGCCGCCGGAAGCCCCCCTGGGCGAATGACGCGGCGCGATCCGTTCCCCCGGAGGTCATGCTCGAGAGCCATGCTCACCATGTAAGCCCGATCACCGGCCACGTGACCATGCTCGAGCGGGTTGGGCTGTCGACCCAGGGCCCGCAGCATAGCTACACCGCCGGCTACAATCCTGCGTTCAGGAGATCCACGCCGCGTTCGCTTCGGGAAGGGTTTCGGAACCTCTGTAGCGGAAAAGGGACGACGGACTTGCAGGCCCGCGCGAGCGCCCTCGGCGAGGCGCTGGAGCGATCCTCGTCCTGTTACCGCGGCGACGAGCCTCGAATTCGGGCGAGGTTCGTGGACCTTGCCCCGCGCGCCATTCACCCCAACGAGTGCATGCGCTTTAGCGAGGAGCAATATCGAGGGCGAGACCGCTGGAATTCCCGAGGCTCGCGGTTCAATGTCGTGCCCGAGCCGTTCGTCGAGGACGCGATCATCGACTGGACGCCGGTGTCGTCCCTGACGATCGGGGAACATCGCTACCTGCCCACGGCATTCTGCTACTTCAATCACCCCCGGCCGACGGAAGCCGCGTCCTGCGTCGCCTGCTCCAACGGCAATGCCGCGGGGAGCACGCTGGAGGAGGCGATCCTTCACGGATTCCTGGAGCTGGTCGAGCGCGACGCCGTCGCGCTCTGGTGGTACAACCGCCTCCGACGTCCCGAGGTCGATCTGTCCAGCTTCCAGGATCCGTACCTGGAGACCCTCGCCGCCTTCCTCCGCCAGCGAGGGAGGGATTTACATGTCCTGGACCTGACCTCGGACCTGGAGATCCCGACATTCGCGGCCGTCTCGAGGTGCGTCGATTCGCGGCCCGAGGAGATCCTCTTCGGCTTCGGGTCCCACTTCAGCCCGCGGGCCGCCGTACTGAGGGCCGTCACCGAGTTCAATCAGTTTCACCTGATGCTCTCGAACCCGAGCGTCGAGGATCCGTCCCGGCGGGGATTCGTCGGCGGCCCGGATGTTGAGGACTGGCTCGAGACGGCCACGATCGCGAATCAGCCGCACCTGGCCCCCGACCCCCATGCGCCGAGGCGCCGGCTCGCGGATTTTCGGACGGTCCGGTTCGATGATTTTCGGGACGATGTGCTGTACTGCCGCTCGCTCGTCGAGGATCGTGGCATGGAGTTCCTCGTCCTCGACCTGACGCGCCCCGACATCGGGCTCCCGGTCGTCAAGGTCATCGTCCCGGGGCTGCGCCATTTCTGGGCCCGCTTCGGCCCCGGTCGACTCTTCGACGTCCCCGCGAGGCTGGGCTGGCTGCCGGGCCCACTGGCAGAATCCGAACTGAATCCAGTACCCATGTTCATCTGAATTTCCAATCGTCCCGAGTCGTCCTCCATGGAACGCTCGCCCTGGCTGTCGATCGCCGCAGGAGTCACCATCTCCCCCCTCTCCGGGGGGGCGTGTCGGCTCGTCCGGGGGAGCGACTCGATGAGCCTCGAACCACCGCTGGCGGCCGGGCTTGGCCTCCTCGATTCGCCGGGTGCGCCGCTGGAAAGGCTGCTGCGACCGGACCGCCTGGGTTTGGACGTGTCATCGGACCGCTGGGCGGCTTTCCTTCAGGAGGCCACGGCACGCGGGTTCCTGACCTGTTCCGCGCGCCAGGGGGACCTGAACCTGGCGACCTTGCTGGCGATTTCCGACGGACTGGAATTGCCGCTCCGAGATCTCGAACTCGACCGAGGAATCGTGCTCTCCCGGTTCGCCTACAGCCGCCGGATCGAAGACCGGATCGTCCTCGAGTCGCCCCGGTCGTCGGGCCGGATCATCCTCCATCACTGGCTGGCCACGGCGATGGTGCACGAGTTGTCTAGTCCCTGCAAGGCCGAGGAGCTTGCGGACCGGATTCCATCCCTCTCGCCGGCCGCGGCCGCGGCGATGCTCGCCCTGCTCGTCGGTGCCGGATTCGCCGCGGAACCGTCCGAGGGGGCGGAGGTGGCGGAGGAGGAACGTCCCCCGCTTCAGTCCTGGGAGTTCCACGACCTCCTCTTCCACTCGCGAAGCCGCGCGGGGCGGCATGACGCACCCATGGGCCCGACGTATCGCCTCGCAGGTCGATCCGAACCGCCCCCGGCCTGCCGTCCCGGCCATGTCGGTGAATCGATCGTCCTCGAGCGTCCTGACCTCAAGCGGATCGAGCGCGAGGATCCTCCGTTCGCGGCCGTCGTGGAGGCCCGACAGTCGCGTCGAGAATACGTCGCGGTGCCCATCTCGGCGCGGGAGCTCGCCGAGTTCCTCTATCGCGTGGGCAGGATCGTCGACTATCACGACGCGATTCTCACGACCGAGCGCGGCCCGATCCGGATGGATTTTGCGTCCCGACCCTATCCTTCCGCCGGCTGCCTTCATGAGCTGGAACTCTACGTCACGATCCGAGCCTGTCGCGACCTGGTTCCCGGACTCTATCATTACGATGGCGAGGAGCATCGACTGATCCGCATCGCGGGACGCACGGGATACGTCGACCAGATGCTGGATCACGCCGCCCGGTGTGCGGGGATGGCGGCGAGCTCGCTCCAGGTCCTCATCACCATCGCCGCGCGCATGCCGCGCGTCGCCTGGAAGTACGAGTCGATCGCTTATGCACTCGTGCAGAAGAACGTCGGCGTCCTCTATCAGACCATGTACCTGACCGCGACGGCCATGAACCTGGCCCCCTGTGCGATCGGCGCGGGGAACTCCGATCTCTTCGCGAAGGCGACGACCATCGACCCCCACGCCGAACCCGCCGTCGGCGAGTTCCTCCTGGGCAGCAAGCCATGAGCACGATCCGGCTACGCCCCGGCACCGGTCGAGGGAAGGTCGAGCCGAATCCGGGCTTCCTCGACGACCGGGATCGCCTCAGGCCCGAATTGCAGATCCTTCGCGCCTGTTGCCGGCAGCGGTTCGACGACGGCCATGCGCGCGTCATTCGTTCTCTCTGCGAGCGACACGCGATCGATTGGGATCGCCTCTTCGTCGCGGCCACGGAACATGGCGTGGCACCGCTCGTCGGGCTCAACCTCGAGAGGCTGGATGAGCCCGATCGGATCGTGCCGAGGGCGGTAAGGCTCCGATTCGGGATCTCCTGCGTCGTCAATCGCGACGCGAAGGAACGAGCCGGCGTCGCGCTCCGCGAGTTCCTCGATTTCTGCGACCAGCATTCACTGCCCGTGCTCCTGATCAAGGGAGTCGCCCTCGATCGAGTCGTCTATGCGGCACCATTCCCGACCGTCTCCTCCGACGTGGACCTCGTCCTGGGCGTCTCGCTCGAGGAGCTTGACGCAACCACCCGCACCGGATTCTACGACCTGATCGGGATCCTCGGCAGGCGGACCGGCTGGGGCTGGGAATGCGAGTGGCTCGAGCATCACGACCTCACCTTGAACGGCCTCCTCCCGATCTGCTTCCGGACCATCTGGGAGGGAGCCCGCCCGGTCGATCACCTGGGCCACCGTGTTCATGTCATGGGCGCGGAGGACCTGCTCATCGCCTCCTGCATCGGTGCCTACCGCCGGCGCTTCGAACGCCTCAAGGCACTCTGCGATATCCGCGAGACGGTGATGCGATTTCCAGATCTTCGATGGGAAGACGTCTGGCAGAGGGCAAAATTGCACGGCTGTAGCGGAATCGTCCATGCGGGGCTCATCGCCACGGGAGCCACGCTCGGCCTCGACCAGGCTCCGCCGGAGCCTCCCAGGTCCGACCTGGGAGCCTGTCGGCGTCGCCTGATCCGGTTCCTGTTCGGGTCGGCCTGCCCGAATGGGCTCGATCGCGACGACGCTCGGGCGGCGACCCGCATCGACTTCAGGTTGCTCTGTCGGCTCATCACCCTTCGACGCGATCAGGTGGGTCCTGTTCTGGCTCGCTCACTGAGGAAGTTGGTCTCGAGCGTGCAAATCCGGGTCGATCGCCCGAGGTCGGACCGACCAGTCGGCGTCGAGACACCCGCGACGTCGTCAACGACGGATCACGACACTGAGGGATAGGTATCCTGGACCGCGGCGGTAAGATAGCGCAGGATCCACACGCACGACCCGGGGAGGATACGATGCTCAGACGACCACTTGGCCGATCCGGAATCTCGGTGGCCCCCCTCGCCCTGGGCGGGAACGTCTTCGGATGGACCATCGACGAGAAGACTTCATTCGACGTCCTGGATGCGTTCGTGGACGCCGGCTTCGACCTGATCGACACCGCGAACATGTACTCGGCCTGGGTGCCCGGCCATCGAGGCGGCGAGTCCGAGACCATCATCGGCCGCTGGCTCACCGCCAGCAAGAAGCGAGACAGGATCGTCCTGGCGACGAAGGTCGGCATGCCGATGGGCGACGGCTCGAAGGGGCTGAAGCGGGGCTACATCCTGCGCTCCGTCGAGGACTCGCTCGCGCGCCTTCAGACCGACCGCGTTGATCTCTACCAGTCTCACAAGGATGACGCCGAGACGCCCCTGGAAGAGACGCTGGGTGCCTACGATACCTTGATCAAGCAAGGCAAGGTGAGGGCGATCGGAGCCTCGAACTACGACGCCCGGCGCCTGGAGCAGGCCCTCGCGATCGCCGACGAGAACGGGCTGCCCCACTACGTCTCGCTCCAGCCGGAGTACAACCTGTACGATCGCAAGGGCTACGAGGAGGCCCTGGAGCCGCTCTGCCTGGAGCGCGGGCTCGGGGTGATCGGCTATTACTCCCTGGCGAGCGGATTCCTCACCGGCAAGTATCGATCGACGGGCGACCTCGGCAAGAGCCCGCGGGGCAAGAGCATCGGCTCGAAGTACCTGAACGATCGCGGATTCCGAATCCTGGAGGCGCTCGACGAGATCGCCGGGGCACGCGGGACCGTCCCGGCCGTCGTGGCCCTCGCCTGGCTGATGCAGCGGAAGTCCGTCACCGCGCCGATCGCCAGCGCGACGAGCGTGGAGCAGCTTTCCGACCTGGTCAAGGCGGCCGAGCTGGCGCTGACCCCCGAGGAGGTCTCGCAGCTCGATCGGGCGAGCGCGTGGTGATGTCCGGAACGGCCGTCGTTCGGACCGGCCGGTTCAGGCCGGAATCAGGGCCGCTCCCATCGGGGGGTCGGCCGGACGCGGACGCGGTCCACGCGGTTGTTCTCCACGTCGCTGACCTCGAAATGTAGGCCCGAGAACTCGAACGACTCGCCGATCCGTGGGAAATGCCCGAGCCGGGCGAGGACCAGCCCGGCGAGGGTCTGGTAATCCGTCGGGGGGAGGTCCACCAGGTCGAACATCTCGCGGAATTCGTCGAGGGGGAAGCGACCTTCCAGGACCCAGGATCCGTCCGGCTTCTGATGCCGGCGCCCCTCGTCGTCCTCGATGCCGTCCTTGGGTAGGTCGCCGAGGATGGCCTCGATGATGTCGTGGATCGTGATGATCCCCACGACGGACCCGAATTCGTCGAGCACCACCGCGGTATGCGTCGCCGACTTCCTCAGGGTCTCGAGGACCTGCGGGCCGCGAGTCCGCTCGTACACGAACGGGGGCAAGGCGAGATGGCCCCGGAGGCGGATCGAGGGGCCGTCCCCCCCCGGGCTAAGGAGGTCCTTGACCTGCACCACCCCGAGCAGGATGTCCAGGCTCCCGTCGCAGACCAGGAACCGCGAGTGGGCCGAGGCCATGATCTTCGCGCGGATGGTCTCCGGCGAGTCGGCCAGGTCGATCCACTCGACGTCGTCGCGGGGCGTCATCATGGCCCTCGCCCGACGATCGAGGAAGCGGAAGACCCTCTGGAAGATCTCGGCGTCCACCTCCTCGATGACGCCAGACCTGGCACCCGCCCAGATCAGCCGCTGGATCTCCTCCACGGAGATGTCGGGGCGATCGGCGGGAGCGGCGCTCGAGCCACGCAGGATTCGATCCACGGTCAGGTCGATGAACCGCGCGAGGGGGCCGAGGATCCGGCGAACCAGGAGGACCGGCCGGACCAGCATCCTCGCGATCCGCTCGGGGCGATGGAGTGCGAGCCGCCTGGGCAGGGAATGCGTGAGGACGAACGTGGCCGTCGCGAGCATGACGGTGACGAGCGCCGCGCCCAGGAGCACGCCTCGATCGCCCCCCTCGACGTCCCCCGCCAGGCCGACGACCTGGAAGCCGGCCAGGATACCGGCCGCCGAGAGGGCGACGACGATCCCCAGCCGCAAGGCCGAGAGCGTCGGGCCGGGCTCGATCCGGATCGCCAGGGCGGCCAGCGCACCCCGGTCGCCGCGGCTGGCCTGCCCGCGGAGCCTCCATTCCCGGGAGGCGAGGATCGCGGCCTTGAAGAGGGAGAACAGACCCGCAACGAGGAGGAGGATCGCGATCGCGAGGAAGCTTGTGAGGAATGCGGTCATCAGGCTCGCCGGAGGGTCGTCCCAAAGGCTCCGCAATCACCTCGGTCGGTTGCGGCGGGCGTCCGCGGAGCCCGGAGCCGCCGCGGAGACCCCATCATCTTAACCGCGAGCCCCTCGGCATGCCCCCCCGCTCCGTCCGCCCCGGGCACTTCCCCCGATCAATGCCTGGCATGCTTCAGGACCGCGACCGGGAAGAGCTCCGCCGTCCTGGGGAACTGCTGGCGCAGCGCATTGCTCGCCGACCAGGTACGGCCCGCGAGCGCGACGTGATAGCCGTTGCGGATCGAATCCCTCGCCGCCATCAGGATCGAGGCGACGGACGAGGACGCGAGGTCGCTCTCGTCCAGGAGTTCATCGATGATCGCGTCGAGCTGATCGAGCACCTTCTCGGAATCCATGGTCTACCACCGCCTTGAATTGCGACGAGGACCCGCCCACGGATGCAGCTCCGTTGACGCGTCAATGCCGGCTTGTGCGTTCATGCGGTTGATCATGATCGCCGCCCGCCGCGCGGTCAAGCGAGGGGCCTCCGAATCAACTCGGGTCCGGCGAGCATGTGGGATTTCCTCAACACCCCTTGGGGCACGCCGGCGGCCGCCGGGCCGGGGCGGGGACGGGCAGGCGGTTGGAACGACGACCCGCGCGTGATACGTTAGCGATCGGTCCGGCGGGGACTCGCGAGGAGTTCGCCGCCGGCCCATCGGCGAAGGGCGAGCCGCCGGCACTCGATCGCCGCCCTGCCCCGAGCCGCGAGCCCTTTCCCACGAGGAGGCCGGCCATGCCCGTCGTCGCGTGCCCGTCGTGCGGTGAGCGGGGGAAGATCCCCCCTTCCCTGGTGGGTGCACGGATCAAGTGCAAGAAGTGCGGCAACAGCTTCCAGGTCCTGGCCCCGCCGGCCGCCGCCGTCGCGGCCGCCCCGCAGGTCGCCGCCGCCGTGGCCGCGGCCGCCGAGGCGCCCCACTCGGGGATCGCCGTCGACGGCCTGGACGATTCCGCCTGGTCGGTCCAGGTTGAGCCGTCCATCCTGGCCCCGGCACCCGCCGCCGCCGCGGCCTCGGACCACGACCAGCACGCCTTCGAGGCCCACGGGCCCCACGAGACCAAGGAATACAAGTTCATTTGCTCTCGCGACAAGGTCTTCGAGGGGAAATTCGACCTCGCCAGGCTGGAGGATCTCCTGAACAACTACGCCCGCCAGGGCTGGTCGGTCAAGGGGATGTCCTCGCCGCACCTGAAGGACTTCGGCGGCAACTCCAAGGAAGAGATCGTCGTCCTGCTGGAGCGATAGGGCCGAACGCGATCGGCCTTCGACCGGGACAGCCTGTCCGCGTTCGTCCTGGACAGCCTTTCAGGGGCGGCTAGGATGGCCGATCGCTCCCTGTTAGAATGGGGGCGTGGTCCGGAGAAAAACCTCCCTCGCCGCTGGACGCCGCCGCGCCACGATGCTCGCCAAGCTGTTCTCCTACACGCTGATCGGGATCGACGCCACGCCCGTCGAGGTGGAGGTGGATGCCTCGTTCTCCTCCATGCCCAAGACGGTCCTCGTCGGGCTGGCGGAGGCGGCGGTCAAGGAGAGCACGCATCGCGTCGAGCGCGCGATCGTCAACTCGGGCTATCGCCGGCCCACGGATCGGGTCGTGATCAACCTGGCCCCGGCCGACCTGAAGAAGGACGCCAGCGGCTTCGACCTGCCGATCGCGATCGGCCTGCTGATCGCCAGCGGCCAGGTGAGCGTGGACCGCCCCGGCAACTTCGCGCTCGTGGGCGAGCTCGCCCTCACCGGCGAGACCCGGCCCGTCAAGGGGATCCTCTCGATGGCCCTGCAGGCCGTCGCCGAGGGCCGCGACGGGCTCCTCGTCCCGACCGCCAACGCATCCGAGGCCGCCGTCGTGGAGGGCCTGAACGTCTACCCCGTCGGCAGCCTCGCCGAGGCCGTCGGCTTCCTCTCCGGACAGGTCGACAGGGACCCCGAGAGCGTCGACCTCGACGAGGTCTTCGCCCAGAACTCCCACACCGAGGAGGACTTCGTCGACGTCAAGGGCCAGGACTACGCCAAACGCGCCCTCCTGATCGCCGCGTCGGGAAGTCACAATCTGCTGATGATCGGCCCGCCGGGCACGGGCAAGACCCTGCTGGCCAAGCGGCTGCCCACGATCCTCCCCCCGCTCACCCCCGCCGAGAGCCTGGAGACCACCCGGATCTACAGCGTCATGGGCCTGCTCCGGCCCGGCCAGGCCCTCATGGCCGTGCGTCCCTTCCGCCCCCCCCACCACTCGGTCAGCGACGCCGGCCTCGTCGGCGGCGGCAGCCCGCCGCAGCCGGGCGAGATCTCGCTGGCGCACAAGGGCGTGCTCTTCCTGGATGAGATGCCGGAGTTCAACAGGAAGACGCTCGAGGTCCTGCGGCAGCCGCTCGAAGAAGGCCGGGTGACGATCAGCCGGGCGCTCCGGAGCAGCACGTTCCCGGCGGACTTCATCCTGGTCGCGGCGATGAACCCGTGCCCGTGCGGTTACCGGTCGGATCCGCGGCGGGCGTGCTCGTGCTCGCCGCCGCAGGTGGAGAAGTACCTGAGCAAGATCTCCGGCCCGCTGCTGGATCGCATCGACCTCCACGTCGAGGTCCCGGCCGTCCCGTTCACGCAGCTCTCCGAGATGCCGCCCGGGCCGCCGTCCTCGGAGCTGCGGGCGCAGGTCCTGGCGGCGCGCGAGCGCCAGGCACGCCGCTTCGGCTCGTCGCAGCCGCACCACCACGGCACCACGGTCAACGGCCGGATGACCCCGCGCCAGGTCCGCACCTTCTGCAAGCTCAAGCCCGACGCCCAGAACATCCTCAAGGCCGCGATGGAGGAGCTCGGACTCTCCGCCCGGGCCCACGACAAGGTGCTCAGGGTCGCCCGCACCATCGCCGACCTCGAGGGCTCCGACGAGATCCTCCCCCAGCACATCGCCGAGGCCGTGGGGTATCGGTCGCTGGATCGAAGCGTCTGGATCTGATCCGCCCCGCTGCTCGAGGGTGTTCGAGGAAGAGGAACTGACACCGACATTCCTGGCTTTAGCTCAGTATTCCCTTGACGAGCCGCCCATGAACGTCCGTCAGTCGGTAGTCGCGTCCCTGGAACCGATACGTGAGTCGTGTGTGGTCGAACCCCAGCAAGTGTAGCAACGTGGCATGTAAGTCGTGAACATGGACGGGATCCGCGACGACGTTGAACCCAAGATCATCCGTCTCACCGTGCGTGTACCCGGCCCGCAATCCGCCGCCGGCCAGCCAGATGCTGAAGCAGCGGTTGTGGTGGTCCCGGCCGTCGTTCCCCCCCTGAACCATGGGCGTCCGTCCGAACTCGCCGCCCCAGATGACGATCGTGTCCTCCAGGAGTCCCCGTTCCTTGAGATCCGTCACCAGCGCGGCGCTGGCCTGGTCGGTATTGATGCAGTTCTGCTTGAGGCCGGCCGTCAGGTTGCTGTGCTGATCCCAGGCTTCGTGGAATAGCTGGACAAAGCGGACGCCTCGTTCGACGAGACGCCGAGCGAGCAAGCAGTTGCGGGCGAAGTTGGCCTCCTTGACCGACTTGATGCCGTATTTCTCGAGCGTCTGGGGGGATTCCTTGCTGAGGTCCATGAGTTCCGGCGCGCTCGTCTGGAGTTTGTACGCCATCTCGTAGCTTTGAATTCGGGCGGCGATCTCCGGATCGGCCGACGACTGGAGAGCCATGTCATTGAGCCGGTTCAGGGTATCCAGCGAACTGCGCTGCGCTTCCTTGTCGATCCCGCCGGGATTCGAGAGATAGAGCACAGGCTCACCGGCGCTGCGAAACGGCGTGCCGCCGTACATGGTGGGCAAGAATCCGCAACCGTAGTTGCTGGCGCCGCCACTGGTTCCATTGGCGCTGGTCAGGACCACGAAGCCGGGAAGTTCGTCCGACTCGCTCCCCAGTCCATACATCGTCCACGAGCCGAGGCTGGGACGGCCGAACTGCTGGGATCCGGTATTCATCATGATCTGAGCCGGGGCGTGATTGACCGCCTCGGTCTGCATCGTGCGGATCAGGCAAATCTCATCGGCGATCCTGGCCGTGTGCGGCAGCACCTCGCTCAACTCCATGCCGCATTGCCCGTGGCGCGCGAACTTGAATTTCGGGCCGAGGAGCGCGGAGTTGGGATTGATGAACGCAGCCCGATAATCCTTGAGCAGCCCGGCAGGGGGCAGTTGGCCGTCATGGCGGGACAGTTGAGGCTTGTTGTCGAACAGTTCCAGGTGACTGGGAGCCCCCGCCTGGAAGATGTAGATCACCCGCTTCGCCCTGGCCGCGAAATGCGGTTTTCGGGGCATCAGCGGATTCTGGGCCGCGGGCGTCGTCGCGCCGACTTCGGAGGCCATCAACGAACCCGCGGCGATCCCAGCAAGCCCAATGCCGCAGTCCCGCAAGAACCAACGGCGGCAGAAGGATTGCGCCCGGGCCCGCTGCAGCTCCTGTTCCAGGTTCATGCTCGAATTCCTGTTCATCTCTTGGAGATCGTTTCGTCGAGGTTCAGGAGCACTCTCGCCGCCACGGTCCAGGCGGCCGCGTCCTGAGGAGTCGTTCCCGTCGGCAACTCCGGAAGGCGGGTGGAGTCGCCGGTGGCAACTTCGCGCACGTTCAACCAGCCATCGGCCAGCCGTCCTCGCTGCGATCGCACCAGGTCCAGGACGACATCCCGCTCCTCGTTCGTCGGCGGTCGCGACGTGCAGAGGAAGAACCCATAGTCTGCCCGCCGCACGTCATCCCGTCCCCCTTCCCGCAGGATCCGCAATGCCAGGGCCCGGGCAGACTCCACGAAGATCGGCTCATTCAGCGTCGTGAGAGCGGCGAGCGGCGTATTCGACCGCATGCGACGCACACAGGCAAAATCGCCGTTCGGAGCATCGAGGGTCGACATCGCCGGATCGGGCATCGAGCGCTTGCGAAACCCATAGATCGTTCGGCGATAGCGCTCGGGGCCCTCGGCCGGCTTCCAGTAGGCCGGGTAGGTGAAATTGTAATCCAGCACGTTCTGCGGGACGGGAGGGATGATGCTCGGGCCGCCGAGCCTGTGCGTGATCAGTCCCGAAACGCTCAGCGCGATGTCGCGCACGACCTCCGCGTCAGCCCGGAAGCTCGGCCCCCGTGCCAGCCATTGATTGCGTGGGTCGCTTTCCACGAGTGCCGCGGACGCTCTGGACGATTGCTGATACGTGTCGCTGTTGACGATCGTGCGAATCAGATGCTTCTGGCTCCAGCCATGCTCCATGAAATCGACGGCCAGCCAGTCCAGCAGCTCGCGATACTCCGGCACCGGCGCCCGGGTGCCGAAATCCTCCGCGGTTTCCACCAGGCCCACGCCGAAGATCGACTGCCAGATGCGATTCACGGCCACGCGTGCCGTCAAGGGCGACCTGGGATCGGTCAGCCAGCGCGCGAGGCCGAGCCGGTTGCGGGGTGCGTCCGGCGGGAACGGTGGAAACGCGGCCGGTGTGTGGGGCTGAACGACCCTGGTCGGCTGGTCCCAGTTGCCGCGTGCGAGCAGGTGGGTCTCGCGGTGATTGGCGGGTTCCCGTTCCGCCAGGTGCAGGATGGACGTCGCCGCCTGGGGAAAGTCCTTCCAGGAGGCAGCGATCTCGTCGTTTATCGGCCCGGCCCCGGCAGCGACCATCCGCCAGGCGGCAAAGATCGCAGCTTTCTGGTCGGAAGTCCGCGCCTGTGCAGGGGTCTGCATCGCCAGGATCGCGGCATGATCGACCGGCGGGGCCGAGGGAGCGGGCTGTCGGGTGAGGCTCAGGCGGCAACACCCGAGCATGTCCGTCATCCGCAGGGCGATTTTCAGTTGAGTTCCGGGCGGCAGATTCAAGGTATGATCGAACTGCACGACGGCCGCCGCCGGCTGATTGCGAAGGCCGACGCCACGGTCCGCCGTCCAGATCGTGTTGTCCTTCCCATCGATCAGATGGGCGACAGGTCCGCTGATCTTCTTGCCGTCCGCACTTTTCTGCTCGGCCTCGGAGAAGTCTGCCGTCGCGTTCTTGAGCTTGATTTTTTCCCAGTTCTTGCCGGCCGGAGTTTTGACATACGCCTCCAACTCATTGATCCCCCACGTGCCAAGGCGGCTGCGGCCGGGACCGGCATGCGGTAGATCGCGATGGTTCAGCGCTTCCAAGCGAAGCCCCGTCACACCGCTCAACGTCGGCGTCGCGACGAAGAAGACTTCATCGCTGGGATGGCCCTTCATCAGGATGGATTTGTCGGCCTCCTGAGTTGGATGATTCAATCCGCTGATACTTCCCATTTCGCTGGCGATCAGCGGCTCCCAGGCAGGCTGGCCCTTCAGGAGTTCCTGCTCCCAGGCCGAGATCTCTCGTTCCAACTGCGGCCGCTGCTCGCGCAATCGCCGTTCGGCGTCGCGGATGCGGCCCTGGATCTGTGAAATCTGCCGCTGCTGCTCGGGGGTATAGACCCACGATTGAGCCTCGTAGGAGTCGTTCAGGAACGCGAACAGCCCGTAGTATTCGTCCTGGGTCAGCGGGTCGAATTTGTGAGAATGGCACTGGGCGCATTGGGTCGTCAGTCCCATCACGGATTTCCCGAGACAATCGACGCGATCGAACATCTCGACCATGCGGAACTGCTCGGGGACGATGGCCCCTTCCTCATTGATCATGCTATTGCGCAAGAATCCCGTGGCGACGATCTGTTGCTGGGTCGCGCCGGGCAGGAGGTCTCCCGCCAGTTGTTCGATCAGGAACCGGTCGTAAGGCATGTCGCGATTCAGCGCGTCGATCACCCAGTCCCGCCACATCCACTGTTCGCGCGGCATGTCCTTCTCGTAGCCGTTGGTGTCGGAATAGCGTGCGGCGTCAAGCCAATGCCGCGCCCACTTCTCCCCGAACCGTTCGCTCTTCAGCAGCCTTTCCACCGTGGCCGCGAATCCATCCTGCTGGAAGCGTGCCAGGTCCGCCGGAGAGGGCGGCAGGCCGATGAGATCGAGCGACAATCGTCGAAATAGGGCCGCCGGGGCCGCGACCGCAGAAAGGGCCAGGTTCCGCTCCTTCAGACGAGAGACCACGAACGCGTCGATCGGATTGGCCCGATCTGTCTTCGGGATCGTGCCCTTCCGGGGCGCGATGAACGCCCAGTGCGATTGATACTCGGCCCCGTCTCGGATCCATTTCTTCAGTATGTCAACTTGTTTTGATGTCAGAGGATTGTGACGCTTCGGCGGCATGCGCTCGGTCGAATCGTCCGAAGTAATGCGACGGATGATCTCGCTCTCGTCCGGCTTGCCGGGCACAATCGCCGCAACACCCGAATCGCCCCCTTTCAGGGCTTCCTCTCGCCGGTCCAGGCGCAATCGCCCCTTGCGCTCGGCCTCATCCACGCCGTGGCACGCCGTGCAATGCTCCGCCAGGATCGGCTGGACGTCTCGCTGATAACCGACGGAGGAATCTCCCCGCGTGCTTTGAACGAAAACGAGGAAGAGCAACAACGAGAAAGCAGAACGAGTCGGCATCAGGCAGTCTCGTCAGGATGAAATCGCATCGGGCGGGACGTGTTCCGTCGAACCCGGAGCACGCTGGATGACCGCCGTCAATTGTAGCCTTCGCCCCCCAATCTCGCGCCTGGGAAGCCCTTCCTGCTGGAGAAAAAGTCTCGGTCTTCCCGTCTCACTTCCGCGGCCTCCGAGCATGAGATAACTTGAGGCCTCAGGGGCATTCGTATCAGGATCGTCCGGAGTGTCACAGCATGGGAGCGACAACGAGCCTTCGCGTGCAGACCGTCGCGCTGGTCTTCCTCGCCGGCTGGCCAGGAATCGTTTCGTCGGCCGGAGCCCGCGACGAGGACACCATCGTCATTTCCTCGGTGAGCGCATTGAAGCTGGAACCAGGCGGACTGATTCCGGCGGAATCGAAACGTCCGACGACCCCGGCCTCCGTCAACCTGGGCTACAGGTGCCAGCCGGAGGAGATGCCCTACGTCGTGCTGGACGGACCCGGCGAGGCCTACGTCGGCGTCTCATGGCCGCAGGGGCGGACGATCCCGGAACCTGGCGGGACGTGGCCGCTCTCACCCCTGGGTCATCTTTACGGGGATGACGTCGTGGCCGCCCGCGTGCCGGCGTCACCGGACCGGCGAGAAATCCGCGGTCGGATCGTCTTCCCCGGCGAAAAGGGGATGACCTCAGCCTCCTTCGTGCTGCCCATCCGTAAGACGACCGACGAGTCGAAGCGGGCTTTCGGAATCTCCAAGCGGTCCTATTTCGAATGTCTCCTGTACCAGGGAGGACCCGGTGCACCCTGGTTCCTTCGCCAGATCGCCGCCGCCCGCGACGTCCTGGGCGAGCCGCATTCGGACGCGGCGAGGGTGCGGCGAATACCGAATACCTCGGACCTGCGCTTTCGTGCCCGATCCATGGAGGACACTTTCAGCCTGTTCGGCGGCGGCAGGGCCATCGATGAGAACCTCCAGCTCGATCGCCCTCTCCCCTTGACCGGCAACGGGGATGATCCGGATGAAGCTCCTCAGGCCGGAAGAGTTCCCCGACCCACGGCGACCGGTCCGGTGAAGATCGATTCGCTCACCGGCATCACCGTCGCCGAGATCGACTGGAAACACCGGCTCCAGGGCCGCACGCCCAGCCTCGATCCACTGGCACGGGCGATCCCCGCGGACCAGCATGCGCTCTTCATCGCGAACCTGGACGCCGCGGACAACCTGCTCAGGCTGCTCCGCGACCGGGCCTTCCCGCTGCTGGGGACGGCGGGCAGGGCAGACGAGGCCCTGCCGGTCCAGCAGCGATACGAGCGTCAGCTCGGCGTCACCGTGGACGAGATTCTCCTGTTCCAGAAAAAGGTCGCGGGCGACCGGGCGATCCGGAGCCTGGCCATCTCGGGCTCGGATCCGTACCTCGCCACGGGTACGGACCTCGCCCTGATCTTCGAGGTCACCGACCCCTCGGCCCTGGTGGACTTCCTCAAAGGCCGGATCGAGGCGGCCGGACGCCATGTCGATCCGGCGGTTCACATCGTCGAGGAGGTGTGCGAGGGGGGGAAGGTCCGCGTCGCCCGGTCGAGCGATCGGAGCCTCTCCGCGTTCCTTGCTTCGTGGGACGACCTGGTCCTGCTCACCAACTCGCGGTGGCAGGTACAGCAGGTGGGCAAGACGATCGCAGGCAAACTGCCGAGGCTTGCAGACGCCCCCGAATACACCTTCTTCCGCGATCGCTATCCGAGGGGCGGCGAGGATGAGAACGGGCTCATCGTCCTCACCGACGCCGCCATCCGGCGCTGGTGTGGGCCGAAATGGCGGATCGGCTCCTCTCGCCGCCTCCGCGCCGCGGGACGGCTGGTGTCCCTCCAGGCCAACCACATGGCCGAGATCGCCGGCGATACGGCGAAGGGACTCCCCCTCCAGGCGAATCGTGCTTCCCACGCGATCGACCTCGGCGGCCTGAGCCTGACGCGGGGGGGCGTGCTCTCGCAGGTCTACGGCACACTCGCCAACCCCACGCCGATCGCCGACCTGCCGCTCGAGGAGGCGACGGCGGAGGAGGCCGCCGGATACAAGCTCTGGCGCGACGGCTACCAACGGAATTTGCGACAGTACTTCGATCCGATTGCAATCCGCCTTGGCGGCCGGCCCGACCGCTCGATCGCCATGGATCTGAGCGTGATGCCCCTGATCGCATCCAGCGAATACAGGGAGTTCATCGACCTGGTTGGCGCCTCGAAGATCGGTCCGGGCGACGGCGACCCGCATCCCAGTTCGCTCCTCCACGGCATCCTCGCGATCGACATCAAAGCGGCGATCGCTCAGAATATGGGCAACGACGTCACGCGTTTGACGCAGATGCCGCCGCAGATCGCGCTCGGATGGATCGGGGCGTCGGTCTCTCTCTTTCTCGATGACGATCCGACCTGGCGGGAAAGCCTTGGCACGCCCCCTTCTCTCGAACGCGCGATCGAACATCCGGAGAAGATTCCCGCCGGACTCCAGATCGCATCGACGGACGGGACGAAGCTTGCCCTCTTCCTGGCCGCCGCTCGGGCTTATCTCGATCAGTCGGCCCCGGGGATGCTCAACTTCGAGGTCCGGAAGCACGGCCAGCGAGACTATGTCCACGTCGGTATGAAGGACGGAGCCGGCGGCGGCCCTGCGTCCGGCATGACACTTTACTACGCCGCGACTCCCCGCGCCCTCGTCATCTCCCCCGTCGAAAAAGTCGTGCTTCGATTCCTGGACCGGCTCGACGCGAAATCGGCCGGGAACGAACCGAAACCAAGCCCGACAGGCCCAGAGCCGGCCTGGCTCGGCGAGAGCCTCGCGCTGAAGCTCGATCCGGCGGTGATCCCGATCCTCTCGACTCTGGGCTCACCGACCATACTGGAAAGACTCCGTCTCCAGTCGTGGGCCAACCTGCCGATCCTCAACGAGTATCACCGGCTCTTCCCGGATCGAGACCCGCTGCTCCTCCACGAGACACTCTGGGGCACTCGCCTCACCTGCCCCGGCGGCGGACGGTACGTCTGGAACGACACCTGGAAGACCATGGAATCAACCGCCTTCGGCTGCCCCGCCGCCCCGCGAACCGAGCAGGCCAGCGGACTCGCGACCGCGTCCAGGGACCTGAAGTCCCTCCGCTTCGGCCTGACCTTCGAGGACCAGGGTCTCCGCGCCCGCGTCGCCATCGACCTCAAACAGCAACCCTGACGCCGACGGCAAATCGGCCCGGCCTTTCTCCCGAAATTGCCTCGCATGCCCTTGCCGCCATCCCCCAAGTTTATTACACTTGTCAGAGGATGGCGTACGAGGACGGTGGCGGGCGATCGGGTTCGAGTTGCCTGTGGTAGATGGGTCGTTCCATGCTCTCGACTCCCTGTAAGCAGGCGGCCATTTTGCTCGTCCCCGTACTCGGCGCGGCGGCGTGCTACGCCGTGGTGACGGGGTCGCTCGGATCGCGACGGGTCGAGGTGACCGGCCCGTGGGCGACCGTGGAGCGGACCGACCTTCGCTTCACCGTGATGGCGGGAGGCGACCTTCAGCCGATGAAGGAGACGATGGTCGTCTGCGAGGTCGAGGACATCACGGAGAAGGAGGGCCTCACGGTCATCAGCCTGGTGGAGAACGGTCAGCCCGTGAAGAAGGGGGATGTCCTCTGCCGTTTGAACACGTCCGAGCTCGACGACCTGGCGCGGGAGGAGGAGATCCTCCTCAACCAGGCCCGTTCCGAGTGGTCTCGGGCCAGGCTCGGCAAGGAGACGGCCGAGCTGGCCGTCCGCGAATACACCGAGGGGCTGGTGGCCCAGCAGTCGAACGACTACGAGGGGAGGATCGCGCTCGGACGGTCGGACGTGCAGAAATACCGGGAACATCTCGCCTGGACCGAGCGGATGTTCGCCAAGGGATATGCCTCGCGAGCCCAGCTCGCGACCGAGCAGCAGACGCTGGCCAAGGCGGAGCACGAGCTCGATCGGACGGAGCGGGAATTCCGGCTCTTCCGAGACTTCCAGGTGGAGAAGGAGACGGTCTCGCTCCGGGGCAACGTCGGCATCGCGGACGGCACCCTGAGGGCGGCGGCGGCCCGCCTCAAGGTCCAGGAAGAGCGGCTGGCCCACGTCCGCAAGCAGATCGACCGCTGCGTCATCCGCGCGCCCCAGGACGGCATCGCCATCCACTCGCGGCGCGGCTACTTCCGCCGCACGCCCTTGCAGGAAGGCTCGATGGTCTATGAGGGGCAGGAGCTCTTCAAGCTGCCGGACCTGACGCAGATGGAGGTCGAGGTCTCGCTCAACGAGTCGATGGGCCCGCAGGTCAAGGTCGGCATGCCGGCCGAGGTCCGCGTGGCCTCCCTCGGCGAGCAGGTGCTGCCCGGGAAGGTGGTCTCGATCGCCCTGCTCTCGGACGTCAACTGGAAGGAAGACGACGAGAGGATCCGCCACTTCGTCGTCCGGGTCCGCCTGGATCGGACCCCGCCGAAAATGCTCCCCCTGATGTCGGCCACCGTCGAGATCGATACCGGGACGATCAGGGACTGCCTGGCGATCCCGGTCGAGGCGATGGGCATGCGGGGGCGAGAGCAATTCTGCTTCGTCATCGGTCCGGACGGGCCCGAGCGGCGCTCGATCACCACCCGCCGTTCCACCACGGGGATGCTCGAGGTCACCGGCGGCCTCTCGCCGGGCGAGCGAGTCCTGCTGACGGCCCCGGCCGAATTCCTGGAATCGCCGGAGCCCAGCGTGTCTGTCGGGGCCGGCGGCAGTCCGGGCCCCGCCGGCACCTCCTGAATGGCGGCCGGAGAGCCCCTCGATTCTCGTCCCCGTCGCGGCCACGTCTCGCTGGCTTTCCGCGACCGCCCGTCGTAATCTCGACGTGTCGCACCTGATGCGGGTGGACTGGTCGAGAGGAGGGATTTCGATGGGGATGATCACCCTGGCCGCGTGGGTCTCGTTCGTCGTCTGCGGCCCGGCGGCTGGACGGCCCGTCGCGGTCGCGAACGGAGGCGATCCCGCCCCGTCCGTGACCTGGAAGAAGACCGTGATCGAGGCGAGGTTCCGGTCCGAGGGCGTGAGCGTCGGCGACGTGAATCACGACGGGAAGGCCGACATCCTCGTCGGTGACTGCTGGTACGAGGCCCCCTCGTGGACTCGCCACGACATCCGCCAGCCCGGAGAATTCGGCGACGGCCTGCACAGCTACAGCAAGTGCATGACCTGCTGGGCCGACGACATCAACGGCGACGGCTGGGTCGACGAGGTCGTGGTCGGTTTCCCCGGCGACGCGGCCTACTGGTACGAGAATCCGCGCGGCCAGCCCGGCCACTGGCCCGAACATGAGATCTGGCACAGCGCCTGCAACGAGACGCCGCTCTACACGGACCTGTTCAAGGACGGGCGCCGCGTGCTGATCATGGGGTGGCAGCCGAAGGGGAAGGACAACGAGGGGCAGATGGCCTGGTTCGCCCCCGGGACGGATCCGACGAGGCCCTGGCCGATGCACCCGATCAGCGAGCCGAGCTCGCCGGGCAAGCCCATGCCGGGGACCTTCCGGTTCTCGCACGGGCTCGGCGCGGGGGACCTCAACGGCGACGGCCGGAAGGACGTGATCTGCACCGACGGCTGGTGGGAGCAGCCCGCCTCGGGCAGGTCGGCGACCGCGGCCTGGCCGTTCCACCCCGGGAAGTTCGGCGACGCCGTGTCGAACATCCTGGCCTACGACGTCAACCGGGACGGCAAGCCGGACGCGATCGCGAGCTCGGCGCACCAGTATGGCATCTGGTGGTTCGAACAGGGCGACGCGGCGAGCTCGGCCTTCGAGAAGCACGACCTCTTCCCCGACCTCGTCTCGGAGACGCACGCCCTGATCGCCGCCGACATCAACGGCGACGGCCTCGACGACCTCGTGACCGGCAAGCGGTTCTGGTCGCACGGCAAGAACGAGCCGGGCTCCGACAAGCCCGCGCGGCTCTACTGGTTCGAGGCGAGCCGGAAGGGTGACGGGCCCGTCGCGTTCACCCCCCGCGAGATCGACGATCAGAGCGGGATCGGGACCCAGTTCGTCGTCGAGGATTTCAACGGCGACGGCACCCTGGACATCGTGGTCTCGAACAAGAAGGGGACGTACCTGTTCGAGCAGATCAAGCGGACCGCGCCCTGAGCGGGTCGACAACGACCGGTCGGGCGACGCGATCGCGGGGCCAGCATGATCCAACGATGGGTGCGCCGGGTTCTGGTCTGGCTGGTCTTCGCGGCCCTCATCGCGGCCGTCCTCCGCTCCTGCCCGTCGACGCGATCGCTCGCCCCGGATCGCCGGCTGCGGGAGCGAATCGCAGCAGCCTCGCGGCCGGCCCATGTCCGGGTGGTCGTGGATCCCGCCCGGGTCTGGGTCGACGACGGCGATACCATCCGGATTGACTGGCCGGGCGAGGCCAGGGAGACCGTCCGGATCCTCGGTATCGACGCGCCGGAGATTCATCATCGCAGCCGGCCGGGAGTCGGCGACCAGCCCTACGGGCGGGACTCGCTGGACTTCGCCAGGCGGCATCTCCTCGGGGCGAAACGACTCGAGATGGCCCGGGCAAGTCACCCCGATCGTTTCCAGCGGACGCTCGCATACCTGTACGCGGACGGGGTGAACTACTCCGTCCTGGCCGTGGAAAACCACATGGCGGAGTCCACGATCGGGCGATTCGGCCACAACGGATTCCCGGAGGAGGCGGCCCGAGTGGCGGACGCCGCGGCGCGGGCCGGGCCGCCGCCGTTCGAATCGCCGGTGAAATTCCGGGATCGGAACTTCGGAGCGGTCGGAGATCCCTTCTTTCGCCCGGAATGACGGCCGGCACGCCGGCAACGGGGTCCCGGCCGGGCTATCTCCAGAGGGTATCGGTCTCGTGCTCCGGGCGGTCGGGGCGGGGCTCGCCCAGGTAGTCGGGGCCATTCACCAGCAGCTTGAACGTGTTGAAGCAGAGCGACTGGATGAACCGGATGCGGCACGTCCGCGGGCCGAGGAACGCCTTGTCGGCGGCGAGGAGGACCCCGGGGATCGAGTCGTCGTGCCCCCTGGATTGGACCCTGAGGATCACCGGGCCGTCGGGCCTCGGCAGCCTCCGGCGACGGATCTTCAGGCGGCAGCCGTTCATCGAGACGTCCTCGATTCGCGCCGGGATCGAGAATGACTGTTCGGCTTCGGTCCATGCAAGGATCCCGGCCGTATGACGGGCCCGATAGCGGCAGACGTTCCGGCGGTCCCTCCCCGAGGCGTGATCGCGCCTCCGGGATCCGGAGCGATCGGGCACCGAGCCGCTTCGACTCATGTCACTCTCCCCTGAGGGGCGCATCGGTCACGATGCGCCGGGCCCCGCCTCCTTCATCGCGATCGCCGTCAGCCGGAATGGCTCGAGCACGGCGAGCTTGAACAGCTCATACGGGCAGGTCTCCGCGAAGGCCAGCCGCAGGCAGAACCGCCCGAGCTCGGGCTCCGAGAGGGACCTGAGCACGACCCGGCTCCAGTGCTCCACCTCGGCTCCCGGGGCCGAGATCCAGATCTCGCGGTTGCCCGGCGGGACGTGGCCGCAGAGGACGCAGATTCCCGACTGGCTGATGTCCACGATCTCGGCGGGATGTTCGACGAGGGGGTTCCCGGGAGTGAGGGAGATCGAGCCGCCCTCGTCGCTCCATTGAAGTCGAACCCGCACGCTCCGCACCACATGCCGGTGGGAGACCCGCCGCTCCTGTCCCGCACGACGGGGGGTCTCGCCACCGCGCAGCGACCGTGGTCGCGCCGGCTCGGGCACGGCCGCGACTGGCGATGAGTACAGGGACCCGGCGGGCGAGCTCGCCGGTCGATCCGCGTCGCGATTCGCCCTCTCGCTCACGACCGGGGCTTCCGCCCGCCGGGCCGGATGCGAGGGGGATGGCCCCTGGGCCTCGGGGAGCCCGGCGATCTCGGCCGCGGCCCCGGGCGGAGACCCCGTCTCGCTGGTTCCGGCGGCGACGGCCAGGGGACGCATCGTGCTCGGCGTCTCGAGGAAGGCCCGCCGTGACGACGGCCTGTCCTGGAAGACGCCGCGCAATCCATTCTCCAGCCGGACGACGCGGTCGGCGTCAGGTTCCGAGCCTGCGGTTCCACGTTTCACGTTGCGACTCTCCGCGCCGGTGACTCGGTACCGTGGCGAGCGCCGGGCATTCGCCCCGGAGCAGCCTCCAAGCAAACCTAAGGCGCGGATGAGGCACTGTCAAAAGCAAGGCATGCCGAAGAACCGCCGCTCGGTCAGACCCGCGTGAGCACGAGCGATGCGTTCTGGCCGCCGAAGCCGAAGCTGTTGGAGATCGCGGTGCGGAGGGGGATCTCTCGGGCGGTGTTGGGGACGTAATCCAGGTCGCAGTCGGGATCGGGATTCGCGAGATTGATCGTAGGAGGGACGACCCCGCGCTCCAGGGAGAGCGCCGTGGCGGCCGCCTCGACCGCGCCCGAGGCCCCGATCAGATGCCCGATCATCGACTTCTGCGAGCTCATCGGGATCGAGCCGGCACGATACCCGAAGACGCGCTTGACGGCGACCGTCTCCATCTGGTCGTTCAGCCGGGTGCTCGTGCCGTGGGCATTGATGTAGTCCACGTCATCCGGGTCCAGCCGCGCCTCGCGGAGCGCCGCGATCATGGAGAGGGCCGCACCCTTGCCTTCGGGCTCCGGCCGGGTGATCCCATAGGCGTCGAACGAGGAGCCGTAGCCCGTGACCTCGGCATAGATCCTGGCACCGCGGCGACGGGCTCGCTCGTAGTCCTCCAGCACCAGGACGGCCGCCCCCTCGCCGAGCACGAACCCGTCCCGATCGGCGTCGAACGGCCGGGAGACCTCGGCCGGGGGCCGGAGCGACGAGCTCACGGCCTTCATCGCCGAGTAGGCCACCAGGAGCTGAGGGTCCAGGCGGCTATCGCAGCCGCCGGCCAGCATCACGTCCGCGTCGCCGCGAGAAATCAGCCGGAACGCGTCCCCCACCGCCTGAGTCCCCGCCGCGCACGCCGTGACGATCGTGTTGTTGGGCCCCATGGCCTGGTGCAGGATCGAGATGTGTGACGCCGCCATGTTTGGCAGATGCTGAAGGAGCCAGAGCGGGAAGATGCTCTCCGAGCGAGCCTGGGCGAATTTCGCCATGTCGAAGGAGCCGTCGGCCCCGAGCCCCTGCACGATCGACGGCACGAGCTCCTGGATGTCGACCGGGGTGATCCCGGTCCCCATGCAGACGCCGAATCGCGAGGGATCCAGGTGCTCGGTATCGAGCCCGCCATCCTCCACCGCCAGCGCCGCCGCCCCGACGGCGAACCGGACCGCCCGGGTCATCAGCTTCGCGTTCTTGCGATGGTCCTTGAGGAACTTCGAGACGTCGAAATGGCGCACCTCTCCGGCGATCTTGATCGGCAGGCCCGTGGTGTCAAAGCTCTCGATGTAGCCAACACCCGAGCGGCCTTCCAGGATCGCCTCGCAGAATTCCTGGCGGCCAACACCGTTGGGAGCCACGATCCCGATGCCCGTCACGACGACGCGGTGCATGTTCCTCTCCCACCCTCGTTGCGATCACCATGAATGCCGTGTGGGATTACCGATCCGTGATCCTTTGTTTTCCTTTTCATTGGCGTTACACTCGTACCCGCGAGTTCGCTCTCACGAGCCGCCGTCAATCCTTACCTTGACAGCATAATTTACCACGTGAGACCAGTCCGTGCAAATCCCGGTCGTAAGATGGGGAAGATGCCGGAAATAGGAAGAGCGATCCTCGAGCAAGAAGGTCTTCGGGAGATTCTCCAGTCAGGCCATGGCCCGGCTCCGGTTCGCCGAGAACCTGCGTGAGGTCGCGGGCGTCTGAGGCGGGGGTGGCGACCCGGATCCAGATGGTCGGGTTCTTCAGATTGCAGCGGATCGACTTCGAGGGAAGGGTGCAGACGATGTCATTGTCGTTGGCGGAACGGGCGGGACTGATCGAACCTTCGGCGACGCTCGCCATGGGCGCGGAGGCGAAGCGGCTGAAGGCCCAGGGGCTCGAGATCCTGGACTTCGCCCTGGGGGAGCCCGACTTCGACACGCCCGCCAACATCCAGGAGGCGGCGATCCGGGCGATTCGCGCCGGCAAGACGCATTACACGCCCCCCGCCGGCATCCCGGAGCTCCGCCAGGCCGTCGCCGAGCACTACACCCGGAAGGAGAAGCTGGCGACCGAGCCGGGGCAGGTCGTGGTCTCCAATGGGGCCAAGCATTCGATCCACAACGCGTTGATGGCGGTCTGCGGGCCCGGCGACGAGGTGATCATCCCGGCCCCCTACTGGGTGAGCTATTCGGACCTGGTCAAGCTCACGGGCGCCTCGCCGATCGTCCTCGAAACGACGGAGGAGTCCGGGTTCAAGCTCCGGCCGGAGGATTTCCTCGCCGCCGTGACGCCGCGGACGCGGTTGCTGATGATCAACAGCCCGTCCAACCCCACCGGCGTCGTGTACACGCGGGAGGAGCTCGAGGACCTGGCTGACGCGGTCCTCGAGACCGAGGTCGGCGTCCTCTCCGACGAGATCTACGAGCAACTAACCTACGGCGACGCCCGATCGACGTGCTTCGCCTCGCTCCGGCCCGAGCTCGCCGGTCGGACGATCACGATTTCCGGCGTGAGCAAGACGTACGCAATGACCGGCTGGCGGATCGGCTGGAGCGTCGCCCCGCCGGCCGTCTCGAAGTTCATGGCCGACCTCCAGAGCCAGGAGACCAGCAACCCCTGCTCCGTCAGCCAGTGGGCCGCGCTCGAGGCGATCGTCGGCCCCCAGGACTCGGTCACCGAGATGAAGGCCCAGTTCGCCCGCCGTCGCGACTACGTGATGGAGCGGGTCGCCCGGCTGCCCGACGTCACCTGTGCCCCGCCGGGCGGGGCCTTCTACGCCTTCATGAACGTCTCTCGCCACTTCGGGCGGAGCCTGAGCGGCATCACCGTCTCCGACTCGACGTCGTTCTGCATGGCCGCCCTCAACACCGCCCGCGTCGCCCTGGTGATGGGCTCGGCCTTCGGCGCCGAGGGATACGTCAGGATGTCGTTCGCGACCGACCTGGAGACGATCGAGCGCGGTTTCGACGCCCTGGAGGGATTCCTCGCGGGCTGAGCGTCGATCGCCCACCATTCGCGGGTGTCCGCCCCCCTTACGACGGCAGGACCGTGAACGACAGGTGGTCCTTACGAGTCCCGAGGCCGTCTCGGGCTCGCTTGCAATGGCGGACCGAGGAAAAAACGCTCCCCCGATACCAAGGGGAGATTCAGGGGGGTGAATTCGATCGCCGTGGCCCGGATCATTCACCCCCTCCGACTCCGCCTCATTAAGGGGGAGAGCCGGATTTGGCCGCGTCTTGAAGCCCGCGCACGCTTCCGCCGGATGAGCCGCTTTTCAGAGGCCGTCGACCCTGAACGTCGGGCGGGCTAACTCTCCGACCTCACGACTCCGGATCGAAGCCGAAGACGCGAAGCTCCTGATCACAGCGACACGCCCTGGCAATGCGTGCGGCCCATGCGATGGCCTCCTGACTTGAAGGCAGCTCCAGCACCGTGAATCCACCATTGAGCGGAGGGGCCCACGGGTAGCCTCCCTGAGCGACCGAGCCGTCGGCCGAGACGAGGACGGGCGGTACGGCCTCGTCGATACCTCCGCCGAAAACATAGACGCCCGCTTCCTTCGCCTGCCGGATCACGGCATGCGCGTCTCGACCCACCGCCTCCCACTCGTCGGCGGATACCTTCATTGCAGCACTCGGAAATGAAATGAGGTATTTTGCCATGGTCTACTGTCTCTGGAACATGAGCGGTGAGAGATACGGGCCATATCCATGTTGACCCCGCAGGTTGTCGATCGCCGGACCTCTTTCTCGACCTCGGCACGGCCGATCGCCTCGAAACTGACTCGGGTTCGGCCGGGAGGATCGAAGATCCGGTTTGCGCCGATTTCCGCGGAGACAATCTCTGCGAAATCCCGTCGGCGATGAACGGAAATCGCGAAACATGGCGCACTCTCTAGAATAGAGGAAGTGGGCTTGTCGCAAACTGCCCGGCTTCGGGGCTCAGAGAGCTTGACAGATGGAGCGGGTGGCCGTGGTGGAACACCACGGAGAGCAGGCCGAGTGGTTGGACAGGCTTTTCTCCGGGGCCAAGCCGGTCCCGTGGTGTTCCACCACGGCCACCCGGGGGGCCTACGTGGCTCAAGGAATGGCAAGATCCACCATCGTGTCGTGCGACAATCCCGAGGAAGTGGATCCGGGAGAAGGTGCGCGCCCGTTCGATCGGGCAATCTCCGGGCGGAGGCGGAGGATTGAGGTGAGCTGCGGGGGCGAGGTCTCTGACCTGAGGACGACGCTCCGGCCTCCAATGACGGCTGAAGCACGGAGACTTCGACTCGTGACCGGGGAACGAAGCCAACCGTTTCACGCATTCTAATCAGAATCTCTGTAACACCTTACAGCGATCCCGGGGCAACCGCCTTGCGACGAACGGACCCAATCGTGCTGGGCCGAGGAAGGGATACGGTATCGATGCGGGAAGTGGTTCCTGAGATCGAGGCGGGGGCGGATACCAGAGAAGAAGAGGGATGGTCCTTGCCGAAGAACCGAGTGAGAGGAAGCGAGGCCGACCGATCACGCGGCGGACCGATGTCGTCTCACCCACGAATTCCGTGCCCCGCAGATCGCGCTTGTGGTGCTCGGCGACTTCGGCTAAGGTGCCGATCCCTTCGTGAGTTCATCTCGAGGTCGAGCGTCATCTCGATCCGATGGCATTCGCATGCTGCATCGTTCAGGAGCATGCCGCCCTACGCATGGACGCGGCGGGTGGTATGATTCCCCTGGGGCCATTCATGAAGCTGGTGGCGGGAACACTTCTGGCGCTCGGGTTGCTCCTGGCAGCGTCGGGCTGTCGCACGGCCGAGGTGAACTCGATCGCCCACAACCGGCCGCCGGTCCGGCTCGTCCGGCCGACGTTCGATCTCGACGAGTTCGTCGCCGAGCACAACGAGAACGCCTCGCGGATCCAGAACATCAAGGCCACCCCGTCGATCACGGCGACGCTCAGCCCTCCCGGTGAGAAGCCGACCGAGGCCCAGGTCAACGGGCGCCTCGCCCTGGAACGCCCCCGCAACTTCAAGCTCGAGATCGGCTACCACTTGCACGACATCGCCGACATCGGCTCCAACGACGAGAAGTTCTGGTTCTGGTTCCAGAACAAGAACGACCCGTCGGTCTACTACTGCAACTATGAGGACCGGTCATCCACCTCGCTCGCGATCACGTACCAGCCTGACTGGATCATCGATGCCATGGGGTTGAACGTGATCTCCCAGGAAGAGGTGTCGAGGATCCAGGTCCAGGCGGGGGCTCAGGCGGGCACGACGATCCTGACCTTCCCGCCGAGGCGGGACAGCGGGCTCCCCTACACTCGGATCATGATCGTCTCCGACCAGACCCGGCAGGTGCAGTTGCTCAAGGTCCTGGCCGAGGACGGCAAGACCCTGATCGCCCAGGCCACGGTCAAGAAATACGACAAGTACCCGACCGGGCCCACTCGCAGGGGCTCGCGTTCCGCGCCCCCGCCGGCCGTCGAGACCTGCACGCTCCCGAGCAACATGACGCTCGAGTGGAAGCGCGAGCGAATCCTCCTGGATGTCCTGCTCGCCGGGGTGGAGCTGAACAAGCTCGAGCCCCAGCAGAGCACCGCCATCTTCGTCGAGCCGACTCCGCGGGGCTCGACGCGGGTCAACCTCGCGCAGCTTGCGCGGCCCGAGCAATCGCAGCAGACCGCCACCGACGTCCGCGAGTCCATGCCGATTCCCGAGCCCCGGAAACGAGCGAGCCGGGCTCCCGCCCAGCCGGTTCAAGAGGATTCGGCCACGTCCAGGACGTCCGCGACCAGACTGGAGAAGTCGCCGACACCGCCGGTCGGTGGCGTCGTCCTCCTGCCGGTCCTGGACCTGGACGTCGTGGAGGCACCGAGGCCGGGCCCGTCGACGAGGACCGGCGATCCTGTCCCCGAGACGGCTCTCATCCCCCCCCCGTCGACGGCCCGTGAATGAACGCGAGGGCCGGGAGGAACGGGAACGGCCGGGGCTCCGTCGGTGATTGAACGTGAGGATGGAGGGAGCTCAGGCAGGACGGCCTGCCCTTCTGATACCCTCAAGACCTCGGAGTCGAAACACCGAATGGCAGACACTGCTGCCTGCCATTCAAGCGGAATTCTCAAGGTTGACCGGACACCCGATGGGTCCAGGCTCAGGTTGCGGCCCGGTGCTCGACGGCGGCCGGCGGCTCGGCCGGTGCGGGCTGGTCGCCCCGCTCGCGATGCTCGGCAGTCGCCCGCAGCCGCTTGCGGGCCTTCGAGAGGATGGGGCCGACGGAGGCCTCGGGGATCCCGAGTCGCTTGCCGATCTCGCGATAGTTCATGTACTTGAGATGATAGAGCCGGACGACGTCCGCCTCGCGCTCGGGAAGTTCGCCGAGGATCCGCTCGACCTCCTCGGCGGTGGCGATGGCCTCGACCTCGCCGGACGCGTCTCCGATGGTGGACCGGTGGGCGTTGGCGTGACCGAGCTCGGCCTCGCGTTGCCGCTTGACCATCTCCTTGACGCAGATCCGGCGGACGATGACCGTCAGGTAGGTGGGGAGCGAGCTGATCCCCTGATAGCGACGGAGAATACCGTAGTCGTCGTCGACGATCTTGAGCAGGACCTCGGAGGCAATGTCCTCCATGTCGGCCTGGGAGACGGTCCGACTGCGGGCATGGGCCACGTGCTGGATCACGTGGTAGATCAGGCCGAGGTATCGATCGACAAAATCCTTCCAGGCGCCGGGCTCCTTGCCCAGACATCGGTCGATGAGCTTGCGATCAATGTCGCTCAGGGGCACGGCGATGCCTCCTCTCCGAGAAGAGGGGTCGAGGGGAGCGGTGGAGAACTGTCCCGATGGCGATCTCGCGAAATCTGCTACAATTGTATCACAGACAACGCGTTGGGCAATCCGCGGAGGGACGGCTTTTGACGATCCGGCGGGATGTCCGTCATGTCGGGAACAATCGGAACAAGGCCCGGGCCGGGACGGCCGGGGCGGGGTCGCGGGGCGAGACTCGCGTTCACCGCGACCCCGGATCCCGATACAATCGGAGTGACGCGGGATTCGGTGCGTTGGTGGGGCCGGGAGCGAGAGTCTCCCTCGGCACGTTCGAAGTGGAATGTCGGCCGACTGGCTGCGGGAAACTTGGCTCGGGGTCGGACGGCCTCGAGGGGGGTTGGTCTTGAACGAGTCGAGCTCGGTCCCGAAAATCCTCATCGCCGACGACAACGTCCAGAATGTGGAGCTCCTGGAAGCCTACCTCAGCGACGTCGAATGCGAGCTGCGGACGGCCGCCGATGGCGAGGAGACCCTGCGCGTCGTCGAGGAGTTCCGCCCCGACCTGCTCCTGCTCGACATTATGATGCCGAGGCTCTCCGGCTTCGAGGTCTGCCGGAAGCTGAGGGCGAACCCGGAGACGCGCGACCTGCTGATCCTGATGGTGACCGCGCTCAACGAGTCTTCCGACTTCGAGCGGGGCGTCCAGGTGGGGACCGATGACTTCCTGACCAAGCCGGTGAACAAGGTGGAGCTGCTCTGCCGGATCCGGAGCCTGCTGCGGGTCCGGCACCTCAAGAACCAGCTCGAGCGGACGCTGGCCTACCTCGCCGAGTTCGAGACGGCCAGCCGCGAGCCCCAGCCCGGCGTCGCGTCCGACGGGCCATGACCGGCCATTCGCCGCCTCGGGTCACCCTCCTGCCCAGGCGGGCGCGGCCATTCTTCGCCGGCCATCCCTGGCTCTTTCGCCCCTCGATCGCCCGCGTCGACGGCTCTCCCGGAGCGGGTGACGAGGTCTCGGTCGTGAGCGCCGAGGGGGCCTTCATCGCGCGGGGACTCTTCAACCCGGCCAGCAACATCACCGTCCGGCTCTACCGCTGGGAGGATGAGCCCCTGGACGCGGCCTTCTGGCGGATGAAGGTCGAGGCGGCGATCGCCCTCCGCGACCAGGTCCTGAGGCTGCCCCCGATGGGCTCCGCTCGCCGCCTGATCTTCAGCGAGGGGGACGGGCTCTCGGGCCTGACCGTGGATCAATATGACCGATGGCTGGTCGTGAATTTCTCGAGTCGCGCACTCCTCGATCGCCGGGACCTGCTGCTCGGGCTGCTCCGCGAGGCCACGGGCTGCGAGGGAATCCTCGCCAGGCCCGACCGATCGACGGCGGATCGGGAAGGGATGTCGCGGGGCGACACATGCCTGGTCGGGTCGATCCCGATCGAGCCCGTGACGGTCGTCGAGAACGGGCTGACTTACGAGGTGGACGTGGGCGGCGGACAGAAGACGGGGCTCTACTGCGACCAGAGAGACAACCGGAAGGCGGTCGCGGCCTTCTGCTCGGGGAGGCGGGTCCTCGACCTCTTCTGCTATGCCGGCGGCTTCTCGCTGAATGCCCTCCGGCACGGCGAGGCCGCGTCGACCCTGGGCGTGGACAGCTCGGCCGGGGCGATCCGCCAGGCCGGCCGGAATGCCACGCTGAACGGCCTGGATCGGGCGGAGTTCCGCTGCGGCGACGTGCACGACGTGCTGGCCGATCTCGCCGGGCGAGGCGAGCGATTCGGCGTGATCGTCTGCGATCCGCCCAAGTACGCCGGGCAGGCGAAGGATCGTGACGCCGCGCTCCGCGGCTACCAGCGTCTCAACGTCGCCGCCCTCCGGGTGCTGGAGCCGGGGGGAATCCTGGTGACTTGCTCGTGCTCGGGGCTCGTCGATCGGGCGACCTTCGGCGCGATGCTCGGTCTGGTCGCCGAGGAGGCCCGGCGGCCGATCCAGGTCCTCGAACAACGCGGGCAGGCGGCCGACCATCCGGTCCTGGCCGCCTGCCCCGAGGGTGACTACCTCAAGTGCCTCGTGTGCCGGGTGGGGTGATCCCCCCTGCCCCAGACTCGTCCGGCGAGCACGGAGGTCACTTCGGCTTGTCGCCGCCGTCGTGCTTCTTCAGGTCCTTGACCTCATCCAGGAGCTTGGCGAGGTTCTTCTCGAGGGATTCCAGCCGCTTGCGCTCGTCGCCATTGAGCGCGCCGGCCTTCGCATCCTTCGGCTCCTCCTTGTGGATGTCGCGGACGACGACCGAGCGGATTTCCCTCCTGGGTTCGGCGTTGACCTTGAGCGTACCGCGAACGACCATCTGGCCCGAGAGTTTGGCGATCTCACGATGCTTCTCGGCGATCTCACGCTGCTTACCGGCGAGCTCACGCTGCTTCTCCGACAGCTCCTTCTGGAGCTTCGAGACGTCCTTCCTCAGCTCCTCGACCCTGGCCTTGTTCTTCGCGGCCTCTTCCGGGGAGACCGGGCTGGCCACAACCACGCCCTGCCGCGTGCCGAGCTGCCTGCCGATCACGACGGTCTTCGTCTTCGCGAGGCTGTCGAGGGCACTCTGGAGCGCCTTATTCCTGGCCTTCCAGGTCTCGTCCTTCGGCTCCTTGGTGGCCAGCTCGGCCAGATGATCCTTGAGCTGCTTGACGGCCGCCTCGACGGAATCCGCCTTGATGTCGTCCACCTTGTCGCCGTTCTTGAGGACGATGTGGATCGACTGCTTGGGCTTTCCCTCAACCTTGACGTCGTCGATCGTGACGTTCGCGGTCGTCTCGACCGACTTCGGCTCGTCGCCGACGGCGCGGAGGGTGATGGTCTTGAGCTCGGCCGGACGGCCCGGTTCCGGTCCCTCAACGCGGACGTCGACCACGTTGGGATCGTCTTCCAGGATCGCGTCGCCGACGACGTTGATCGTGGCAACTTCGTCGTCCGAGGCGATGGCCGAGGCCGTGACGGTCACGGTCTCCTTCTTCGCGTCCTCGCCGGGCTTCTGGGCGAGGCTCGGCCGCATGGGCAAGAGGATCGCGGACAGGGCGAACGCGGCGAACGTGCTCGCGGCGCCGAGGCTCCGCGGGGTCGTTCCGAGCATGATCATGGTCAGTCTCCTGCGCAGTTGTTGGGTCCGGCCGAAGCCGCTCGCCAGGAGCGGCGCGGCAGACGGTGTCGGGGTCAGGAAATCAATCGTGTCCAGCAACGTTTCCGCATACGCGCGGGCCTCGTCGGGGAAGGCCCAGACGACCCACGCGTCGCAGCATTGTTCCTCGGCCTCGCGGAGCGCCCGGCGGGCCCACCACGTGACCGGCAGCCACCAGTAGAGGGAGGTCACGGCCAGCTCGAAGAGCCGGAGGACATGGTCGCCCCGGCGCAGATGCGCCAGCTCATGGGCCAGGACCATGGATCGTTGCCGTCCGTCCAGCCCCTTCCAGAGCCGGACCGGGAGGATGATCGCCGGCCGCACGCCGAGCGGCCAGACCATCGGCGAGACCTCCTCGTCGAGCATCCATGCGGTCGGCGTTCGCGTCACTCCGAGCCGATCGGAGAGCTCCGCGAGCTCCTCGTGCACCTCGTCCGGCGCGGAATAGGCGGCGCGGAGCCTTCGCCGGAATCGGACGATGCGGACGCCCGCGGTCCCGAGCGAAACGACCACCCCGACCACCCAGATCGCGGCCAGGACGGCCGACGCCGAGACGCTCGATGGAGCGGGAGCGGGCGGCAGCTCCGCCGGGGTCGGTGCGGCGATGACCGCATCGTCCGGGAGCTCGACGATCTCCACGGACATCGGCCCGAGGTCATTCTGCTCGGGGGCGGCGAGTTCCGCCGGCCGATCCTGGTCCAGCCGGGGTATCGGCAATTCCCAGATCGGCGGCGTCACCAGCTTGAGCAGCACGAGCAGCAATAGCCAGTGTCGCCAGGCGGGCCGGCTGCCGAGCAAAAGGCCGGCGAGCGCGACCCCGACGGCCATCACGCAGGCCGCCGCCGCATTCGAGAGACCGAGGTTCAGCAGGTCGTTCATCCCCATGCTCCTTTCGGGTCGCAGCTCATGCCCGGTTCTGCCCGCCCCCTCGCTTCCGTTCGTCCAGCCGGTCGATCAGGGATCGCAGCTCCTGGCGGTCCCTGGCCGACAGGTCCCCGCCCTCGACGAGCTGGGTCAGCAGCGGCGCCAGCGCCCCGCCGCAGAGCGCGTCGGCCACCGCCCGGAGGCGACGGCCGATCAGGTCGCCGCGGGCGATCGACGCCTCGAAGACGTGCACCGCCCCCGTGCGATTACGCCTCACGCAGCCCTTCGCCTCGAGCCGGTCCAGGAGCTTCTGCACGGTGGCATACACCGAGGTCCCCCCCTGCTCGTAGACGCGGTCCACGAGCTGACGGATCGTCGCCGGCCCGTGGTCCCAGAGCGACTGCAAGAGCGCCAGCTCCGCCTCCGTCACGTCCGAGTGCTCTCGACTCATCCCTCCCCTCCCTCTTTCAGACACGCTGTCTGAGGCGGATTCTAAGACACCGTGTCTGAGGAGTCAAGCGTGGATCGCGAGAATTCGGCGAGTCGGTCGAGGCGGGTCCTGGGGAGGTCAGGGATGGGGAGAATGCCCGGGGGCACTTGCCGACGCGGCCGGGCCGGGGGCGATCGGCTTCAGCTCGAGGCTGCGGAGGTCCCCGAGGGCGTTCCGGGGCGGGGCGGCCGGGCGCACCTCGATCCGGCAGCGGCCGGCCGGCAGGGTCAGCTCGCCGACGCGCGTTTTCGTGTAGTCCTCCCAGGTGCCGGTGCCCTGCATCTGGTGGAGGATCTGCTGCCGGCCGAGGTCGATCTCGAGGACGTCTCCGGCGGAGGCATCGGCGCAGGCGGCGTCCATCCAGACCTCGTAGCGGCCGGGTCGGACGACATCCAGGGCCCATGCCGCGTGATCGTCGGCCGCCATCCAGAAGCCCAGGTTCTGATGCTCCTTCTCGAACACCAGGCGCTCGCCGTAGATCTCGGCGTCGACGGCCGCAAGTCGAATCGTCCCGTCCTGCGACGGGGCGACGGGCCGGGGGTGATTCCCCGCCACCACCTTCGGCGGCGGTGCCGTCCCCTGGAGGAATGCGATCAGGTCCGAGAGGTCCTTCTGGCTGACGTCCTTCTCCAGGCCCTCGGGCATGAGCGACTTGCCGGATGCGGCGACCTCCTCGATGTCCTTGCGGAGGAAGACGTCTTCCTTGCCTTCCTGCCGCCGGAGGGTCACGGTCGTATCCGTCTCGCTGGCGACCAGCCCCGAGATGACGCGTCCCTCGGTCGTCCCCACCGTGAAGCTCGCGTAGCGGGACTCGAAGGCCCGGTTGGGGTCGAGGATGGCCGTCAGCAGGGCCTCGGGAGACTTCTCCTTGAGTGCGGCGAGGTTCGGGCCGACCTCGAAGCCGACGTCCCCCAGCTTGTGGCAGATGGCGCAGACGCGAGCGAAGACGGCCTTGCCCGCGACCGGATCCCCCTTCACCTCGGTGGCCGGCCGATAGGCGTCGAGGATGCTCTGGCGAGAGCGGGCGAGGTCCGCGTAGATGGCCTGGGCTCGGCGGCGGGTCTCCGGATCGCGACTGGCCATCAGGCCATTGCGATGCGCGAGGCTGAGCTCGCCGGCGGGGATACGCTTCTCCTCCAGCGCGGACAGCAGGCAGCCCATCCAGACCTTCCGGCTGAGGAGGAGATCCACGATCGAGGACCGGACGGCCGGCGCGTAGGACGTCCAACCCTTGAGGACGACGTCCGGGCATTCGGGCATCGTGGCGAGGCCGAGCGCCTGCACGGCCGCCTGCGAGATCGCGACCGGATGCCGGGGCGCGAGCAGCGAGACCAGGAGCTGCCTGTCCGCCGGACGCGTCGCCGCCGAGAAGCGAAGCAGGGAGATGGCGAGGATCCGATCGGATTCCGACGCGGCCTCCGCCTCGACGAGCTTGCGGGCGGCGTCGATCAGCCGCACCAGGACGGGTTCCGCGGCCGGGTCGATGGGATGCGTCGAGCGACTCGATGCCTCGATCAGGGAGTTCACGGCCGCGAGCTGCCAGGGCGCGAACGTCCCGTTCGGCCCAGCGGGCCTATCCAGGGCTCGCAGGACGGCGTCCATCCGCGACCTCGGGAGGGTGGCGCCGGCCACGGCCGCGAGCGGCTCGACCACCTCTGCGGGGGGCGTCTGGGCCCGATCCTCGAAGAGCTCGATGAGGAGGGTGGCCACGTGGGGCTGGGCGGAGCTAAGGACCGCGGCACGCATCCAGGGGTCGCCACAGTCCCGGCGGGCGATCCGGACGAGCGCCTTGCCGGCCCGCTCTTCTTTCCAGTTGCCGAGGGCGATGGCGACCTGCATCCGGACGCGAGCGTCCGGATGGTCGACGAGCCGCAGCACGGCGTCCGCGATGCCCGGGGAGGTGGCGAGCAAGTCCTCCGAAACCTTGACGGCGTTCCGCGCGAGGTCGGGATGGTGGGACGTCGTGAGGACCGTGACCAGGGTCGCCTCGTCCAGGCCGTCCAGGAGCTTGAGGATCCAGAGGGCGTGCGCCCTCGCCATCGGATTCGTCGAGCCCAGCGCGATCGATCGGAGCGGCCCCACGGCCGCCCGGTCCCCGCGATGGAGCAACAGCCGCTGGGCCGTGTCCCGCCGCCAGCCGCTCGGGCTCTCGAGCGCGGCGACCAGGCCGGCGACGTCCAGCGTGTCGAGCCGCTCGATCTTCCGCGGGCGGCGATCCACCGGATGGACGCGGTAGATGCGCCCCTCCTCGGAGCCGGCACGCATGTCGATCTTCTTCTGGGTCTCCGGCGGGATCCACTCCGGGTGTTCGATCACGGCGCGGTACATGTCGGCGATCCAGAGCGCGCCGTCCGGCCCGGTCTTGAGCTGGGTCGGGCGGAACCAGTTGTCCGACGAGGCGAGGAACTCGCTCCGTTCCTCCCCGGGTGCGCGGCCGCCTCGGAAGGTCGCCCCCGACGGCGAGACGATCATCCGGTGGACCAGGTTGTGGACCGGCTCGCTGACGAAGAGCTCCATGCGGTCGTCGCGGCGGGTGCCGAAGAGGTCGTCCCGGTAAGGCGTGGGGCTGTTGGCCGAGGTGACGTGGTTGGCCTGATCGGGCTCGTTGAAGCGAGCCAGGGTGGGGCTGGCCGGATAGAGTCTCGTGTCCGGCTCGAGCACCTGGCGAGGGTCGGGCGAGGCGTAGAACGGATTCCGCCTCACGTCCGACTCCGAGAGGACATAGTGCCAGGCCCACACCTGGTTGGAGTTTCCGAACCAGTTCCCCCAGTCGTCGCGATGCCGGCCGTACTGGGTCTGGCCGCTGTCGGTTTCGAACTCGCCGGTGTCGGGTCGGAAGCGGAAATCGCGGCCCTGGATGCTGACCGTCTTGCCGGTCTTCACCGATTTGACGTTGCCGCCGCTGTCCCCGTTGGCCCCGTAAATCCAGCCGTCCAGCCCCATCTCGAAGCCGTTGATCCGATGCTGCGGATTGCCGAGCGTGAAGCCCGTGAAGAGGACCTCGCGGACGTCGGCCTTGCCGTCGCCGTCGCGATCTTCCGCGTAGAGGATGTCGGGCGCGGCCCCCACCAGGACGCCGTTTCGCCAGGGGAAGAGCGCGGACGGTATGGCGAGCCCGTCGAGGAACGTCGTCGCCCGGTCGTACCGGCCGTCGCCGTCGGCATCCTCGAGGACCCGGACCGTGCCGCCGGGCTTCCCCTTGCCGTCGATGCCGAGCGGGTAATCGCCCATCTCGAGGACCCAGAGCCGGCCGTCCGCGCCCCAGTCCATCGCGATCGGATCCTTGACGAGCGGCTCGCTCGCCACCAGCTCGACCGCATAGCCGGGCGCGACGTGGATCGACCTGAGTGCCGCTCCGGGCGGCCTCGCCCGCGTCGGGAGGTCCCTGAGGATCTCGTTGAACGATCGCCGGGCGACGTGGTCCGGGAGCTGCGCGGTATCCTCGTTCTGCCACCAGAGCGTGCGGGAGTGGACGAAGAACCCGTTATCCGTGCCCGCCCGATCGATGAGCGGCAGGGCATTCGGCTCGCCCGCCTTGCCGGCCATCGCCTTCCGCGTCCAGCCTCCGGTCCCGGGGTCGAACAGGTAGACTCCGTACTCGCGGTCATTGGAGAAGACGCGGTCGAGGTGTCCGTCCTCGTCGACGTCGACGAGTCGGAGGCCCGGCTGGCGCGCCGTGGCGTCGTCGGGCCCGGGCGTGATCGCCGACGGGAACGAGGGGAGAGGCTCGCCCGGCTTCCACGACCGGCCGGCCCGGTCCCAGATTCGCGTCGACGGCCCGGCGACGTCCATGAAGCCGTCGCCGTCCAGGTCGGCGATCCGGACGTGATTGTCCGAGCCGTCCGCCGCGCGGAGCGGTCGGCCGCCGAGCATGTTCCGGTCCAGTCGCTCCTGGGCCTCGCGGAAGTTGAGGAACCGGACCTTCTTGCCGTGCGTCCGGGTCGCATGGTCGATCAGGGCGACGACCTGGTCGTTCCTCATCCATCCGTACGGGTGGAAGACCAGGCAGAAGACCCCCTGCTTGAGGACCGTCAGGTCGATCGCGGCCTTCATGTCCTCGAGGGTCCGGGGATGGGCGTCGCCCCGCAGGTTCCTCGCCTCCCAGTCGCTCGGCGCGGCGCACGGGAATTCCCAGCAGAGATTACCGATCGTGTAGGGATAGGGGTAATTCTCGATCGTATTAACGAATGAGGGTGACGGCATGTATTTTCGGAAGCGCTCGCCGCCATGGCCGTCGAGCACGAGCTCCCGGGGCAGGCTCGGGTCGTCGGGGGTGAACACATTCAGGACCGAGGAATCGATCGTCAGGAAGTGGCCGCCGGGGCTCGTCTTGTTGAACAGCTCCGCGAAGAACCGGGGGCTCGGGGAGTTCATGGAGTCGCAGCAGGGCATCCGGAATGCCACGGGGTGGTTGCCGGGGACGGAGTGGAGGAGCTCCACCCCGTCGTGATAGTTGTGACGGGCGAACCCCAGGTCCCCTTTCTGGAGGAGGGGACAGGGATGGTCCAGGGTGTGGACCTCGAGCGAAAGCCCCTCCCGGAGCCAGGCCTGAAGCTGCGGATGCCGCGGGTCCACTTTGCAGGTCATGATGCTCATGGCCGACCGGCCCTCGACCTGCCGGAGCCGGTCGAGGATGGGACGCAGGAAGGCCTCATAGGCGGCCGGGTCCTTCATGTCGTCGACGGCCAGGATGATCGCCGCCTCGACGCCCGGCTCTCCGATCCACTGCGGTGTCACCAGCCGAGGGAAGTTGCGACCGGGGGCGTATGGCTCGACCTGTCGGAGGTAATCGAGTCGGTCGCTTCCGGGCGGGGCGGCGAGGAGGGGGGAATGAGCGAGACAGGCCAGGCCAAGCAGAGCCGGAACCAGGGCGTGGAACCTCATTATCCGGGACCTTTGATGGAGTTGCCGCGGGTGGACCTCCTCCCCCCAGCGTGGTCGCTTTCCGCCTTGTTGGCAAGGGGCAAGTGACGTACGATCAGGGAGCGTAAGTCCGGACGTGTGGTCTAGGTTCCGTTTAGCGACCCGGATCGTTCATGCAGGCGACCTTGATCCTCGCGAGCGCGTCACCCCGCCGCCGGCAATTGCTCCAGGAGGCGGGATTCGCCTTCGAGGTCGATCCTTCCGACGTGGACGAGCCGGAGCCGGAGCCGGGGATCGATCCGTCGGAGTACGCGGCAAACCTGGCGTGGCGGAAGGCCCGGGCCGTGGCGTCTCGACGACGACAGGGCCTGATCCTCGCCGCCGACACGGTCTGTTCCGTCGGGTCGCATATCCTCAACAAGCCGATCGACCGCGCGGACGCCGAGCGGATGATCCGGCTCCAGGAGGGTCGGGACACCGAGGTCGTCACGGGGCTCTGCCTCTTCCGGCCTGAACGGAGCGTCTGGGTGGGTGCCACCGAGGTCAGCATCGTCCGCTTCCGGAACCTGAGCGACGCGGAGCGAGTGGGCTACCTGGACTCCAATCGCTGGGAAGGCAAATCCGGCGGCTACGGCGTCCAGGACCACGACCCGTTCGTCGCGGTCCGTCGGGGCAGCTTCTCCAACGTCGTCGGCCTGCCGATGGAGCGATTGCAGGAACTGCTGGCCGAGCACCCCGCCCTGACCTCCTGATCCGGCCGGGAAGGGTCCGGACTCATCCCCGAGGAGTCGAGATGGACGCCATCGAAGGAACACAGGGCCGGGAACCGGCCAGGTCGAGGATCCCGGGCGGCCTGGCGCTGGGAGTTGGGCTGTGCGCCGGCCTCGCCGCCCTCTCCGCCGCGCTCTGGCCGTGGCTTGGCTCTGGGGAGGCGAATGCCGCCGTGGCCGCGACACCCGCACCGATCGATGGCAAGCGTGCCTTCGGATACCTCGAGAAGATCTGCGCGATCGGCCCGAGGATCGCGGGCTCCGAGGCCAACGCGAAGCAGCGGCAACTGGCCGCCGAGCACTTCAAGGCCGCCGGCGCCACGGTCCGCGAGCAGCCCTTCACCGGCGATCATCCGCTGACGGGCGAGAAGGTCCGCATGGTCAACCTGATCGCGGCCTGGCATCCCGAGCGGGCGCGTAGGGTGGTGATCTCTGTCCACTACGACACCCGCCCTTTCCCGGACGAGGAGACCGACCCGGAGCGGAAGAAGCAGCCGTTCCTCGGCGCCAACGACGGTGCGGCCGGAGTGGCACTCCTGATGGAGATCGCCAACCACATGAAGGACCTGAAGACGCCATGGGGCGTGGACCTCGTCCTCTTCGACGGCGAGGAGCTCGTCTACGGCCGCCATCCAGAGACGCAGGGGCAGTACTTCCTCGGCTCCAAGGAATTCGCGCGGGCCTACGTCGAGGACCAGGAGCGCGAGAAGCTCCGCTTCGAGTACGTCGCCGGGATCGTCCTCGACATGGTCGGGGGGAAGAACCTCCACCTCCCCCAGGAGCCGAACAGCCTGAGCCTGGCCCAGAATCTCGTCCGAGACGTCTGGACGGTCGCCCGCCAGATCGGCGCGAAGAGCTTCAAGACCCAGGTCGGCCGCGAGGTCCTCGACGATCACCTCGCGCTCAACAACGCCGGTATCCCGGCGATCGATATCATCGATTTCGACTATCCCTACTGGCACAAGGCCGACGACCTGCCGAAGAACTGCTCGGCCGAGAGCCTGGCCGAAGTCGGCCGGGTGGTCACCGCGTGGCTCTCGGTGCCCCAGCGTCGCGGCCGTCGCTAGGACAGGCCGCGACCCTCTGCCGGGGCTCCGGCTCCTCACGCCTCGACGACCCTCATCCGATACGCCTCCCGCTCCCGGCGGGTCGCATCCAGGTCGAATTCCAGCATCGCAATCTCGAGCCGGAATCGCTCGAGTGCCTCACGCGCCAGCCGCATCGCACGGCCACGATACTGGGCGCTCTCGATCGCGCTCTCCACCAGCGGCTCGAGCTCCGCCCGAATCTCGTAGGCCTGCGAGCGCAAACGCTCCCTCAGCTCGACAAGCTCTGCCGGTGGCTGGTCGCCGATCGCTCGCCGTTCCCGGCACTCGCTGCTACTCATGGGTGCTGCTCCAAAAGGGTGCTATTCCAATCTAGCATGAGAATCCGGGATGAGTCGGAGGAAAAGCGAAAATCGAACGTCTGGGTAATTTGTACCGTGCAAGTAGAATTGAAGGGCGACCGTTACCGAACGGGGATCACCGATCGGCGAGGTCGGAGACGGCCGCGCTCTCAATCCCGCCTTGACAGCCCCGGAAATCTCCGTAGGCTACGACCCTTGAGTAAATGGACTTCGAAGATGGACCCGGTCATTCGGACCGATCCGGGAGCGCGGCCCTCTCGCATGCTCGCTCCGGGATCGAGCCACGCCACCTCAGCACGGATGAGGGCGCCATGGATCGACGCATCCTCGTGGTGGACGACAGTGAGCTGATCGGCCAGCAGCTCTCCCAGCTCCTGGCCATGCCGGGGCGCGAGGTGACCGTGGCGCTCGACGGGACCGCCGCGCTCGAGCACCTCGTGGATCGGCCTTACTCGCTGGTGCTCACCGACCTGCGACTCCCCGGCATCAGCGGGATGGACCTGATTCGAGAGATCCGCGACCGCGACCTGCCGGTCACGATCATCGTCCTGACCGGCCATCCCAGCGTGGAGGCCGCGGTCGAGGCGATGAAGCTTGGCGCCTACGACTTCCTCCAGAAGCCGATCGACACCCTCCGCCTCGAGCTCCTGGTCAACCAGGCCCTCGAGGACCGCCAGCTCCTGGACCAGGTGGCCGACCTGCGGAACCGGCTCCGGAAGCGGGATGCCTACCACAACCTGCTGGGACGAAGCCGGCGGATGATGGACGTCTTCGCCCGCGTCGAGCGGGTGGCCACGTCCGACTGCACCGTGCTGGTGACCGGCGAGACCGGCACGGGCAAGGAGCTGGTCGCCCAGGCGATCCACTACAGCGACGTCACCCGCACCGGGAAGCTCGAGGCCGTGAACTGCGCGGCGCTCCCGGAACACCTGATGGAGAGCGAGCTCTTCGGCCACGAGCGGGGCGCCTTCACCGGCGCCGATCGCCAGCGGAAGGGCCGGTTCGAGATGGCCCAGGGCGGGACGCTCTTCCTCGACGAGATCGCCGAACTCCCGCTGCCGATGCAGGCGAAGCTGCTCCGGGTCCTCCAGGAGCGGGCGTTCGAGCGCGTGGGCGGGAACGAGCCGATCCGGACCGAATGCCGGGTCATCGCCGCGACCAACGCCAACCTGGTCGAGGCCGTGGCCGAGGGCCGCTTCCGCGAGGATCTCTTCTACCGCCTCAACGTCGTCTCGATCGACCTTCCGCCGCTTCGTGAGCGGCTCGACGACGTGCCCGTGCTGGTGGACCACTTCCTCCAGAAGTTGGCCGAGCGCGGGCTGCCCACGCGGACGATCGCCCGCGACGCCCTGAGCCGGCTGGCCCGATACGACTGGCCGGGTAACGTCCGCGAGCTCGAGCACGTCATCGAGCAAGCCCTGGTCACCTCGCCCGGCCAGGTGATCGCCGCGGAGAACCTGCCATCCCACATCGTGCCTCGCCATGAAGAGCCCTTCAGCCTCGATTTCGACCATTCCCGGCCGCTCCAGGAGCTGACCGAGGAGTTCACTCATCGGATCGAGCGAGCCTACCTGTCGCGCGTCCTGGAGACCCACCGGGGCCGGATCGACCGCTGCGCCAGCCATTGCGGCCTCTCCCGGCGGAGCATCAGCGAGAAGCTCCGGCGCTACCAGATCGACAAGTCCGACTTCAAACCCCACGACCGCGCCGGCCGGAAGCGGCTGGCCATCGGTTAGGGGCGAGAGACCGGGAGGACGCGTTGGACGGACGCCGCAAGCGGCCCGTGCGGTCCTTGCTCGCCCTGGTGTCGTTCGACTCGCGTCTCGGCTTCCGAATTCCCTCCCTGCTCGCCCCTCGCCCCTCGTCCCTCGTCCGTTGCCACATGGTACAATCGGTCCCGCGACGGCCCGCGAGATGACCCGGCGGGAGGGGAGGCCGCCGCGGCGCATGCCTCGGGAGAGACGGCCTTGGCCATTTCGTCCGCCTGGTTCGCGGGCCGGCACCGGTCCCTGCTCGTGCCGACGCTGTTGGCGATCTTCGTCTGCACCCGCGCCGGCACGGCCGGCGCCCAGTCGGCCGACCTGGATACCCAGTTGATGCTCGCGACCGTGAAGGTCGCCGACCCGGACGCGACCGGCACGGGGTTCCTGCTCAGCCGGCCGTCTCCGAAGGACCCGAAGGCCACCCAGTTCCTCCTCGTCACGGCCGAGCACACCCTGGCTCGCACGAAGGGGGAGGACGTGACCCTCTTCTTCCACAAGCGACGGCCCAACGGGCTGTACGAGAAGGCGCCGGTGAAGGTGCGGGTGCGGCAGGAGGGCAAGGTCCTCTGGAAGAAGCACCCGGAGCTCGACGTCGGCGTGATCGCCGTCGTGCCTCCCGCCGAGGCCGTGCCGCCGGCCGTCCCGGTGGACCTGCTCGCCTCCGACGCGGACCTCGAGAAGTACGAGATCCACCCCGGCGACGCCGTCCGCTGCGTCGGCTTCCCCCACCCGAACCAGTTCGAGGCCAGCGAGGCCGGCTTCGGCGTCGTCCGCGGCGGCTTCATCGCCGGCTTCCCCCTCCTCCCCACGAAGGCCACGCAAACCTTCCTGGTCGACCTGAACACGTTCGAGGGGGACAGCGGCGCCCCCGTCTACCTCGTCGACCTCCAGCGGTTGCTGCAGGCGAAGCCGGAGCCGGCCCGCGTCCGCCTGATCCTGGGCCTGATGGTCGGCCAGCACTTCCTCGACGAGGAGTTCAAGGCCATCTACCAGACCAGCAAGTTCCGCCACCGGATGGGCTTCGGCATCGTCGTCCACGCCACGGCCATCCGCGAGACGGTGGAGATGCTGGACGCGAAGCCGTGAGGCGACTGCGGGTGGATCGAACTCCTGCAATTGCCCAGGCGTTTCCCGGATCGATAGAATAGAGCCATGGAACCCTCCGCTATCCAAGCGACAGGCCTCACCACGGACCCCGCTCACGGCGTGGAGGCCGCCCATCCCCTGGACCGCGTTCGGATCGTCTCCACGCCGGGCGTCTGCGGTGGACGACCACGCATCGACGGACATCGTATCCAGGTTGAGGACATTGCGATCTGGCATGAGCGTATGGGCATGAGCCCTGGCGAGATTGTCGCGGAGTATCCCTCGATCACCCTCTCCGACGTCCATGCCGCGCTCGCCTACTATTACGAGAACCGGTTGCGAATCGACGCAGACATCGAAGCCGCAAGGCGGTATGCGGAGGAGATGAGAGCGAACGCCGGAACCTCCATGGTTCAGGAGAGAATCCG
>NZ_JAALJH010000042.1 GCF_011064615.1 Aquisphaera insulae | reverse complement strand
CGGCTGGCGATCGCGCCGGGGCCTCGTTCCCAACGGCATCGCGGGGCCGCGTCATGCGCAACAGAAACCGCCACGTCCGCATGCCGGGTGTGGGGCAGTCAATACCAACTTTTCATCGCGCCAGGGCGAGGCTCCTGCCGAGCCAGGCACGGGCTGGCGATCGCGCCGGGGCCTGGTTCCCAACGGCATCGCGGGCCGCGTCGGGCGCAACAGAAACCGTCACGTCCAGGTCCCGGCTGTGGCGCAGTCAATACTCACCCTTGATCGCGCGCCCCTCGCCCTCTTTCGAGCCGGTCGGCGGATCGGGATCTCCCGAGCCATTCCCATCCATTTGGGCCGGGGTGGATCGCGGCAACCGTCACGGCAGCGGCCATCGACGGGGCGGACGGCGAGAACGATGTCGAGGGACCTGCGGCCGAAACCATCCCGCCCTGCGAGGCAGGCTGGCGGCGAAATCGGCAGCTTCGCACGCCTGGCCACAGCGACCTGTCACCCTCAGCCCGAGGACGCGCACTGCCGACGGGTCGTCTCGTGGCGATAATCGAACATGCGATCAAGTTTGCGGTGCACGAAGCCACCGGCCAGCAGGCGCCCGAGGGATCCCAGCGGGACCCGATACTCGACCTCGTCGCGGAGGATCGTCCCGCCCCGCCCATCGTCGAGGAACCGGTGGCGGTGATACCACAGGGCGAACGGGCCGGATTCCTGGCGATCGGCGAAGAGGTGGGGCGGATCGTACTCGGTGTGGACGGCCACCCAGCGGACCGGGAACGGCCCGAGGCGACCGCGGAGGACGACCCGGCTGCCGGGCCTGAGCGAGCCGTCCGATTCCGCGACCGTCATGCTCTCCCAGGGCGGGATCAATCGCGTGAGGGCGTCCGGGCTCTCGTGGAACCGGAAGACCGCCTCCGGCGGCGCCGCGATCCGGCTCTCCTTCACGAAGACCGTGGCCGACATGGGCCGTCACCTCAGCTCGATCGGGTCGATTTCCAGCTTGCCCTGGACGCGGGCGATGGGGAGGAACGCCTCGAACGGGGCGACACCATCCAGGGCGGTGTCCGCCAGCTTGATGTGGGTGGCATCGACGCTCGCCTGGTCCCACGAGGCGTCGAGGGCGACCCATCGATTGTTGACGTAGACCTCATGCCAGACGTGATAGCCGAAGCCCTTGATCCGCTGCCGCGGGTTGTCCACGAACAGGAGGCCGACGACGATCCGCGACGGGATCCCGGCGGCGCGGCTCATGGCGGCGGCCAGGACGGCATGCTCGGAGCAGTCGCCGGTCAGGTTCCGGGCGACCTCGTTCGCGGGCGCGAAGGCGACCGTGAAGTTCTTCTCCTTGATGTTCTCGAAGACCCAGTGAGAGATCCGGGTCGCCTTGTCCCACGGCGAGGCCGCGTCGCCGACCGCCGACTTGGTGAGCCGGCGGACGACGCTGTCGTCGCTCGTGACGATCCCGTTGGGGCGCGAATAGGCGGCGTCCGGCTCGGCGGCCCCGCCGGCGCCCTCGGTCGGGCCGCCGGTGTTCACGCTCAGGAATAGCGTGTTCGCGCTCGGCCCGGCCTCGATCGTCTGGCGATTGTCGGCGGGGAAGATGCCGGCTGGGTCGGCGTCCTTGAGCGTGATCCCGTACTTGACGTACCGGGTGGCGCGGGGGTTGGCGATGATCTTGCCGATGGGAATGATCGTGTCCCGGATCTCATCGAGGCGAGCCCGACGATCGGCCGGGGCCTTCGCCCCCTCGCGGGTCGTCCGGTACATGACGATCCCGCCCATCATGTCGGTCTCGAGCTTCAGGACCTGGCCGCCGGAGTCCGCCCAGAGGGTGGCGTCGAGGACGTTCTGGCGCTTGCCGTCGAGCGTCGCGGTCTGCTCGATCTTGCGGAGCGGCCGCGCCTTGCCGTCGCCGAGGGTCACTTCCACGGTCGGGCCGGCCTTGTAGGTGAAGTCGACCACGCGGTTTACATCCGGGATGTACATCTTGAGGGAACGCGACTCCCCCTCCACCATAGGCTTCCTCGCCATGCTCTGCTCGGCCGCATAGGGGCCGCGGACTTCCGGCCCCCAGGGTATCACCTGCTCCTGCTTGTGCCCCTGCCCGGTGTCCATGATCAGCTTCATCTCGCCCTGGATCGCGTCGCCATGGACGCGGATCTCGTTGTCGCTGGCGAGCGTCCGGGTGTCGAGCCGGAGGATCTGGCCTTCCGGGGTCTCGATCGTGCCGTACATGAGCTTCATGGTTACCGTGTCTTCCAGCCGCTGGAAGGTGAAGACCTGATCCTGGCGGACCCGGTAGAGCTCGCGGTCCTTCTCGGTCAGCTTCTCGATGTAGGTGTGGACGTAGCCGATCCGGTTGTTCTTCAGGAAGACCGCGTCCCACGCCTCCTGAGCCCGCGCCGATCCGGAGCCGAGCACCAGCAAGACGAGGCCCGGCAGGGCCCGGCGGAGCGAGGTCAGGCGAACGAAACGTGGGTCCATGCGAAGGTTCCTTCCGAATCGTTGGGACGACACGGGGCGAGGATGGGGATAGGGCCGCCGGGCGCCGTCCCGGATCGGATCTGACGCTCCAGTATATCCCCGAAACCGGAGACGACCTCAAGTTCAACCCGCGGACGGTGTCGCATCAAGGTCAGTCCGTCCGCGGCAACGCCAGGCGGATCAGGAGTTCCTCGAGGATGACCCTCGGGTCCAGCTTGGAGTCCCCCTTCAGGTCCAGGTCGGCCTTCAGGAGCATCTCGGGGATGCGATCGACGCGGCCGGGGCCCAGGTGGGCATGCTGCTTCTTCAGCTTCTCGACCGCGAATCCGTGGATCCCGGCGATCTTGCAGGCCTCGTCCAGGGGGAGCCTCGCCGCGCGGAGCCGGCCGGCATGATGGACGCGGATCAGCGAGCTCGCGAGCGCGGCGTTGATCTTGATCGGGTGCTCGCCCGCCGCCACCAGGTCGTCCAGGTCCGTCACCGCCGCCGCCGCCTGCCCCGTCGTGGCCGCGTCGATCACCTTCCAGATCGTCTCGATCCGGCCGGCCTCCACCATCTTCGTGACGTCCGCCCGGCGGATCTTGCCCGCCGTGCCCACGTAGACGGCCAACTTCTCCACCTCCGCGGCCAGGATCCCCACCTCCGCGCCGACCAGTTCCAGCAGCAGGCGGGCGGCATCCGGCTCGAGCGCGGCCTCGTGCCGGGTCGCCTCCTTGGTGAGCCAGGGGATGAGGTCCTTCTCCCCGGGGCTGGCGCAGTCGATGGGCATGCCGGACGCCGCCACGAGCTTGTAGAGCTTCGTGTTCGACGGCCAGGCCTTGACCATCAGGGCCAGCACCCCCGTCCCGCTGGGGGCCTCGATGTAACCCTCAAGGTCCTTCCGCGTCCGCGTGACGAAGGTGTCCGCATCCTCGACCAGCACCACCCGCCGCTTCGAGAAGAAGGGCAGCGTCCGGAGCTCGTCCATCACGTCCGCCAGGCTCGCTCCGCCCCCCTCGAACCGGCGCATCGCCAGCTCATCGGCGTCCTCGCCCAGGACCGCGCGGCGGATCGCCCCGGCGGACTCCCGCCGCAGGTACACATCCTCCCCGTGGATCACGTAGACCGGCTTCACCGGCTGACTCGACCAGTCGCGCAACCAATCCAGGGCTCGCATGGACGACACCGTTCCTTGCCGGACTCGCCGAAGACGCCACCGAGGCCAGTCTATCGCCTCTCCCCATCGCGGTCATCGGCGGCCCGCAATGTTCCCCAGCCCATCCATCGGAGAGTTTTTCCTGGATTCGTCATTGACGACCTTCCGATGATCCTTACACTTGATTGAAACGCCTGTTTGAAACAACCGTTTGGTCCATCTGGAGAGGTTCGCGGTGTCGCAGGATCAGACGAAGGCACGCTTGATCGAGGCCGCCGGCCAGGAGTTCGCGGGCAAGGGCTACCAGCACGCAACCGTGCGAGCCATCTGCGAGCGGGCCGGAGCCAACCTCGCCGCCGTGAATTACCACTTCGGCGACAAGGGGGGCCTCTACGCGGCGGTACTCAAGGAGGCACACCGGTGCGGACGCCAGGAGACGGAGGAGTTCGAGGGTGACGGGGAGGCGGATCCGGCGGACCGCCTGCGGGCGTACGTCCGAAGCTTCCTCGAGAGGATCTTTATCCGGAACGCCCCCTCTGAATGGCATCATCAGTTGATGTTACGAGAAACGCTCGCCCCGACGGCGTTCTCCGAGGCGCTCGTACGCGAGGCCATCCGGCCGCGGTTCGAGTATCTCAAGGGGCTGATGCGCGAGATCTGCCCGGATGCGGATGATCGCCGGCTCTCGGCCCTGGTCTTCAGCGTGACCGGGCAATGCCTCTACTACAAGTTCGCGGCGAGGGTGTCGGAGCACCTGATCGGTCCCGACGCCCTGCGGCAGCTCGACGTGGATTACCTGGCCGATCACATCGCGTCGTTCTGCCTGGCCGCCCTCGGCCGCGGCCCCGCGCTCGGCCGCGCGGGGGGGCCGGCCCGCGAGGATGTCGTCCCCGCCGGCCGGGGCTGAGGTCACGTGAGGAGGTTCCATGACCTGGATCGCGCTCAAGATGCTGGTCGGCGATCGGGCCAAGTTCATGGGCATCGTGATCGGCCTGACGTTCGCCGCCGCCCTGATCATGCAGCAGGGGTCGATCTTCTGCGGCCTGATGATGCGGACCTGTGCCCAGATCACGGACATCAAGGGGGCGGACCTCTGGGTCATGGACCCGAGCGTCCGTTTCGTCGACGACATCAAGCCGATGCTCGAGAGCAACCTCCAGCGGGTCCGGGGCGTCGAGGGGGTGAGATGGGCCGTGCCCCTTTACAAGGGGAATGGGCGTGCCAAGCTCGTCTTCTCGCCGGGCGACCTGAAGTCGTCCACCTACACCCCGGAGCAGCTCGAGGCCGACCGCCAGGAGGCCCACGGGCCCCCGTCGAACCCGTTCACGAAGGTCCTGGACCTCCTGGTCCCGGGGATCGACAACCCGCCACCCCCGCCCGCGCGGTGGTATGACACCGCCGCGGTCAACGTCATCGAGCAGGTGATCGTCCTCGGGGTGGACGACGCCTCGATGGTCGGCGCCCCGGCCAGGAACCCGATGATCGGGCCGACGCCCGACGGCCGGCCCAACGGCAAGATGCTGGTCGGCGACCTCGAGGACCTGAGGCGGCCGGACTCGATCATCGTCGACCGCGTGGGCCTGCGGAAGCTCTTCCCCGGCTGCCACCTCGACGAGCCGTTCAACAAGCCGAAGGAGTCCGACGAGGCCTACCTGGAACGGCTCCGGCGGTTCGTCGCGTCCGCCCCGGAGATCGAGATGAACGACCGGCGGGCGATCGTCGTGGGCGTCTGCGAGGCCACCCGGACGTTCCAGTCCAACCCGGTCGCCTACACGCTCTACAGCCGCGCCAAGCAGTACGTCCCGATGGAGCGGAAGGTCCTCTCGTTCATCCTCGTGCAGACGGCCGACGGGCCCGACGGCCGCAAGATCCCGCCGGCGGTCGTCGCGGACCGGATCCAGCAGCAGACCGGCCTCGGTGCCCGGACGAGCGAGAACTTCATGTATCGGACGATCAAGTACTATCTCATCTACACGGGCATCCCAATCAACTTCGGCATCACCGTCTTCCTCGGCTTCATGGTCGGGACCGCGATCGCCGGCCAGACCTTCTACAACTTCACGATCGAGAACCTCAAGCAGTTCGGCGCGCTCAAGGCGATGGGGACCTCGAACCTGCGGATCGTGGGCATGATCCTGCTCCAGGCGGCCACGGCCGGGATCCTCGGCTACGGGCTCGGCGTGGGACTCTCCACGCTCTTCGGGCTGAAGGTGGCCACGGGCTGGCAGGGCCAGCCGACGGAGCTCGCCTACATCACGCCCTGGCAGCTCCTGCCGACGACGGCCGTGGCCATCGTCGCCATCTGCGTGGTGGCGAGCCTGCTGTCGGTCCAGCGCGTGATCCGCCTGGAGCCGGCCATCGTGTTCCGGAGCTGACCGCGGGAGTCCGCCGTCGTCGCCGATCCGGTCCGCATCCCCCGCACAGGTCCCCCCGAACGGAGAGCCCCCCCATGCCCCCGAGCCCGATCTCGCCACCGCACCCGAGCGACGGCGGCGGCGGCACCGCACCCGCGGCCGGCCCGGTCGCGGTCCGGATCCGCGGCCTGACGAAGCACTTCGGCTCGGGCGACCAGCGGGTGCAGGCGCTCGCGGGGATCGACCTGGACATCCACACCGGCGAGATGTCGCTCATCGTCGGCCCTTCCGGCTGCGGCAAGACGACGCTGCTCTCGGTCATCGCCGGCATCCTCGACGCCGACGAGGGCGAGGTCTCGGTCTTCGGCCACGACATCACCCGGATGAGCGACCGGGCCAAGACGCGGTTCCGGTCGATCAACATCGGCTTCGTCTTCCAGCAGTACAACCTCCTCCCCGCGCTCACCTCGGCGGAGAACGCCGCGATCCCCCTGGTGATCGCCGGCTGGAGCAAGGCCCCGGCCGTGAGGAAGGCCGCCGACGTGCTCAGCTCGATCGGCATGGGGAAGAGGATCCAGAGCCTCCCCTCGCAGCTCTCCGGCGGCCAGATGCAGCGGGTGGCCATCGCCCGGGCGCTCGTGCACGAGCCCGAGCTGCTCGTCTGCGACGAGCCGACCGCCGCCCTCGACCACGAGACCGGGCTGACCGTCATGGAGCTGCTCCGCGAGTCCGCCGTGAAGCCCGACCGCGCCGTCGTCATCGTCACCCACGACAACCGCGTCTTCCAGTACGGCGACCGGATCGCCCACATGGACGACGGCCACGTCGTCGAGATCGAGGCCAGGGACCGGGGGGCCGCCGCCTGAGGCCCCGACCGACCGCACCATCCCGAACCGATCACAGGACAAACGCATGATCACCAAATACATCCTCCCGCTGCTCGCGATCGTGGGGGTCGTCGTCGGGGTCGGCGCGGTCTGGCCCAGGAAGGCGGCGCCCGCGCCGGAGCCGGTGCGGAGCCCGCCGGTGCAGCCGGCCGGCGCCGAGAGGCCCCTCTACGGGGCGGGGCTGGTGGAGGCGCAGCGCGAGAACATCCCGATCGGGACCGTGGTCCCGGGCATGGTCGCGGAGGTCTACGTGGACGGCCGGCCCGGGTATGAGCCGGCCCACAAGAAGGTCGGCGACCGGGTGAAGAAGGGGGAGCCCCTCTTCCGGATCGACGACCGCGACCTCCGCGCCGAGCTCGCCGTCCGGGAGTCCGCCCTGAGGGCCGCCGAGGCCCAGCTCCATCGGCTGATCCGCATGCCCAGGCCCGAGGACCTGCCCCCCGCCGAGGCGGCCGTCGAGGAATCCCGCGCTCGCCTCAAGGACGCCGAGGCCGCCTACTACCGCGACCTCGCGCTCTTCGACAAGAAGATGCTCGCCGCCTCGGACTTCGACAAGGACCGCTACACCATGCAGGCCGCCAAGGCCACCCTGGCCAAGGCCGAAGCAGACCTCGCCAAGCTCAAGGCCGGCTCCTGGAAGGAGGACATCGACGTCCAGCGGGCCGCGGTCGAGCAGGCGAAGGCCCAGGTGGAGAACATCCGGATCATGCTCGACCGCCTGGTCGTGCGGGCTCCGGTGGACGGCCAGGTCCTCCAGGTGAACGTCCGGCCCGGCCAGGTGGCGACCATCACCTGGAAGGAGCCGATGCTCGTCCTCGGCGAGGTCAACCAGCTCCACGTTCGGGTGGACATCGACGAGAACGACCTCCACCGCTTCCGCGAGGGCCTCCCCGGCACGGCCACCCTGAAGGGCCGCAAGGCCCCGGTCTTCCCGCTCAGGTTCGTGCGGATCGAGCCCTACGTCATCCCCAAGAAGAGCCTCACCGGCGACAACACGGAACGCGTCGACACCCGCGTCCTCCAGGTCCTGTACGCCCTCCCCGACGACCGTCCGGCGGCCGTGTACGTGGGACAGCAGATGGATGTGTTTCTTGCGGTGGGGCCAAATCAGGTCACAGGAACAGCAGGTGTTGCGGAGAAGCCAGCCCGAAACTCGTCGACTATCCCCGATCAGGGGACCAATGCCCTTACCGCTGGTCACTGAATTCTGGCGGACGATACGATCGGGATCGTGGTCCGCTTATCAATTCTTACTCGGCCCAGTTTTCGAGCCTCAATCCGGGAACTTGCCGAAAGTGGCGGATGTTTCTCGTGACGAGCAGAGCTTGATGAGCGAGCGCGGTACTCGCAATCAGGAGATCGCCGCGGCCGATCCTTCTCAGGCTCGCGATCTTGCGGAGTCGGTCGAATGCCTCCGCCGACTGTTGGTCGATACCGATGATGTGCCAATCCCTCAGGTCTTCTTCCGTCCTATCCAACCAGAGTTGTGCTCTCTGAAGCTGAACGCCATCCTCAGCCTTCAGCAAGAACTCCCATCGTCCTCGCAGGACTTCCACCCTGGTGACGACGCTGATGGCCACGGTGTCCTCTGCCTGGCGGGCTCGCGTGCATGTCGGCTCGCGGCCCCTCATCAGCAAGCTGAAGATATCCGTGTCCAGGAGGATCACTCGGTCTCCTCGACCATGGGCCGGCCGCGTCGGCGATAGATGTCCTTGACCATCTCTTCACCGTAGGGATCATCCTTCCAGGACCCCGCCTGGCGGAGGAGAACCTCTTTCATGCTCGGCCGCTCCAGCCACCTCAGGATCGCGGCACGGGGGAATCTCCACTCGTTATCGACCTTGCGACCGGGCGGACCATCGAGGTCAACGATCCGATTGAGTTGCGATTCGGAGATCTGCAGATATGCGGCCGCTTGCGCCAGTGTCAACACATCCGGCCATACCGACGGTATTTCGGATGCCACGATGGCAGCCGTCTCAGCGTCCTTTTCCTTCGAAGCGGCCCTCGTTCCTCGACTCTTTTCAGGCGAGGACTTCGGCTTGGTGCTTGCTCGCGTCATCGTTCTTGCCACCTGGCTGAGGGTCCATCGTGATCCGTCACATCATAGCAAATCCGCCGACTCCAGTTCGACATCGCCTATCGTCAGCCGGGGGGCCATTGGTCCCGACGAAGCCACTACTCGGCCTTCGGCATCACCGCCGCCACGATCCGGAAGCTCAGCGTCTGGGTCGCGGTCGCGCCGGGGTTCTGCTCGTCGCGGAGGATGATGTCGTACTCGTACTCGCCCGGGGGGAGTCCCTTGAGCGCGACGCTGTTGCGGAGGCAGACCCAGCCGAAGCCGGTCTCGTTCTTGTCCTCGTAATCGAGGATGTTCTTCTTCTTCCTCAGGACGGCCTTCTCCCCCTTGCGGCGGATCTGGCCGTCCTGCGTCATGTGGATGACGAACTTGCCCTCCTTGACGACCGTCTTGTAGTTCAGCGGTTCATAGTAGATCAGGAGCTTCTCATCGGCCGTGAGCTTCGCGCCGGGCAGGAGCTCGTACTTCTGGTAGCCGTCGATCGAGAGGCAGGCCTTCGCCTTCGTCATGGCGAGGCGGGCGTCTTCCTGGGAGGGCTTCGCGGCCGGCCGATCGCCGTCGGCCGCGCCGGAGCTCGGCTCCTGGGCGGGGACAGATGCGGGGAGGAGCAGCATCACGGCCAGCGATGCCACGAGTCTCGAGCCGAGCCTTCGTCCGGACATGATCGGATGACCCTCTCCGCGACCGGGATGATCCTCACCGAGCACTCTACCCGATCCGCCCGGTCCACCGCGAGCGCCCGAACATCGCGGTGCGGTTCCGATCACTTCGCCGGCGACGGGGACCGCACCGTGATCCGATAATCCACCTTGAAGTTCAGGCCGTGGCCAACGTCTTCGGCCCGGAGGCCGGCGGACGTCCCCTGCAACGCGTAGAGGAAGGGCTTGCCCGTGCAGGGATCCGCGGGGACCGGGACATCCTCGATGGCGTCCAGCGACTTCGGCAAGGCACCGTCGTGGGAGGCCGCGTGGAGGCGGATCGCCTCGATGGTGCGGAGGATCGCGACCCGTCGGTCCGCCCGGGCCGGGGCGTCCAGGCAGGCAGACAGCGTGGGGGACGGCTCGAGCAGCGCAGCGAGCGCCCCGGACTGCTCGACTTTCCGGCGGAGCTCGACGCCCTCGCGGAACGGCTTCGCCTCGCGCCAGGAGAGGTAACCGAGCCTGAAGAGGTCATCGCGCACGTCGCGATATCGGGCCACCAGGGAGCGCACGACGACCTCCGCGTCCGACATCCGGGCCACCGTCGCCGGATCTCGTCGGAGCACGTTCGTCTGGTACTCGCGAGAGGTGGCGAGGCTGGCCTGCTTGAACGCGGCCGACGTGGAGGGGAGCTGTGCGGCGATCGCGGCATTCGCCTTGGGGTCGCTGGTGACCTCGGAGGCCAGCTTGCGAATCCGGTCGTACAAACGATCCAGCAGGGTGTCCCATTCGGCGACGGGTCGAGGGTCGTCGGCGCCGCTCATCTCGGGGATCATGCCCTCAATGAGTCGCTGGTCGGTCTCGAAGGCGGGCCGCAGGTCGACGAGCGGCCTCGGCAGCGCGGACAGGGCCCAGTACAGGTTCGGCGCGTCGGGCCGGGCGATCAGCTCCTCGACCTCGTCGAGCGTCATCATGCAGATCGACTGCCCGATCAGGGCGTTGATGAGGAAGGGCCCCTCGGCCACGTGCCGCCCCAGGGCCATGCAGGTCTCCATCGTGTCGACGGCCCGTTCGTGGTTCCCTCCGGCGACCTCGACGCGGGCCTTGAGCTGCAACAACCGGGAAAGCTGCCGCATGTTCTGGGCGTCGGGCAAGGTGATCCAGATCGCTTCCTCGCGGAGCTCGCGCAGGGGGTAGCCCCAGTCGCACGATTCCCGCCAGGCGCCGATCCGAAGCATCCGCGTGAAGCTGCCGACCGACCGCAGGTAGGTCTCCGCTTCGGCCAGGGGGATGTCTTTCAGGGGGACCTCGATCCATGCCTTGTAGTTCTTCTCGAGTTCCTCCCAGACCGCGTCTCGCTGCCCATGCCGGATGCGGAGATAGACCGGAGCCGCATTGCCCGGATTCAACTCCGAGCGGAGCGGGAGGAGCCGATACCGGAGCGACGGGATCGGCGCGGCGGCCGGGCTGACGACCAGCACCTTCGGCTTCGCGGGCTCGTCCGAATGAGCCGGCGAGGACCAGGCCATTCCCAGGACGAGGGCGATCGGACCGATGCGGGAGAGGCGATGGGCTGCGTTCATGTCAGTTCCTTTTCCTCAGAGGTTGAGCGCGCGATCGAGATCGCGGACGCGGATCGCTTCGGGGGGAGCCGTCGCGCCGGCCGGATTCCCCTGCCTGACGTCGGGGAGTTCGACCCCGATCTTGACGGGCGTCACGTCCTGGATTTCCCTGGCGAGCGCCAGGTAGCTCGAGGGATCGAAGGGTCGCGGCGGCTCGTCTGTCGGCGGCCCGATCGCGGGGCCCGCCGGCAAGGTCGCGGCGGCCTCGGCCCGGGCGAGGAGCATTTGCTCCATCCCCCGGGCGTGACGATGCTCGCGGATCCAACCCATGGCCAGCCCGGCCGCCAGCACGACCGCGGCGGCGGTCGCGAGCCGCCACGCCCGCAGATCGACCGCGGCGGAAGGCGACCGGCGGACGCTAGCCCGGCCGGCCTCGAAAATCATCGCCTCGCGGTCGAGCCCCCCCGCGGAAGGCTGCCAGGTGCGGAGCCTCCCTTCGAGATCGTTCAGTTCGTCCCCGTCGGGTTGACGCATGGCCGTTCGAGCCTCTCATGAAGGAGGGAGAGCCCCTCGCGATAGCGGCGATGGGCCGTGGTGAGCGAACATCCCTGGAGCCCGGCGATCTCCTCGAACGTCAGTCCGCCCCAGATCCGGGCGACGATGATCTCGCGGCAGTCCGCCTCCAGCTCGGCGAGATGGCCCGCGGCGGCGTCCGCGTCCAGCCTCTCGTCCGCGGCGTCGAACCAGGCCTCCCGCCGGGAGGCGGCGGACTCGCGCCGCCTCCGCCGAAGGCCGCTGCGAGACGACGAGACCGCCAGGTTGCGGACGACCCGGAAGAGCCACGCGGCCGGATTCTCCGGCATGCCGGCCTGGACCGAGAGGCGGACGAACGCCTCCTGGACGACGTCCTCCGCGTCGCCCGGGTCGCACCACTGGCATGCATAGAGCCTCAGCCCGCGCGCCTGGGCGTCGAATATCCGGCCCAGGATCCCCGCCTCGATCCGCCCCATGCCAGACCGGCCTCGCACCCGCCTTCGCACCGCCCGCGTCCCCGCCACGCGGGGTACTCTACCCGGATGACGTCGCGGCCGGCGGATTTTTCCGCCGGCCGAGCAATACACCGCGGACACCTGTCATTGACAGGGCCGGGCCGGGTAACGTACAAATGTCGTGGGGAACCTTCAACCCTCGCCGAACGAGAACTTTCATGCGAACGCCCCTGCTAGTCTGCCCCTGCGGCATGAAGGTCAGGGTACCGGGTGCCGCCCCGGGGCGAGTGGGGCGCTGCCCGAGCTGCGGGGGCAGGCTCGAGGTGCCGCCGCAAGCAGACGGATGGAACCAGGCGGCTCTCGCGGGGGAGAGAGAAGACGACGACTCGTCGCAACAGGCTGGTTTCGGCTACGACCTCCAGCCGGCGGAAGTCCAGCCGCGACGGAAGAAGAAAGAGGCCGTCGCTCGCGATCGTCCCGCCGACCTGAACGAGGCGATGGTTGGACGTCGGGCGGGAGCCGCGGCCCTCGATCGCTCGCCGATCACGGACGGATTGCTGAGGCCACTCTCGGCCCCCGAGAGCTCGCTCTTCGCCGCCCTGCTCTACCCGCTCCGCTCGGCGGATCCGCTCGGCGTCGTGGCCGCGATCGGTGCCGCGGCCTGGATCCTGATCGTGCTCGTCGCGGAGTACTGCCTGACGATCATGGCCGATGCCGAGTCGCTGGGCGCCGGCCCCATGGGGATCCTCGTGAACCTGATCACGGTGACGCCGGCGATCTTCCTCCTCCCCTTCGCGGTGATCTACCTGCTGCAGTACCTCGGCCGGGTCATCGTCACCAGCGGCAAGGGGGAGACGGTGCCGCCGAAGACGCCCGACCGCAACTTCGATGGGTTCTTCGACGGGCTCAGCTACTGGTTCATCTGGCTGCTTTTCGGCGCCGTGCCGGCGCTCGCGCCCCTGGCCCTGACCGCGTCGGCGGGGGCCGGGGATGGCCCGACCGCGTACCTCCGCGTGGGCGTCCTGCTGACGGCCGGGGTCGCGTATGCGTCGATCGTCCTCATGCGGACCTTCCTGGACGACAGCCCGCTCGCCGGCAATCCGGCCGGCGTGATCGGTACGATCCTGGGCCACGGCCTGACCATCCTGCCCGCCATCTGCCGGGTCCTCGTCCTCTTCTTCGGGGTCTGCGGACTTTTCGGGATGTTGCTCGCGCTGCGGGGCCTGGCCTTCTGGGTTTACATCCCGGCCGCCCTCCCCTTCTGCATCGCCGTCGTCTGGGCGCTGGTGGTGGCGGCGAGGGTCCTCGGCCTCGGCTATTACCACCACAGGGACACGCTGAAGTGGCAGGCGCCGGCCCGCCGCCGACGCCGGGAGAGGGCCCGGATGCCCGAAGGCGACGCGCCCCTGGCCGGTGCGGACGTCTGAACGCCGGGCCTCACGGATGCGGAGCCTCGAGGATCCCGGTCGCGTCCTCCGCCTCGGCGACGACCTCGCCGCCAGGCCCGAGGACGCCGATCGGCCCGTCGAACCGCCAGCGTCCTCCCTCCCATCGGAAACGATACACAGGCCGGACCCGGCTGGTGCGCCTCGTCGGGCAGATCCAGACATCGGGGCCCTTCCGCCACGTCACGAAGTTCTTGTCGATCGCGCGAGGGAGCCCGACGATGCCCCCCTCGGGGCTCACCGCGAGGGCGTGGGTCGCGAGGTATCGCCCCGAGCAGAGGCCGCGGGCGACGGCCAGGCGCTCCTCATCGCCCAGGTCGGTGCGATTCCCGACCTGCACCAGGTCGGTGAAGGTGCGGAGGGCACCGCGGACGGCCCCCGTGGAGACGACCTCGTACGCGAGCCCCGCCGCGACCGCCAGCGAGGCCGCCAGCAACCATCGTGCTCGCACGCTCATTTGTTCTTGAGTCGATTCTTGAGGTCCTCGCGGAGCCGCTGGACGATCGAGTCCTTCTGGGCGTCGGCGAGGATCTGGTTGATCACGGTCTTGATCCCCTTCGGGCCCCACTGGCAGCCCTGGCGGAGGTACGTCCGGGCCCCCTGGCCGATCACGTACGAGGCCGAGGCGGCGGCGGCCCCCTGCGAGAGCCCGAGCGCCGTGTAGCCGAGCGCGGTGAGCGGGCCGGCCAGGCCCCCCGTCATCACGGTCAGGCCGGCCATGGCCGACTTGACGCCGCTGCGGACCAGCCGCAGGCCCACCTGGACGAGCCCGACCGCGCCAATCGCCACGGTCATGTCGCGGACGAGCTTCGCGGCCGAGGCCCTCGTCAGGGGGATCCCGTAGACGCGGCTGAGCGCGACGATCATGGCGACGTCCACCGCCACGCCGCCGGCCAGGTCCACCACCGGGATCGGGTTGATCCCCACCGCCAGCCCCTTGGCGATGGCGTAGTTCCAGATCAGCCGGTTGGCGGCCTCGTCGCGGATCCGGACCTTGCGGTTGACGATCTCCGCGTGGAGGTCGCCGGCCAGGAGCAGCGTGTTGAGGGCGACCAGGGCCTTCCCCTCGCGCTCGAGGACGTCCAGGATGCGGGCCTTGAGCGGCTCGATCGTCGGAGCGGGGCGTTCCCAGACGACCTTCGACGGGCCGTCGGCCTCGCGGACCTTGACCCGGACCGGGTCGGGTCGGGCCGCCGTCAGGACGATGTCCTCGGGGTGGATCAGGCCCTTGACCCGCTCGTCCTCGAGCTTGGCGTGGATCGACTCGCGGTCGGCCTCCGGGTAGCGGTCGATCTGGTTGAAGACCAGGATGATCGGCTTCTGGTGCGACCTCAGCTCGGAGAGGGCCTGGACCTCCCTCCGCTGCATGTCGCCGGAGACGACGAAGAGGAGCAGGTCCGCCGTCCGGGCCACCTCGCGGGCGATCGTCTCGCGGACCTCGCCGCCGATCTCGTCGATCCCCGGCGTGTCCACCAGCACGAGCCGCGCCTGGTCGAGGCCGGAGCCGCCGCGGGCGCCCTCTTCCCATCGCTGGGCGGAGCGGCTGGTCGTGGTCCCGTGGGTCGGGCCGACCTCGAAGACGTCCCGGCCCAGGAGGGCATTGAGGACCGAGGACTTCCCCCGGCTGACCATGCCGAACGCGGCGATCTCGATCGTGGTCTCGTCGAGCTTCTTCGTCAGCTCGCGGAGCCGGTTGATCTCCGGGGCGAGCGCCTTCTCCTCCTCGGGCGTGAGCCGCAGCTCGGCGAGCGTGGCCTCCAGGCTGTCGCGGGCGCGATCGACCTCGTCGGCCGGCGTGTCGACCGACTCGGTCTTCTGTTCCTCGATGTGCGCGGGCTCAGCCATTGGGGATATTCCTGGAACGTCGATGAGCCTGCTGATTCTTCCGCTCGCACCAGTCCGCCAGGTCCAGGAGTCCGAGATCGGTCCCCGGCTTCCCTATGAACTGGACGGCGAGGGGCAGTCCGCTCTCAGATCGACCGATCGGAAAGCTCACCGTCGGGAAGCCCAGTAAGCTCCACGGGGAATTGAACGCCGGATCGCCGGTCGTGGACGGATCGGGCGGAAACTCAGTCGTCGCCGGCGTGATCAGGGCGTCCACGGGCTCGTCGCCCTGGAAGAGATCCAGGAGCCGGGCAACGAACTCCGGGCGGGCGTGCCGGGCCGCCTCGACGTCCTCTGCCCGCACCTTCGCTCCTTCCTCGACCAGCGCGGCGATCCGCGGAGGATACGCTTCGGGGAGTATCGCATAGCGATCGCGATGCACTTCGTATGCCTCTGCCGCGAGGATCGTCCGATGGTTCCGGAGGATCGCACCGAAGAGGTCGGGCGGCTCCAGCTCAATCACTGAGGCTCCGCCCCAACCCTCGTACCAGTTCAGGAACCCACGCATTCCCCACCTCAAATCGGCGTGGGCGTGATCGTCGAAGAAGCCGGCCAGGCGACCGAGTCGCGGGCGTGGCTTCTCGGGTCTCAGACGAAGCCTGGAGTCGCTCACTCCCCGCTCCTCGGGCGAGCACATCGCCTCGAAGAGGATGCGAAGGCCCGCGGCATAGCCGGCGATGGGCCCGGGATGGTCGAGGCTCGGGGCGAGTGGGAGGATCCCGTCGACGGGGAGACAGCCATAGCTGGGTTTCATCCCCGCCACGCCGCAGAACGAGGCCGGCCTTGTGATCGATCCCCCGGTCTGGGTCCCGATCGCCCCCAAACACATGCCGCAGGCCACGGCGGCGGCCGAGCCGCTCGAGGAGCCGCCGGGCGTGTGCGCCAGGTTCCACGGATTGCGGGTCGGCGGGGGATCGATCCAGGCGAAGGGTGTCGTCACGGTCTTTCCCAGGATCACGGCCCCCGCCTCGCGGAGCCGGGCGACGATCCGGGCGTCGGCCGGGGCGGGGCGGTCGGAGGGTCGGAGCGAGCCGCATCCGGTGGGCAGGCCGCGAACATCGATGATGTCCTTGACCCCGAGCGGGATGCCGTGCAGCGGGCCGAGGTCCCGGCCGGCCCGCAGCTCCTCGTCGAGCTCACGCGCCCGGGCGAGCGCCCCGTCGCGATCGACGACGACCCAGGCGCGGATCGTCTCGTCCTTCTCGTCGATCCGATCGAGGCAGCGCTGGACGACCTCCTCGCAGGAGGTCCCCCCGTCGCGGATGGCTCGACCGGTCCCGCGGATGCCGTCGTCCTCGTCCTGATACAGGTTCATCGCGGTCCCTTCCCGCCCGTCGGCAGCACCTTCTGGATGACCCGCTGGACCACCTGCGAGGCGAAGTCCTGGAGGAACTCCGCGCGGCTCGTCTGCTGGAACTGGCGGAGGACCACGCCGTTGATCCCCTCCGGCCCCCACATCCGCCCCCGGCGGAAATAGTCGTGGAACGACCGGCCGGCGACGCGGGCCAGATAAGCCATGGTCGCCGCCTGGATCGCGCCGCCGGCCGCGAAGCCGACGAAGGAACGCTTGAAGATCCCGGCGATCAGCGACGTCGCGGTCTCGATCAGGCCGAGCTTGAGGACGGCCTGGGCCATCTGCCCGGCGAGGCTGCGGATCTGCGGCATGGAGAGCTCCATCCCGTAGACCCGGCCGAGCTCCGCGATCATGTCGAGCTGGACCGCGCCCCCCGCCAGGATGTCGAGCGCCGGCACCGGGTTGGCGAAGACGGTGCCGGCGGTGATCCACTGGTGGCGCTCGATCACGGCCTCCGCCAAACGCTCCCGCTCGCGGTCGATCTGCGCCTGGGCCTCCTGCTCCAGGACCCGGCCGCGGACCAGCAGGTTGGTGGCGTGGAGCAGCTTGCCCTCGCGGCGGAGGACCTCGGCGATCCGCTGCCGGAGCGGCTCGATGTCCGGAAGCTCCGGCTCGAGCACGGTGTCGAACCCTCCGTCCGGGCGCCCGACGCGGACGGGGATCGGCCGCGGATCGGCCGCCACGGCGACGATGTCGGCCGGCTCGACGACGCCCCCCAGCCGCTGGCGGAGCCGATCCAGGATCGCGGCGAGGTCGTCGTCCGGGAATCGGTCCTTCTTGTTGAGGACGACGATCGACCGCTTCCCCAGCCGGGCCAGCTCGATCAGGGGTGCGTACTCGCTGCGGATCAGGTCGTGATCGACGACGAACAGGAGCAGGTCGGCCCGGACGGCCAGCCCCCGCGCCAGGGCCTCGCGCTCCTTGCCCTCGTTGCCCGCCTCGGACATCCCGGGCGTGTCGGTCAGTCGCACGACGGCCTCGACGGACTTCAGCTCATAGGTCCGCGTCTCGCCGGCCTTCGTCGTCCCCATGACCGCGCCGGTCTCGCCGACCTTCCGTCCCATCAGGGCGTTGATCAGCGAGGTCTTGCCCGCGGAGACGGTGCCGAAGATGACGACCTCCAGCGTGCTGACCTCCGGATCGCGGCCCGCCTCGATCCGTCCCAGCTCCCGGCCCAGCTCGGCCCGCCGCGCCGGGTCGCGAACTCGGTCGACGAATTCTCCCGCGCGGCGGGCCTGTCGGGCGGCGGCCGCGGCCAGGGCGTCGGGCACCGGTGCGGGCCCCGCGTCCTCCGTCGTCCGGCTCGCCTCGTGCCGCCGCCGGATCAGGATGGTCGCCCCGAGTCCAACCGTGAGCAGCAGGCCGACCACGGCATACGCGAACGGCGGGATGCTCCCGGCGTGAGGGACTGCGACGAGCCCCAACTGGCCGAGGATCGGCAGGACCACGCAGACCGCGAACACGAGAGCGAGCGCCGCGGCCGCCGGTATGTCTCTCGCTCCGGAGGGAAATCTCATCCCGCTGGTCGCTCCCCTGATGCTCGATTTCCACGATCGGCCGACGAGATGTCCGCCGCGGGTCCATTTTGATGATTCTTGTCTTGAGGGAGGCTGGTGACCAGGCCCCAGGCGTTCGGAGGGCCCGATCCGCGGATCCCGCCGCGTCCGAAGGTCGTCCTTCCGGCGCCGTCGTGTCGGACCGTTTCCCGCAACCATTCACGACCATCCCCACCGGGGGAGGCACCTCTCCACCGAGCGGAGGCATGCGATGACCCGATCCTTCCTGAAGGCAAGTCTGCTGGTCGCCTCGATCGCGACGGCCACGAGCAACGCTTCGGCCCAGTACGAGGTCCTGTTCCCCGGATCGACCGTGGGAGGGGACGAGAGCCGCGGGGCGGGCTTCCTCTTCATGGGACTCGGCCAGTACAACCTGAACACGGCACTCGCGCATTCGGTGTGGACCGACACGATCCTCAGGCAGGAGTGGGCGATCGAGGCCAACGCGCAGTATCATGCCCGGGCCTACGCCCGCCAGAAGCAGCAGAAGGCCCTGAGCACGAGCCGTTCCCTCGCCGAGATCCAGGCTCGCCAGCTCTCGCGGCCGGAGCCCTCGGACATCTACCGCGGCGATGCCCTCAATGCCGTCGTCCGGGAGATTGCCGACCTCACCCGGATGTCCCCGTCCTTGCTCCGAGCGACCAAGGTCCCGGTCCCCGGCGGGAGCGTGGACCGGGCCCCCTGGCTCCTGGCCCAGGATGGCGTGGTCATCTCCACCACCCGCCTCACCAACCGGAAGGAGTGGCCCGTCCTCCTCCGCGAACCGGCCTTCGACCGGGCGTTCGACGCCTACCACAAGGCCATCGACGCCGCGATGGAAGCCGCCGCGCGGGGCACGCTCGGCGCGGGCGACATCGATTCGGTCGATCGGGCGCTCGACGGGCTGCGAACGCGGATTTCCGACCTGACCCCATCCAGCCACCCAGAGTCGGTCCGCGACGCCAGGACGTTCCTGGACGGCCTGGTCAGCTCGGCGAGATTCCTCCATGCCGTGCGCTCCGGGAAGCTGCTGGCGGAGCTCGAGGGCTACGGCGGGACCACCGCGGGGGACCTGGTCGAGTTCGTGACGAGGTCTCGGCTCCAGTTCGCTCCCGCGACCACGCCTCAGGAGCGCGACCTCTACGCGATGCTACACCCGTTGCTGGTCCGCCAGCGCGATCTCCTTCGAGCCGACGGAAACACCAGCGTCACCGCGAACTGAACGCCCGATGGTCCGGAACGGCCGAGCTTCTCCTTCACGCCGATCTCGAGGAGTGGACCGATGAGCGACCTGTGGCATCATGGCCGGCAGACGAAGGCGGAACAGCCGGTCACCTTTTCGGAGCTCCGCCGGCTCGTCCGGAAAGGCCGCCTCGAAGGAGGCGACCTCGTCCGCAAGCAGGGGGATCCGCAATGGGTCGCGGCTTCGACGATCCCCGGCCTCGATGCCCGCCGCCGGCCCCGATGGTACTACACGCACTGGAACAAGAGCCTTGGCCCGGTGACGGGCACCCAGCTCCGGCAGCTCGCGGCGGCCGGGATGCTCGAGCCGACCGACCTCGTCTGGCGCGAGGGCTTCGACCGATGGAAGCGGGCCCGGAGGCTCGCGGGACTGTTCCCCGAGGCCGGTGCCGACCCGACCGGGAGCTCGACCGCGAAACGACGGGAACCGCGTCCTCCCGCGGGGACCGGGCCCTCGTCCAACGGACGCGATCCGCGGGCTCGCACCCGCGAGGTGAATCAGCCGTCGCCCCCCGCGACCGCCGCTCTTCCCCGGGGGAATCGTCACCGCCTGGCCGCCTCGACGGGTCTCCTGATCATCCTCATGGTCATCGCCAGCATGGCATTCCGCCCGGGCGAACGAGCCGTCGCCCCCACGCCCGACGCGGCGAGTGCCTCCCCCGCGAGCGGCCCCGAGCCGGAGACCGCCCCCGGCCCGGCTCCGGCAAGCGCCGTCGCCGATCGGGAGCCCCTTGCCGCCACTCCGGTGATCGACAGCCCGCCGGCGACGGCCACCCCGACCGAAGACGTCGGCCCGCAGCCCGGCCCCTGCCCGGCGGTCGCCGTCCGCCGCCCGATCCTGCCCGCATCGCCGTTCCTCGACCGCATCAAGGCCGCGGCCGGGCCGCTCATCGAGGGCCGCGAGCGGACGGGCCCGAATGTCCGATTCGAGGTCCTCGACTCCGACGAGCTCGACGTGTTCTCCCTCCAGGACGGGACCATCTGCGTGAGCCGCGCGGTGTTTCAGCTCGTCTCCGATGACGTCGAGCTCGCCTGGCTCCTCGGCCATGAAATGGCCCACGCCGAGCTGCGACATGGCCCCACGGATCCGACGGCCGGGCACGCCCCGTCCGCCGACCAGGAACACGCCGCCGACGAGTGGGCCACGCGACGGCTCCTGGGCCTCGGCCACACGCGGCGTCAGTGCCTCGCGTTCCTCCGTCGCTACCGGAGCTACCTCCAGACGACATCCGCCGCGAAGCCGGGCCACGTCGCCGGATCGGGGACCGTGGATCGCCACTGGAACGACCGCCCCACGCCTTCGGAGCGAATCAGCCGGCTCGAGTCACTCCGCCCCCAGCTCGAACCGCCGACCACGGCGTCGCGCGGCGAGGGCCGCACGGCACCATACTAGATCGATCGTCAATGTACCGTCATGCTCAATAGTTGATTCATGTAACGGCACCGGACTTCTCGTCGCGGACGATGCGCGTGGTCAGTCCCCTGGTGGCGGTGGCGGCCCGCCGGGTGGTGGCGGCGGCCCGCCGGGCGGCGAGATGGGCCGTGGATACCGGTCCGCCTCGTCCGTACGGCCGGCGGCCCGGAGGGCCCCGGAGAGGGAGTGCATGGCCAGCTCGCTGCGAGGGCTGATCGCCTGCGCCACGGAGTAGTAGCGGATGGCTTCGTCGTGCCGGCCCGACTTCGCCAGCAATCCGGCGAGATCCACGTTGAGCCAGAAGTTGTCGGGATGGACGCGTTGAGCGCGGCTCAGGAGATCGATCGCGAGTGGCCGGTTGCGATGGACCGCGAGTGCCCAGGCAAGCCGCGTCACGCTGGCTTCCGGGAGCCGCTCGGGGTCGGCCGTCGCGGCCAATCGGCGGAGGGCCTCGACGGCCTGGCCGCGGTCGGCCGCCGTCTCGGAGAGGGTGTCCCGGAGCTGGTTCCGCCAGGGGTCCGGGTCGACCGCCTTGGCGATGGCGACGAGCCGCGCGGCCCCTTCCGGCCCGCGGCCGCGGAGATGCCTGCGGAGGAACGTCCACTGGTCCAGCGCGTTGGCCAGCTCGATCGCCAGCGGACTCTTCGCCAGCCTGGCGCCGGCCGCCGCCGGGTCTTCCCCGTCGATGTCGATCCCGAAGTCCCGGAACGCGGCGAGGTATTCCGACTCTGCCCGATCGAGACGAAAGTGGACGGCGATATCGGCGTGGATCCGCGCCAGGCGTTCGACCATCCGGAGATCGCGGGCTTCCGCCAGCGCCCGGTCGCGGTCGCGGGACGCGGCCGCCGACAGCTCCATGACCTGGCGCCTCAGCACGGGGCGGACGTCCGGCCCCCCGGCCGCCGATTCCGCCTGCTCGACCGCCCGCGCCACCTGCGCCCAGAGCGCGAGGTCGGGGCCGGGGGACGATCGGGCGCGGCTGAGCAACGTCGAGGCCTCGTAGGCCGCGGCGACGACCGCACGCGAGGCCGCATCGATCCGCCGCGACCGCTCGCGGGCCATCCAGGCCGCCCCACCCAGGGTCAGCGCCGCGACGGCGACCAGCGAGGCCGCCAGGCCGACGGTCAGCATCCGCCGCTTCCGCTCCTCGGCGGCGCGCAGCTCGGCCCTGGCCTTGGCGAGCTCCGCGGCCCGCAACCTCTCCTGCGTTCCGGCGAGGTGGGCCGTCAGCCTCGCCGCGACCACGCCGGCGTCCCTGGGCCGATGCTGCGGCTCCGCGGACAGGCAGGACCTCGCAATGGCAACCAGGCCGCCCTCGGCCCCGCAGGCGTCCAGCCGGCCCAGGCATTCGGAGAGGTCCCCGCGCTCGGCCCTCTCGTGCAGGTCGTCTCCCGCCGGGCCCGTGTGGGGGGGCTCGCCGGTGAGGATCTCGCAGAGGATCGCCCCCAGCCCGAAGACGTCCGCCCGCTCGTCGAGGCTCTCGAGGTCGCCGCGCGCCTGCTCCGGGGCCATGTAGGCGGCCGTCCCCAGCACCGAGCCGGCCCGCGACGCGTCGGCCTCGAACCCGCTCCGCCCGGTCCGGATCGGGGGCGGATCCTCGGCCCCCGGACGCATCCGGCCGCCGTCCGGCGAGCCCTCCCGGCCCAGCACCTTGGCGAGCCCCCAGTCCATCACCTGGACCTCGCCGAAGTTCCCCACCATGATGTTGGAGGGCTTGAGGTCGCGATGGATCACGCCGCTGCTGTGGGCGTAGGCCATCGTCTGGCAGACCTGGTCGAAGGTCGCGAGCAGCCGCGGCAGGTCGTCCGTCGGATCCGCCCGCCCTCGGAGCATCTCCGCCAGCGTGCGGCCCCGGACCAGCTTCATGGCGATGTAGAGCCGCGAGTCCGGGAGCCGGCCCAGCTCGTAGACCGGGATGATGCCGGGATGCTGGAGCTGGCCCCCGATCTGGGCCTCCTCGACGAACCGGCTCACGACCTCCGGCCGCTCGGCGAGCTCCTCCCGCAGGACCTTCACCGCGACGTCCCGCCCGAGGTCCACGTCCCGCCCCCGGATCACCACCCCCATCCCGCCCCGGGCCAGCTCCTCGAAGAGCTGATAGCGGGCGGTGCCTGGGGCGAGCGGACCGACCGTCGCCACCCCGTTCTCTCCCCCCGGCCCTTCGCCCGTCGTGCCGTGGCGGAGATCGATCCGCGAGATCTTGCCCACGGTCGTGCCCGAGGCCCCCGGGGCCCGACGCACTCGCGCCGAGGGGGCTCGACGATCCGGGGCCCCCCGCGCGAGCTTCCGCCCGCCCCCCGACCTTCGATCGTCCCGGTCGATCCCCGGGCCGAGGGAGAGGCCCAGCCGCAGCAGGCAAGCCGGGCAAGCCCCCACCGGATCGCTCGGAGGCCGGACGACTCCGCACCGCGGGCAGACGAGTGGATCGCTCATGTTCGGTGGTTCGCCCATCGCGTCTCGGGCTCGAGGCCCGTCCCGATCCGGGTTCACGATCCCAGGGACGCGAAGAGGTCCCGGATCTCGTCGTCCACGTCGGCGGGGTCGTTGAGGGTGGAGGCGATCTCGCGGCGGAGGAGCTCGCCGTAGCGGCGGCGGAGGCGGTGGGCGGCGACCCGGGCGGCCCCCTCGGTGGTCCCCAGCCGGGCGGCGATGGCCGCGTGGGGGAGGTCCTCGGGACCGTGATCCAGGCCGATCCTCAGGATCTCGAAGGTCGCGGCCTTGCCGGCCTCGTCGTACTCGCGGCGGAGCCGATCCAGGACGCGGCTCAGGAGCTCGAGCGCCCAGCTCCGGTCGAAGATCCGGTCCGGAGTGACCTCGTGGGCGAGCTCGCGTTCATACCGCCCCTCGGCGTGCGCCGCGTCGATCGAGACGGCGACCCGCCCGCCCCCGCGCTTGCGGGCGGTCTCGCGGTCGTGGCGATTTGCCAGGTAGTGGGCGCAGACCGTCCGGAGGAAGGACCGGAAACGGCCGCGGGACGGATCCGCCTCCGCCAGGGTCCCGCGTTCGAGGAGCCGCGCGAAGAAGTCCTGCGTCAGGTCGCGCGCCGACTCGGGGCCGTGGCCCCGGCGCCGGATGTACGCATAGAGGGGATACCAGTACGCCCGGCAGATCGCGGCGAGCGGCTCGCGACTGCGAGACTCGCGGGGATCGGCGGCCGCGATCACGCGGCTCCAGTGGGTCGACGGGAAGCTCGCCGGAGTTTCCGGCTCCGATAGCGTCTGGAACATGACGGACCGAGCCCTGGATGGTCCCCGGCTGGGATGGGCGTCGCGGTTGACTCTATGCTCTCAAGCGTCATCGCAACGGGCTTGGGCCCATCGACCGCGGATTTACTACGAAATCCTACGGAGTGCGCGTAACGTCTCGCCGATTTCGCTTGAACTTCCTGTTGGAGACGGCTCGGACCGTCGCGGTTGACACCCGCGTTCGACGGCATTTGATCGATTCCTTGACGAGGTCCCGCCATGCTGGGCAAGATTCTCGTGATCGCGGTCCGAGTGACCGCCCTGGCCGCCATGTTCGGCGCGGGCGTGGCCATCCTCGTGTCTCCCCCCACGTCCGAGCCGCGGTGGCGTCATGCCACCGCCGTGCCGCCCGCCATGATCCTGCCCAGGTCCCTCACCGACCGGGCCGGCATCGAGCCGCAGGTGCTGCACCCGGATACGCCACGCGTCGAGCCGTTGGCACCGATGCTCCCGGGGGGGATCTCCCTCGACCTGGCTAGCTTCTCCCCCTGGGAGGACCGGGGACGGCGCCAGATCGTGGGGGTCGCATGGTCCCGCGGCGGCCTCGACGCGTCCGGCCCGGAGATGATCCGGATGGTGCTGCCCGATGGCCAGATCCTCGATCGGATCCCGCTCCTCGGCGATCCGCTCCCCAACGACGCCCCGTGCTGGCTGCCGGGGAACCGGGCCAGGGTCGTCTATCCGGGGGCCGACGGGCGGGTCTATGGCCTCGATTTCGAGGCGGGATGGGCCGGCGGGAGCTCGGACCAGCCGTCCGGGATCCGGCCTCGCGAGCTGCCCTGGCAGCCCTCGCCGATCGCCGACGCGACACCCTTCGTGGGCGACCTGTCCTGGGATGAGGACGACCCATCGGGCCGCCGCATGCTCGCCTCGGTCCAGTTCAGGGGCGGGGGGGCCGGGATCCCCACGGACTGGCAGCTCTGGTGGCTGGAGCTGGACCGCGGCACGACCAGGATCGTCGCGGCCGGACGTCTCCTGGACGCGGAGGAGACCGGGCTCATGGTCCGTCGGCGACATCCCCGGATCTTCCGCGGCGGGGACGGCAGCCCGAGGCTGGCCTACGTCGCCACCCGGATGCGGGAGATGACCAACGAGCTGAGGGTGGCGACGCTCCACGTGGCCGCCGGCTCCGCCATCCCCCGCGCCAGCGAAGCCGAGGCGAAGGTCGTGGCCAGCGGCATCCTCCTCGCCCCCCCGGCGATCGCCCCGGATCGGCGTTCCGTCGCGGTCCTGCGCGCGGCGGGGCGATCCGTGGAGGCGGTGCGCGTGCCGGCCGGGTGGGACATCGCCCGGTGCGCGAGCGTCCCTGACGTGCACAGCCCTCGCGAGCCGGTCCCATCCGCACCTACCGCCCAGACCCGAGGGCCGAGTACCACTTTCTGAAACCGAATGGGAAATCCGTCCAAGGACATCTCGGAAAGCGCTTGTTTCTCCAGCCAGGCCCGCTTAGATTCGCTGGCATCGGGTCTCGGTCGCGTCGAAGTGCCACCAACGTTCGGGGCCTTTAGGGTCAAGTGGCCTTCCGCTTCTGCAGAAAAATGCGACGTTGCAGCCGGCTCTGGTTCGGCTCACCGGAGGACATCATGAAGGGTTTGCGTCTGGTCTTGGCGGGTGTGGTGGGCTTCGTCGTCTCGTTCGGCACGGCCGCCACGTTCAGCGGCTGCGGTGGCGATAACCAGAACGGCACTCAGGTCAAGGAGAGCGCCGAATCCAAGCAGGAGAACACGCGTACCAGCGACGCGATGAAGGAGGCCATGCAGAAGCAATTCGGCCCGAAGGGGGCCACCAAGGCCAAGTCCCATTAGTCGGACGGACTCAGCGCTCTGCGCGAGGCGTCCAAGCGGCGGTGAGCCCGATCGGCACGAGCCGCCGTCGCTCAGCTTTCGTCATCATTTCCACTTCGTCCCGGTCGTTCGTCGTCGGAGGGTCGTTTCATGAGATTGCGCGGTCATCGAGGCTTTACCCTGATCGAGCTGCTCGTCGTCATCGCGATCATCGCGGTCCTGATCGCCCTGCTCCTGCCCGCGGTCCAGTCCGCCCGCGAGGCGGCCCGGCGGGCCCAGTGCATCAATAACCTGAAGCAGCTCGGCCTGGCGATGCACAATTATCACAGCGCCATCGGCACGTTCCCGCTGATGAACTCCATCGCCTATTCGGACGTGAACGTGACCACGGAATGGGGGACCTGGAGCGCCCAGGCCTTCTTGCTCCCTTACATGGAGCAGACCCCCATCTACAATACGATCAACTACAGTTGGACGAGCTGGTACGGGCTGAACTACCAGTATCCCAATCCGATCAATTCGACGGCCTGGAATACGAAGGTCAACTCGTTCCTCTGCCCGTCGGACTACATGGCCGGCAGCAATAACATCAACAGCTACCTGGGCTGCTACGGCACGACCACGGATTGCTGGAACTCCGACAGCATGGGCGTCTTCGCCCACAAGAACGCCTACAGCCTGGCCGCGATCCAGGACGGCTCTTCGAACACCATGGCCTTCAGCGAGTCGCTCGTCGGGGCCAACTCGGGCACGATCAAGTACCGGAGCGGCCCGGCCCTGAACATCAGCCCGACCCGATATCTCGACGCGACCCAGGACGCGAACTCGATCTCGGTCATCACGGGCTACATGCAGCAGTGCCAGCAGGCGTTCGCCACCAACCAGTACATCTCGAACAACAAGGGCTATCGCTGGGCCCCGGGCTCGCCCGGCCTCACGTTCTTCAACTCGCTCATCCCGCCCAACTCGAAGCAGTACCAGTACACGGGCTGCCGCCTCGACTGCCAGGGCTGCGGGATGGACTTCGGCGACTTCCTGAACGTCTCCAGCAACCATCCCGGCGGCGTCAACGCGCTGATGGCGGATGGCAGCGTCAAGTTCATCAAGGACTCGATCCAGCAGACGACCTGGTGGGCGCTCGGCACCAAGGACAAGGGCGAGGTCCTCTCGGCGGACAGCTACTGAGCCGGCCACGGCCGCCGACGGCCCGCTCTCGCGGGCCGTCGACGGCCATCGACACATCCAGGATCCCCGGGCCGAGCAACTCGCGGCCCAGGGCCGGGGCGAGCCGCCTGATCCACCGGCCATGCCGATGATCAGGGAGCCCGCCCCCGTCGTTTGCATCCGCGTCGGCGGCGCCGGTGACGACCGATCTCCGCGGGGCGATCACCGCCTCAGCAGGTTCCAACCGCCGTTGAACAGGGCGCTCAGGCGGCCCCGGCGAGGGGCCGCCGGTGCAGGCTGCGCGGCGACCGGGGCCGATGCTCCCGGACCTCCAAGGACCGCCCCGTCGCCGGCCTGGCCGACCTCCTCGACCTCGGGCAGGGTGACATCGGCAGACTCCAGCAGCGGACCGCGACTCGCCACCCGGGCGGGCAGGGCCTCCACGTCCCGATCACCCCTGGTTGAGCGACTGGCCCTGGGCGCCTCCGGGACGCCCAGCTCCGGCGCCCTCGGCGTCGCCGGGCCGGCCGCGGGGGGCTTGGCCGCCGGGGGCTTGTCGGCCGGCGTTTCGAAGGGCGAATTCACCGTGCCCGGCGTGGGCCGTGGGGTCGTCGGGGCCGCGGGCGGGGTGTTCACGGTGCCCGGCGTGGGCGTCCGAGCCGGCGCCGACGTCGACGGCCGGCGCGGGGCCGTCGACCCCTCGGCCGGGTCCATCTCGAACGGTGACTTGGTGTCCGTCGGCGGCTCCGGGACCGCCGGCTTGTCACCCGCATCGGGCGCCTCCCGGTCGGGCTTGTCCCCCTCCGCCGGGGGCTCCGAGACGGCCGCGAGCGGATGCTGCTGGAACTCCGCCGCGGCATTCGGCGTCTCCGGCCCCGCCAGGTTCCACCCCTGCGGGAACGGCTTCCACTGGGTCGGATAGTAGCCGTAGTACTGGTTCCTGTAGGTCCCGTAGATCGGATCCTCGTTCGGGCAGGCCACGCGCTGCCGCTTGATCGGATGCAGCGGGAAGAGCCCCCCCTGCTGGGCGTTCGCCAGCCCCGTCATGCCCGCGAACACCGCCAGCGCGGCCACGACCCGCCGGGTCCTTCGCTCCAATGTTCTCGTCAGCATTCCTTGCCTCATCCGTTCGGGTGACTCGATTCGCATGCCGCTCCCCGAGCGCGTGCCTCAGCACCTCGGGTTCCTGGAAATCTCGATCGGGTGCCGCGATTCAGAGGCTACAGAGAATCTGGATAAGCAAGGAGAAATCCGAGTTTTGCGCAATCGAGGCTTATCGGGGTTGAGCGGGAAATTCCGATCCCGATCGAAACACGGAGGGTATCGAGAGAAAGGATCAAAGCGGGGAGATGGCATTCCGATCTAGTCAAGGAGTCGCAGGGACACGCCTGCGCTGTCCCCCACTCCGCCGCCTGTGGGGTTCCGCGACGGAGGCTGCAAGCGGTCAGGGAGTCATGACGATGATCGAATGCCGGAATTTCTCGCGCCGGGTGGCGCTCCTGGTCCTGGTCGCGGCGTCCGGAGCCTGGTCGCCGACGGCCCGGGCCCAGGCGACGGCGGGGAGCAATACGGGACTCGGCCTGGCCCCGCTGCCGTTCAATTCGGGCGGCGGCAACTCGCCGGCGATGGGGATCATCCCGATGGGGACGACGGGGACCGGCTCCGCCACGGCGGGGTCGCGCGCCTCCGATCCGCTCGGGATCGGTTACGTCTATGGCGGCGCGGCGATGCCGATGACCAGGGAGCAGACGGGCCTGTACATGCTCTCGGCCTCGCAGCGGATGCTCGGCGTGGGCAACGGCCAGCTCAGCGGAGTTCGGCCGGGCGGGCCGGCGGGCCAGGCGAGCAAGGCCGGGCGGACGCGGACCCTCCGGGCTCCCGAAGGGGATGAGGATCCGAAGGCCGCATCGACCCACCGGCGGGATGCGAACGTCCCCGGGGGGCTGGCGGCGGCCTATTTCAACCGGCCGACCGGGCCGGCGGCCAGGGCCAACAAGCCGCAACGATTCAACCGCCCGCTCCGCTATTTCCCCCAACGCGGGCAATAATAGCGCGTCGGGCCTTTTCGATTCGAGAGACCGGGCGATTGTGCCGATTGTAAGTCGTGTCAAGACCGGCCTCGCATCGACGGGGCGGCATCTCGGGTGTCGGACGGGAATTCGAGGGTTCAAGGGATCGCCTCGGCGGCGAGCCGAGCCGGCCGCGATGGATCGCGGCGGTTGCGATGGTCCGAAGCTTCCGGGGGCCAGCTCGGCCGGTCTCGGAGTGCCGGGAGGAGTGGTGCATGGGACGCACAGAGAATATTCGCCGTGCCGGCTTGCTGCTCGTGCTCGTCGCATGCGTCGCGAGCGGCTGCCAGACCGTGAAGACGCCCGAGGAGAAGATCGCCAACAGCAATATCCCCAGCGAGTTCAAGAAGGTCACGATGCCGGAGTACGTCATCGAGCCCCCGGACATCGTCCTCGTCGAGGTGCTCGAGGCGGCCCCCGGCCGGCCGATCTCGGGCGAGCGGCTGGTCCGCCCCGACGGCAAGATCTCGCTCGGTTGGTACGGCGAGGTGTACGTCGCCGGCCTCACCATCAGCGAGGCCAAGGAGAAGATCATCTTCCACCTCCGGAAGTTCCTCCACGACGAGACCCTGGGCCTGTACGAGGAGGAGGAGGACGCCGACGGCTACCCCCACGTCAAGATGGACAAGGACGGCAAGCCGATGCACATCAACCCCAGGGATAGCGATCGCGTCTTCGTCGACGTCACGGCCTACAACAGCAAGAACTATTACGTCCTCGGCGACGTGGCCGCCCCCGGTCGCCTGCCGATCACCGGCAACGAGACGGTGCTCGACGCCCTCGAGTTCGCCGGCGGGCTGCTCCCGACCGCGGCCCCCCAGAACGTCCGCCTGGTCCGCCCCGCGCCCCCCGGAGCCTGCTGCGAGCAGACGCTCCCGGTCAACCTGGCGGCCATCATGAGCGGCGGCGATTCCACCACCAACTACCAGCTCATGCCCGGCGATCGCCTGGTCGTCTACCGCGACCCGATCGTCCGCACCACGGTCTTCCTCGATCGCCTCGCCGCCCCGTTCCAGACCGTCCTGAACGCGATGCTCCAGTACTCCTTCACGGCCCGCTCGGTCGAGTTCCTCTCGCTGGGCGTCCGCGGAACGACCGGGACCGGGACCGCGGCCACGACGACTCCGACCCTGGCCAACCAGCCCGGGGCGCGATGACCTCGCCCGAGGTCCCCGCCGGGGCCGATCTTCCGGCCTGAACCCGAGAATGCCCGGGCCGATCCCGCCAGCCACCCTGGCCCGGATCGGCCCGGGGCTTTTCCATTCCGAAGCCTCAGCTCAGGGCTTGGTGGTCGAGCCGTCACGGCGTCCGCGAGGCGGAGCCGACGCCCGGCGGCGTGATCCTGAATGAAGAGGACTCTGTCCCCGCTCCCTGGAATCTTCGAGGCATGACCCCAGGCTCATCGATCGTCGCCGGCCGTCCAGGGACCTCGATCGCCGCAACCCGACGCCCTATCATGACGAGATCGTGCGGAGGAGCGGACGTCAGGACGGTCGGAGGGGTTCGCCATGTGCGGATTGCGTCATGCGGTGGTCGTCGCCTTGCTCGTCGAGGCCTGGGGGGGCTCGGCCTTCGGCTGGCAACAGGCCGCGAAGCCGCCGGGGTTCATCAAGGACGCCGACGACCTGCGGGGCCGGATCGCGAAGGAGCTCCAGGCGACAAGGCCCGACTTCGTCGTGTTCGTGCCCAAGGTGGAAGGCGACAAACTCGTCGACACGGGCAACGAGCACTTCCTCGTCTTCGACGGCCCCACCGGATCGTTGATGGCGGTCTGGACCCAGAGCTCGGTCGAGAACTCCTCGGCCGCGCTCCCGCCCGACCAGCACATCGCGTTCGCCCGCAGCGACGATGAGGGGAAGACCTGGACCGAGCCCCGGATCATCGCCGGCCCGAAGAAGCCGGGCGACGGCCCGATGGCGAGCTGGGGCTATCCGCTGGTCTCGAAGAAGGGGCGGCTTTACGTCCTGTACAGCCAGCATGTCGGCAAGTACGACACGTTCTTCCACCACACAGGATGGCTGCGCGGGATCTACTCGGACGACGCCGGCAAGACCTGGTCGGCCCCGCAGGAGGTTCCCGTCGCGCGGAGCATCCACGACAACCCTGACCCGACAATGCCCCCCAACATGCTCTGCTGGCAGAAGCCCCTCCGGCTGGGCGAGGGGGGGAAATACCTCGCCGGCTTCACCCGCTGGACCAGCCACGCCGTCATCCCGCATAAGCTCAAGGACTGGCGCGCGGCCGACGCCCGGGTCGAGTTCATGCGATTCGAGAACGTCGATGATTCACCCGAGCCGCGCGACCTCGAGATCTCATGGTTCGCCTCCAACCGGAAGGCGCTGGCCGTGCCGTTCCCCGGCCATCCCGAGCTGAGTGCGTGCCAGGAGCCCTCGACCGTGAAGCTCCCCGACGGTCGCCTGTTCGTCGTGATGCGGACCGCGGTCGGGAGCCCGTACTGGTCGCAGAGCCGAGACAGCGGCGAGACCTGGGACGCCCCTCGGGTCCTGCTGCGCAAAGATGGCGGGGCCCCGCTGCTCCATCCGCTCTCGCCTTGCCCGATCTACGACGTCGGTGGCGAGGCGGCCGGCAGCGGCACGTACGCGCTGTTTCTCCACAACCACGACGGCCATTACAAGACCTACGGCCCGGAGGACACCGGCTTTCATCGTCGGCCCGTCTTCCTCGCCGCCGGCCGCTTCCATCCTGGCGGCGATCAGCCGATCTGGTTCGACGAGCCGAGGTTCTTCATGGACCACGACGGCGTTACGCTGGGCAAGCCGGGCACGGCCGGCCGGCTCGACCTGGCGCTCTACGCCAGCTCGACCGTCCGCCGCGGCCAGGCCGTGCTCTGGTATCCCGACCGCAAGTTCTTCCTCCTCGGCCGGATCATCGGCGAGGAGTGGTTCGCCCCGGTCCCCTGACCAAAGGTTGTCGCCACCGGCTCGAGGCCCTGAGCCGCCCCCCCCGAGCCGCGTCCAGCCCCGACTGGATGGACCCGCCTTCCTCTCTGTTTTGCCCGGACTACCCACTTCGGGTGCCTGGCCTTTGGTGTCCTCGGTCGCCTGCCGATCACCGGCAACGAGACGGTGCTCGACGCCCCCCAGAACGTCCGCCTGGTCCGCCCCGCGCCCCCCGGAGCCTGCTGCGAGCAGACGCTCCCGGTCAACCTGCCAGCCACCCTGGCCCGGATCGGCCCGGGGCTTCTCCATGAACCGGCCCGGCCAGCCTCCCGCCTGCTCGCAGCGGCCGATGCTCGAGGACCAAGCATCAATGCCGCCTGTCCTGTTGGTGAGCCGTCCGGTAGGATAAACGGTGACGCCCGCTGGAGGTCGCCATGGCCACTGATGTACGCAAGAAGCCGTTGTGGACGCCGGCAAGGTTCCGGGAGGCGGTCGACGCCGGCATCTTCGATGATGTGAAGAAGGTCGAGCTTGTAAGAGGCCGCCTGGTCGCGACCATGGTGGAAGATTGGCCGCACTACAACGTCGCGTCGAACGTGAAGGAGGCCCTCCAGCCGTTGCTCCCAGGCTTCTTCGTCGAACGCGAACTCACGGTGGACGCGGGCGACTCTCTCCTCGTCCCCGACGTGCTCGTGACGCGAGGGACCAGGAAATCCCGATCGAAACTGCCGCGACTTGGGGAGATCTTGCTCGCCATCGAGGTGGCCGACACCACCCTGCGCCGCGATCGGCGGCTGAAGGCCCCGGTGTACACCGCCGCCGGGGTCGTCATCTGGGTCGTCGATGTGCGACGCCGACAGGTTGAGGCGTACGCAGGCACTTCCGCCCCGACGGTTCATGGCGTCGAGGACTCCATCCCTGTCCGCATCGACGGTGTCGTCTTCGGGGAAATTCGCGTCCGCGAGCTCTTCGATTGATCGGGGGCGGGAGGCGTAGCAACACCTCCCGTCGGACAGCCTTCCGGCTCTCAGGGTGTCGCGGTCGGGCCGTCACGGCGTCCGCGAGGCGAGGCCGTCGCCCAGCGGCGTGACGGCCTTGCGGGTCACCATCGCGACGAAATCGCCGCCGGCCACGCCGTCGCGGTTGCCGTCGATCGGGCGGCCTGAAAGGTCCAGGAGCCCCGACGACGACCCGTTCACGGTCAGCCGCAGCGGCGATCCGAGCGCGAGCGAGCCGCCCCGGGCCGTGATCGTGATTGTGTTCGTCGCGGGGTTGTAGGCGGCCTTGCTGAGCCGGACCACCTTGTCGTCTCGAGTCCCAAATATCTTGTCGCGGCCGGCCGAGATCAGGACGTGGTTCGAGAGGGCGCGGGCGCTGCTGGAATCGAGCCCCCCGTCAACCTGGATCACGATCCCCGTCACGGTCTTCTTCTTCATCGCCAGGCGGGCGGCGACGATCGAGACCGGCCGTGGAGTGGACGGTCTCGATGTCGGCGGCTCGTCGTCCACGATGGTGACGGTCGTCGTGGCGCGATCAATGGTCTCCACGCCGTTCGATGTCTCCCTGATCGAGAAGAAACGAATCGTGAACCGCTCGTCTCCCTCGGACACCGCGTCGTCGATCACCGGCACCTTGAAGGTCTTGATCGACTCCCCGGGCCCGAAGCCGAGGATCTGGGCGGTGGGCTTGTAGTCGGCCAGGGCGGTCGCCGACTGGTCGTGGGTCTCGTAAAAGAGCGAGGAAACCACGACATCGATGTCGCCGGACCGAACGACGGTGACCTCCGCGGCCCCCTGATTCTCCAGGACCTTCACGTCCGCGACCGCGTACGAAACGGACGGATTCGCCACCGCCGCGTGGGCAATACCGGGTGGGATCGTCGGTGGCGAGCCGGCGAGCAACCGTCGCTCCTCCAGCCGCTCCATCTCCAGCGCGAACGGCCGGGGAGATCGTCCGCCAGGGTGCCTCATGGTCGCTTCCCGTGAAGTGATTCCGCAAAGAGCAATTTCATGACATGAGATCCTAGCAGCGATCGCCGCCGCCGGCCATGACGACCGGAGAATTTCGCGATTCCAGAACGGCTCGTGCCTGGTCAACACCAGAAATTCGGGTCGCAGGACACGGGTCGCAAGACAGGCAGGAATGCCTGTCCCCCGGGTTCATCGCCAGGCGAGTCGGAGGACAGGCATTCCTGCCCGTCCCGGCCAACCCCAAAATTGAACTGTGACAGAGCACCAGCGCCGGGATCGCCTGCGGGGACAGCCCTGCGGGGACAGCCGCGCAGGATCCGGCTCACAGGTTTGCATGCCTTGCGAGCGTCTGGCGTACCAGGCATGGTCGCCGTCGGGAGCGGGCGGGACCGTTGCGGCCGTCCGTTCCTGGGCGGCCAGCCTCATGCGGTCGGCACGGTCCCGCCGTCGATGACGAATTCCGTTCCCGTGATGGAAGCCGCTCGCGGCGACACGAGGAAGGCGACGAGATCCGCCACTTCCTGGGGCCGCGCCGGTCGGCCGATCGGGATGCCTCCCAGTGAAGCCATCAGGGCCTTCTTCGCCCCCTCGACGTCCGTGCCCGTCTTGGCGGCCAGTTCCTCCAAAAAGCCGGTGGCCGCGGTCGTCTCGACCCAGCCGGGGGAGACCCGGACCACGCGGATGCCCTTCGGGCTCACCTCCTTGGACAGGCCCTTGCTGTAATTCGAGAGCGCCGCCTTCGCCGCCGCATAGGCGAGGGTCGCCTCGGGCAGCGGCAACTGCCGCTGGATCGAGGTGATGTGGATGATCACGCCCGAGCCGCGAGCGAGCATCGCCGGCAGGAGCGCGCGATCCAGCCGGACCGCCGAGAGCAGGTTGAGGTCGAGGGCACGACGCCATTCGCCGTCGTCGAGCACCGCGAAGCCGCCCGCGGGGGCCGACGATCCCCCGGCCACGTGGACGAGGAGATCGACCCCGCCAAGCTGGTCTCGGGCCGCATCGGCCACGGCCTCGCAACCCTCCGCGGTCGCCAGGTCCGCGGCCACGAAGAGATCATCCTCCGCGACATCCCCGGCCCGATTCCTCGCCGCGATCAGGACCGTCGCCCCCGCCTCGCGTAACGTCGCCGCGACCGCCGCCCCGATCCCCTTCGTACCACCCGTGACCAGGGCCCGCAGCCCTTCGAGTTCGCGTCCACCGCCCATGTTCACCTCCCGGATTGGTTGCTGTGGGAGGCATTATTCTCGATACTGAATTCATGGCAAGAACGGACAAAATAGTGGGGTACTCACCCACAGGTAAGATAGAGGATGTCACGCCCCAGATGGCGGCCCAGGGCGTCGAACGCGCGCTCCGCATGCTGGAGGGCCGCTGGAAGGTGGTCATCATCTTCCATCTCTTCGCGCGAGGCATCCTCCGCTTCTCGGAGCTGGAGAAGCGGATCCCGGGCGTCTCCCAGAAGATGCTCATCCAGCAACTCCGCGAGCTCGAGCGAGACGGCCTCGTCAGCCGCACCGTCTACCCGCAGGTGCCCCCGAAGGTCGAATACGGGCTGACCGAATGGGGGAAGGCCATGTGCCCGGCGCTCGACGCCCTGCTGGAGTGGGCCGCGCAGTGTCCGCCGGCCGCCGAGGACGCCCCGCCCGAGGGCTGAGCGAGACGTGGCGAAACCTCGCTGAGCAGCCGGCCTGGACGTGTGGGGCGTTCTGAGAGTCCGCCTCCGCGGCGCGGATGGCACGCGGCTGCCCCGTCATCGCGGCGAGCCGATCGATTCGGGGTCAAGCGCGGTCGACCAGCTCGGTCTCGATCCACTCCGCGGCACTCGGGGCGCCGCCCGCCTCTCGGATGGACGATCGGATCCTCTCCGCCGCCTGCCGGTAGGACGGATCGTGGAGCACGCGGGTGAGGGCCGATCGCATCAATTCCGGCCCGACCCGGTCGAGCGAGGGGAGGGCCTCACCCGCCCCGGACCAGGCGATCCGCGCGGCGATTCCGGGCTGTTCGTTGGTCACCGGCACGGCCACCATCGGCACGCCCAGGCTCAGGGCGTCGAGCGCCGTATTCAGGCCGGCATGCGTGATCGCCAGGACGGCGCGGCCGAGCAGCTCCAACTGGGGCGCGTACGAGACCACCACGGGCCGGCCGGGGAGGTCTCCGAGCGCCTCCGGCGGCACCCCATGACCCGTCGAGATCACGAGCTGGGCGTCCAGCCCGTCGCAGGCCCTGGCCATCGTCCGGAAGGCGTCCTCGACCCGGTTCTGGAGGGTCCCCAGCGACGCGTAGATCAGCGGGCGGCCGTCCAGTCGTTGCCAGGGGAATTCCACCGGCGGATAGCCGCCGGGGAGCCGGAGAGGGCCCGCGAATCGGAACGAGGGCGGCAGCTCCGAGCGTGGGAACTCGAAGGCCGCCGGCTGCTGGCTGATCTGGAGCCGGGTCGACCAGAGGTCGGCGAGCCGGCGTGGGATCGTCGTCCCGTGGCGTTTGCAATACTCGCGGATCAGGGACAGGATCGGCCGGGTCCTTCGCTCCAGCCCCGCCCACGCCAGCCGGTTCCTCAGCCGCTTCCACGCGGACTTGCCGGGGAGCCAGGGGGTGAAGTAGGGCGGGACGTTCGGCTCCGGGTGCAGCATCAGGGCGTTGCAGACCGTCGCGAACGGCAGGCCGAGCCGGTCGGCCACGACACAGGCGGTTGACGAGGCCTGGTCGACCACCAGCCGGGTGACGCCGGCCCCGCGGATCGCCTCCGGCCCGACCGTGAGCACGGCCTCCGCCGACCGGCAGAAGAGGCCGATCGTGTGCTGGAGCGCGGCCTTCCCCTGGAGCGAGCCGAGGCGCACGAAGCCCTGCCGGAATTCGTCCGGCGGGAAGATCGATCCTCCCAGCGGCACGACCTCGAAGCCGGCGTTCGTCACGGCCGGCGGCGGGTCGCCCAGCAGGAAGAAGGTGGCGCGATGCCCGCGGCCGCGAACCGCGTCGGCGAGCGCGACCATCGGGTTGATGTGCCCCGGCGAATTCGGGCAGACGAAGCCGACGTGCTCCACGCGATCGCACCCTCGTGCTGGCGGCCGTGCCGTCCACAGGTGCCCCCCGCGGCCGGGGGGCCGATTGTAGGCCGTCGTGCTCCCCTCGTCCACCGCAGTCGAACCTGACCGAGGTCCAGGCCGATTCCGGCCCGAACCGACCGAGGCAAGCTTTCCTGTCCAGGTCGGTGACGTGCCGGAATCGGGGAATCCGCGGCCTGGGAAGCCGCGGCCATGCACCTAAAGTACTTCCTCCCGGCTGCGGCTAGGGGTTACGGCGCCCCCGAGTCCTCACGCCCCGGTCATCGTCCGATCCCATCCCGAGGCCTCCCGTTCCCGCCGCCGGCTCCGGAGCGCCACACACACGCCCCCTCGCGTCGTCAGCGTTGTTGTTCCTCGGTTGCGTGGAACGTTGTGTCAAGCAGCGATGGTCACGACCGAATCAATCTGCCATGGTCTCCGCCTTGCCTAGATTGCTCTCCTCGGATGACTGGCCGTTGATCCCATTGAACCTGTCCTCCAGAGCCGAATTCACGCGGCCTCCACGACGCGTTCTCCCAGGACGTCCGGACGCGGTGTGATGCCGAGGTCCGGGTCGAGGCTTGCGGCCATGAAGCACTGGGGGCGCTGGGGGCGCTGGCAGCGGTTATCTCGATGACGTAGCTGTTCGGCCGAATGGGGCGAGCCGAACATGGCCACCGGTCCGAACGGGGCCGGCCACTGCATAGCACTCCCTAGCAGTCCGCATCCTAAATTGCTCTGGTTTAATGAGTTATCGGCACAGACTGACACTTGTTTTTTGAGATGACTGACGGGTGTATCATATACTTCTGTCATCAGGACCACGGGAAGCGCCTATCTCCGTTGCCATGCCCGCCGTCCCCGATCAATTGCCTCGTTGAGGGCTTGACTCCGAGTTGAACCGAAAGCATGCCATGTCCGCCGCCTCTCCTCCGATGCCGCCCCTTGAACAATTGGAAGAACTCGCCAAGGCTCTCACGCGATTCCTCTGGCATGATGAGAGCTCCTTCTTCGCTGTCCCCAGAGCGCAGGAGGCACATCGCCTGCCGGGATTCCTTCGCGTTGCCGACACCATCAGGCCCCTACGAGATCTCCAGGAGACGAGCGGCTGGCCCCCCTGGCTAAAGGAATTCATCCCTCAGCTCATCAAGATCTTCGATGTCCTAGCCTACACTTGGGGATGGGGGGAGCTGCTGAAGCCGGAGGAAGTCCGTGCCGCATATATCCAACGACGCCACGAGCAATTCCGCGAATCCTATCTGATCCCCATCCAGGAGGCGGCCAGACTCTGCCGGATGCATTTCTCGTCGATCGATTGCCCTTCGGTCGTCGAAGAGCTGTGCGAGACAATCCCTCCGATCGACTTCGACCTTATGCCCAGAATGAACCCCCAGGATCGGCTCGATCCTCTCTGGGACGCGATCTATCGGAAGCAAGGGGCCTTCTTGCTGGGTGAGTCGTTTCCCTCGCTCTCTGGGGCGGGCGGCGATGCTGAGCAGTTCGCCCCGGATCGGGTCCTCGGCGAGGCCCTCAAGTTCGCACACCGGAAGCTGGAGCGGCTTGTGGCCCAGGCCAAGGCCGAGCAGCGGACTTCGCCGACCGAGCAGCCGCCTCTTCGACCGGTCCTCGAATTGCCGTTCTATCTCGCTGAGGATCAGCCGTGGCACGGCGCGCTACCCGAGGTCCGGGAGGCTGCTTTCAAGGATCTCATATCCCAAGTCGGCCAGATCGATCTCATTCTCTTCACGGTCACCGATATCGAGCTGCATGCCGCTCTACGTCTCGTCGAACCTTTGCCCCGCCGAAAGTTCGTACAAAAGGGGTTCGTCCAGCAGGAGACCTACTACCTCGGGAGGCTTGGCACATGCAACATGGCTGTCACCAAATGCCGCATGGGCTCGGTCGGTTCGGGCTCTGCCGAGCTTGCTACTCAGCACGCCATCCAGATTTGGCGACCTCGCGCCATTATCATGGCCGGCATCGCCTTCGGCAAGGAGCCGGCGAAGCAGAGGATCGCCGATGTGCTCGTTGCCTCCGAGATTATCCCCTACGAGCCACAACGGGTCGGGGAGGCTCTCACCATCCGGCGCGGAGCAGTAGTGCCAGCCAGTACGACCTTGTTGAACCGATTCGATAATGTGCCGCACTGGTCCTTCTCGCGGCCGGACCGATCGCCCAGTGGCAAGGTCGTCGGCCCCGTCCTATCGGGCGAGAAACTGGTTGACGATCTCGCGTTCAAGTCGTCCCTGTTCAACGCCCATCCCACAGCGATCGGGGGCGAGATGGAGGGCGCTGGACTGGCCGCAGCTGCGCACCGGCATGGGGTTCCCTGGATCATGGCAAAGGGCATTTGCGACTGGGCAGATGGAGCGAAGCATGACAGTCATCAGCCGCTCGCGGCAGCGGCGGCCATGTCTTTAGTCCATAATGTCTTGTCGCAAGCCGATGTCCTTCACGGCCTGGAGAAGAAGATCCTCTGAGCTACTCCGTACTCCCCTTGGATAGCTGGCAATCGGTGCCCCTGGCCATCGGTGCCCCCATCGGTGCCCCGCAGCCTACTCTCCTTGGCTGCCTGGCCATCAATGTCCCCAACCGGAAAGCCCCTCTTCCCTCTCTGCATCACTCTAATTGCCCGCTTTGGGAGCCTGGCCTTTGATGTCTGCGTGTCGAATCTCTGCGACACACACGTCCCCGCCGCGATCATTCCGCACAACATGCACTTGTGACGGGTTCAGGCATCCGTGATGACCAGATGTCTTTGATCAGCACCCTCGAACCGCAGGGAAACCGACCTATGCGCCGAATGGCGATCTGTCTAGCCATTGCCCTATGCGCACCGTCGTTCCTGGCCTCCTCGCTCCACGCCGAAATCATACTGGAGACGGCCACCGCAGGCCCGAACCCGACGCCTGCCGTCGGCATCGGCGGCTTGCAGTGGATCGGTGCGCGGTTCAGCCTCACTCAGACGGTCAAAGTCGAGAGCATCGGCGTCAATCTGTCGGGCTCCTCGACGATCTTTGGGGCCATCGTCGCGCTGAGCGGGCCGGGCGGCCTGCCGGGAGTGCCGCCCTCGCAGATCGAGGCCGACGCCCTGGCGGGGACCTCCTTCACCGTAGGCCAGGCCGTGGCCGACTACTCCACCGCCCTGCCGGTGCTGCTGGCTCCGGGCGATTACGGGGTCGTCTTCGGCGTGGGTGAGTTCGGTGCCAACGGGGGAGCGAACCTGACGGGGGGCAACATCCCGACGGCCCAGGCATCCTTCTTCAGCGCCTTGCCGCTGAACGGGAACATCTGGTTGGATCGGCCAGACCTGACCGGTCTTCGCATCTTCGTGAACGGCCAGGCCGTCCCCGAACCGGGATCGATCACCTTGCTTGGCATGGGTACTCTCGGCCTCCTGCTCCTTGGATCGAAATCGGGTTACCCGACGCGGCGTCTTGGATGACCAAGAACGCAGCTCCGGCATCCTCCGAGGACATCCCGCGGGCAGTCGAAGTCCTGATCGGCATGGTGCTCCGCGGAATTTGCCTGATGCTCGCGGCGGGTCTCGCACTGCTGGGGATTCTGGCATGGTTCAAGACGTGGCCATGGTGGAAGGCTCCCCTGCTCTTCTCGGCGGTCCTCGCTCTATGCACCTTTGCTTTCAGGCCGCGGGGTAGGGGAGCCTGTGGCCACGCACTCAAGACAGAAAGACCAGGAAAGCTGGCGAACACACGAAGTGAACGGCTCGTCGCTATCACGAGCCGGCCGCTGACAGCCCCAGGTCCCCGAATCCACCAACCGGAAGGCCCCGCTTCCCTCTCTCGCATCACCCAGATTGCCCGCCTTGGGAGCCTGGCCTTTGATGTCCTGGCCTTTGATGTCTTTTGCTGACCGGAGGGTAGGATTCCACTCAGTCGATGGCGTCCAGGACCTCGCCTCCGGCACGGGTCGCCAGCGCTCGCCACACGCGCGGCGAGACTCCGTCCGCGACGAAGCGCACACTGCCGTCCATCGAGGCCGTCATGACGCCGCCGTTGTGGTAGCTTGTGGCCGGGAACACCCCCCCGTGAATGACTCGGATATCGATCGGCTCCAGGAGGTCGTCGAAGGCGCAGGCCACGCCCTTTCCATTAGGCGGCAGTAAGTGGTTGTAGTTCGTGAAGTGGAAGCCCGAGACGAACCAGCTTTCGCCTCCGCGCGATTCGACCGCGAAACCGGCCGGCACCGAATTACAGAGCTCCACGGCTTCGTCGGCAGAGAGGATCTGCGCCGCCCCATTGAACGGCGAAAGAGAATAATCGCCCCCGCGCTTGAAAGTGGACTTCACCCAGTCCCCTTGGAGACGCTCCGAGACCCCGACGGTGTTGGATAATCCGTCCGTGAAAGCCGCCGGTGAGTAAGCGAAGTGCGTGGTGAAGGGACCTGCCAGGGAAGGCGGGTCGCTTGCACCGGGTGCAAATCGGCACGTCACGCCAACGTTGAAGCGATAATTCGTCCGGCCATAACCTTCGACCACCCCGCCCGAGTCCGACGGACACAAGAACAGCCCTACGTGACTCAACATCGCGGTCCGGTTTGAGACGAGACCGTCGGTGACGACAGGAACAAAGTAGAAATTCACAGAGTTATACAGGGGCACATTGTCGGCAAGATGCAACGTCCGGGTCAGGACACTGTAGTAATGTGCGGCGGGCATGCCAGGTCGGTACGACGCAAGATCAATCGGTGGGAAGCACCCGGATTGGGAGACGTAATTCTGAAGAGCGAGCCCAATCTGTCTCAGATTGTTCGAGCAGTGCATCTTCCGCGCCGCTTCCCTCGCACTCTGCACGGCGGCCGTGGTGAGCATGAACAGGATGCCGAGCACCCCGACGACGATGACGAGTTCGACCAGCGTGAGCCCCGAGCGAACCGCGCGCAGGAGCACGGCCCCCTTTGTTCCGCTCATCGGATCCACCTCTTTCGAAGCCAGATCGCGCACACGAGCACGGCGGCCGATACGAGGCCGATGGCCACGATGAAGGCGTGGCGGGGAGAGTTCTCCAACTCTCCCGGCAGGGCGGGCGCCCCGATGGCGTTCCCGGCTAATGGCTTGATGAATCGTGCCGGCGTGGTAGAGGCTTTCAACGCTTTCAGGTCGCGCAATGATATTCCGCTGAGGTCCTGGTAGACGACTTGCTTCACGGAGTCCGGAATCACGACCTTCTCGTCGAAACTCAACTGGAAGTCGCTTGATCTCGGCTTCTTGCTGACTTCGAAACCGGTCATTCTCATCAATTTGGCCGTTCCGTTCATCGCGTTGTAGAGGACCATAGACTTGGGAAGCCAGCAGCGATCGGCGCAGTGGAACACGTCCCCCAGGACGGCCATGGTACCAAGTCTGCCATGCTCGTCGTAATTCTCCGTCGCCATGGGCAGGCAACCTCGCACCGGATCCACCGTGTACGCCCGCTTCAAACCAGCCTCGGTCTCGAAGACGACCCGAATCATTTGCCGCCCGTCGCGTTGGAAATCCATGTTCAACTCGCTGACTCGTGTCTTCTTCTCCTCCAGTAGCGGGAGTTCGCTCGTGAACCTCGTCGCGCGATCCCGAAAACCAAGCGGCTGCACGAATAGAAAGTAGCTGCGGAAGTAAGACTGGTCCGCGTCCGGGAAGATCTCCACGGAGTGGCCCAAGGACCCCTTCGCCGGGTCGACGATCGACTTCACGTCCAGGCACGTCGACTTGCGATCCGTGAGCGCCTGGATGCTCATGTGCTTGAGGCGGAACCTGGAAGCAGAATCCACGGATACGCCAGCCTTCAAATCCGCTTCGTCGTAGAGACACCGGTAGACGGCGTTTTCCGCTTCGAAGACGTAACTGCCGCTCGCTCTGGAGGAGACCTCGATCTCACCGCGCAGCGCCTGCTCAGGGCCGCGTGCCGTCCCTGTCACAAGATCGAAAGTGAACGAACCATACTCCAATTGGGACAGGTTCGCCGCCTGGCTCGTGGCAATGAACCTCGGGACGGCGTCTTGCTGTTTCTCATCCGTTGCGGCAACCGCGACTGCGGCGACCATGATCACCACTGTCATCATCAACACTCCCCAATCGGCCCACGCGGCGGGATGCGACCCCGTAGGTGAAGACCGCAGAAGGTGCAAACGGACCAGTGGCCACGCCGGAACCAGTGGCCACGCCGGAACCAGTGGCCACGCACCCAGGATAGAGGACCCAATGGAATCAGTGACCACGAGGGGAACCAGTGGCCAGGGGAATCAGTGGCCACGCACCCAGGATAGAGGACCCACGCGAACGGGGGAATGCACCGGCCGAGCGGCGCATCGATCCCGCGCAGGACAGTGAACAGAAGGCACCCGCCGGAATAGCTCGATGGGAACGGAGCAATTGTCCCCGGGAAACTGGCATAGAGGCAAGGCTTGATTTGCCGCGATCCGGGCGGCCGTGATCGTCTCCGTGAAGGTGCGGGGGATCTTGATGGGCAACTTCTTGGAGATTCCCCGCGAGTTTGTCCCCATCCCAGGATTAGTTGGCGAATGCGGCGTAGCGAGATTGCCCCCATCGGAGACGCAGCCTGTCTTGCCGTGACTCGATGATCCGGCAGGGGCGGAGCAACGGCCCGCGAGCCGGGGGGACGCTGCGCTCCTCTTCTCTCTGGCCACCCATTCGATCGTGTGGGATCAGATCATGGGGAGACTCCTCTCTTGCCTGGTCGCGGCGGGAAGGATCGCTGCCCGAATCTCCCGGCACGGATCGAGGATCCGGATAGACGGTCCGGCGATCCCTCCCGAGCACGGATTTCCGATTTTGGTGAAACTGGCCGCCGCCTTTTCGGGATTGTACTGGATAGGCGCTCGCGCGATTGCGCGCGCTTCACCAGGTACAACCCACGTGAGGGCGACCGGCGATGAAGACCAGGCCCGGGGGTTCGGCGAGGGGACGGAAGGCGGCGGCGCGGCCGAAGGGCCGGGGCGAGGATCCCCGGGGCATGGAGCGGAGGACGGCGGACTACCTCAGGGACGCGGGCCTCGGCGCAAGCGACCACGAACGCGAGCTGCTGGCAAAAGCCGCCGAGCTCTCCTGGAAGATCGAGCAGGCCGAGAAGGCGGAATCCGCTTTCCTGGCAAAGGTTACGGCGAAACCGAAGGGGCCGCGGAAGCGGTCGCCCGCGACGAACGAAGCCAATCGCGAACGGGTCGAAGTCCTCACGCAGAAGCTCCTGGCGTGGACCGGCTGGGTCGACGATCCGAGCGAGCAAGCCGCGGCGATCATCGCCGAGCTGGAGACGACCGAGGCGGGCCGGCTGACGCTCCGCGGCCACTGGCGGACGCTCCGCGACTGGATCCGGCTGGGGGGCGAGATCGGCCTCCCCGAACGACACCAGTTCGTCCGGCTCCTCGGCGGCGACTCCTGGGACACGACGATCGACCCGCTGATCAACGCCGTCTTTCGGGCCTGCAATGCGCTCGATCCCAATGGCATGGCCGGCTGCGAGGCCTACTTCGCCGCGGCTCGGGCGCATGCAGGAAGGGGCGAGGGGCGAGGGGCGAGGGGCGAGGAGGAGCAGACGGAGGGACGGGGAGAGATCATCGGTTGCCAGGCTCGGGACGGAAGCGCGGTGATTGACGGCACGGGCCGACGTCAGCCATTCCCCCCGTCCTCCTCGTCCCTCGCCCCTCGCCCCTCGCCCCTTTCCGAGGCCCCTCGCCGAAGCCCCTCGATGGGGTGCCCGGACTTTCTGATCGAGTCGCTCTGCTGGCGCGAGCTGGGGCCGCCGCCGAGATCGGCGGATGCGGCCTGGACGTTCCTGCTGCGGGTCATCGACGACGAGCTCGGGCGGATCGAGGCCCTGGACGGTGCGGCGGAGGAAACCGGTCGCGACGACGACGCGGCGTTTCTCGCGGAGGCCGATCTCGAAGGGCCAAGGCGAGAGGTCGCGGCGATGAGCCGGGAGCTGATGGAGGTCCTCGACGCGCTCTGCCGGCTTCGGCGGGGGAAGAACCCGGCCGGCGAGCCGCCGATCCTCGAGGAGCCGGCCGGGGCCGAGGATGGGGACGGTTCAACGGCGCCGAGCGCGGCCAGTCCCGAGCCCCTGATGGGCCGGCTCGACAACGAAATCGCGACCGAGCACTCGTCACAAAATGCGCGTCAAGTTTCTAACAGGCAAGAACTTACATCGATCGATCCGGAAACGCCGCGCGACGAACGGACCCAAATCGGGGCCGGGTCATCGGGATCGGAATGCGGCCCGGCGGTTCGGGGTCGCGGGGCCGGCCGGCGGAGGCTGAAGGCCGCCCGGGACGCGTGCCGAAGAGTGGGAGGAGGGGTGGCCGGGCGGTCCTTCCGATTCGCCCGTCCGTCCGTTCGACCTTCCGGCGGCCGTCGCACCGGGATCGACCTTGACCCCTCCGGGCCGTTGGCGTTTCATGAGGCCCTCCGTCCCCGAGGTGAGAGTCCCGGGGTCCTATCCGGACGCGCCAGTCCCCGACCGAGGCAAGAGAGAAACCGTGCACCCCACGATCGGAGTCGCCGATCCCCCCCCTTCCCCGGCGAGACCCGGGGCGTCGATCCCATGGGCCCGGCGGATCGTCCGGATGGCACTCCTCGCCGCCCTGGCGGGCGTCGGTGGCCTCGCGGCGCTCTGGCTTCGGCCGATGGTCACCGCGAACTTCGGGGTCGTGGACCCGGGTCGCGTGATCCGTGCCGCCCAGCCGACGACCAACCTGCCCGCGCTGATCGCCGAGAATCATCTCGCCTCGATCCTCAACCTCCGGGGTGGGTCGTTCCGGGATCCCTGGTATGCGGAGGAGGTGCAGACGACCGCGGATCGCGGCGTCGCCTTCTACGACGTCCCCCTCAGCGCCACCAGGCGGCCGGGGCGTCACGAGCTGCTCGCCATCCTCGACGTGATCGCGACCTGCGACTATCCGCTCCTGATCCACTGCAAGGCCGGGGCGGATCGGACGGGGCTGGCCTCCGCCCTCTATCGGATGGTCCGCCTCGGCGAGGGCCCCCGGCAAGCCTCGCGGGCCTTCACGATCTACCACAGCCACCTGCCGCTTTTCGGCCCGGAGCACCTCCACGAGCCGCTCGAGGAGTACGCCGCCTGGCTCGAAGCCCGGGGGCTCGACCACACTCCGGAGCGGTTCCGCGACTGGGTCCGGGACGAGTACCGTTCCGACGACCCGCACACGGACCCGCCCCGGCCGCGGCCCGGGCCCCGCGCACCCGCGAAGTCCAGGAAAGCCGCGCCGGAAGAGCCGCCGCGCCACGACATCGCCGCCGGGCCTCAATCCGCCGAGCGGTCGTAGAGCAGGTAGCGGGCCCGAACCTTGCGGAACTCCTCGAGCTCGGGACCCCAGCTCGCCATGATCTCGGCGGCGTCCTTCCCCTTGAGGATCGCGTCCTGCGACGCCCGATCGCCGAGCATGCCGAGGACCTTCTCCGGCTTCCAGTCGTTCGGATGGAGCTTCCGCAGCGTCAAGGCCAGCGACAGCCCCAGCCGGAGCGGATCGAAGGCCGACCGGTCGGTGATCTCGATCAGGACCCCGCCGCATTTCTCGCCCTTGAACTGCCGCTCCGCGGGAGCGAACGTGAGGGGGACGAACCGCGCCCCCGGCACGCCCGAGGCGTTGAGCGCGGCGGCGAAGGCGACGGGCTCGATCCAGGGTGCCCCGACGCGCTCGAACGGCGTGTCGGTCCCGCGCCCGGTCGCGAGGTTGGTGGCCTCGAGCCAGCCGACGCCGGGGTAGAGCAAGGCCTCGGTCGGGCTCCGCATGTTGGGCGACGGGTTGACCCAGAGCAGGCCCGTCCGATCGTAGGTCCGCTCGCGCGTCCAGCCCTTGCAGGGGATCACCTCCAGGCTCGCGCCGATCTTCCGCTCCGCGTTGTACAGCCGCGCCAGCTCGCCGAGGGTCATCCCGTGTCGGACCGGCAGCGCATGATAGGCGATGAACGACTCGAGCCCGGCGTCGAGCACCGGGCCGCCCACCGCCAGGCCCCCGATCGGGTTCGGCCGGTCGAGGACCACCAGCCGCTTCGAGGACTCCTTCGCCGCTTCCAGGACCAGGCCCAGGGTCGTGCTGTACGTGTAGTAGCGGACGCCGATGTCCTGGATGTCGTAAACCAGGTCGTCGATCCCTTCCAGGTCGGCGGCCGTCGGCTTCCGCCTGGAGCCGTAAAGGCTGATTACCGGCAGGCCGGTCGCCGCGTCCTTGCCGTCGGCCACGGCCGCATCGACCTCGCCGCGGATGCCGTGCTCCGGGCTGAAGAGCCGGACGAGCGTCACCCCCGGCGCGCGGAAGAGGACGTCGATCGTCGACCGGCCGTCGCGCGATCGTCCCGTATGGTTCGTCACCAGCCCCACCCGCCGGCCCTGAAGCGGCTTGAAGCCGTCGGCGGCCAGGACGTCGATCCCGCAGAGGACATCCGCCGGCCGATCCGGCCTCAAGGCCGATGCCGCCGCGGGCGGAGCCGGCGATGGCGATTCCGCCCCGGCCGAGGCCGGCCTCGTCGCGGGTGCGTCCACGATCGCCGCGGCCGTGAGGGTCGCGACCCGCGCCCGCAGGTCGGCCGGCGAGGCCCCCTTGCCGTCGGGGTGGAGGCGGCTCGTCAGCAGGATCACGAAGGCGTCCGTCTCCGGATCGATCCAGATGCTGGTACCCGTGAATCCGGTGTGGCCATAGCTGGACGGCCCGAAGAGCGCCCCGCGCGGGCCGCTCTGCCCGGTGGCAACGTCCCAGCCGAGCCCCCGCCGCTGGCCCGGGGGCGTCGAGCCCGGATCGATCATGGTGCGGACCGTGAGCGGGGCGAGCACCCGCCGGCCATTCGCCGCGACGCCCCCCGCGAGCATCATCCGGGCGAACGCGGCCAGGTCGTCCGCGGTGGCGAAGAGCCCCGCGTGGCCGGCGACGCCCCCGAGCGCACGGGACCTCGGGTCGTGGACCTTGCCCCGGAGCATCTCCCCGCCGGGCCGGTCGCGCTCGGTCGGCACGCAGCGATCGGCGGGGGCCATGGGCCCGGCGGATCCGATCGGCCGGAAATGGGCGTCGGCCATCCCCGCCGGGCCGAAGATCCGCTCCGCCGCGAATCGGTCGAGCGATTGCCCGGAGATCCGCTCGACCAGCCGGCCCAGGATCATGTAGCCCACGTCCGAATAGACGAGCTTCTCACCGGGCTCGTACTCGAGCTCCAGCGCCGCGATCCGCTTCCAGGCCTCCTCCGGCCCGTTCGCGAAGTCCCCGATCGGGTTGTCCGCGATCAGGCCGGCGCGATGCCGCAGCAGGTGCTCGATCGTGATCCTCGCCTTGCCGTGGTTGTCCAGCTCGGGCAGATACCGGACGATCCGGTCGGAGAGCCGGAGCTTGCCCTCTTCCAGGAGGATCATGACCGACGTGGCCGTCGCGACCGGCTTGGTGATCGAGGCCATGTCGAAGAGCGCATCCCGCGTCATCGGATCCGGCGACGGCTCCACGGCCCGCTTGCCGGCCGCGTAGGCATGGGCGACGGCCCCGCGGCGGCCCACCAGCACGACGGCGCCGGGGACCTCGCCCGCCGCGATCGACCGGTCGATGGCGGCGTCGATCCGCGCCAGCCGCTCGGCGTCGAAGCCGAGCGTCTCGGGCGCCCTCGACGGCAGCGGCAGTGGTCGCGGCAGCGGCCCCGGCGCGGCGGTGGCGGGCTTCGCCGTCGTCCGGGGCAATTCCTTGAAGCGGGAGGACTCCTGGACGCGAGGACCTTCGGGCGTCTCCCGGACGTAGACCGCCGCCACGCCCGGCATGCTCTCGATCAAGGCCAGCCCCCGCTCGGGCCCCATCATGTAGACCGAGGTCTCCAGCGAGTCGGCCGTGCCGCCGTCGGGCGCCACGACGGTGACGCTGGCCCGCTCCACCACCCCCATCCCCGTGACCGGATTGATGATGTGCGAGTACCGCTTGCCGTCGATGACGACGAACCGCTCGGCGTCGCCGGACGTCGAGACGGCGCAGTCCCGGAGCGACAGGTAGGTGAGCGGCTCGGCCTTCGGATCCAGGCCGGACACGGCGATCGTCCAGCCTTCGGCGTCCGGCGGCGGATCCCCCAGGACGATGTCCCCCGCGCCCCCCACGAGGGCCCGGGGCACGCCGTGGGATCTCAGGACGTCGATCGCGGCCTGCGAGGCGTAGCCCTTGGCGATGCCGCCGACGTCCAGCCGCATGCCGGCCTTCGCCAGCCGGACCGTCCTCTTCGCCGGGTCGAGCGTCATCATGTCGGCGCCGACGAGCTCGCGAGCCTTCGCGATCAGGTCCGGGTCGGGCAGCTTGCGGTCCCGCCGCGCCCGCCTCCAGAGCCGGCCCACCGGCGCGATCGTGACGTCGAGGACCCCGCCGGTCCGCGCGTGGAAGTCCTTGGAGAGCCGGAGGACGTCGAAGAGGTCCGCGCTCACGGGCACGGGGGGGCCGCCCGACAGGAGCCCCAGGCGCGACAGCTCGCTGTCGGCCTGGTAGTCGCTGAGGCAGGCGTCCAGGGTGGCGATCCGATCGAAGGCCGCCCGGGAGGCGCTTCTGGCTTCGGCCTCGCCGGTCGAGTATAAAACAAGCTTGAAGGAACAGCCCATGTGCGTCTCGACGAACTCGAAACGCGCGAGTGATCCCGCCGGATCCGGATTCGAGACGGCCCCGGCTGTCGTCGCGAGACACAGCCAGGCGGCCAGGTGCGATGCGAGCATGAAGTCTCCCCTGCGGACGATGGCTCGAGGCGCGGCAAGACCGATGAGTCCGGACCTACCCCGTAAAGCTGGAGCATATCAAACGTGAGCCGACCGTTGCACAACCGCGGCCGGGTCGTCGCCGCGGCCCTGTCCCTGTCTCTCGCCCTCGCCCACCTCTCCACCGCCGTCGCCCAGGAGCCGGCCCCCGCCACGCCGGACGCCTCCAAGGCCTACACCGAGTCCATCCCCGGGACCGACCTCAAGTTCGAGATGGTCCCCATCCCGGGCGGCGAATTCGTCATGGGCTCGCCCGCCGACGAGGAGAAGCGCGGCGAGGACGAGGGCCCGCAGCATCCCGTGAAGATCGCCCCGTTCTGGATGGGGGCCCGCGAGGTGACCTGGGACGAGTACGACCAGTTCGCCTTCCAGCTCGACATCAAGAAGAAGAAGCGCGATAACGTCGACCTGACCGCCCAGCCCGAGACCGAGAAGAAGGCCGACGCCGTCACCCGCCCCACGCCCCCCTACGCCGACGAGACGTTCGGCTTCGGCCGCAAGGGCCAGCCGGTCATCTGCATCACCCATCACGCGGCCATGGAATACTGCCGCTGGCTCTCCGAGAAGACCGGCAAGGTCTACCGCCTCCCCACCGAGGCCGAATGGGAATATGCCGCCCGCGCGGGGACCAAGTCCGCCTACTCCTTCGGCAACACCGCGGAGCCGATCGGCGAGTACGCCTGGTACGTCGAGAACGCGGAGAAGCCCCAGGCCGTCGGCAAGAAGAAGCCCAACCCCTGGGGCCTCTATGACATCCACGGCAACGTCGCCGAATGGTGCCTGGACCATTACATCCCGGAAGGCTACAAGGCCTACCCGACCGACAAGCCGACGCTCGGCCCCGTCATCCTGCCCGACGCCAGGGAATACCCCTACGTCGCCCGCGGCGGCTCCTGGGACGACGACGCGGAGAAGCTCCGCGTGGCGGCCCGCCGCTCCTCCAACCCGGAATGGAGCGTCCAGGACCCCCAGCGCCCGCAGAGCATCTGGTGGCACACCGATGCCACGTTCGTCGGCTTCCGGATCGTCCGCCCCGTGGCCGAGCAGGAGAACCTCAAGGGACTGAAGTCCCAGGTCGTGAAGGGCAAGACCACGCGCTAACCTACGCCGCCGGCCCGGGGGGGCCGATGACTCCCCCCCCCGGCCCGGGCTCGTTCGTGCGACCCCCGCCTCGATCCCCATCCCAGGAGAATGATCCCATGACAGGCCCCTTCGGCTCCCATCGCCGCGACTTCCTCAAGGCCTCGACGGCCGCCGCGGCCGGATTCGGCCTCCTCCCCAACGCCCACGCCCGGGGCACCGACGCCATCAAGGTCGGCCTCGTCGGCTGCGGCGGCCGGGGCACCGGCGCCGCGGACAACATCTGCGAGGCCGCCGGCACCACCTACAACATCAAGATCCACGCCCTGGCCGACGTCTTCGAGGATCGCGTCCGCAACTGCCGCGACGCCATCAAGAACGGGGACCACAGCAAGGACAAGTTCGACGTGGCCGACGAGCGCTGCTTCATCGGGCTCGACGGCTACAAGAAGGTCATCGAGGCCTGCGACCTGGTGATGCTGGCCACGCCGCCGGGCTTCCGCCCGCTCCACATCGCGGCCGTCATCAAGGCGGGCAAGAACCTCTTCACCGAGAAGCCGGTCGGCGTCGACCCCACCGGCATCCGCAAGGTGCTGGCCGCCTACGAGGAGGCCAAGGCCAAGAAGCTCTCCGTCGTCGCCGGCACCCAGCGGCGGCACGAGGCCGGATACGTGGAGAGCATGAAGCGGATCCACGAGGGGGCCATCGGCGAGATCGTCTCCGGCCAGGTCTACTGGAACGGCGGCGGCATCTGGGCCGTCAAGCGGCAGCCGAACTGGAGCGACACCGAGTACCAGATCCGCAACTGGTATCACTACCTCTGGCTCTGCGGCGACCACATCGTCGAGCAGCACGTCCACAACCTGGACGTCGCCTGCTGGGCGCTCGGCTCGCCCCCGGTCCGCGCCGTCGGCATGGGCGGACGCCAGGCCGCGCCGGAACCGGAGCGGGGCAACAGCTACGACCACTTCGCCGTCGACTACGAGTTCCCCAACGGCGTCCACATCGCGTCCATGTGCCGCCAGATCCCCGACACCGAGAGCAACGTCTCCGAGACGTTCGTCGGCACCACGGGCCAGTGGCACAGCGGCGGCTACCGCTTCACCGGCAAGTCGCCGGCCCGCGTCCGGGCGCGGGGCATCAACCCCTACGTCCAGGAGCACATCGACCTGCTGGAGAGCATCACCACCTCCAAGCCCATCAACGAGCTGAAGCAGGTGGCCGAGAGCACCCTGGTCGCCATCATGGGCCGGATGTCCGCGTACACCGGCAAGGCCATCACCTGGGAGCAGGCCCTCAACTCCAAGCTCGATACCTTCCCGGCGACCCTGGACATCCACGGCAAGATCGAAGAGCCCCCCTTCCCCAGGCCGGGCGTGTCCGAGCTGATCTGAGCGGCCCCGAGCCGGCCCGATCGGAGTCGATGCGTTCGACGCGCTACCCACACACGCCCCACCGGGCCTCGCCCCCGCCGACGAGCCCGGTGGGCGTTTCGTTCCCGATGATCGTTCCTCCCCGACCTCAAGATTCCACCGATGGAGACCGTCCCTCCATGGCAAGAAACCTCGCGATCGGCCTGATGACCGTCGGCCTGCTGATGGGCAGCATCGCCCGCGCCGCGTCGGCCGCCGACACCACCAAGATCGTCCTGATCGCCGGCCGCCCGAGCCACGGCCCCGGCGACCATGAGTTCAACGCGGGCTGCAAGCTGCTGGCCAAGTGCCTGGCCCAGAAGCCGGGCATCGAGCCCGTCGTCGTCACCGGCGGCTGGCCGAAGGATGAGTCGGTCTTCGAAGGCGCCAAGGCCCTGATCTTCTTCATGGACGGCGGCGGCGGCCACCCGATGATCCAGGGCGACCACATCGAGAAGCTCCAGGCCCTGGCGGCGAAAGGCGTCGGCATCGCCTGCCTGCACTACGCCGTCGAGGTCCCCAAGGGGCAGCCCGGGGACAAGTTCCTGGACTGGATCGGCGGATACTACGAGACCGGCTTCTCGACCAATCCCCACTGGATCGCCGACGTCAAGGCGCTGCCGAAGCATCCGATCACCGCCGGCGTGGAGCCCTTCGCCGTCCGCGACGAGTGGTACTTCAACATCCGCTTCCGCCCCGAGATGAAGGGCATCACGCCGATCCTGATCGCCAAGCCGGACGACGAGACGCGCAAGGGCGTCTCCGCCTCCCCGCGGGGCCCGTATCAGCACATCCTCGACAGCAAGGGCCGGGATGAGGTCATCGCCTGGGCCGTCGAGCGCCCCGACGGCGGCCGGGGCTTCGGCTTCACGGGCGGCCACGCCCACAAGAACTTCGGCGACCCGAACTTCCGCAAGCTCGTCCTCAACGCCATCCTCTGGACCGCCGGCCTGGACGTCCCCGACGGCGGCTTCGACAGCAAGGTCACGGCCGGGGAGCTGACCGAGAACCTCGACCCGAAGTGAGGGCCGGCCCCGGGCGGCGAGGAAGCCTCCTCGCCGCCCGGCGACGCCACGACTCCCCCGCCCCATCCCTCGCCTACTTCCCCTTCGATTCGCCCACGTTCAGCGTCTTGACCAGGAAGGCGAGCTCGTCGGCGGCCTCCTCGATCTGCTTCGCCGTGGGCTTCCCCGCGCCGTGGCCGGCCTTGGTCTCGATCCGGATCAGGGCGGGGTTGTCGCACGACTGGGCTGCCTGGAGCGCGGCGGCGAACTTGAACGAGTGCGCCGGGACGACGCGATCGTCGTGATCGGCCGTGGTGATCATGGTCGGGGGGTAGCACGTACCGGCCTTGAGGTTGTGGAGCGGGCTGTAGGCGTGGATCGCCTTGAAGTGCTCCGGGTCGTCGGGCGAGCCGTAGTCGTCGGTCCAGGCCCAGCCGATCGTGAACTTGTGGAAGCGGAGCATGTCCATGACGCCCACGCCCGGCAGGCACGCGCCGTAGAGGTCCGGCCGCTGGGTCATGCAGGCCCCGACGAGCAGGCCGCCGTTCGAACGCCCCTGGATGGCGAGCCTGGTCTTGTTCGTGTACTTCTCCGCGATCAGCCACTCGGCCGCGGCGATGAAGTCGTCGAAGACGTGCTGCTTGTTGGACCGCGTCCCGGCCTGGTGCCACTCCTCGCCGTACTCGCCGCCGCCGCGGAGGTTGGCCACCGCGTAGACGCCCCCCATCTCCATCCAGGCGAGCGCGGAGGGCCTGAATCCCGGCTTGACCGCGATGTTGAAACCGCCGTAGCCATACAGCAAGGTCGGGTTGTTGCCGTCCCGGGCCAGGCCCTTCTTGTAGGACAAGAACATCGGGATCTTCGTCCCATCCTTGCTCTTGTAGAAGACCTGGACCGACTCGTAGGCCGAGGGGTCGAACGCGAGCTTCGGCTCCTTCCAGAGGGAGACCGCCCCCGCGGCGAGGTCATACCGATAGACCGAGCCGGGGGTGGAGAACGACGTGAACGAGAAGAACGTCTCCTTATCCGTCCGCTTGCCGTGGAAGCCGCCCGCCGTCCCGAGCCCGGGCAGGGGGACGTCCCCGATCGCCTTGCCGGCGAGGTCGAGGACCTTCACCACGGTGTGGGCATCCTCGAGATACTCGACCAGGAACCGGTCGCCGACGACGTCCACGGATTCGAGCGTCCGCGCCGATTCCGGGACCACGTCGACCCAGTGGGCCGGCTCCGGCTTCCGCGTGTCGATCGCCACGACCTTGCCCCGGGGGGCATTCTTGTTGGTCTTGAACCAGAAGACCGGCCCGTCGTTGTCGATGAACGAGTACTCGGCGTCGAAGTCGCCGACGAGGTGCACCGGCTTCGCGTCGGCGTCCCGGTACGGCCGGAAGAGGACGCGGTGCTTGGCGTCGGTCCCCTTGCCGAGCGTCAGGATCAGGTAGGCGCCGTCATCGGTGACGCTCGCCCCCGCGCGCCATTCCTTGTGCTCGGGGTCCTCCCAGATCAGCCGGTCGGCGGACTGGGGCGTGCCGAGCTTGTGGTAGTAGACCTTCTGGTAGTAGTTCGCCCCCTTCAGGTCCGCGCCCGGCTTCGGCTCGGGGAATCGTCCGTAGTAGAAGCCCGCGTGCTCGGGATCCCACTCCGCCCCGGAGAACTTGACCCACCTGATGTGATCGTCCAGGTCCTTGCCGGTGGCCACGTCGCGGACCTTCCACTCGTTCCAGTCCGAGCCGGCGGCGGCGACCCCGTAGGCCAGGAGCTTGCCGTCTTCGGTGATGCTCGCGCCGGCGAGCGCCACGGTGCCGTCGGCCGAGAGCGTGTTGGGGTCCAGGAGCACCCGCGGCGCCGCGCCCAGCGCGTCGGCCGTATAGAGGATCGATTGATTTTGCAATCCGGTGTTGAAATTGAAGAAGTACTTGCCCCCCTTCACTTCCGGTGCGCCGTATTTCTCGTAGTTCCAGAGCTCCGTCAGCCGGCCGCGGATCCCGGGCCGCTGGGGGATGCCCTCCAGGAAGGAGAAGGTGATCTTGTTCTCGGCCTCGACCCAGGCACGAGTCGCGGGCGCGTCGGGGTCCTCGAGCGGCCGATAGGGGTCGGCCACCTTGACGCCGTGGAGGTCCTCGACGGTCTCGGCTTGTGGCGCCGTCGGATAGCGATGCGGCGTACTCACGTCCTCGGCCTCCGCGGGCGTGGCCCATGCACACCCGGCGATCAAGGCCACGGCCGGCACGATGCGCTTCCCGATCATGATGATGTTCGTCCCTTTCGTTTCGAGCGGGGGATTCCCCGGCGGAGCGGCGGCTCCCGGCCCTCCGCAGGCGTGGAGGAAAGCGTCAGTCTCGCCCCATGCGACGAGTCCCGTCAACGGCTCCTGGCCACACTCGGGCCCATTCCGGGAAAGTCCCGGTTTGCCCGTCGATCGCGCCGCGTGGTGCGGCGGGCCCGTTTCCGGCTGCGAACCTCGCCCATTCGTCGGAGTCCGGACGCTCGAAGATCCGGGTCGAATCGTCCGCCCGGCCCCTCGTCTCGGGGTCAGGGCGCACTTCATGGCGATCTGGTGAAAGGGGCGGAAGTCGGCCGGACCGGAGACTTCGGTCCGGATGGTCGGCGAGGGGGCGAGCATCGAGGCCCGCTATCATCGCGGCGACCCGCCGGTGGGGCAGCCGACATCGCCAGGATCACCCCGAGCGCCGCCGGCGCGAACGCGGCGAGGGCGAGCGCGACCGAGATGGCGTTGGGAGAGGAGCCACTTCGGGGTCGCGGCCATATTCCACTTACTTATCTATCTACTATGATCGTTCAATGGTTAGCGACATCCGGGGCGCCCTCGAGGTCCTTCGGCCCCTCTCGACGAGATCCGCCACGCGGCGCGAGCCTGGTCGTGCCCCCCGGTTCGGCACGCTCCGGCGAGGTCGGCCCGGGAGGGCGAGCCGGATCGGCGCGGGGATCGCGTCGGGAGCACGGGCGTTGTCGTCATCGGCCCCGTCGGGGGATGCGCGCGGCGTCCGACGCCGTGGTCCCCCGCCTCGGTCGCCCGCGGTCCGGATCATCGGGCCGGCGCGGGGATGGCCTCGGGCTGGGGACAGGGCTGTTCCGTGGCGAGTCTCGACTCGAGCTGGGCGACCCGCTCGCGGAGGGCGTTGATCTCCGCCTTCTCCTGCACGGGCTTCGACTGGAACGCCGAATTCGAGCTCCACCAGTCCATCCCCATCTCGCGGGCCTTCTCGACGGAGGCGACGACGAGCCGGATCTGGATGGTGAGGAGTTCGATGTCCACCAGCTTGATCTTGATGTCGCCGGCGATCACGAGCCCCTTGTCGAGGACTCGCTCCAGCACGTCTGCAAGCGTTGCAGACTGGATCGAATGGGCGGCAGATCGTGAGATTTCCGTAGCCATGTTGGGAAGGAGGAGCTCGAGGTCAGTCCGGGAGATGCAGGTTCCGCGCCTGCGCCACGCGGGCTCTGGAATCAACGGGCCCCGCGGGGCGGCCTCCCGGTGTCCGGGAGATCGAGCGGGGCTCTCGACGAAGGGGGCCGCCGGTGGCGATGGCCCGGAGCATCACGGTCCGGCCATCGTGGCTGGCGCGTCGGAACGCGGAGCCTCTGAGCGAGGTCTGAACGTCCTTGTATTGCTTGATGCGTGTCGTCATCGGACTCTCCCCGAAAGTTCCGGGATTCGGCCCCTCCCGTGACAGTGAAGGCAGACGAGGCCGCTGGAGGGGTCGGCCCCCCGTCCCCGACATTCCCCGCATGAGACGGTCGGTCCGTCCATCTCGGGGACGACGCCAGAGCCGGAGCAGACGGGACAGCGATAGGTCTTGTAGCTCCCGGATCCGCCGCAGTAGACGCATGGCACGTGCGGCACGTCCACGAGCAGTCGGCCTTCCCCCTGGCAGGCACCGCAGACGGAGAGCTCCGACATGACGCCGAAGGGATCGGTCCCCCGCCCCTGGCAGAAGGCGCAGGGGACGTATTCCTGGGGCCGCAGGGGCCGTCGCATTCGTCTCTTGGTTTCCATGATTGCCATCCCTTCTCGGGTGAATCGCGGCCATCGGCCCGGCTTCCCGGACCTCGGACCGCGGCGGATTGCGAGGAGGGCCACCAACTCAGAGCAGCTTTCCGAGGGGGCCGAGGTCGAGATTCAGGTCCTCCTCGAGGAGCCTAAATTGCTCGCGAAGCCGGGCGATCTGTTCGCTCAACTGGAGGAAGGTCAGGCCCAGTCGCTCGACCTCCTCCTCCGTGAGCGAGCCGGCCTCCATGCGATGGATGGCCTGCCGCTCCAGGAGCTGGCGAATGAGCTCCACGACCGTCAGCACCAGCTTCCCCAGGCCACTCTGGACGTCACCCGGATCGAAGGCGACCCTGAGCCCGGAAGAGGAAGCCGGGGGACGGTCGAGCATGGGCTCTCGGGGGAGGCCGGACAACCGTGCCCGCGATGCGACCGACTCGGTCATGCGGCACCTCCATACGGCACCCCTTCCAGGATCGGGATGGGGCGGCAGGCCGCTTCCACCGAAGCTAAGAGGACCTGCAGGTTCAGATAGATCAGATCGACGCCCGCGACCGAGATGATCAGCTCGCCGGCCACGACGACCCCGGCGTTCAGGACGCGATCCAGGGTTTCGCAGAGGGTGATCTGCCGCTCGGGATCCAGCTCGAGCGGATCGGGGTCCTGGAAGATTCCCGCGAGTTCAACCGGTGTGTCCATGGCTCAGCTCACTTTCAGCAACCGCTCGTAGAGCCCGCGTGCCTGCCGGAGTTCCCCCTGATCCTCATAGTGCTGTGCGATCGCCAGCAGGTGTTCCTCGGCGTCGACGGCCTGCGAGGTGCCGGCGTGGTCCGCGACGACCTCGAAGAAGAGCTCGATCGCCTGGCGGATCGACCCGTTCCTGGCGTATTGCCTGGCCATGCCAAGCAGGTGGTCCAGGACCTGCGCGCGGTGATGAAGCTCCGGCTCCTCGCTGGGGGGCGCCGGTCGCGGCGGCAGCACCACGGGGGCCGCGGAGCGGGACGTCGCCTCGATGAGGGACCGCGGATCGTCCGCATCGACCTCGATCTCTTCCAGCGTCTGGATCACCTCGGTCATGTGGGCAGGACTCACAGGATTGCTCCTTATGATGGTCGCGATTCATTCGGCCCGCCGGAGGCAAGCCGTCCATTCTGGGGCGTCGCCGCGTCTTGGCGGATACTCAAGGGACATCCCGGGACCCTCTCGCGCCGTTCGCTCAGGAATCGTCGCCGGAGAGAGGGCCCCGGGATTCGACGACGACATCATCGTCATCGTCTTCGTCTTCGTCTTCGTCATCATCATCATCGTCGTCCGGACCCGGGTCCTCTTCGTCGAGTTCATCCCGGGCCTCATCGCCGACCGCTCCCTCTTCCAGGTATCGCTCCTCGTCCGCGGCGGTGCCGTCCCTGGCCTCGATTTCGTCCAGCCTGTCCAGGATGGCGCGTTCCCGGTCGTCGAACGTGACCTCGTCGATGGCGCCCGATTCGAGGCCAAGATAGAGCTGGCTCAGCTCCAGCCGCAGGCGGTCGCCTTCCTGCTCGAGATCCTGGACCGCCGCGTTGTAGATCTCGCGGAAGACCTTGAGGATCGCTTTGAACGGGAACAGGGCGACGTCATCGACGAGCATCATGGCTGGGCCCTCCGGGTCCGGTCACGACAACTGGAGCGAGATCTCGACGAAGTTGTGGCACGGCCAGGGCCCATTGATGTCGAAGGCGAAGTTGTTGTCGAAGCGTCCCGCGACCTCGAGCACCGCCTGCTCGAAGGCCGGCAGCTCGTCGCGGGCGACCAGGAAGGCGAGGTTCAGGACCTCGCGTTCGGAGCGAGGTGGGTTCGACTTGACCTCCGCGGCGTGGCCCTCGAGCGACTCGCTGATCCGTCCGAGGTAGGCCTCTCGATCCTGGTTGAGGAGCCGGTCGAAGGCGCGGCCGAGGTCGATCTTGTCATCCTGGGTCGACTCACGGCCGCCCCGGAAGATCCGGTCCCGCAGCGACCGGAGTTCCTCGTGGCGAGAGATCATGTACTCGAAGATGTTCGGTACGTCCCAGGAGACGCGCAGCCCCATCTCGACGCGTCCGCGGACCTTGTCGAGCTGCTCCGAGAAGGCGTCCCGGTTGACCCTGAGGATCCGGAGGACGGCCTCGGGGCCGTCGGCCACGATCCCGAAGGCGATCGGCAGGACGGCACGCCCGTCCATGAGCCGCCGGAGGACCTCGTGGTGGGCGGCCAGCCTCCTGCGCTCGGGCCGGAGCTTCTGGTTAGGCAGGTCGCTCACGATCGCCGATATGTGACCATCGCCGATGGAATGGACCTCGGATCCGTCCAGCCCGAGGTAGTCGAAGACCTCGCCGTCGGGCACGTCTTCCGCGATCGCATAGAGGTAGCGGCCCCTGGCGACGGCCTTCAGCGGTTGGGGTGATGCGAGGGCAGACATGACTAGATTCCTTCCTGTTCAGTAGGAGAACTCGCTGACCTTGAGGGGGCCCCCGGGCATGACCTCCGGGGCCGCCTGGGGCTCGAATCGGGACGTCGGCGACGGCGTGTCGATCCCTCCCTGGACGGGGACTCCGTCGCGGACGATCCCCATCAGCCGCACTTCCTTGGACTCGATCTCCTTGAGTCGGCGATGGATTTCCCTGCCCCGGCGCGAGGCCCGGGCGACCTCTCGTTCCAGGAGCTGCCTCTCGTTGGCGAGGGCCGAGAGCTCGATCAACGCCCCGGCCGTGGTCCGGGACCGACGCTGGTCGTGAAGCCCGGCCATCGTGCGAATCCCCTGGACCCCCCTGCGTTCGATTGCCACGGTCTCCTCCGCTGGTGTTCAGTTGACGTCGAACCCTTTGCATTCCTGAAGGCCGTTGCCGGAGAAGAGGGCTTCCGCGCCCTCCAGCTCCTGACGCTTGAGGGACAGGCCGCGTGCCGGGGCCGACCTCCTCCGCGCCTCGTTCTTGGCCGTCGCGCAGTTGCGATCGAGGATCTCGTCGAGCCAGGTCGAGGCGGCCGGGGTCCCCTCGCGGGTGACCTTGATCGCGTCGATGCGGAGCACGTCGCGGCAGGTCTCCCGGAAGATCGGGTCCTCGCTCCGGATGCTGGCCCCGCGGAGGGACGCGACCCTCGCGATCATGATGCTGGCCCGCACCGTCGGCGGCAGTTGATGCACCCCCAGCCCCCGGAACTCGCGGACGATGTCGACGATCCGCTCGGCGTCGGCGCGGGCGAGGCCCGATTTCGCCGCCGTGATCTCGACCTCGGTCTCGCGGTCATACTGGCCGACGGTGATCGTGATCATCCTGTCCAGCAGGGCGTCCTGGGTCTTGTGCACGCCCGCGTATTCCTCCGGGTTGCTCGTGAAGATGGCCCGGAAGTTGGGATGGACCGAGATGTATCCCTCGTTGACGCGGCCCGACGGCATCTCCAGCAGCCTCTCCTCGAGGATGGCCAGGAGGACGTTGTTGGCCTCGGGGCGCGAGCGATTGAACTCGTCGTAGATCACGGTGAAACCATACTTGCACGCGTTCGTCAGGCGATGGTCCACCCAGGTCTTCGCCACGTTCTCCTCCGTCTTCATGACGGAGTGGATGAAGTTGTCGACGACTCGCGTCGACCGGTAGCCGAGCTGCCCCCCGACCAGGTCGGAGGAGCCATACTCGTCGTCCCCGTGGATCAGGGCGACGGGCCTGCCCATCTTGGCCGCCGCGTGCATGGCCAGTGTCGTCTTGCCGGTTCCCGCCGGCCCGCTGAAGTGGATCGGATAGCCCGCGTTCAGGTAGGAGGTCGCCCGCTCGCAAAGGCTCCTCACCACGGGCGTCTCCACGAAATCGGGCTTCTGCTTGAGCGCGAGCAGGCTCAGGTCTTCGGCGTTCACGGCGAAAAGGCCTCCCAGGTCGATTCGGTGATTCCTCGGTTGATCACCCATGGACCGGCCGGGCAGAGCGACACCGCGACACCAGGTTCGCTCTTGCCCGGACGGTCCAAGGCGATGAGGGTCGGGGCTACTTACCCCGTCCTCTCGGTCTTGTCTTGGTGGCCGCCCGCTTGGCCCCAGCGGGCTTCGCCCCGGCCGGCTCCTCAGCGGGAGCGGCGTGGTGAGCCTCCGCGGGAGTCGCGGGCGTGCCGCCGTGATGGCGGCTCACCGTGAATTCGCGCCAGGCGAATCCGGCCGCGCGCAGGTCATCGGCGACCGCGTGTCGAGCCTCGGCGAAGGCGTTTCGCATCTCCGCCACGGTGCTGTGTCGTGCCGCCCGATTCTCTTCGAGCTTGCGCCTCATCTCGGCCCGCGAGGCCGCCAGGCCATCGCGATGGTTGGTGCGCATCTCGGCGACCTTGTCCTTCAGGTCGTCGTGGAAGGTCTCGAGCATCTCGTGCAGCTCCTCCGCACGATGCTGATGCTCGAGGGAGATGTTGCCCATGAAGGTGCGTGCCTCTCCGAGCAGATGGTGGGTGGCCTGGTGGACCTGGCCGAGGGCGACCCCGCGACCCTCGATGGAGGCTCGCAGGTGTTCCGTGAGGTCCTTCATACGTTCGGCGAAAACTGGCATGTCGATTCTCCTCTCAGGGCACGTCGGGAAACCTCGGGCATTCGGGTCCAGGCTCGGAAGGTAGCGGAGGGTGAGAAGGAGAAGTCATCCCCCGTCCACCGGAGCCGTGAAGTGAGACCGGGATGCCCGAGGCAGGTACCTCCCTGAGCCACTTGCCACTCGTGCGAACGTCAGGCGGGGCTGGCGGCGGTGGCGGTGAGGCCGATCGCCTCCGCGTACTTGAGGTAGGTCTCGACCGACGCGATCACGACGCGAGCCTCGACCGAGAGCAGCTCGATGCCGACCAGGGAGACCTTGGCCCAGGCGTCGATGACGATGCCCTTGTCCAGGATCCGATCGACCACTTCCGCGAGGCTCGAGCTGTCAGTCGACTTCATGACCTTTGCCATTTCACACCTCTTCGTTAGGAGTCGCAGTGTCTCACCTCTCCAATGAGGTGATTGAGCGAAGCTGATCGCTTCATCTCTGAATGAACCGTAGGACGTCACGCGGCCGGCCGCGGATCGACTAGGGAACTCCCCGAGGCGGCTAGGGGTTTCCGCAGTAGCCGGCCGGGGAGCGAGGGCAACATAGTCATCGCAACTTTTATTGAACGTATGTTATATTCGCGTTATGCATATGCTTAGCAATTTCAACCAACCGTCCGGGGGCCCTCGCGATGTGACACCGCGCCCGACGGGGCGGGGCGGCGGGAGCGTTCGGCCCCGAGTGAAGAACGAAGTGGAATGAGGGCCCCGGTGATGAGCGGCCGCCAGGCGTCGCTCGCCGGGGGAGGTTGGGGGGGAGACGTTGGCCTGCGAGCGCCGGTGGGATCGACGCAGCGACAGGCGGAGTGACTCGGCCTGTTCCGCCCATCAGCAATCGAGGCTATCGGACGGCCTCGCGGCGCGCCCGAGGGACATCAGGTATCGTGTCCCCGGGCGATCCGCGGGGAAGCCGTCGGCGGGTTCGCCCGGCGACCAGTGCGGCCGCCCCACTTCGAAGGCGCTCCCAGGGACGGGCACGAGGTGGACGCCGGACGCGTCGCAACTCTCAACCGGGCGGAGCAATATCAACCGATGAGCGTGATGAAGGCGGAGGAGCCGAATCAGGTTGCCCGGGACGTCGGCCGTGGCACCGAGGGGATGAGGGCGTCGTCCTCGATGGCGGAAGAAGGCACGGCGAGGTCGTTGCCGCAGCGGCAGTCCGGCCCTCCGGGCAGCCGATCGGGCTCTCCGGGACCGGCGTCCGACGCAACACGCCGAAGACGAGGAGTTTCAGGGGACCGGCTCGCCCAGCCGCGGGCAGAAGTGATAAAGGGGCAAGGGACCGGCCGGATCGAAGCAAAGGGGGATGACGCCGCGATCGGTGGCGGCCTCGTCCAGAGCCGCGAACATCCTCTCGCGCCCATCCCGATCGAGCAGGACGGCGAGCCGGAGCATCGGGTGGCGTCCGCCGTCCTCGCCTGCCCTCAGGGGGAGTGCCTTGATGCTCGTGGCCAGTCCGACCAAGACTCGGTAGACGTTCTCCGCGGCCGTCTTGCCCGCCCTGACTGCCACGCGACGAGCCTCCTCGCCGAGCTTCTTCTCCAGGAAGTAGCGGGTCCCGGGAGCATCCGGCAAGGCCCGGTACCGAGCCGATAGGGCCGGATCGCACCGGAGCAGGAACGAGACCGCCTGGGCTTCATCCAGGGTAACCCGGAGGGACCATTCCTCCTGGCCCGCCATCCGCTGGAGGAAGTCCTCGATCGGCGTCCGATGCCTCTCGATCGCCTCCACGAGCGCCGCCTCGGTGGCGAACACGCAGCCGAATCGGACGGGCAGGACCTGCGTTCGCTGCACGGCCGCCCGGAGGACCTGCTCGTGGTGGAGGGCCCGGGGAACGATCCACCCCGGGTCCGGGGGTTCGAGCGAGAGTCCGGCCTCGATCATGCCCGGCGGGACCATGCTGGCGATGGCCCCGAGCCCGCCGCATTCGTACATCCGGACGGGACCGATCTCCTCATGCCCGGGGTGGAGGAGATCCGGGGCCGTCTCGGAGGCCGCAAACCCATAGACGTAGAAGCCGTGATCGGTCATGAAGGTCGCGTCCCTGTGCCGCCCGGTGAATGCCCTCTCCATTTCGACTCACGCTCGGGTTCGCCGGCCCGGTCGTCCGTCATCTCCGCAAGACGCCCGCCGCACCACGGGATTCAAGGAGGCGTCCCGAAGACCAGGCCGGCGCCCGGCCGGGTGCCGGGAAGTCGGCCTGGTCTTCTTGGGAACGGCAACCTCGGCGATGGGGGGTGGGCCGCATCGACTGCTCCGGATCAATAGGCCCGCTGGGGCGCCGACTGGACTTCCACCAGCGCGTCTTCGAGGTCGTTGCGGGTCACGCCGACACCGACCGGCTTGCCGTTCTTCCCCCCCGCCGTGGCCACCGCCCGGCGGATGGCTGCCCAGGCCGATCGCGTGCAGACGGCGCGGATCTCCGCCCCGCTGAAGCCTTCCGTCGCCGCCGCGAGGGCGTCGAGGTCGATCTCTCCCGACAGGGGCTTGCCCTTCAGGCCGATCTCGAAGATCTGCCGGCGGCTGGGCGTGTCGGGCAGCGGGATCGGAACCTGGATGTCGAACCGTCCCGGCCTGAGGATGGCGGGGTCGAGGATGTCGGGACGATTGGTGGCGCCCAGGATCAGGACCCCGTTGAGCTCCTCCACGCCGTCCATCTCGGCCAGGAACTGGCTGATGACGCGTTCGGTTACGTGGGAGTCCGCTCCCCCCCCGCCGCGGGTGGGGACCAGGGCATCGATCTCGTCGAAGAAGATGATGCACGGGGCGGCTTGCCTGGCCTTGCGGAAGACCTCCCGGACGCCTCGTTCGGACTCGCCCACGTACTTCGAGAGGAGCTCCGGGCCCTTGACGGGGATGAAATTGACCTCGGTCTGGCTGGCCACGGCCTTGGCGAGCATCGTCTTGCCGCAGCCGGGAGGGCCAGAGAGCAGGATGCCGCGGGGCGGCTTGACGCCCGCCTGCGTGAAGATCTCGGGGTGGTGCAAGGGCCACTCCACCGCCTCGATCATCTGCCGTTTCACCGCGTCCAGGCCGCCGACCTGGGCCCATGTGACGTTGGGCACCTCCACGAACACCTCGCGGATGGCCGAGGGCTCCACTTCCCTCAAGGCGCCCTCGAAGTCGGTCATCATGACCTCGAGCGTCCGGAGGCGCTCGTACGGGATGTTCCTCGAGGCGAAGTCGATCTCCGGCAGCAATCGGCGAAGGCAGATCATCGCCGCCTCGCGGCAGAGCGCCATGAGGTCCGCCCCCACGAAGCCGTGGGTGATGTTCGCCAGGTGGGCGAGGTCCACGTCGGCCGCCAGGGGCATCCCGCGGCTGTGGATCTCGAGGATTTCGCGGCGGCCGTCGCGGTCGGGGATGGAGATGGCGATCTCGCGATCGAAGCGGCCGGGGCGACGCAGGGCCGGGTCCAGCGCGTTGGGCAGGTTCGTCGCGGCGATGACGACGACGCTCTGCCGCTTGGCCAGCCCGTCCATCAAGGCCAGGAGCTGGGCCACCACGCGCTTCTCGACGTCGCCGACGACCTTCTCGCGCTGAGGCGCGATCGCGTCGATCTCGTCGAGGAAGATGATGCTCGGGGCCTGGCGGGTGGCCTCGTCGAAGATCTTCCGCAGGTGGGCTTCGCTCTCGCCGTAGAACTTGTGGATGATCTCCGGGCCGTTGATCGTGAAGAACCGGGCGTCGGTCTCATGCGCCACGGCGCGAGCGATCAGGGTCTTGCCGCAGCCCGGGGGGCCGTGGAGCAGGACACCCTTCGGCGGGTCGATGCCCAGCCGCTCGAAGACCTCGGGATAGCGGAGGGGCAGCTCGACGATCTCGCGGATGCGGTGCATCTCTCGCCTGAGCCCGCCGATATCCTCGTAGGAGATGGGCTGGGACTTCTCGGATTCCGAGCCGGTCGACTTGGCGCGCTGGGACGCGGCCCTTGCGATCTCGAGCACGGTCCTCGGCCTGATGACGACCGGGCCGGGGGGCGTCGTGCTGGCCACCTTGAAGTCGGCGGACCGATTCCCGAACAGGGTCGCCCGGACGCGATCGTCGGCCTGGACCGGCAGGCCGTCGAAGAGGCTTCCGATGTAGTCGAGGTCGCGCTCCGCCGGCACGAAGCCGAGCGGCGTGAGGACGACCCGCTCCGCGGGACGGACCGCCGCCTTGCTCACGTTCAGGACCTGATCGATGGCCGCCCCGGCATTCTCCCGGATGACGCCGTCGATCTGGATCCGGGCCTGGTCGCGATGCTCCTTGTACGCGGGCATCGCCTTGGCGACGGTCATCCGCTTGCCCTGGATCGCGACGATATCGCCGACCTCCAGGCCGAGGCGGGTCATGTCCGCTGGATCGAGCCGTGCCAGCCCCCGCCCCAGGTCCTTCGGCAAGGCCTCGCTCACCTTCAGCTTCAACGCGGTCGAATTCGTCATCGTGGTCCCCTCTCGTCCCGCCGCTACCGTTGGAACCGGACCTCCAGCATTCCATTGCGACAGGTCTGGGTCATCTGCCCGGGCGTGAACGCCGCCGGCAGGAGGACCTCCTTCTGGTACTTCCTGTCGCCGCGCTGGGCCTTGATGTTCAGGATGTCTTCCTGGAGATCGACGGACAGGTCCTCCGGGCCGACGCCCGGCAGCTCCGCGACGACCAGCACGTGGTCGGGCTCGTCGAAGATATCGGTCGGGGGCTCGATGACCTCGTGCACCTTGACCCGCCCGGTCTTCTCGTCGGGACGCACGTTCCCGAACGGCTCGACCTTGACGCCCTGTCCCTGATCGCCCTGCCCCAGGTTCGTTCGGATCGTGAACCCGTAGACTCCCTTCAGCTCGTCGCCGCCGAACTCCCGGACGCCCTGCAATTCCTTGCCCTTCTCCGCGAGCTCGCCGAGACTCTCGATGAGATTCGTCAGGCCGGACAGGAAGCCTCCCGGCTCGCCGTCGCGTCGAGAATCTCGGGGCTTCCTCGTCGTTTTCGACATGGTATCTACGCCTCCTTCACCTCGAATTCGCCGCCCTACGTCGGGTCGTCCCTTCGCATCGACGGCCGGGATCATGGGAGAATCACGCCGGATCGAGATCCCGGCCATGAAGGTCTTCGGGGCTCCATGCCATCCCCGGTCGCTCCGTCTTCACCTGCACGCGACCGCCCGACTCGTGCTCGTCGGCGAGATCGCCGGACGGTTCGCCTTGAGGCGGACGGCGCCAGGCTGGCCTGGTTCAGGGCGCCCTCAGCTCCTGTCGGCAGCCGGCAGCCGATCCAGGGCGATGTCCGGAGGCAGGCGCTCCCTGATCGGATGCATGAGGCCCAGGAAGAGGCAGCCGATCTGGCCGGCACCGAGCGTCTCGTCGATCCGGCGGGCGATGAAGGCATCGCGTCGGTCCAGGAGCTCGCGACTCAGCTTCTCGACCTCGGCGGCGAAGGGCTGGGGCCGCGGGGATTCCTCGAGGAGGAGCTGGCGATTGAGCTCGTACTCCTCGATCAGCAGCTCCGGCGATTCCGTGCCGACCAGCGTCGCCCCCCTGGATTTCAGCTCCAGGAGGAGCCTGTGGTTGGCGCTCCCCGCCCTGGCCAGCTCCTCGACGATCAGGTCCTCCTTGCCGCAGACGGGGAGGCCGTCCTGATAGAGCAGCATGCGCGAGAAGTCGCAGGTGAGCCGGAGCAGCTCGGTGCGGATGGACCTCCAGAGCTGACCGATCTGCTTGACCCGATCTTGCCAGGCGCCGGTTCCCCCGCGAGCCTGATGGAGCTGCCTGACCCGGCGCTCGAACGTCCCCAGGTCGACCGGCGTGTGCACGATCGGGATCCAGATCAGCCGCCGCGAGCCGGCGACCGCTCCTCGTCCCTCCGGTCGTTGACGATCTGCAAGTGGAGTCTCCATGGCCGTCGCGATCTCCGACGCCGCCGCGTCGCTCCGGCAAACTCGCCGGCGATCGAGCGGGCTCTTCCCCCATCCTAGATCATCGCGAAACCCGACCAATGATCCCCGCCGGGGCGTCCAGGGATTACCCGATCTCACCTAGGGGATTCCCCGAGCCCGCCGCGGATGCCGGCCCGTCGCCCCGTCGCTCACCCCTTCGGCCTGGTGCAGGGATATTCGCGCCGATCCATCGGGAAACTCCCGATAGCGAATCTCACCACATCGTTCATGATTGAGGAGGTCCGTGATCGGCCCGAGATCCGAACCGCGACGGGGCGACGGCTTCTCCAGCGGACTAGCGGGCGGGACCCTCCGCCGATCCCGCGGACCACGCGATTTTCTGCATATGAATCTGTCAGCGCTACGCATCGACTCCACCAGGGGTGGTGCAGTGCATTCGGGGGAAACCGCCATGGCGACGCAGATCCTCAACCGCCGAAGCAGGCGGCGTGTGCGGCCGGTAGAAAGTGATTCCTCGAACAGCCGAGGCGCGGATCTCATCATCTCACTCCGGCCGACATGCCCCGGCTGCGGCGAGTCGCTGGAGCTGCTGCAACCCGACATGAGTCGCTACCAGGCCATCCTCGGCTCCTGTTCCCAGTGCCCGGCCTGGTATTTGATCGACATGGAGAGCGGCAAGATCGTCGATCTCCACCTCTGTGAGCACCTGCTCTCCGAGGAATTCGTCACGATCCCGGCGAAGACGTCGGTCTCACGATGAGAACCACGCGGCCCCATGTCAGGGTCCGCCGGCCTCCGGCCCGATCTCGATCGCCCGGGCCCGGGGCCGGTCCGAGGCCGTGGCTCCGGTGGAGAGGCTGTCGTCCGTCCCTTCGTGGCCTTGATTACCCCCCCCCGCACGCCCCCCACGTACCTCCCGATGGGATCAATCCCGGCGGAGCGCCTAACGGCCCGCCTCATCTCCGATCAACGCTGGCCACGCGCGAGGAAGTGCGGGTGCCTCCCACGCCCTCCTCGGGATTTCCCCTAGGCCCCGGACCGGCTCGTCGGGCTGATATTAGAGTTGAGAGGGACTGGCGGAGGTCCCTCGAGCCGGGGGCGGACGTCGCGGACGTCGTCGCTCGACATCGGCACGGGAAGTCGATCGCGCAGGGCGCGGTTTCGTCCGCGATCGCCTGGGAGGTTGCTCCGCGACCCCTCGGATTTCGGGTGTCCCATGAACAAGCCATATTATCCGGAAGTCAGCCCCGCGAGCGACCGCGGCCCCGATCGGATCCATGAACGCCGAAGGTGGGTCCGGTTCATACTCCCCGACGTGGTCACCAGACTGAGCTGGAAGGAGGGCGACCGGACCGAATCGCACCTGGTCAGCCTGGTGAATATCAGCGGAGAGGGCGCCGCCTTGATGATGGACTTTCACCCCCAGTGGGACCGTGCTTACTTGCTGAAGGTCGATCACGGACAGCCCCGCCCCACGACGATTCCTGCTCGACTGGTCTCCGCCGAGGAGACCGGGAATGGGAGGACGCTGGCCTCCTTCAAGTTCGACACATCCGACTCTACGATCGGCCTGGTCCCCGAGCAACGGGAGCGGCGAGCCTGGCAGCGCCACGTGCCCCGCGAGAAGGCCGCGGTCCTCTCCTGGGTCTCGGGGAACTCGACGGTCTCGAAGGGCGTGGAGCTATCGGACATCGGCGGGGGAGGTGCCGCGGTCCTGAGCAAGGAAAGGCCCCCTACGAACGAGCCACTGTGGCTGTGGGTGGGCCGCGAGGGCAGCGAAGTCGGGCCGGTCGAATGCAGGCTGGTCGGCGTCTGTTCCGCGGCGGACAACCTCCACACGATCCGGCTCGCATTCATCGGCCTCTGCCCCATCCTGGTATTCGAGGTGGCGATGGGCCTGCAAGGCGGGGTGCTCGACCACCTCCCGTGATCGCGGCGCGTCCGCGTGGACTTCCGGCCCGAGGGGCTCAGGCATCGGATGAGGTGAGGCCGACGCGGATGGCATAGCGCACCAGGCCCGCCACGTCGTAGATCTGCAGCCGTTCCATGACCTGGGAGCGATGGGCCTCCACCGTCTTGACGCTGATACCCAGCCGGTTCGCGATGCGTTTGGTGGTGTCCCCCCGCGCGATCATCTCGAGCACTTCCCACTGCCGAGGCGTCAGGTCTCCCTGGTGCGAAGTCAGCTCGCCGCGATCCAGATAGCCCTCCACGATCGGCCCCGTGATCGACGGGCTGAGGAAGACCTCTCCGCGGACGACGGCCCTCACGGCCAGCTCCAGCTCCTCGATCGCCGATCGCTTCAGCACGTAGCCCCGCGCCCCCGCCTTGACGGCCCGATGGACGTATTCGGGGTCGCTGTGCATCGACAGGATCACGACCCCGGTCGATACCTTCTCGTCGGTCAAGTGCCGGGTCACCTCCAGTCCCGTCGAACCGGGCATGGCGATGTCGGCCACCAGGATATCGGGCTGGTGCAAACGAACCATCTCGATCGCCTGCAAGCCGTCGGACGCCTCGCCGACGACCGTGACGTCGGGCAGCTTCTCGAGAAGGAGGCGGATCCCGCCGCGCACGATCGTATGGTCATCCGCAATGACGACGCGAATGGTATTCATCGCACCCATCCCCAAAATCGCGAGCCCGCATCCCGACCCGCCGGATCGCCGCCCCCTTGCCTCCTTTCATGGGGATACCGCCGACGACTCGCGACCGATCCCGAGAACCTGCGGTTCGTCCCGGCGGGACGTCTCCCGCCATCGTCGATCATACTCCCCGGCAGCACCGTTGTCGCGGGCATGGCGCTGATTGCGACGCTCCGATCCGCGACCTTCGGCAACCCGTGGGCGCTTCGGGGCGGCCGGCCTCGCCACCGGCGCTCTCGGAGCTCCGGATTGGTCGGCGACTCGCGGGGGACATCGGTCGACGAGCCAGGATCCCTCGGGGGAAGAGCATCGACGCCGGCCGGGGCAAGATCTATCATCTCTATTTGAGGCGCTGATGTACTCCCCGACTCAGCGTTCGAAAGGTCGATGGTCATGGCGAGGCAACATCCACGCGGTGTCCGATCGAGAATACTCCCCTCGACGACGGTGCCGGATGAAGCTCCCCAGGCCGGGGAGCACCGGCCCCTGCTCCTGCTGGTCGACGATGAACCCGTCGGCTTACGGTCGCTGGCCTCGATGTTCAGCGACGTGGAGTACGAGCTGACGTTCGCGTCCAGCGGCTTCGAGGCGATCAGCAAGGTCGAGGAGAGCACGCCCGACCTCGTGCTGCTGGACGTGATGATGCCCGGCATCGACGGGCTGGAGACCTGTCGCCGGATCCGGGCCCTCCCCGGCGTGGCCGAGGTCCCCATCCTCCTGGTGACCGCGCTCGATGATCGCGAGTCCCGCCTCGAGGGCCTGAGCTCGGGCGCCGACGATTACATCACCAAGCCGTTCGATCGCGCCGAGGTCCGCGCCAGGGTCCGGACGGTCACGCGATTGAACCGCTTTCGCAAGCTCCAGGCCGAGATCATCCACTCTCGACAGGCCATGAGCGACCTGGCCGCCAATTCCGCCCTCCAGGATGGCCTGCGGCGGATCGACAAGGCGATCCTCCAGGCCTCGTCCTCGCAGGAGATCGCCGCCGCGGTCCTCCCGCTGCTCCGGGACTTGATCCCTCACGAGCACGCGGCGATCTACCGATGCGACCCGCGCGGCCAGCCGAACGTCCTGCTGTCGGAGCATGGCCACCGCGTGCCGCTCCTGGCCGGCCTCCCGGGGCCAAGGGCGAAGGACCTTGGCCTCGAGCTGAGGGCCGGCGCCGAGGAGCCTCAATCGGCGGTCCTGCCCCTCCCGGGCGGGGTGCCGCTGCCCGCCGTGATGGAGGGATTTCGCGCCTCGGGCGCCAGCGACCTGCTGGTCGTCCCGTTACGCCTCAAGGGACGGAGCTTCGGCGTCCTCCTGCTCGGCTTCGCGGCCGGGATCAGCGCGGCCGGGCCGCGGGCGGAGGTCGTCCGCGAGATCGCGGACATCCTCTCGCTGGCCCTGGCCCACTCCGAATCGCTCGAGACGGTCACCCGAGGTCGCAGCCAGCTCGAATTCCTCTCCCGCCGCCTGCTTCAGGTCAGAGAGGAGGAATCTCGGCACATCGCCCGAGAGCTGCACGACGAGATCGGGCAGTTCCTGGCGGTGCTGAACTTCTCGCTCCGGGGCATGCAGCAGTCCGAGTGCAGCGAGTCCGTCCGGGAGACGCTCGGCTATTGCCTGGATGTGGTCGAGCGGCTGCTATCCAAGGTCCGGGGGCTCTCCCTCGACCTCCATCCCTCGCTGCTGGAAGACTTCGGGCTGGTGACGGCCCTCCGCCGCTACATCGGATCGGTCGTCAGCCGGATCGGCCTGGCCGTGATCCTCGAGGCCGACGAGTCGATCGATCGTTTCGACCGAGGGCTCGAAACCGCCTGCTACCGGGTGATCCAGGAGGCGCTGACCAATGCCCTCCGTCACGGGAAGGCGAACAGGGTCCGCATCGAACTGGCCGAGCGGGAAGGCGCCCTGCACCTGCTCGTCGAGGACGACGGCCGGGGTTTCGATCCCGACGCGGCGATGGAGCGGGCTGCCAGGGGAGGCAGCCTGGGCCTGCTGGGCATGCGGGAGCGCATCTCGCTGGTCGGCGGGGAGCTGTCCATCCTCTCGGAGCCCGGTGCGGGGACGCAGATCCGGGCCACCTTCCCCCTCGCCCACTCCACGCCGGCCGACGAATTCCAGGAGGCTTGACGCGATGCCTAACGCCCGTCCCGCCCGTCGGGGACTGGGAGGTCGACGCGGGACGACTCGTCGCCTAAGATGACGTGGGAAGTGTCGTCGTCTCGGAGCCGTGCATCGGAACGCCTGGCCGGCATGACAGCGCCCCGTGCTTCCTGCACCGCCTCGAGTCGCGGAGGCTTCCCGGCCCCCCCGCCGTCATCCCCGCGAGAATCGGGCCGGTCCCCTGCCGATCGACGGTTGTCGGCTTCGATCCTGCTGCTGGCCTCGCGCTGAGCGCCCTAGCGGTGCCCGGGCGATCATTCCGGGCCCTTGCGAACCTCCGCGAGGGGACTCGGCCCGGAAACCGATCCGTCCTCATCGCTCCGGAGCGGCGTGGGCGGCGAACCATCGCCCACGTCGTTGGACGCTGCCCGAAGCGACTCTCCACCCGGAGTTGAGCTCATGAGGGAGCCCCATCCCCCCTCGACGCCAGATCCGATCACCTATCAGCGATTGCTGGTCGAGGTGGAAGACCTGAGGCGAAGGCTGGCCGAGGCCGAGAGTGGAACTCGGGCCGCCGACCTCGCCACCCGGGGCCGCGACCCGTCGACGGGCCCCGGGACGGCCCGGGAGCGAGAGCGGCTGCTCGCCGGCGCGGTCGAGAACTCGGGCCAGGCCTTCGTCGCGGGGAGGCCCGACGGGTCCATCCTGCTGGCGAACCGAGCCGCCGGGGATCTCCTCGGCTACGACGGGGACGAGATCCGCTCGCTCAATTGGAGGGCCGGCCTCATACCGCCGGATCGTCGCCATGGGGCGGAGAACGCCCTGGAGGAGGTCCGCCGGGGCGGCGGGCCGATCCACTTCGAGACGGAGCTGATAAGGAAGGGGGGCGGCCGAATCCCGGTTCGGGTCTGCCTTCACGCCGAAGGGGACGCCTCGTGCCGGGCCGGATGCTACTGCATGTTCTGGACCGATCTCTCCCGCCGCACGATCGTCGAGCAGGCATGGCGAGGGGGCCATGCGCCCGACACGTCGATCGTCGATCAGGTCTTCCACGGTCACGTCCGCTGCGTGATGCACTACGAGCAGGGCAGGCCCGTGGACTGGACTTATCTGGAGGTGGACCCGGCCTTCGAGACGCTGGTCGGACTCAAGGGCCTCGCAGGCAAGCGGGTGAGGGAGGCGATCCCGCGGCTGCTGGAGCTGAATCCCGAGCTCCTCGAGATCTATGGACGGGTCGCCGCAACCGGCAAGTCGGAGCACCTCGAGATCCACGTCCTCGCCCTCGACATGTGGCTCGCGATCTCTGCCTATTCCACGCGCACCGGGCATTTCGCGGCCGCCTTCCGGGCGATCTCCGAGCGCAAGCGTGCGGAGGAAGCCGTCCGCCGCAGCGAGGAGAAGTTCCGCACCCTGTTCGAGACCCTGCCCCTGGGGATCCTGTACCAGGATTCCGCCGGCAGGATCATCGACGCCAACCCGGCCGCCCAGCGCATCCTGGGGCGGAGCCGGGAGGAGCTCCTCGATCTGGAACCCGCGGACCGGGCGTGGGAGTCGAGCCACCCCGACGGCCGCAAGTCCCCGGCCGAGGATTTCCCCACGCGGGTCGCGCTGCAGACCGGGACTCGGGTCACGGACGCGATGATGCGGGTCTATCATCCGGTCCTGCAGGAAACACGCTGGCTGAGCGTCAACGCGACGCCCCTGCCCGAGGCGGGCCGTGTCGGCCCCTCGCAGGTGTACTGCACGATCCGCGACGTGACCGAGACGGTCAGGGCCGGCGACGCCCTCGCGGCCAGCGAGGCCCGCTTCCGGGCGTACATCGACGGGGCTGCGGATGCTGTCTTCGTGCACGACGCCCTGGGCCGCTTCCTCGACGTCAATCAGCAAGCCTGCCGCAGCCTGGGCTACACGCGAGACGAGCTGCTGCGGATGAACGTCATGGATGTGGAATGCGAGATCACCGCCGGAGCCGCCCATGACATCTGGGGTCGAATCTCTCACGTCCGACCCTTCACGGCGGTGGGGACCCATCGCCGCAAGGACGGCTCGACATTTCCGGTCGAGGTACACTTCGGCTGCTTCGAGCTGGACAGGCAGCTTTGCTACGTGGGATTGGCACGCGACGTCAGCGAGCGGAAGGAGGCGGAGAGGCTCCTGAAGGAGCGAGACGAGCTCCTCCGCATGACCGGCGAGATCGGCCTCATCGGCGGATGGGAGTTCGACGCCCGGACGGGTGAAGGCCGCGTGACGGAGGAGGTCGCCCGGCTCCACGACCTGGAGCCGGGTGCCGACTTCGGCGTGGAATACGGGCTGGGATTCTACACGGAAGGATCACGTCCCAGGATCGCGGAGGCGTTCCGGACGGCCCTGGAGCGGGGCGTCCCCTACGACCTGGAGCTGCAGATCCTCACCGCCCGGGGGGTGCAGAAGGACATCCGGACCGTCGGGATCCCGGTCGTCGAGGACGGCAAGACGGTGAAAGTGAGGGGGATCGTCCAGGACATCAGCGAGCGGAAGCGAGTCGAGGCGGCCTTGAGGCAGAGCGAGGAGCGCTATCGCCGGCTCATCGAGACGGCCCAGGAAGGGGTCTGGGTCCACGATCTCGAGGGCCGCACGACCTTCACCAACTCCCGGATGGCCGAGATGCTCGGGTGCCTCCCCGGCGAGCTGGAAGGGCGGCCGGTCGTCGATTTCCTGGACCCGGAACTGCGCCCTTCCTTCGCGGGCCTGGTCGATCGGAGGCGGCACGGGATCGGCGAGACGCACGACCTCCGATTCCTGCGGAAGGACGGGAGCCTTCTCTGGGCGATGGTCTCGGCCAGCCCGCTTCGGGACGACGACGGCCGCATCATCGGCGTCCTCAAGATGGTCTCCGATGTCACCACTCGCCACTGGGCCCAGCAGGAACTTCAGGCCAGCGAACGCAAGTTCCGGGCCCTGGCCCGGAACATCCCCGGGGTCGTGTATCAGTTGCGGTTCCGGCCGGACGGCACCTATTACTTCAGCTACATCAGCCCGAGACTGACCGAGGACTACGACTTCGAAGTCCCGCTCGATTCGCTCGACTGGTCCCTCGGCTCGGGAATCCATCAGGACGATCTCGAGCGATTCCTGAGCACGATCTCCGAGGCCGTTGAGGGTCGGCACGATTGGGCGTTCGAAGGCCGCTTCATCCTCCGCGATGGGCGCGTCAGATGGTTCCAGGGGATCTCGAGCATTCAGGTCGAGGGCGATGAGATCGCCTTCAATGGCCTGCTGCTCGACATCGACGTGCGAAAGGCGGCCGAGGAGGAAATCCGGGCGCTCAATGCGACCCTGGAGCGGCGCGTGGCGGAGCGGACCGCCGAGATCGAATCGATGCTGAACCATGCCGAGGTGGGCCTCGCGTTCTTCGACCGCGAGTGCAAGTTCATAAGGATCAATGAATTCCTCGCGAACATCTCCGGCGTGCCCGTCTCGGACCACATCGGCAGGCATCCGAGGGAGGTCTACCCGCCCGTGACCGAGCTGGTGGAATCCAACGTCGCGCGGGTCTTCGAGACCGGCGAGCCCGTGTCATTCGGCGAGTTCTCGCTCCCGGGCCCTTCGACCGATGACGAGCACTGCTACCTGGTCAACTTCTTCCCGGTCCGACACGGCGACGGGGCCGTGACCTCGGTCGGCAGCTCGGCGTCCGACATCACCCCGATCAAGCGGGTGGAGCGGGAGCTAGCCGAGCTGAACCGTGCCCTGCAGGAGGAGATCGCGGAACGCGAACGCGCCGAGGGGCAGATGAGGAGGCTCACGGCCATCCTGGAGTCCTCGCCGGATTTCGTCGGCATGGCCGACCCCGAGCTCCGCGTCGTGTACTATAACCAGGCCGCGATCCGGGCCATCGGCTGGGCGCCGGGACGCGACGACTTCGCGGTCGGCGATACGTACCCTCCCGAGATGGTCCGGCTGATGCTCGAGACCGCGCTGCCGGCCGCCGCCCGCGAGGGCGTCTGGCGCGGCGAGACGGACGTGCTGTCGCGTGACGGCCGGCTGATCCCCGTGTCCCAGGTCATCCTCTCCCATCACGACGCCGACGGGAACCTGGCCTACTACTCGACCATCATGCGCGACATATCGGAACGGCGTGCCCTCGAACGGGACCTCCGCGAGCACTCGGACGAGCTCGCCCGAGCCAACCTGGACCTGGCGAGGGCATCTCGGCTCAAGGACGAATTCCTGGCCAACATGAGCCACGAGCTGCGCACCCCGCTCAATGGCGTGCTCAGCATGGCGCAGGCGCTCGAGGAGGAGGTCTACGGCCCGGTGAATCCCGATCAGGTCGAGGCGATCCACGACATCCTCAGCAGCGGCCGCCACCTGCTCGCGATCATCACCGACATCCTCGACCTGACCCGCATCGAGGCCGGCAAGCTGGAGTACATCCCCGGCGACGTGGAGATCGCCTCGACCTGCCAGGCCGCCGTGCGGATGATCGCCCAGGCCGCGAAGCGGAAGCGCCAGCGCGTCGAGCTGACCCTGGACCATGCCGTGGGGATCGTCGTCACCGACGAGCGACGGCTCAAGCAGATCCTGGTGAACCTGCTGAGCAATGCCGTGAAGTTCACGCCGATCGGGGGGGAGATCGGCCTCGAGATGCACGGCGACCGGGCACGACGAAGGCTCCGCCTCACGGTCCGCGACGCGGGCATCGGCATCGCCGCGGGAGACCTGGACAGGATCTTCGAACCCTTCACGCAGGTCGATAGCGGCCTGTCGCGACACTACTCGGGGGCCGGGCTCGGGCTGGCGCTCGTGAGGCGGATGGCCCGCCTACTCGGCGGCGACGTCACCGTGGAGAGCGAGCCCGATCGGGGCAGCCGGTTCACCGTCGCGCTGGACTGGGTGGTCCCGGCCGGCCAAGACTTCCCCGGCGAGGAGACGTCGTCCGGCCGGCCGCCCCATCGGACTGGCGGTTGCGACGAGTTCCTGGAGGGCCCCGAGGCGATCGCCGATTTCCTGGCGACGATGGGCATCCCGACGATGATCTACCCCGCGGACACCGCCGCGCTCCAGCACCTCGTCAAGACACGCCCCTCCGTCGTCCTGGTCGATTCGCGCCCCGAGAGTGCGTTCCTGGACGACCTCCTGCGCGGACTCGCCGCCGCACCGGGGCCCGTCGTTCACGAATGTCGCGTCGTGTTGCTCTGCGACGACGTGACGGAGCACGAGGCCGAATCCCTCGGGGGAGTCGTCACGCTCCGCCGGCCCGTCCTCCGGGAGAGCCTGCGATCGGCCCTATCTCGCGTCCAACGGGGCGGATCCGACGAGATCACCGCCGTGATCCTGACCCCGGGCCTGCGTTCATCCGGGCACTCCAACATCGTGCTCCTGGTCGAGGACGACGCCATCAATGCCAGGGGTGTCCTAGACTTCCTTCAGACCCAGGGCCTCTGCCTGGCCCTGGCACGTGATGGCGAAGAGGCCGTTCGCAAGGCCCTGGAGCTCCTGCCGCGGGCAATCCTCATGGATGTCCACCTGCCGGGGCTGGACGGCCTTGAGGCGATTCGCAGGATCCGGTCCGACCGATCCACCGCGGCCGTCCCCATCATCGCGCTGACCGCGCTCGCGGTCCCCGGGGACCGCGAGCGCTGCCTGGACGCGGGCGCCGACGCCTACGTGGCCAAGCCCTTCGTCCTTCGCGAGCTCCTGGGCGTCCTCCGGGAGCTCCTGGACACCACTCACCGGGAGAAGGCACGTGGTTGCAGCGGCGGACTCGGTGAGCCTGATCCTCATCGTTGACGACGAGCCGTCCGGCCGGCGCGCCCTCGAGTCGCTGCTCCTGGGCCAGGGTTACGGCCTGGCCTTCGCCACCAACGGGCCCGAGGCCCTGGTCCTCGCCAGGCGGATGGAGCCCGACCTGATCCTGCTCGACGTGATGATGCCGGGGATGGACGGCATCGAGGTGCTGAAGCGACTCCGGAGCATCCCCCGCCTCGGCGAGATCCCCGTCATCCTCGTCACGGCCCTCGACGACCGTGCCTCTCGCCTGGCCGGGCTGGAGGCCGGCGCCGACGATTACGTGACCAAGCCCATCGATCGCTGCGAGCTGCGAACCCGGGTCCGCACCATCATGCGGCTCAACCGCTTCCGCAAGCTCCAGGATGCCCTCGTCTCGCTCGAGGAGGCCTACGACGCGACGCTCGAGGGCTGGGTGAGGGCCCTCGACCTGAGGGAGCACGAGCTCGAGGGCCACAGCGTGCGGGTCGCCGAGATGACGGTACGCCTGGCACGGGTGATGGGCCTCGAGCCGGATGCCCTGGTCCACACCTACCGCGGCGCCCTGCTCCACGACATCGGCAAGATCGCCATACCCGACGCGATCCTGCTGAAGGCGGGGCCGCTCGACGAGGACGAATGGGCGATCATGCGCCGTCACCCCGACTACGCCCGGGCGATGATCGAGCCGATCGCGTTCCTGCGCCCGGCCCTGGAGATCCCCTACTGCCATCACGAACGGTGGGACGGCAAAGGGTATCCTCGGGGGCTGAAGGGGGAAGAGATCCCCAGGCCCGCCAGGATCTTCAGCGTGGTGGACGTCTGGGACGCCCTGACCAGCGATCGCCCCTACAGGCCGTCCTGGGAAAGGTCTCGGGTCGGCCGGTATCTCGAGGACAACGCCGGGAGCCTCTTCGACCCCGAGGTCGTGGCGCGCTTCATCGAGCTCCTGCGCGACGAAGGCTCCCAGTCCCGCCCCATCTCGTCGGCCGCCGTTCGCCAGGCCCTGGGCTTGCCCCACGCTCCCGCCGGATGCGACCCGCACGCCGCTTGCGCTCCGAGCGGCGACCCCTCGAAGGTGGAGCTCCTCGCAGCCGGGATGCATGGGGAGCAACTCCGCCTCGATCCTCTCCAGGTCCCGTGCCGAAGCCCTCGGAAGGATCGCGACGGCAGGCCATCCTCGGACCGGTCTCTCGTCAAGTCCGGCTAATCGCGCGGCGAGCAACATCGGGAGTCGCCGCCTCGAGGCGCCCAGACGACGCTCAGCTCCACCTCCGCGACGACCGCCTATGGCCTGCCCGTCACCTTCACGGCCCGGGTCCTGGCGACGGGCATGAGCCCCGAGGGCAACGTCGCCTTCCTCGAGGACGGCACGGTGATCGATGTCGAGCCGCTGGTGAACTCGGTCGCAACCTGTATCGTGTCCAACCTCGCGGTGGCGGGACATGCGATCACGGCCTGCTATCAGGGCGATCCCAGGATTGCCTCCAGCCAGTCCCGGGCGACAAGTCACGTCGTCACCCCGTACTCCACGGTCACGACGGTCGATATCGACGCCCCGCGCAAGCAAGGATCGCGGGTACTTCGTCGAAGCCATCGTGACCTCGGCGTTCCCGGGCGGATCCCCGATCGGATGGGCCACCGCTTACGTCAACGGGCGGGCGGGGATTCAATGCTCCAGGCCATGGCAGAGCCGGCTCTCGAGGACCCTCTCCTCGATCCGAGCACGGGCGTTCTGGAGCCAGCAATCGACCTCGATCATGCGGGGAGGGCGGGAGAATTCGCGAAGCTCATCGATGCGGTGCTCGAGATCCAGCAGCGCCGAGGTCGACGGCCAGGTTTCGAGCAACAGTCGGTGCGTCTCCAGTGCGAGTTCCCGGAGCTGCCGAGCGAAGCCCGACGGGTCCAGTTTCAGGCCAACCTGCCCAGTTTCGCATCCGGCCGTGGGTTCATGGGTCGTCGGCATCGCTCGTCTCCCCGAAACGAATCCTCTAACCCGCATTTCTCACCCATAGAATTCGGAGTGCTCGTCGAGGGTGGCGGACAGGCGGAGG
>NZ_JAALJH010000041.1 GCF_011064615.1 Aquisphaera insulae | reverse complement strand
CTAAGCTGGAACTGCAAGCATATCGCCAACGCATCATTGCGGCCGCGGATCGAGTCCCTGTGCCGCAGGGCGGGATTCGAACCCCCGGTCATCTGCACGCCGAGAGAATTGATGGGCGAGGAGGGGGAGCCGTGAACGACAGAGACATCCTGGCGGAACTGCGAGCCTGGCGCGACGAATTCGCCAGAGCCCACGGTTTCGACATCCAGTCGATGGGAGCAACCCTTCGAAAGCTGGACGAAGCTGCGGGAGAACGGGTAGTGCGAGGGGAGCCGCGAAAGCCTTCAAACTCGTTGAGGAACGACGGCGAGGCCATGGCCCGCTCGCTCGAGAGACTCTCCGCGTCAGGCGGCCCATCGGGGATTGAAGATCCGGTCGAATGGCAGCGAGCGATGCGGGCCGATCGCCTGCTGCCCGGGCGGGATCAATGATGCGGAAGTGGGTTTCCTCGCACAGCCCGAGGACCCTGCCACCCATGAGAATAACGATCGCCAACGAGGAACCGAACATCCGCTGGACCAGGCGCGAGACGTTCGAGGTCGGGGGAGATCCCGTCGCGGAGGCGAATGCGGCCGCGATCCAAAGCCCCGGCGGCTGGACCGATCGTCGGCACAGGCTGGACCCGAGGCGATGAGTCGAGCGGGGCAAGGAGATGCGATCGGCGAGTCGGCTCCACGCGGAATCGCCGCTTCGAGTCGGATCGAATCTCGGGTATCCTAGCGATCGGGTCACGAATCAGTCCGATGAGGGAGTATGTCGATGTTGCAGGGGAAGAAGGCGTTCATTTTCGGCGTCCTCAACGACCGGTCGCTGGGCTGGCACATCGCCGATCAGCTTCACAAGCACGGCTGCGAGATGGGCTTCTCGTGCCTGCCAGGCGAGCGGTTCGAGCGGCGAGTCGCCAGGGCGACGGAGTCGTTCCGGCCACGCTTCCTGACGCCCTGCGACGTGACCCGAGACGAGGACATCGCCGCGGCGTTCCAGGTCGCGGCGGAGCAGTTCGGCACGTTCGACATCCTCGTCCACTCGATCGCGTTCGCCCCGCGGGAGACCTTCGAGAAGCCGTTCCTGGAGACCACCCGGGAGGCATGGCGGACGGCGCTGGACGTCAGCGCCTATTCGCTGGTCGCCCTGTCCCGGGCCGCCCTGCCGCTCATGAATCCGGGCGGGAGCATCCTGACGCTCACCTATCACGCCGCGGAAAAATACGTGCCCGATTACAACATGATGGCCGTCGCCAAGGCGGCCCTGGAGTGCTCCGTCCGCTACCTGGCGACCGAGCTGGGCCGCAAAGAGAAGCGGATCCGCGTCAACGCCCTCAGCGCCGGGGCCGTCAAGACCGTCGCCGCGACCGGCACCGGCGAGATCGACAGGATGATCGAGCACTATCGGGCCCGGGCGCCCCTGGCCTGGGGGGATGACGCCTCCTCGGAGCACGTCGGCAAGGCCGGCCTCTACCTGCTCAGCGACCTGGCCAGCGGCGTGACCGGCGAGGTCCACTACGTGGACGGCGGATACAATGTCATGGGGTGGTAGCGGAGCCCGCCCGTCATGTCCCGAAGGCCCTGGGGTTCCCGCCGCCCATGAGGATCCTGATCGTCGACGATGAGCCCAACATCCGCCGGACGCTCCGCGCGACGTTCGAGGTGGGGGGGCATGCCGTCGCCGAGGCGGGCTCGCCCGCGGCCGCGATCGCCGCGGCGGGGCAGGGGGCCTTCGACGTCGCGCTCGTGGACGTCCGGCTCGGGGCGGAGTCGGGCCTGGACCTGATCGAGCCCCTGCTGTCGCAGTCGCCGCGGCTGGCGATCGTGGTGATCACGGCACACGCGACCATCGACACGGCCGTGGAGGCGATGCGGCGGGGGGCCTTCGATTTCCTCCCCAAACCATTCACCCCGGCGCAGGTCCGGGCGATCCTCGAGCGGGTGGGGCGGCTCCGCGGGCTGAAGGACCGCGTCGCCGACCTGGAGGAGCAGGTCCGGGCGGAGATCCCCGAGGCGGAGCTGGATAGCCCGGACCCGGCCATGCGGCGGGCGTTCGAGCTGACCAGGCGTGCCGCCCAGGCCGAGGCCGCCGTCCTCATCCGCGGCGAGAGCGGCACCGGCAAGGGGGTGCTGGCCCGGGCCCTGCACGCCTGGAGCAGGCGGGCGAGCGGCCCGTTCGTCACGGTGAGCTGCCCGAGCCTCAACGCCGAGCTGCTCGAGAGCGAGCTCTTCGGCCACGTCCGCGGCGCCTTCACGAGCGCCGTCCGCGACGCCGCCGGCAAGGTCTCGGCGGCCGAGGGGGGCACGCTCTTCCTCGACGAGGTGGGCGACCTTCCGACTCCCCTGCAGCCGAAGCTGCTCCGGTTCCTCCAGGAACGCAAATATGAACGAGTGGGCGATGCCGCGACGCGTGCCGCGGACGTCCGGATCGTCGCCGCGACCAACCGCGACCTGGAGGCGGCCGTCGCCGCCGGCAGCTTCCGCGAGGACCTCTTCTACCGGCTCAACGTCGTCGAGATCCACCTGCCGCCGCTCCGCGACCGCACCGACCTGCCGGACCTGGCCGACCGCCTCCTCGCCTTCTTCGCCCGCCGGACCGGGCGCAAGCTGACGCGGTTCACCGACGAGGCCCGCGCGGCGATGACCCGGCACGCCTGGCCGGGCAACCTCCGCGAGCTCCGGAACACGATCGAACGCGCCGCGATCCTGGCCGAGGGCCCCGAGGTCGGCCTGGCCGATCTCCCCGACCGCATCGCCTCGCCCCCGCCCTCCTCCGCCGCCGATCGCATCGAGGTCGGCGCGCCCGTCCGCCTGGACCGCCTGGAAGAGGCCCACATCCGGCGGATCCTCGCCGCCACCTCCAGCCGCGAGGAGGCGGCCCAGATCCTCGGCATCGACCCGAGCACGCTCTACCGCAAGCGGAAGCAGTACGGGCTCTGAAGGTCCCCCGCGGGGGCCCCGGCACGATGCCTGCCCAGCGCCCCGATCGCACCGAGGCCGACGAGCAGGAGGGCCAGGCTTGACGGCTCGGGTATCGCCGTCACCGTGGCCGGGCCGAACGCGAAGACCGGCGAGCCGTCGGCGAATGTCTGGCTCGTGTCGGCCCCGAAGGTCTGCACGGAGTCGGCCGCGGCCTCGGTCAGGTCCACGGACATCAGCGCGCTGCCCAGCGCATCGGTCGTGGGGAAGGAGAGTCCGTCCCCGGTGAGGATCGAGACGCTGAAATTGTCGGGAGAGTAGACGCCGTCGAAGACCGTCGTGGCCGTGACTCGGAACGTGAGCCGGTCGCCGGGCGTGAACACCTGGAAGAAGTCGCTGAAGAAGGCGGAGGAACTCTCCAGGACGACCCCGGAAGCCAGATCTCCGGAGGCCCCGCCGGTCGCCGCGGACGGGCTCCCGGCCGAGCCCCCCGCGCCGAACTGGATGTCGCTGATGGTGACGATGTTGCCCTGCGCGCCGATGAGCGTGAAGTCGAGCGTATAGGGCCCCTGGGCGGGATTGGCGACCAGCGACGACGTATCGAGGCTCACGTCGAAGATCACGTCGGCTCCGGCCCGGCCGGGCGTCAGGACGAGCAAGCCGAACAGGGCGGCGATCGCGAACCCGGCGCGGGCCGCGGAATGGAACTCCCGAATCATGAATCCCTCGGAGATGTCTGCGGGCGTGCGGAACGCCCTAGCCTTTGAGGAGGTGGGGGATGTAGAAGATCGAGGCCTGGTAGGGATCGTCGAAGGTCAGGGTGATCGTGAGACTCTTGCCGACCCCGATGGTGGGCAGGTCGATGAACAGCCCGTTGCGGACCTTGAGCGCCCCGGTGCTCGTGGAGGCCCCCACGAGCGAACCGCCGATCAGCCCATCGAGGGAGAGAGACAGCGGGCCGACGAAGGGCGCCGAGCCGAGATAGGCGATCGTGATCGTCTGGACGAACTGGCCGGTGGCCCGGTTGTATCGGAATCCGTCCTGAGTCACCTGGAACTGGGACGTCACGTCGGTCGGGTTGGATGTCGCGGGCGTGCCGGTCCCGGTCGCGGTGTCGATGACCGCATTCCAGCTCCCATAGACCGCAGCCCCGGGGAGCCCGCTGGACGGCTGGATCGGGGCGTAGCTCTCGGTGACCGTCGCCCAGTTGAGGGTGATCGTGGTGACGTAATCGCCGCGATCGTCGATGGTCGTCCGGATCGAGCCGACCGTGATGTTCGTGAGGCTGTAGGTCAGGTACAGGACCGGCTTCGCGCCCGTGGTGCGGACGCGGATCTGGGCCGTCGGGAGCTTGGTGCCGGCCGCCATGTCGGCCAGGAGCGTCGGTTCCGCCGCGGAGCCGGAGAGCGTGATCGTGAGCGGCCCCGGCGTGGCCCCGCCGGATCCGGGATTGGAGCCGGCGAACTCGAACGCGGAGACCGGAAGCTCACCGGCCGCACCGAAGGAGAGCCCGACCGTCGGGGTGCCGGCGGGCGTCGCCGGGGTGCCCGCGCCGCCGACGGTGCCGTTTACCGCGTCCCAGGTGGCGACGACCGGCTTGCTGCTCCCGGCGGCCGTGTACGACTGCGTGAGCTTCGCCCAGCTCAGCATGATCGTGGTGACGGGCCTGGTATCGAAGTCCTCCGACGTGTCGATCGTGGTCTGGATCGAGTCGATGATCACGTCGTCCAGGGTGTAAGTCAGGTAAGTCGTCTGGGTCGCGCCGATGGTGCGGACGCGGACTTGGGCGGTGGAGAGGCGGGTGCCGGCGATCATGTCGGCCAGGAGCGTGGGATCGGCGGTGGAGCCGCGGAGCGTGATCGCGATCGGCCCCGCCGTGGCCGTGCTGACGCCGGTGCCGGAATTGAAGCCGGACACGTCGAACGAGGAGGCGTCGATCTCGGCGATGTTATTGAAGGAGAGCCCGATGTCGGGGACGCCCTGGGCTGTCCCCACCGGATTGCCCGCCCCGGTGCCGGTCCCGCTGACCGCATCCCAGGTGGCGACGACCGGCTTGCCCAGGCTGCCGTCGGCCCGGACGGGGGCGTAGCTCTGCGTGAGCCTAGCCCAGCCGAGGTCGAGCGTGGTGACGGAGCTGCCATCCTCGTCGATCGAGGTCCGGATCGAGGTGACGCGGACGTCGCTCAGGGTGTACGTCAGGTACAAGGCCGGCGCCGCCCCGGTGGAGCGGACGCGAACCTGGGCGGCGCCAAGGTGGTAGCCCGCTCCCAGATTGGCCAGGAGCGTGGGGTCGGCCGCGGAGCTGGGGAGCGTGACCGTGAAGGACCCCGGCGTGGCCGAGATCAGGCCGTCATTGGAGCCGCTGAAATCAAACGAGGACGCCGCGACCTCGCCGGTCCCGCCGAACGACAACCCCAACGACGTCGGACTCCCGGCGGATGTGGCCGGGGTGCCCGTTCCCGTGGCGATGCCAAGAGTCGCATACCAGGTGGCGACGACGGGCGAATCCGCGGTGCCGTCGGGGCGGATGGTGGTGTAGCTCTGGGTGAGAGTCGACCACTCCAGGGTGATGGTGGTGACGACGTCGCCGATGTCGCTGACGGAGGTCTGGATCGAGTCGATCGCGACACTGCTCAGGCTGTAGCTCTGGTAGACCACCAGCTTCGCCGTCGCGCCGACGGTGCGGCGAACGTTGACCTGGGCCGTGCTGAGCGTATGGCCGGCGACCATGTCGGCCAGGAGCGTGGGGTCGGCGACGGAGCCGGGGAGCGTGATCGTGATGGGCCCCGGTGTGGCTGAGCCGGCCCGCGGGAGTGAGCCGGAGACGTGGAACGAGGTGACCGGGAGCTCGCCCGCCGCGCCGAAGGAGAGCCCGACCATCGGCGTGCCGGCGGGCGTCGCCGGGGTGCCCACGCCGGTGACGGTGTCGTGGGTCGCGTCCCACGTGGTGACGACGGGCCGGCTGCTCCCCGCGGGCGTGTACGACTGGGTGAGCCGCCCCCAGTCGAGCGTGATGGTGGTGACGGGCTGGGCGTCCTCGCCAGCCGAGGCGTCGATGGTGGTCCGGATCGCGTCGATGACCACATCGCCGAGGGTATAGGTCAGGTAAGGGGCTCCGGTCGAGGTTAGAGCGCGGACGCGGACCTGGGCGGTCGAGAGGACCGTGCCGGCGATCATGTCGGCGAGGAGCGTGGGGTCGGCGGTGGATCCCGGGAGCGTGACCGTGAGCGGCCCCGGGGTGGCCGAGCCGAAGTCGCCCCGGGCGCCGGAGAAATCGAAGGTGGTCGCCGCGAGCTCGCCGCTGCCGAAGGAGAGGCCCAGCACGGGCGGCGATCCGAGCGACGGCCCCGCCGGGATGCCCGCGCCGGTCCCCGTGCCGAGGGCCGCGTCCCAGGTGGCGACGACGGGCGTGCCCACGGAGCCGTCGGGGCGGACGGGTGCGTAACTCTGAGAGAGCTTCGCCCAGTCGAGGGTGATGGTGGTGACGGGCGCCCCGTCCGGGGCCGCGGCCCGATCGACGGAGGTCCGGATCGATCCGACCGTGACGTCGCCCAGCTTGTAGGTCAGGTAGACCGCCGGCGCCGCGCCGGAGGTGCGGACGTTGAGCTGGGCCGTGGTCAGGTGATAGCCGGCGGCCATGTTCGCCAGGAAGGTGGGGTCGGCGGCGGACCCGGGGAGCGTGAGCGTGAGCGGCCCCGGGGCAGCCGCGCCGGGGCCGGATTTCGAGCCGTCGAAGGAGAACGAGGAGACCTCGATCTCGCCGCCCGTCGAGCCGGGGAAGGACAGGCCCATGAGCGGCGTTGAGGCGAGCAGCGCCCGGCCCTCGAGGAGTTCGATCCGCGGTCGGCATCGCGCGGCATCTCGGCCCGGAGACCGCGAGGCGCGACTCCTTCGGACCCCGTTCGCGGGACTGGCAGGGACGATCATCATCGGTGCTACCTCATCGTCTGCGGGTCGAGCCTGCTTCATTCGCGGGACGCCACGACGGTTCGGGTCGTGGAATCGGCCGCCGTCTCCCGCGAGTACTGCAAGCCGGCCTCGATCATCGACCGGATCGCCACGAAAAAACGAAGATCCCCGCCGCTCGTTCGGGTCGGGCAACCTGCATGGGCGATCGTGCAAGTTGCACGACGCTCGAGGAGAGCCCCGCCGAGGTGCTTTCGTCGGATTTCTTGCAAGTCGATATAGGAATGGTGCTTGTGTAGATCGTCGAGGTGCGGCACGGCCGTTGCTTTCCCCCTCACATGCCGCGGGCTCGATGCCGGGGCCTCGACGGGTCGAGGGATGCTCCCGCGGCCTCCGCGGTGGAACTGAAGGGACGCCGACGATGTCCAGAATCCATGAGCTGAGGGCGAATCAATCCGAGGGGATCTATGCGGTCCCCTACCGGGACGGCAAGCACGGCCGGCCGGTCCGAATCCCCGACGGGGCGACGGTCGAGGCCCCCTTGCCCGACGACCGATGCCATGCCCCGGCGGCCCCGCCGGAGTGCCTGGACCTGGCGAAGGGGGGCGGCGTGGCGACGATCCATCACGAGGTCCTCGGCCTGATCGATGGCTACCTCCGCCTGACCGGCGTATTCTGCCTGTCGAGCGGGGAGGTCGCCGCCGTCTATGGCGCCGAGGCGGTCCCGATCGACGCGCCCCGCCCGGCGTCACGGTAATCCCGCTGCGGCCCGAGCCCTTGCTGTCATGTTCAAAACACTCCAATCCAGATTGTTGATGGGCATCGCACCCCTCATGGCCGTGATGATCGGCATGGGGCTGTGGGCCGTGATCATGTTCCGGGACCTGGGCGGGAACATCGACGTGATCCTCCGCGAGAACTACCGCAGCGTCCTGGCCGCCCAGCGCATGAAGGAGGCGCTGGAGCGGATGGACTCCGCCATCCTGTTCGCCATCGGCGGCCAGGAGGAGCGGTCGCGCGACCAGTTCACCAGGTCGAGGCCGGTCTTCGAGCAGAACCTGAGCATCGAGCGGGGGAACATCACGCTCCCCGGGGAGCGGGACCTCGCCGACGAGCTCGCGAGGCTGTACGCCCTGTACGGCGAGCAGAGCGAGCGCTTCTACGGGCTGCCGGCGGGGGACGCGAAGGAGCGGACCATGCTCTACTTCAGCGACCTCCTGCCGACGTTCCATCGGATCAAGGATCGGGCCGACGACGTGCTGAACCTGAACCAGCGGAACATGGAGGAGATGGACGGCCGGGCCCGCGCGGCCGCCACGAACTCGGTGCGGTGGATGGTCCTGCTGCTCTGCGCCTCGGCGGCGACCGCCGGGCTGATCGCGCTGGTGTTGAGCCGGTCGCTGCTCGGCCCGATCCGGTCGATGACGCACGCGGCCCGCGCCATGGCGCGGGGCGACATGGAGCAGGTCGTCCCGGTCCTCTCCCGCGACGAGCTCGGCGAGCTGGCGAACGCCTTCAACGGGATGGCCCGCCGGATCCGCGAATTCCAGCAGGCGGGGACGGCGCGGCTGCTCCGCGTCCAGAAGACGGCCCAGGCGACGATCGACTCGTTCCCGGATCCCGTGGTGGTGGTGGACCCGATGGGCTCGATCGAGCGGACCAACCCGGCCGCGCGGCGGATCCTCGGCGGGTCGACCGGCGGGAACGGGGCGATGCCGTGGCCGCCGTCCCCCGCGCTCCGGACGCCGCTGGCCGACGTGCTGGGCGGCTGCGGCGACTACCTGCCCGCCGGGGTGGAGAACGCGATCTGCCTCCGCGACGACGGCCAGGAGCGGTTCTACCTGCCGCGGATCCTCGCCATCCAGGGGGACGACGGCCCGCTCGGCGCGGCGGTCGTGCTCCACGACGTCACCAAGTTCCGCCTGGTGGACCAGCTCAAGAGCGACATGGTCGCGACCGTCAGCCACGAGCTGAAGACGCCGCTGACGAGCATCCAGATGGCCATCCATCTGCTGCTCGAGGAGGCCGTCGGCCCGCTCGAGCCCAAGCAGGTCGAGCTCCTCCTGGCGGCGCGCCAGGACTCGGACCGGCTGATGACCATGGTCGGCGACCTCCTGGACCTGACCCGCATCGAGCAGGGGAAGGTCCAGCTCGACCTGCACCCGGTGGCGCCGGCGGAGCTTGTCGAGGGCGTCGTCTCGCGGTTCGAGGCGCGGGCCGTCGACGCCGGCATCGCCCTCTCCGGACAGGCGGCGCCCGGCCTGCCGCCGGTCCTCGTGGATCGCGGCCGGATCGAGCACGTCTTCGACAACCTCGTCGACAACGCGCTGGCCTACACGGGCCGCGGCGGCAGGGTCGAACTCTCGGCCCGGCTCGACGGCGACGCGGTCCGCTTCGCGGTCGCGGACAGCGGGATCGGCATCGCCCCGGAGCACCTGCCCAAGCTCTTCGACCGCTTCTACCGCCCCCCGGGGTCGAAGTCCGGCGGCGCCGGCCTCGGCCTGTCGATCGCCCGCGAGATCGTGGAGGGCCATCGCGGCAAGATCGAGGCGAGCAGCCAACCGGGCCGCGGGACCACCTTCATCGTCGGCCTGCCGCTGGCCCCGGCCGGCGCGGTCGCCATCCCGTCTCATCCGGGAGGAGTGAAAGCATGAAACGCACAGCACGAATCCTGATCGTCGAGGACGAGCCGAACATCCGGCTGGTCTTCCGGACCGCCCTGGAGGCGGCCGGGCACGCGGTGGCGGAGGCGAGGGACGGGAACGAGGCGCTCTCGCGGCTCCCCGTGGTCCGCCCGTCGCTGATCCTGCTGGACCTCCAGATGCCCGGCATGGGAGGCATGGAGTTCCTCCGCCGCCTCCGCGCGGCGGGGGACGAGACCCCGGTGGTCATCGTCACGGCCCACGGGACGGTCCCGGACGCCGTCGAGGCCATGAAGCTCGGGGCCATCGACTTCCTCTCGAAGCCGACCAGCCCGGAGACCCTCCGCGGCGTCGTCGGCCAGGTCATGGCCCGCCAGGACGAGGCGGACGGGGGAGAGGACGAGACGATGCCCGCGCCGCGCGGCGGCGAGGCCGTGGCGGTGATGAGCGGCACGGTCGTGAACCTCTCGGCCGCCAAGCGGGCCCTGAACCGACGCGATTTCCCCCGGGCCGCGGAGCTCCTGGAAGAGGCGCTCGACCTCGCCCCGCTGTCCCCGGAGGCGAACACGCTGATGGGAGTGCTCCACGAATGCCGCGGCCAGGACCACGCCGCCTATCAGGCCTACCGCCGGGCGCTGGAGGCCGACCCTCATCACGGCCCGGCCCTCGACAACCTGAGGCGCTACTGCGGGCGCTTCGGGCTGGACTTCCGCAGCAAGGCCATCAACCCCGCGGCGAGCTGACCGGCCCCGGCGGGGCATGCCCGGACGGACCATATCAAAGGATGAGTCGCACATGATCGCCCTGAGCACCTTGATCCTCGGCGTCGGCCTGTTCGCCCTGTTCTTCGGGCTGGTCGCCGCCTGCGATCATTTCTGACCCGCGCGGTCGAATATCGGAGAACTTCCATGCATCGCAGATTCGTGATGATGGCCGGCGAGGCCGGCGGCCGCACGACCGTCGCCCGCCGCACGGCCGATCGCTGGTGGCGGGGCCCGGACTGCGTCCTCGTCGCGGCCGGGCGTCGGCCGGCCGGGTGCTCGCCCGCGACGGAAGCCGAGGCGCGTGCCCACCGCCGCCTGAGCCTGGGCCGGACCCTGGCGACGATGGCGGCCCTCGGGGCGGCCCTGGCGGCCGCCATCGCCGCCCTCACGGCCTTCGTGCCGGCCTGACGACCCATCGCAAGACCGGGAGATGACCATGCTCTACCTGACCGCCGTGACGACCGTCCTGGCCCTCTTCTACCTCGTCTACGCGATGATCCGCCCCGAGCGGTTCTGACCATCGGAGAACCTGTACGTGGAACCGTCGTTTGCCTGGCTCCATCCGGCGTGGGCGTTCGCCCTGCCCATCGCCCTCTCGTTCCCGCTCGGCTGGCTGATGTGGCGGACGCTCGACGTCCCCGACGGCGCCGAGGGCCGCGGCCTGGACGCCCTGCCGGCCTTCCTGGCCCGCCTGGTCACGCGCCGGCGGCCCGCGGAGATGGACTGGAAGCGGTACGCGATCGCGATGCTCGCCTTCAACGCCGCCCTCTTCGTCCTGACGTTCGCGCTGCTCTATGCCCAGCCGTGGATCCCCTTCCTCAACCCCGACGGCAAGGGCTCGCTGGCGGCCCTCGGCTACAAGGACACGGCCGGGAAGCAGGTCGAGGGCGCGGACACGGCGGTCATCTTCAACACCGTCTGCTCCTTCGTCACGAACACGAACCTCCAGCACTACTCGGGCGAGCAGAATCTCTCCTACTTCAGCCAGCTCGGCGTGATCGTCTGGCTGATGTTCGTCACGCCGGCCTCCGGCCTCTGCGTGATGCTCGCCACGCTCCGCGGCCTGCGCGGCGACCGGCACCTGGGCGACTTCTACCTGGACCTGATGCGGGGCCTGGTCTGGGTCCTCCTGCCCACCTGCCTGGTCCTGGCCGTCGCCCTGGTGGGCCTGGGGGTGCCGATGACCCTGGAGGGCGCGGCGCAGGCGTCCACGCTCGACGGCGCCGCGACGAAGATGGAGACCCAGTCGATCGCCCGCGGCCCGGTGGCCGCGCTCGTGGCGATCAAGCAGGCCGGGACCAACGGCGGCGGCTACTTCGGCCCCAACTCGGCCCATCCGCTGGAGAACCCGTCCCCCTGGACGAACCTGCTGTCGATCGCCTCGATCGTCGCGCTGCCGATGGCCTCGATCGTGATGGCCGGGCGGATGCTCCGCGACCGGCGGCACGCGACGGTCATCTACGGCGTGATGCTGGCGTTCCTGGTCGCAGGGACCGCCGTCGCGATCTGGGCCGAATCGGCCCCGAGCGCCGCGACGCGGGGCCTGCCCGTCGCCGAGGGGCCGAACATGGAGGGCAAGGAGGTCCGCAACGGCCCGGTCGCCTCCGCGACCTGGGCGGCGATGACCACGGCCACGTCCAACGGCTCGGTCAACAGCATGCACGACAGCCTCAACCCGCTCGCGGGGATGGTCCCCATGTCGATGATGATGCTCAACGTCGTCTTCAGCGGCATCGGCGCCGGGTTCGAAAACATGCTGATGTATATCGTCGTCGCCGTGTTCATCGCCGGCCTGATGGTCGGCCGGACGCCCGAGTATCTGGGCAAGAAGGTGGAGGCCCGGGAAGTCAAGCTCTGCATGGTGGCGATCCTGATCCACCCGCTCCTGATCTGCGCCGGCGCGGGGCTCTTCGCCGCGACCCCGTGGGGGACCACGACGACGGCCAATCCCGGCGCGCACGGCTTCAGCGAGATCGTCTACGAGTTCACGTCGGCCGCGGCCAACAACGGCTCCGGCTTCGAGGGGCTGGCGGACAACAACCCGTGGTGGAACGTGGCCACCGGCATCGTCCTGCTGCTGGGCCGCTTCCCGGCCCTGATCCTGCCGCTGGCCGTCGCCGGGTTCCTCTCCACCAAGAAGCGCGTGCCGAAGACCTCCGGGACGCTCCGGACCGACGACCTGACCTTCGCGGGCATGCTGGCGGGGACGGTGCTCCTGGTCGGCGCCCTGTCGTTCATGCCGGCCGTGGTGCTCGGGCCCGTGGCCGATCACCTGGCGGGGGCGAAGAAGGAAACACCTCCGCAAGGCCTGCAAGCCTCTGACGCGGGGCAAGCCCTCCGGTCCCCTCCCCCCGCCGTGGGGGAGGGCTAGGGAGAGGGGGGAAAGGGCAGGCCGAGGATGGAGAGTGATCGGATGCAAGAAGGACTGCCTATTCCTGAAGTTGGTCGGAATGGCGAACGCGGTCGCCCCCTCTCCCTGACCCTCCCCCACGGTGGGGGGAGGGGATCGGAAGGCGTCCCTTCGCTCGGACAAGGCGTCCCCTCGCTCGAGGTGAGACGTCAATGGCGAGCCCTTGATCGACAGAAGTCGAATCCTCCCAAGGAGAGGAATCACGCGCGATGAGCCTCGATATCGATACCGAGATCCCGACCGCCACGCGAGACGCCGACCACGTCCAGGCGTTCAAGCTCCAGCGGCGGAGCACGCGTAAGCTCCGCCTGTTCGAGCCGTCGCTGGTGAGGATGGCGACGGCCCAGTCGTTCCGGATGCTCGACCCGCGGGAGATGGCCCGCAACCCGGTCATGTTCCTGGTCGAGGTGGGCACGGTGCTGACGGCGATCGTCGCCGTGCAATCGATCGCCCAGGGGGCGGAGCTCGGCCTGATCCTCTACCAGGCGACGCTGACGCTCCTGCTGTTCCTGACGGTCCTCTTTGCCAACTTCGCCTCCGCCCTGGCGGAGGCCCGCGGCAAGGCCCAGGCGGACAGCCTGCGGGCCACCCGGGCGGACACGCCCGCGTTCCGGCTTCGGGATGCGGACGGCGACTCCGGCGAGGTCGTCTCCTCGACGGCCCTCCGCGCCGGGGACCACGTCCTCGTGGAGGCGGGGCAGGTCATCCCGTCCGACGGCGAGGTCATCCGCGGCGTGGCCTCGGTGGACGAGTCCGCGATCACCGGCGAGAGCGCGCCGGTGATCCGCGAGGCCGGCGGCGACCATTCGGGCGTCACGGGCGGCACCCGCGTCCTCTCGGACCGGATCGTGATCCGCGTCACGGCCGAGCCGGGGCAGAGCTTCCTCGACAAGATGATCGCCCTGGTGGAGGGTGCCAGCCGGCAGAAGACGCCCAACGAGATCGCCCTGACGATCGTGCTGGCGGCCTTCTCGCTGATCTTCCTGATCGTGACCGCGGCGCTCTACCCGATGGCCCGCTACTTCGACCTGACGCTCGACATCCCGACCCTGGTCGCCCTGCTCGTCTGTCTGATCCCGACGACGATCGGGGCGTTGCTCGCCGCGATCGGCATCGCCGGCATGGACCGGGCCCTGGCGGCGAACCTGATCGCCAAGAGCGGCAAGGCGGTGGAGGTGGCCGGCGACATCGACACGCTGCTGCTGGACAAGACCGGGACGATCACCATCGGCAACCGCCGCGCGACCCAGTTCGTGCCGCTGGCCGGCGCCTCGGCCCGCGAGCTCGCCCGCGCGGCCGGCCTGGCGTCGATGTCCGACTCCACCCCCGAGGGCAAGAGCATCCTCGAGCTGGCCCGCCAGCAGTCGGCCGTCGAGTCCGAGGCCCCGGCCGGCTCGCGGTTCATCGAATTCACCGCGCAGACCCGGATGAGCGGCGTCGACCTCCCGGGCGGCCCGCGGCTCCGCAAGGGGGCGCCGGACACCGTCGCGGGCTACGTCCGCGACCTCGGCGGCGTCGCCCCGGACGGATATCAGCAGGCCGTCGACGTCATCGCCTCCGGCGGCGCGACCCCGCTGGCCGTGGCCGAGGACTCGCGGATCCTGGGGGTCATCAAGCTGGAGGACGTCCTCAAGCCGGGCATCCGCGACCGCTTCGCCCGCCTCCGCCAGATGGGGCTCCGGGTGGTGATGGTCACCGGCGACAACACCCTGACCGCGGCGGCCATCGCGGACAAGGCCGGCGTGGACGACTACATCGCCCAGGCCACGCCCGAGGCGAAGCTCGCCTACATCCGCAAGGAGCAGGACGGGGGCAAGCTCGTCGCCATGATGGGGGACGGCACCAACGACGCCCCGGCGCTCGCCCAGGCCGACATCGGCGTGGCGATGAACAGCGGGACGCAGGCCGCCAAGGAGGCCGGCAACATGGTCGACCTCGACAGCGACCCGACCAAGCTCATCGAGGTCGTCGAGATCGGCAAGCAGCTCCTGATGACCCGCGGGGCGCTCACGACGTTCTCGATCGCCAACGACCTGGCCAAGTACTTCGCCGTGATCCCGGCCATGTTCATCGTCACCCTCCCGGAGCTGAAGGTCCTGGACCTGATGGGCCTGGCCTCCCGGGGCGGGGCCTACTCCGCGATCCTGGCGGCGGTGATCTTCAACGCGATCATCATCCCGCTCCTGATCCCGATCGCGCTCAAGGGCGTGACCTACCGGCCGGTCGGCGCGGGGGCCTTGCTCCGCCGCAACCTGCTCGTCTACGGCCTGGGGGGCGTGATCGCCCCGTTCATCGGCATCAAGCTCATCGACATCCTCATCGACCCGCTCCTGGCGATGGTCGGGATCAAGTGAAGGGAACCTGATGATTCGCGAAACCGTGAATGCCCTCGTGGCCTGCGTCCTGACCTTCCTCGTGTGCGCCGTGGCCTACCCCCTGGTGGTCCTCGCCGCGGCGAGCCTGCTCTTCCCCGACCAGGCACGCGGCAGCCTGATCCGCCGCGAGGGCCGGGTCGTCGGCTCCGCGCTGGTCGCCCAGCCGTTCGCCTCGGAGACGTACTTCGCCCCGCGGCCCTCCGCGGCCGGGGCCAGCGGATACGCCGCGGACGCCGCCGGCGGCTCCAACCTCGCCACGACCAACCCGGCGCTCCGGGAGCGGATCGAGGCGCAGGTGAAGACGCTCCGCCAGGCGGCCGGGGACTCCGCGACCGAGCCGATCCCCGCGGACCTCGTGACGGCCTCCGGCTCGGGCCTGGATCCGGACATCAGCCCGGAGGCCGCCCGCTACCAGGCGCCCCGCGTCGCCAGGGCACGCGGCATCGCGGTGGAGAAGATCAGGGCGCTGATCGACGCGCACGTGGACGCGACCGGCGCGATCATCGGCGCACCGCCCCGGGTGAACGTCCTGCGATTGAACCTGGCGCTGGACGACCTCGCCGCGGCCCGCTGAGGGAAAGGAAATCGCCGATGCCCGTCGAGGTCGCACGCCCGTCTCCCGAGCAGTTCCTGCAACTGATCCGCCGCCAGGAGCGGGGCCGGCTGAAGGTCTACCTCGGCTCCAACGCCGGGGTGGGCAAGACTTACGCCATGCTCCGCGAGGGGAGCCGCCTGAAGAAGCAGGGCGTGGACGTGGCCATCGGCGTCGTGGAGACCCACGGCCGGGCGGAGACGGCCGAGCAGATCGGCGACCTGGAGGTCATCCCGCCGCGCGAGCTCGAGTACCGCGGGGTGACGCTCCGCGAGATGGACCTCGACGCCGTCCTGGCGCGACGGCCGACCGTCTGCCTGGTGGACGAGCTCGCCCACACCAACGCCCCGGGGAGCCGGTTCTCCAAGCGCTACCAGGACGTCGAGGAGATCCTCCGGGCCGGCATCCACGTGATCACCACGGTGAACGTGCAGCACCTGGAGAGCCTCTACGACCAGGTCGAGCGGTTCACCGGCGTGAAGGTCAAGGAGCGGCTGCCCGACTCGGTGCTGGCGGAGGCGGACCAGATCGTCAACGTCGACCTCTCCGCGGAGGACCTGCTGGAGCGGATGCGGGCCGGCAAGGTGTATCCGCCGGAGCGGGCCGAGCGGGCGATGGACAACTTCTTCACCACCGGCAACCTGACGCGGCTCCGCGAGATCACCCTCTCCGAGATGGCCCACCTGATCGACCGCCACACCCGCCGGGCCGAGGCCGATCGCGCGCCGATGTCGGCCACCGACCGGGTCATGGTCGGCCTCTCCAGCCGAAGCCCGAATGCCCCCGCGCTCCTCCGGAAGGCGGCTCGCCTGGCCGATCGGCTCAACGCCCCGTGGTATGCCGTCTACATCCAGACCCCGGCGGAGGACCTGACCCGCGTGGACGCCGCCACCCAGCGCGCGGTCGGCAAGAACCTGGAGCTGGCCCAGCAGCTCGGCGGCGTGCCCATGACGTTCAAGGGCCCGGACGTCGTCCGGACGATCCTGGCCTTCGCCCGCGAGTACGACATCCGCGTCATCGTCATGGGCAAGAGCCGCCAGCCCTGGTATCGCCGCCTGCTGGGCGGGACCATCCTGGAGCGGCTCCTCGACCAGTCGGAGGGGGTCGACGTGGTCGTGGTGGACGTCTGACCGGGACCCCCGTCACGGCCGACGACGTCGCGCCGGCCGATCCTCCATCGGCACCGGGATCTTCCTTCTCGGTATTACGAAGAGTAGATTCGTAATATCGACCGTCCGCCTCGTCGCTGCCGACGTCTGGCCGCGGAGGGACGGGCCTTCTGGGCGATGGAGATCCGACGATGATCGCGTCGATGATGACGATCCTGATCGTGATGACCCTGGATGGACCGGGCGATCAGGGGGCGCGGCCGCAGGCCGCGAGGGCCTCGGCCTCGGAGGTGATCGCGAAGGTCCTCGACGCCCACGGGCACGTCGGGCCCTGGGCGGTGGTTGGTTATCGGATGGGGCAGCGGGCGCTCGAGGATTTGCACCTGCCTCGCCACAGCAAGTCGCTGTCGGTCGTGCACTACACGCCGCTCCAGTTCAAGTTCACCTGCGCCGCCGACGGCCTCATGGCGGTCACCGGGGCGACCCCCGGCAAGATGAACATCCGGCTCGAGGAGTGCCCGATCTCGGACCTGCGGACGGTCGTCGCGGATCGATCCACGGGCCGAGTCCTGACCTTCAAGATCCTCCCGGAGCGGGCCCACGAGCTGGCCGGGGTAGCTCCGACGCAGCTCGACGCCATGAGCCGACGGTTCGCCGATCTGCCGGACGAGGCCATCTTCTCGGTCACCGAGACGAAGACCGCGCCCACCCTCGACCGCTCGAGCGAGAGGATCCTGCCATGAGACGACATCCGCGCCACGCGTTCACGCTGATCGAGCTGCTGGTGGTGATCGCGATCATCGCCGTGCTGATCGCCCTGCTCCTGCCGGCCGTGCAGTCCGCCCGGGAGGCCGCCCGCCGCATGCAGTGCACGAACAACCTGAAGCAGGTCGGCATCGCCCTCCACAACTACCACTCGGCCGTGGGCACCTTCCCGGTCGGTTACATCTTCCCGGCCTCGACCGCGGGGCTGATCTCGTTCCCCGACCACTACTCCTGGTCGGCCTTCGCCCAGATGACCCCGTACCTGGAGCAGTCCACCGTCTACAACGCGGTGAACTTCAACTTCCCGGTCCGCACCGCCCCGGGGTTCCCCACCTACGGGGCTCCGCCGTTCTCCATCTTCCTGGCGAACACGACGGCGGTCGCGATCACGATGAACATGTTCCTCTGCCCGAGCGACGGGAACCAGCCGCCGGATCCGACTTCCGGTCCGACCAACTATGCGTTCTCGACGGGCGACGGTGTCAACGGCACCGTCGGCCCCGGAGATCCGACGGGAGCCAACGGCGCCTTCATCCTCGGGCCGCCGCAGTCCATGGCCAGGATCATCGACGGGTCGAGCAACACCGCGGCCGCCTCCGAGCAGTTGCTCGGCACCCAGGGGGCGACGAGCTCCACGACTGTCCCGCCGGACACCCGCCGGGCCCTGGGCCAGGCTTCGAGCACCCCCCTCACCTCGAGCGGCTGCGGGGCGCCCGTCGGCTGGGAGTTCGACAAGGGCGTGGGCTGGTGGGAGGGGGGGATGCGAAGCACGCTCTATAACCACTACCTGACACCGAACGCCAAGCTCACCGACTGCATGGGGCCGCAGAACCCGCTCCGGCCCGCGTGGAAGGCGGCGAGGAGCCTGCACCCCGGCGGGGTCAACGTGCTCTTCTGCGACGGCCACGTCCAGTTCATCAAGGACTCCGTCAACAACGCGGCGTGGCAGGGCCTCTCGACCCGAGGCGGCGGCGAGGTGATCTCGGCCGACGCGTTCTGACGACACCCAATCCACGGATCGCCCCGATGCACATCCTGCCCTTCATGCTCGAGAACTACCGGAACTTCAACGCCCGGGCCGCGAAGGACGCGACGATCGCCTACTGGAGGCACGTCGGGCGCGGCGGGCGCATGTTCTGGGCGATGGCCGGGGCGATGTCGTCCGCCCAGCTCGGCAAGACGCTGGCGCCGGCGATCCGCGCCGGCCTGATCCACGGCATGTCCGTCACCGGCGCCAACCTCGAGGAATCTCTCTTCCGGCTGGTCGCCGATCACAGCTATGTGGACTTCCCCGACTATCGCTACTTCACCAAGGAGGATGACGCCCGCATCCTGGTGGACCGGATGCGGCGGGTGACCGACACGAGCATCCCGGAAGACGAGGCCTTCCGCGCCGTCGAGAAGGTCGTCGTCCCGATGTGGAAGGAGGCCACGGCGAAGCGGTCTCGCAAGTTCTGGCACGAGTATTTCTATGATCTTGTGCTGGCCATTGACGAAAATCACTTCGAAGGCGATCCTGACGAGTGCTGGCTCCTCGCCGCGGCCCGGGCACGCCTGCCTATGGTCGTCCCCGGATACGAGGATTCGACCTTCGGCAACATCTTCGCCTCGCACGTGAAGCTCGGCGAATGCGACGCCGGCATCGCGAGATCGGGCATCGAGTCCATGGCCGACTTCTACGACCGCTACCGCGAGCTGTCCGAGGGTGAGGGCCTGGGGTTCTTCCAGATCGGCGGCGGGATCGCCGGAGATTTCCCGATCTGCGTCGTGCCGTCGATCAAGTACGACCTCGAAGAGGACGTCCGCCCCTGGGCCTACTTCTGCCAGATCTCCGACTCGACGACCTCCTACGGCTCCTATTCCGGGGCCACGCCGAACGAGAAGATCACCTGGGACAAGCTGACCCCGGAGACCCCGATGTTCGTCATCGAGTCGGACGCGACCATCGTGGCTCCGCTGATGCTCACGGCCCTCCTCGAGTGCCGCGCCAATCCAATCGAGGCGGATCGGCTCATCGCTGAGGCGGCGAAGACGTCATCCAGATCTCGTTGAAGATGCGGCTCGCTCAGTGCCTCCAGCGATACATCAACATCTTCGCCTTGAAGTCCTCTCCCAGCGAGCTGAGGTACTCGCCGTCGGCCCGCCGATGTGCGACCAGGCACTCGCCGATGTCCTGGAGGCCGATCTCGCCGACGTCGGCCGAGGGCTCCAGGAACCCCACCCGGCGGCCGTCATCGGCGCGGAAGACCTCGATGTGGCCGGTCGAGAAGCCCAGGGACCTCGACGCCCCGGTATGGGGGACGAAGAGGTAATCGCCGGCGACGTCGAATCCCATCGACTCGCAGGATTCGTGGCCCTGCGAGCCCGTCGCATAGGGCGCGACGATCCGCCAGGTCGGCCGCGACGGGCCGGCGCCCCAGCGGTCGTCGCGGCAGAGCACCGGGCTCATCGGCTTCCACTGCTGATTGGTATGTTCATGGGTCGTGCCGCCCAGGAACAAGGGGGCGCACCGGTTCGCCGCCGCGAGGCGGTCCGCTAGCCACGTCAGGAAGCCCGTCCACAGGGCTTCGGCCGTCCTGCAACATCCGGCACGGATCGCCCACCCGGGGCTGAGGCGGGGGGCCGCCCGCGGGAAGCCCTGAGTCCCCGGCGGCCAGGCGTCAGGGGCGGCCCCGCGGTCAAGCGTGGGCCTCGCCCGGAGGCAGCAACTCCAGGCCATATCGCGGAGCGGCCTCGATGAGCCGCCTGACGGCATCCGGGGACATCGGGATGGGGTCGGCGTCGCGGCCCGGAAGGCGGTCGCCGATCTCGGCGAAGAAATGCTCCAGCCCGGCGGGCGTCGCCGTGATGATCAGCCTGCCGGGATGTTCGCCGACGTTCCTGAAGTTGTGGGGAATGCCCCGCTTGCCGAGGAGGAACCCGCCGGCCGTCAAGCGGACCGGCGTCCCGGCGACGACGAACTCGAATTCCCCCTCGATGACGTAGAAGCCCTCATCCTCGCGCGAATGGACGTGCGGCGGCGGGCCACTCCCCGGCGGCACCCACGCCTCGAACTGGAAGCAGGCGCCGCCTGTCTGGTCGCCGGTCAGCAGGTACGTGTATCGGTCGCCGACGACCGAATAGACGGGGAGCTCGGCGACGGCGGATTCGGACCTGGAGGGCATCGGAGCGGCTCCTCGAGAGTGTCGCGGCCCGTCGATCGCGGGACGTCGATTCAGGGCTTCCATCGGAACATCAGGATCTTCGCCTTGGCATCCTCTTCCAGGAAGATGAGATGCTCCCCGTCGGCCCGGGGGTGGGCGACCAGGCACTCGCGGATGTCCTGGAGGCCGATCTCGCCGATGTCGGCCGAGGGCTCCAGGAATCCCACCCGGTGGCCGTCGTCGGCGCGGAAGACCTCGACGTGGCCGGTGGAGAAGCCAATCGCCTTCGAGGCCCCGGTGTAGGGGACGAAGACGTGATCGCCCGCGACGTCGAATCCCATCGGCTCGCAGGATTCGTGGCCCTGCGAGCCCGTCGCATAGGGCGCGACGATCCGCCAGGTCGGCCGCGACGGGCCGGCGCCCCAGCGGTCGTAGCGGCAGAGCACCGGGCCCATCGGCTTCCAGTGCTGGTTGGTGTGTTCGTGGGTCGTGCCGCCCAGGAACATGGTGTCGGTCGCCGGGTCGTAGCGGAGCCGCTTGACGCGGTCGAGCTCGGCGGGCTTCGGGAACGACCTCATCGCCGCGAGGTCCCACCTCGGGTTGCCCTTCGCGTCGAGTCCGCCGACGGGGTACTCGCGGATGCCCTCGGACTCGGTGGCCCGCCAGACGTTCCCCGCGGGATCGACCCACCAGCCCTGGGCGTCGGGCTCGTCGCGGCCGGCCGCCTGGTATTCGCCGGCTTCGAATCGGCCGTCGCCGTCCTCATCGCGCCAGATCCAGCCGCCGCTCGGGGGTTGATGGGGCGGCCAGGACGCGTCCGTCTCGGACTTCAGGCGACGGGGCGCGAAGAGGCCGGACGGGACGGCGATCTCCCCCTCGCGCGCGGGGTCGAACCGGTAGACCTGCAGCGGCCCGGCGTTCATCTCGTTGACGAAGAGGAACCGCCGCCCGCCGATCCGCCGGACCCAGGCGCCGGCCGACCGGATATGGAGCCGCGGATCTTCCGGATACCTGAAGCGATGGACCGTGTACCCGGCGATCTCCGCCTCCCGGCCGCGGGGACGGGAGTAATCGGCGACGAAGTGCTCCTCTTTCGTGAAGATATCTGTATTCGACGCGGGATCGACGTCCGCCATGTCCACGAACTCGACGCCGAGCAGCCGCCAGTTGAGCGAGCCGTCCGGGCGGTAGCACTCCAGCGAGGTGCCGCCCCAGTCGGTCTGCCCGTCGGTCGCGACGTAGAGGTTCCCCGCCGCGTCGGCGGCGACGGCCGAGGGCCGGTTGAACTTGAGCGGTCCGACCGCGCCGGGCGTCCCGGAATAGATCCCCCCCTTCGCGCCGAAGCTCCCGGCCGGGCGGGGCGAGCGGAGGATGTCCTCGTAGAAGAGGATGTCCTGATCGGGGCCGTCGTCGGCGACGAGCAGGCGACCCTTCGGGTCGATCGCGAGGGAGGTCGGGACCGTACCCGCCGGCAGCTCGATCGTCCGCGGCGACGGCCTGCCGTCGGGGTCGAGGCGAATGACGCTCGATGCCCTCGAGCCCTCCCCCTTGCGGAGCACCCACAGGCCGCCCGCCGCGTCGAGGGCGATCGGCCCGGGGCGGTCGACGGGCCATCGGGCCACGGTCTTCATCGTCTCGGCGTCGAGGACCTCGATCCGGCCGTCGCGGGGGTTGCTCGCGTAGACGCGGCGGTCGTCGGCGGCGAGGCCGGCGAGGTCCGCCTTGTCGCGATCGCCCACCTCGACCACGGGGAGGAAACACTCGCGGAGCGTATCCCCCTTGCCCCCCTTGCCGCCCGGGAAGGGGGCCGGCTTCGTGATGTCCGACCGCAGCCGGCGGGCGATCCCGAACCAGGCCTTCCCCCTCGGCGGCCAGGTCCCCGGGTCCTTGAGCCCGCCCCCCTCATTGTCCATCGACTGGCCGATGAAGACATACTTCTCGTTGACGGCGATCGCCTCGCCCCCCTCCTGGCCCCAGCCGTGGGTGTGGCGGGCATGCCCCAGGATCTGGCCATCCTTGATGACGGCGACCTGGCCGCCCCCCTCGTCCCAGGAGACGTTGGTGTAGACGGTGCCGTCGGGCAGGACGGCCATCGCCCTGACGTCCTGCGGCACCCAGCGTTCGCCGCCCCGGTAGGTGTTGCCGATCCAGGAGACCGTGGAATCCAGGCGAGGAGGGTCCTCGGCCCGGGCGGCCGGCGTCCCCGCCGCCCGAGCGGCCAGCAGGATCGCCGTGATCATCGCCGCGAGCCGGGATCGTCGTCGCATCGTCGGGGCCTCCGCGCCGCGGGATCGGACTTCGCCGCGGCGCGGCCATTGTAGCAGGCGCCGACGCTCGCTCAGAGCGAGTCGGCGGAAATCACCTCGCCGCCCGCCCGGGTGGAGAGCCCGCGCCAGGCCGGTAGGCTGATCGCGTCCTTGACGAACTGGACGTGGCCGTCGCAGCAGAGCACGTTCACGCCGCCGGGGTGATTGCTCCGCGCCGCCTTCCAGGCCGGGTTGTGCGGTGGGCTGGATTGCCAGCAGTCGAAGGACTTCGAATTCGGCGTCAGGTAGTGGTTATAGAGCGTCGTCCGATAGTCGCCGTCCCACCAGCCGTAGCCCTTGTCGAGCCGCCACCCGGTCGGGCTGGCGCAGGCGGCATCGGTGAGCGGCGTCGAGCCGATCGCGGCCGCGCGGCGGACATCGGGGGGGCGCGGCGTCGGCGTGCCCTGCGTGGAGGCGCCGCCGCCGGCCGGGCCGATGAGCTGCTCGCTGGCCGCGGCCGTGCCGCTCGACCCGTCGATGATGGCCGCCATCGAGACGGCGCGGCCCAGGACGAAGGGGCCGCCGGCGGCCACGGTCACTCCGGCGTCCCCCGGATTGGTGCTGTTCGGCGACCCGTCCCCCGTGCAGAACTGGTAATTGCTCGGGCCGGAGGTCACGCCCCCCGGCAGGGTCGTGGGCGGCTCCGCGGCGTCGCTCGGGCAGAGGAAGAAATTCACCTTCGCCGTCATCACCGTGTAGTTGGACGGGAACGGCGTCCAGGGCGGCGTCCCGAAGATCGAGGTGGGCCCCGCGCCGATCGGCCAGTTCATGTTGAGGGCATTGTAGACGTTCGATTGCTCCATGTAGGGCGAGAGCTGAGAGAGGACCGACCACCGATAGTGGAGCGCCGGGATCCCCGGATAAGCCTGGTTGGCCTGCGGGTAGAGGAACCCCACCGGGAAGGTGTTGAGCGCCGAATGGTAGTTGTGCAGGGCCAGGCCGATCTGCTTCAGGTTGTTCGTGCACTGGGCGCGACGGGCGGCCTCGCGGGCCGACTGCACGGCCGGGAGTAAGAGGGCGATCAGCACGGCGATGATCGCGATCACCACCAGCAATTCGATGAGCGTGAAGCCGCGCGAGGATCGGGCAGGAAGCGGCATCGGGACGGACTCCGGTTGGAAGGATGGGAGACGCGGCGCGCACGATGACCGGAGACGGCGGCCCACCCCGACGCGAACGGTCGGAGGGGGCCGCGACCTTGGATGGCCCGGCGCAGCCGAGAGCTGGATAAATCAATGTAGTACGTCCGGCCGTGGGGCGCGACCCGGCGGGCTCGAGATCCGAGCGGACGGGAGCGCGTGGACGGGCCGGATGGATCGATCAGGCCGCGGCGCGGGGCCTGGGGGGGCGATCCAGGCGGGAGGTCGAATCGAGGGGCAGGGGGGTGGGCTCGTCGCGACCGACGAGCCGGCGAGGGTCGACCTCCGCGGGCATGGCCCGCCGGGCGAGCGTGGCGACCTTGCCGCCGGGGCTCGAGACGGCCCTCGAAGGGGACGCCGGATCGCCGCAACGGCCCGCCGCGAAGCATGGGCCGATCGGGAGTTCGTCGTGGAGGGACGAGGAAGCGAGCTTCTCATCGGGCCGGGGACCGGCCGCCGTCGAGGGACGCCCCGCGGCCTTCGGGCCGCAACAGCAGGATTCGCCGCGGCAGTCCATGCCGCACTTGCAGGAATGGCCGCCGACGGCCCCGGCCCTGGCGATCGACGAGAATGACCAGGGCGCCGGGCCGATCGTGACGGCCGCGGCCAGGGCGAGCGCAACGACCACCGGCCTCATCCCGCGAGGGAGAGCGATCCGATCGAGGTGTCGCCCGGTGCTGGCGAGCATGACGCATCCGGCAAGGTGAGGATCCGACGAGCGATGCCCACCATGCTCCGGCTTGAGTCTTGCTCTGTCAAGCGATCGATCTCCCGAAATTCGCGGCTTGCGGGGCCGGAAACGCCGAAGGCCCCGCCGGCTCGGGGCACGGCGGGGCCCTCGTTGAAATGGACTCGAGACCGGGTCACTCGTCGGAGGCCCGGTCGATCTTCCGCTTGGCGGCGTCTCCCGCCTCCTCGATCTTGTTGCCGGCCTCGTGGGCCTTCTCCTTGGCCCAATCGCGGGTCTGGGCCGCGGCCTCGCCCGCCTTGTGGCCGAGCTCGCGCGCCTTGTCGGCGACGGCGTGCCCCGCCTCGCTGGCCTTCTCGGCGACCTTGTGACCGGCTTCCTCGATCGTGTGCTTGATATCGGCCATCGTCGTTCTCCCTTCATCAGAAGTTCATGGCCGCCGCGAATCCACCGCGACGGCTGAGCGGGAGGACCAAGATCGCAAACGATGTGCCGGAAGTGCGGAGGAAACTCGGCATATGACCGGCGCGAGATTGGCGCGGGCTTTGCGATTTCCACCACTTCGGTGAGCTGCCCCTTGGCGGGGCGGCGAAGAAGACTCTCCGTGGGCTGAATGGAACGAGGAGGCCGTCATGGCCGAGACCATCAAGGGAACGCTGGAGGACGTGGGCCACAAGATCGCCGACACGGCATCGAAGGTCGGCCACAGGGTCGGTGAAGGTGTGGAGAAGGCCGCCGACTGGGCCAAGGAAAAGGCCCACGAGGCCGGCCATCGCATCGAGGAGGCCGCGCACAAGGCCGGCCACAAGGTCGAGGAGATGAAGGAGAAATATGGGCCGAGCGGCTCCTCGAGCGGCTCCGGGGACATCCGCGAGCACGCGGACGTCTACGCCTCGTGCGGGACGAAGGTCGGCACCGTCGATCACGTCGAGGGCGACACGATCAAGCTCACCAGGAGCGGCAGCCCCGACGGCCAGCACCACCGCATCCCGCTCTCGTGGGTGAAGTCGGTGGACGGCGGCGTCCACCTGGATCGCGACCACCTCCGGGTCCAGGGCGAATGGCAGCCGGCGTGAGCCGAAACGAGCTCTGATCCGGATTCGAGAGGCCGGGGACGTCCACCCCGGCCTCTTCCCTTTTCCGGCGGATCCGCGGGGCGCGGGGGATCCATGTTCTGCCAACGTTGACATGGACATCGTTGTGCGCGATTCCCGGCACATCGGGCCAGCCGGGCGCGAGGCTCATCATCAACCATCGAGAAAATTAGCAAGCGGAAACATGAGGAGTCATAACTGGATCGCTTCCCGCCCGGCTCTGGGTCGCGGGAATGGCCGCTGACCCGATGATGGGCACGATGATGGTCCGCCCCCGCCGGACTGTCCAATGAACTTTCGATGAAGCCATCCCCGGAGGGCGAGGGCCGACGGCCGATCGCGACGGTCTCACACCTGTCCGACAAACCTCTTGCATTTGTCGTAGTAACTCCCATAGAGTTGGGGATCGGGCTTGTCGAGGCTCCCTGGTTCGTGCCCGAAGGCGGGCGGGGGTGGGCATGGCGGACGTGGCGACGACCGGGAAGCGGATCCTGGCGAACATCGAGAAGGTGGTCGTCGGCAAGCGGCAGGAGATCGTGCTGGCGCTGGTGGCGTACCTGGCCGAGGGGCACATCCTGCTGGAGGACGTACCGGGCGTCGCCAAGACGATGCTGGCGCGAGCCCTCGCGCTGAGCGTCGGCGCCCGCTTCAAGCGGGTGCAGTGCACGCCCGACCTGCTGCCGACGGACGTGACCGGGGCGTCGATCTTCAACCCGGCGACCACCCAGTTCGAGTTCCGCCCGGGGCCGATCTTCGCCCAGACCCTGCTGGCCGACGAGATCAACCGGGCGACGCCCCGGACCCAGGCGGCGCTGCTCGAGGCCATGGCCGAGCGGAAGGTCTCCGTCGACGGCACGACCTACGACCTCAAGCCCCCTTTCCTCGTGATCGCCACCCAGAATCCGGTCGATCACGAGGGGACCTTCCCGCTCCCCGAGGCGCAGCTCGATCGGTTCCTGGTCCGCCTCAGCCTGGGCTATCCCGCGCCCGAGGAGGAGGCGGCGATGCTCGGTCGCCTCCAGTTGAAGCACCCGATCGACGACCTGGAAACGGTGGCCACGGCGGACGAGATCGTCGAGTGCCAGCAGGCCGTCCGTGCGGTCCGCGTGGATGAGAAGGTCTGCCGCTACATCGTGAGCCTGATCCGGGGCACGCGGGAGCACGCCGACGTCCTGCTCGGCGGCAGCCCCCGGGCCTCGCTGGCCCTGCATCGGGCCGCGCAGGCCGTGGCGGCGATCCGGGGCCAGGATTTCGTCTCGCCCGACGACATCAAGCGGATGGCCCCCGCCGTGCTAGGGCATCGGATCATCCTCAGGCCGGAGAGCCGCCTGCGGAAGGTGACCGCGTCCTCGGTGATCTCGGAGGTCCTGGACTCCGCCCCCGTGCCGACGAGCGGATCCCGGGTGATGGCCTGATGCGCGCGCTCTTCGTCATCGTCCTGGTCCTGGTCGTCGCGGCCGTGCTCGACCTGGGCCTCCTCGTCGGCGGGATGCTCGCGCTCCTGGGCCTGATGGGGATCAGCCGGTTCCTGGCCCGGACCTGGATCGGCAATCTCGACGCGACCCGCGAGTGCAACCGGACCGAGGTGGAGATCGGCGAGACGATCGCCTTCGTGCTCACGCTCCGGAACCGCGGCGCCCTGCCGATCGCCTGGGTGCTCGTGGAGGAGATGCTCCCCCGCGCCGCGATCACGGCGCGGCCCCCCCGGCTCGAGGTGAAGGGGCGGCGGCTGGCGATCGCCATGCTCGGCGGCGGTGCGACGAGGACCATCACCTATCAGCTCCGCTGCGCCATGCGGGGCTATTACCAGGTGGGCCCGCTGATCCTGGAAACGGGCGACCTCTTCGGGCTCCACCGTCGCTACCGGGTGGCGACCGAGCCCCTCTACATCACGGTCTATCCCCGGGTCGTCCCGCTGCCGGGCTATGACCTGGCGTCGCGGCGGCCGATCGGCGAGATCAAGCTGACGCATCGCCTCTTTGAGGACCCCACGCGGATCGCCGGGGTCCGCGCCTACCAGCCGGGCGACCCGTTCAATCGCATCCACTGGGCGGCCACCGCGCGGACCGGGACGCTCCAGAGCAAGATCTACGACGCCTCGACCGTGGCCGGCGCGACGATCCTGCTGGACTTCCACCGCGACTCCTACCCCGCGCGGAACGAGCCGGGGCGCTCCGAGCTGGCGGTGACCGCGGCCGTGGCCCTGGCCAACGCGGTCTGCCTGATGGGCCAGCCGGTGGGCCTGATCACGAGCGGCCGCGACGCCGCCGAGCGGGCCCGCCATCGGGACGAGATTGCACGAAGGACCGCACGCCCGGGGGCGAACCGCGAGGCGATCCATCGCGAGGCCGCCATGCGCGACGAGGACCACCGGCTGAGGCCCCAGGTGGTCCCGCACGCGAGGGGCCCGGAGGCCTTCGCCCGGATCCGCGAGGCCATGGCGCGCGTCGAGCTGTCCGACGGCCTGACCTTCGACCGGCTGGTGATCGAGGCCGAGCACCGGATGCCCCGCGACGCCACGGTCGTCGCCATCCTGGCGCTGGTGACCCCCGAGTCGGCCCTGACGCTGGGGAGGCTCCGGCGGCAGGGCTACGCCGTGACCGTCGTCCTGCTCGCCTTCGACGAGGTCGAGCGGATCGACAGCGCCTCGTACCTGATCGCCCAGAACATCCCGGTGCGGGCGATCTCCGACGAAAACGAGCTCCACGGCTTCTGCGAGCTCCAGTTCGTGGCCCCGTTGTAGTCCGTCGATGGCAGCGTCTCGAGGGAGCTTTTCCGATGGCCAGGGGCAGGTTGCAGGGGACGCTCGTCGATCATCTGGTGAACGCGATCGTCCCGGTGCTGATCATGGTCATGGTCGGCAGCCTGACCTTCTTCATGCTCGACATCTGGTACGACGGGCCGTTCCTGGAGCGGCTCCGCTGGATCCTCTTCTGGTTCGTCTTCGGGATCGTCCTGATCACCCGGGTCGGGATGCAGATCGGCGACGTCGCCAAAGGCTACGGCCTGGCCCTGGGCGGGGCCGTGGCCCTGGTGGCGACCTCGCTGGCGGGGTTCCAGCCGTTCCTCCTCGGGGTGATGGCCCTGGTCTGGTGGGCGACCCACCATCTGACCTACGACTGCACCCTGATGGACGAGAACCAGGACGCGGGCGTCGGCCTGATGGAGGAGAGCGGCCTGGCGCGGGAGCAGGTCGCGGCGGGGCCGGACGGGGTTGATCCCGACCCCCATCGGATGGACGCGTCGTTGCTGGGCCCCCCTCGGCCCTGGTGGAAGGCCTGGGGGGGCGAGGGCTCGAGCGCGAACTCGAACCGGCCGCACGCGCCGGGAGTCTGGCTGATCTACTTCGCGCTGGCCTCGTTGCCGGTCTTCGGCGTCGGCCAGTGGCTGGTGCCGGCCGTCGAGGAGGAGCGGCGGGCCGGGCTGCTCGTCTACGCGATCGCGTACATCGCCGCCGCGATGGGCCTGCTGCTGGCGACGAGCTTCCTGAACCTGAGGCGCTACCTCCGCAAGCGGAAGATCCCGATGCCGCGGGCGATGACCGCCACCTGGCTGACCACCGGCGGGTTCGTGATCGCCGGCCTGACCGTCCTCTCGGCCGCGCTCCTGCCGGCGATCGGCGGCGTGCGGTCGATCACCGGCTCCGCGGTCTCGTCGAGCGATCGCAGGGCCTCGCGCTGGGCCGTGCTCAAGGACGGCGGCGTCCAGGGCGACGGGGCGGAGAGCGAGGGCCGGGCCGCGTCGAAGGCGGACGAGCCCCAGGAACCCTCCGGCGAGGAGCAGGGCTCGGGCAAGACCAACGACCCGAACGCGGCGAAGCAGACCGCCGGCAAGGGCCGCGCGGGGGGCAAGTCCCAGCCCGGCAACGCGAAGTCGGGCGCGGCGAAGGGGAAATCGGCCTCCGGCAAGGGGAACGCCTCGGGCAAGCAGGGGAAGCAGGCCGAGAACGCGAAGGACGCCGGCAAGCCGCAGGGCAAGGCCGACGATTCGTCGCGGAAGGACGAGACCCCGGGCGGCGATCAGGATTCGGCGAAGGAGAAGGACTCGTCGGAAACGAAGGGCCAGGAGCAGGGGTCGAATTCCGCGTCCACGCCGAACCCGCCGTCGCTCTCGTTCCAGGCCCCGGCCTGGCTCCGAATCCCCGTCCTGATCGTCGGCGGTTGCTTCCTGCTCTATGGGGCCTTCCGCTACGGCCCGGAGCTGCTCAAGGGCTTCCTCGCGTTCCTCTCCGCGCTCTTCGGCGGCCTCTGGTTCGGCCGCCCGAGGGACGATCGCGGCCGCGAGGCCGTCGAGGAGGCGGCCCGGCCGGCCGAGCCGCCGCGGCCGTTCTCGTCGTTCGCCAACCCGTTCGACGTCGGCATGGATCGCCAGTTCGCGCCCAACGACCTGTTCGTCTACAGCTTCCAGGCCCTGGAAGCCTGGGCTTATGAGGCGGGCGCCGGCCGGCTCCCGCACGAGACGCCCGTCGAGTTCGCCCGCCGGCTTGGCGCCGTCCGCGGCGACCTGAGCGCCGAGGCCAATCGCCTGGCGGCCGGCTACGTCCGGATCGTCTACGGCAGCCGCGTCATGAAGCCCGAGGCGCTCGAGCACCTGCGCGTCTTCTGGCGGGCCCTCGAGGCCCAGGGGCTCGTCGCCGCGGGGCGATGAGGCGGGCGATCGCGCGGGCCCGCGACGGGATTTCCCTCCCCCGGGGAAACATCCACGAGTCGGGGCGGGTAGAATCGTCGTGGGGATCGGGGCAGGCCGACCTGGGGGCACGACGGGAGAGCTCGCGATGAGTCGACGGCGATGGCTGGCGGTGGGCGTCGTGGCGGGCGTGATCGGACTGGCGGCGATCGTCCAGGCCAGGCAGCCTCCGCCGCCGGAGTCGGTCGACTTCGCGCCCGACATCGTGTATGGGACGGTGGGGGGCGAGACCCTGCATCTGGACCTCGCCCGGCCGAAGCGTGGGGCCGGCCCGTTCCCGCTCATCGTCTGCATCCACGGCGGCGGCTGGCAGGCGGGGAACAAGGCCGAGTTTCGCCAGGCGATTTTCTCGCTGGCGGAGCAGGGCTTCGCCGCGGCGTCGCTCGAGTACCGGTTCGCCCCCAGGCACAGGTTCCCGGCCCAGTACGACGACGTGAAGGAGGCCGTCCGGTTCCTCCGCGACCGGGCGAAGGAATGGAACCTCGACGCCGGCCGCGTGGCGGCGTTCGGCGGCTCCGCGGGGGGGCACCTGGCGCTCCTGCTGGCGACGGATCCCGAGGTCAGGCTCAGGGCCGCCGTCTCGGCCGCCGGCCCGACCGACCTGTCCCGCCCGTTCCCCGAGTTCGCCGCCCGGCTCGTCAGGGACCTGATCGGCCCCCCGCCGGCCGACCCCGTCGCGTTCCGCAGGTCCATCGACCCGATCGACCGCCTGGGCCCCCACGTCGCCCCGCTCCTGCTCATCCACGGGGACAGGGACGAGATCGTCCCCTACGAGCAGTCCGTCCTCCTGCACGAGGCCTGCAAGCGAGCCGGCCTCTCGTCCGAGCTGATCACGATCCCCGGCGGCGGCCACGGCGGCGGCGGCCGGAAGGAGGACCAGGACGCCGCCATCATCCGCGCGGTCAATTTCCTCAGGGACCACCTGAAGTGACGACGGCGGCCCGGGAGGAGGGGGTGGACCAACCACAGAGGCGCGGAGGGCACCGAGAAGAGAATGCGGAGGAGACCTCGGGACGGATGGGATTGGATTTTGCAGGAGGCGACGGGGTGAGCCGTGGCCCGCGTCCGATTTGTGGGAGCCGGCTCCGGCCGGCGACGGAGTGAGGCCTGGCTGGTGAGAAGGCCGTCGCCCATCGGCGAACTCCCATGATCGAATGACCGGGCAATCCGGCGGTCACCACCGCATACCGGTAGCCAAACGGAGCCGGCTCCCACGGGGTTTGTCGGTTCCCGGTCGCCCGGCACACCGGCCGAGGCGAACCCATCGGAAACTCTGGTGTCCTCGGGGGTAAATGTGGCGGCCGAGGAATCTCTCCGCTAAAGAGGACCGATTTGGCTCAAATGCGATGATTTGGTAGAATCGGAGAGTAGGTCCAATCCTCGGAGGATGCCATGCAAGTCTGGTGGTGCAACCAATCGAGACAGTGGGAAGCGGAGCGACCCAGCGAGGTCGTTTGCAGTTCCGATCGGACATCGGCCGGAGGAGCTACGTTTAGGAAGACCGTCGGAAAGTCAAAGGCAGGTGATCTGGTCGTCCACTACAGGAAGCCGTACGTAGTCGCCTTCAGCCGAGCTCTGGAAGATGGCATTTATCACGATCGATTGCCGCGTCTTGAAGGCGAAGACTACGGGGCAGGGTGGCGGTTTCGCACCGAGTATTTCGATCTTGAGAATCCGGTGCTTCAGAAGACATTCGGTGCGGCCCTGATAGCCTTCCGAGTAAAGTACTACCCCATCAATAAGCGAGGTTCCGTCTGTCAGGGGTACTTTTTCCCCTTCGACCTGCGGGGACTCGTCGAGATCCTCTCGCACGTCACGGAACGTATCCCAGCCTGGCTCGAACCGTATCGACACGGTCCTCCTCTTCTGCCCGAAGAAGTTTCAGGAAGGCAGTCTCTCTACGAGGGGGCCGTTTCCCTCATCACGGTGAATGCCTACGAGCGCAATCCGGAGGCAAGACGAAGGTGCATTGAGCACCACGGAGCCGTCTGCGCTGCCTGCGAGCTCGACTTCGGAGAGAAGTACGGCGAGGTCGCCGAAGGGCTAATCCACGTCCATCATCTCAAGCTCATTAGCAAGATCCGTGAGGGCTATGAGGTGGATCCGATCAAGGACTTGCGGCCGATCTGTCCCAACTGCCATGCCGTGATCCATCTTCGGAGCGATCCCCCGTACTCAATCGAGGATGTGCGCCGATTCCTCCGGGCTGCGGGGAAGGCGTCATCGAACTCGGACAAACAGCGATCGTGAGACAGTCGTGTTCATTTGTTTGCATGCAGTTTGCTCGGTTTTCCCGCGGGAGCGGTGATATGATCGATAAGAGTTCGCATATTTCAAAGCGTCAGTCCGTCCTCCTCGGCCGGCTCGTCATGTTTTGCGAGCGATGCGGTTCGATCGATCTTCCGGTCCGGGTTTCTCAGGTCATCGGCTACGGCAGCTTCTTCCGAGGCAAGGAGTCCCCCAACGACATCGACGCGCTGGTCGTCGCTCCCGACGATCATCCGTTGTTCGATAAGTTCATCGCGATCGTTCGCGATCAGATCGAAAAGCGTTACGTCGCAAATCCCGCGGAGAAGATGGAGCAGCTCGCCGCCAGCCATGTCGACCCGGAAGTGGCGAGTTCGAGCGACCTCTTTTCCGGCTGGCTAAGCGGCATCTCTTATGACTCGCTGTTCGAGGCGAGGAACATCATCCAGGAGATAACTCGCTTCGAGGCTCCGCGATTCGCTGAGCGCATCCTTGGTCAAGATCTGCCGCGGATCCGGTTTCATGTCGAGCGCAGGGACGACTCCATGACGGCGAAGGTCACGCACGTCATCTGGACGCCCAAACGGCCCGACGTGAGAGCGAACGTCGAGCGCATCTGGAAGAGCGACAACAGGGAAGACCTGTTGACGGAAGCGAATTGGTTCGAGCAACAACACCGGTATTATCTGGTGGTGAACGAGGTGCTGATCCGGGCGATCCGCCGGTTGGCACAGGACAGGACTCTTGTCCCTGGCCGCTGGACCGATGAGAAGGTCCAGAAGTGGATCCGGAAGACGGAGATCGGCTTCCCGCAAGAATTCGTCGCGAGTGTCCTCGACGGTACCTCGAGCATGAGCAAGGACATTCCGACTCCGCCAGGGTACGTGGAGCCCCGGTTTGATGTGATGAATACCAGCAGCCTTGCCGCGGCGGTCGAGGAGAAGAGAAGAGGCTTGCGGTGCCTCATGGACCGGAAGCGAGTCCTCTCAGTCATCACCAATTGTCTGATCCACCGCCTGTTCGTGGATCGCAAGGCATTGAGAAGACCGCTGGAAGGCTTTCTCCGGGAGGCGATCGAGGAGAGGATGTATCGACGTGAGCTGAAGCTTAAGCGGATGCGGTCCGTTATCGATGAGGAGGTCGCATTGGCCCTCTTGGTTGAACCAAGTTAATGCGCTCTTCCGAGCAGTCGGGCATCGCCGGCCAGTCCAAAGCGCGTCGAGATCGGACCTGACGGCGGGGCAGAATGCCGGGACCGGCTTCATCTGGTCCGGGGATGGCCCGGCCATCTGGTTCCGACGCTCTGAGTTCGCGCGAATTCACTCATGGATGTCTTCTGGGTCGGCCGAGGATTCGCGGTCCCCGTGCAATCCTTGCCGATTACCGCTTCCCGCACGGGTGAAGGCGGGAATTCCAAGGGCCAATCTCTTGGATTTCACCCCCATCCGGCTTTTGCCGAGTTTCTCGGCGATGGCCTGATCCGTGTCCGTTCCAAGCAGGACAATCTCTCCGTTCGTCCACCGAGTCATCATGGGTGGGATACCCAGCTTCTCCCTCTTGTCTCGAACGCCAACCGCCGGACGGCCCAGTCTTCTCGCGATGACCGCATCCGAGTCTGTCCCCAGCAAGGCGATCTCCTCATCGGTCCAACGATTCAGGATTCCCGGGATCCCGAGCCGACGCCGTTTGCTCTCTACGTTGTGCCTGGGGATCCCCAGCCGCTTGGCGATGATCGGATCGGGAGCCGTACCCAGCAGGGCGATTTCCTCATCGGTCCAGCGGTGGCACGGGGGTAGCCCGTGCTGTTCGGGGTGTTCCCACATCCGTTTCGCCCGTTCCGATATCGCCTTCTTGAACTCCGCGGATCTGGGTCGACGAACCGCAGAGGGTCGCGGGCTCACCTCGAGAATCCTTGCGGCCTCCAGGGCCTGACGCCAGCGATTGACCGTGGTGATAGAGACGCCCCAATGGTGGGAAACTGCGATGTCGGATTCGGTCCGGAGGGCCCGGATCAGGTCACCGCAGAGGATGCAGGAATGGCGTCCGAGCCCCTTTCGAATGGGCCATTGGATCGGTGCGTTGGTCATTCCCCCCACGACCTCCTCTCGGCCCCGATACTCACAATGAAGTCTGCCTCCGACCCGGCATGCCGGCGGGCTGTATGGGCCGTTGAGGAGCTTGAATCGGTCCGAGTCCTCCATCATGGTGCCCCTCCCCCGCGTGAAATGTCGCGACGATCATGGTGATTTCAATCGACGAGTGACCGGCAGGCAACATCAGCGCTTTGACTGGAACGAGGAAGGTCGAACCGCGCTCGCGAGAGGATGCCTGCAGAAGCCGGTCCCGTCGGTCGATCGCCCCTCCGACGCTCGATCGGTCGCCGGTCAGAGGCGGTTCCTGCAAGGGATTAGCGCCGTGCTGCCATTCCGCGATCCGACATGATGCCTCGGTTCTTGCCCTACCTTCTACCGGATGATGATACGGATCGCAACACGTTCACTTGACCGCCCCCACCTCATACACCTTCAGCACCTCGTCCCCGAAGTGGTTGATGACCTTGACGGCGATCTTGCCGGAGGCTGGCGGGTCGAAGGGCTGGCTGACGGCGCGGTAGAGCTTCGACCATTCGGACTCGTCGATCTCGGCGCGGAGCGATTTCTTCAGCTTGTCATACGGGCCCTCCGTCGCATCCTTGCCGCCGTGGAGGAAATAGGCGTGGCGGACGAAGAAGCTCTGGCCGTCGTAATCGGTGTCGATGAACCAGCAGGCGATGTCGTCGGTGTCGCCGGTCCGGACGGCGCCGGTGGTGGGGTCGAAGACGTCCACGCCGCGGATCGTGACGACGACCTTGCCGCCGGGGCGAGATAGCTTCACGTCGGGCTCGCCGAAGATGGTGAACAGGTTCCCGGCGCCGGTCTTCTTGAGGAGCTCGTCGCCCATGGCGAGGTCCGGGTTCATCCGCACGGGGAGGATCGAGACCTTGCCGAACTTGATCTCCCTGGTCAGGTCGGCGGTCTGCTCGTGGATGCTCGGCTCGAAGGCGAAGGCACAGATCAAAAGGATGTCGCACGAGCTCCCCTTGATCGATTCGAGGGCGGCCTTGCGGATGGCCTCGTCGCCGATGGTGCCGAACTCGGGGCCGATGCAGACCCGGACGATCTTGCCTTTGGTGGTCTCGCCCTCGGCGTGGACGTAGAGGCCGGGGAACGGGTCGAGGCGAATCAGCTCGATCCGCTGGGATTTGTCCGTCCCCTTCACGCCGGCCTTGAGGAGGTTCTCCAGGATCATCTGGGAGAAGCCCGGGTTGCCCGCCTTCGCCGGGTCGCGCGGGACGACCGGGCCGTCGGGCGTGGGCAGCGGCAGGCTGCGATGCGGCGAGAGGCTCTCCACCGTGAACGGGCCGGTCAGGCGGACGATCCCCTTGTCCTCATACGGCTGGTCGTAAAGGGTCTCGGTCTCGGCGTGGCGGGCGATGGCCTGGTCGATCTGCTCGCGGGTCATCCCCTCCTTGATGTCGGGGTTGTTGGCGATGCTCTTGAGCGTGACGTGCGGGACCGTCCGATAGACGAACCCTCGGTGCAAATCCCGCCCGGCCGCGGGAGCGGACGCCTCGATGGGCGTCGCCGTCAGCTCGGCCTGCTTCTTCCGCCCCTCGGGCGAATCGGCCAGCAGGTAATACGGGAACCGCGCCGCCATCAGCCGCGTCCGGGCCAGGGCCAGCGCCACCCGCGACGTGTCGATCGTGATCCACCGCCGCCCCCATTGCTCCGCCACGTACGCCGTCGTCCCGCTCCCGCACGTCGGGTCCAGGACGAGGTCGCCGGGGTCGGTGGTCATGAGGAGGCAACGCTGGGCGACCTTGGAGTGCGTTTGTACCACATACATTTTGTCTCCTGCATCATAGCCCCAGCGAGTGTCGTTCCACACATCGTCGAGATATATCACCGGAAAATCATCGATATATCGCACATATGCTAGAGAATTCAATCTGGCTTCGATTCGCCCTCCGTCCAACAGTCGTTGCATTCCAGCTTCGTTTGTTTTCCATCTCAATTTGTCATTGGGAAGGTATTTTCTGCCGCCATACTCGACAGGATACCAGCAGGCCGCGCCTTCGCCCTTATCTCGCCCCATACTCTGACTGCATAGGTCGCTCAAGCGATACAGCCTTCCACCAGGCGGCAGCGATTTTTCCCCTGAACGCTCGCTAGCACTCATGACACGTTTGCTCCCGTTTTCTAGCTCAACTCGATCATAGAACCTCCCACCTGCACCATCCGGAAGCTTCTCAAGGAATAACTGACGAAACTTAAGTTGCTCGACATCCTTCGAAAACCAGACGATGTAGTCGGTGGTTGGCGGGATTGCTAAGGCAGTAGAGCTTGTTGTCTTAATGTACTTAATGGTCACGACGAAGTTCTGAGGGCCGAACACCTCGTCCATCATTAATCTTATGAGATGTACGTTATCCTCCCCAATCTGCACGAAGACACTCCCGCTCTCCGTCAACAACTCCCTCGCCACCGTCAACCGATCTCGCAGATAGCTCAGATAGCTATGAATCCCCAGCTCCCACGTATCCCGGAACGCCCTGATCTGCTCGGGCTGCCTGGTGAGGTCCTCGGCCTTGGCGTCCTTGACGTCGCGTTTGCGGGTGGAGACCTGCCAGTTGGAGCCGAACTTGATGCCGTAGGGGGGGTCGAAGTAGATGCACTGGACCTGGCCGCGGAGGCGTTCCTTCTCGGCGAGGCTGGTCATGACGAGGAGGCTGTCGCCCAGGATGAGGCGGTTGGTCCAGTGCTGGTCGTGCTGGTAGAACTCCAGCTTCTTCGCGAAGTCGTCGAGGCCGTTGAAGTCGGCGAAGAGGTCGAGCTGGGTGACCGCGCCGGGCTTCGCGGCCGACGCCCGGCGCTTGAGGTCCTCGACGATGGCCTGGGGGTGGATCTTCTCCTGGACGTGGAGCGGGACCGCGGGGACCTCCAGCGGCTTGGCGTCCTGCTCGTCCTTCCCCTTCCAGACGAGCTGAGGGTCGAGCGACCGGTCCCGCTGGTAGATCGCCTTGCCGATCCCGTCGTCCTCCGCGAACGCCGCCGTCTCCCGCGTCGGGATGTTCGTCCGCCGGTCCGCCACATGCTTGAGCGAGTCCACCGGGACTGATGACGACGCGGAGCCGGACGACGCGGTGGGCTTCTTCCTGGCCATCGGAGTTCCTTCAGGGGGTTTGTTGGGTTTCGCTCTGGTTGAGCGGCTCATCGAGCAGTCGGAGGATCTCGGTGGCGACATAGATCCTCGGGTTCGAAGTCCCGGCCATTTCCTTGAGGACCTGGGCCTCGACGAGGCGTTCCACGTTGTTCAATGCCGCGGGGTAGGTCAGCTCCAGGAAGTTCGCAGCATTCGGGATCGTGATAAATGGCCGGGTGAAGAGGAGATCCAGCAAACGAACGGCCGCTGCGCTGCGGCTGAGCGAGCCGACAATTCTCTGATACTGTCGCCATAGATCCAGCAGCCTGCCCGCGCGGGTTGCCGCGTCGCGCGCCTGCTCGGTCACGCCCCGGGCGAGAAAGCGAATCCAACCCGCCCAGGCTCCTCGCCGGCTGACGCCGAGCAGGTGGTCGCGGTACTCCTCATCGTGCTGCTCCAGGTAGGCGGAGAGGTAGAGCAGCGGCTGAGGGAGATACCCCCGCTCGCATAGCATCAGGGGCAGGAGCAATCGACCGATTCTCCCGTTGCCGTCCATGAAGGGGTGAATCGCCTCGAACTGGTAGTGAACGAGGGCCAGATCAACGACGACCGGCCGCTCGCTCGGTGTGTTCAGGAAACGCTCAAGGTCCCGGAGCAGGGGATTGAGCCTGAGATGGGATGGAGGGATGAACCGGCTGTCGTCCCACGACTCTCCGCCGCGTCCGATCCGCACGTCGCACGGGCGGAATTCTCCCGGCCGCTTGTTGCCTCCGCGGACTCCTTGCATCAGGATCTCATGAATCTCCCGGATGACTCGGAGGCTGAGAGGATTCCCCTGTCGGATCAGATCATGACCGTGCTCGGATGCGAGGACGTAGTTCCGTACCTCCTCCACGTCGGCCGGGTGCGTGATCTGGTCCGGCTCAGCTTCGAAAAGGAAAAGCTGATCGAGCCGGGTGATCGTCCCTTCGATCCGGCTCGACGAAACAGCCTCGCGCTGGACGAACGGCCGGATCAGCAGGTGGGGATTATGGAGCATCCGCCCAATCCCCGCCAATTCCCCGATTGCTCCTCGGGCGTCCTCCAGTTCCTTCGCCAACCGGAAATCAAGCGAGAGGGCCTCTTCTGGCGGAGGCAAGGGGCGAGGCTCAAAGGTCAAATAACCCGCGAGAGAAGGAATGAGCTCACCAGGTGCATCCGAGGCAAAGTCATCCCGACGCAAGGTGTTATCCCCTTTGTTGTTCGTGCTAGTTATACCAAACTTGAAACCAGCAGCCTCTAATTATAGTCAAGGGCTCTAAACTTTAATCGCGATTCTAGTGGCATGGACAAAGGAATAGGAATCATGCCCTCAATCATGAAGTAGACGGCGTATCTCCTGCTTCGCCTTATGAAGGTTGGACCCGTCGATCTCGTGGAAGGCCCAGCGGCCGAAGGTGCCCAGGTTGTTGACGGCGGGGACCCACAGGGTTCGCGCGGTCTGGACCTTGGACTCCTTTTCCTTCTTCTTCTGACCGGAGACCTCGAGGACGAGGTTCAGGGGGTCGTCGGGGCCGCGGCCGTCGTCCAGCTTGACGATCAGGTCGGGGAAGTAGCTGCCGGGGCGGCCCTCGTGGGTGTAGGGGATCCGGAAGCCGATGCCCTGGTTCTTGACGTAGGCGAGGACCTCGTCGAGCTCCTCGAGCTTCTGGCAGACGATGGTCTCCCAGTCGCTGTCCTGGGGGACGAGGTTGACGTGGCATTTGTCCGGGGCGGTCGTCCAGCAGGTCTTGACGGTGTCGAACGCGATTCCGGCCGTGGTGCCGACGTCGCCGGACCGGACGTCGGCGCGGACGCTCTGGGCGCCGCCGGAGGCGGCGAGGATGGCGCGATGGATCTTCTCGCAGGCGGCGTGCTTCGTCTCGCCGAGGAGGAGGAGGCCGGGGAAGGTGTCGTCGCCGTAGTCGACGTTCGGGGTGTCGCCGCCAGGGTCGCCCAGCCAGTCGCGGGCGACGCCGAGCAGTTGCGGGAAGAGCCAGGGGCTGGCGGTGTGGTATTGCTGGAGCAGGTGCGAGGCCAGGTGGAAGGCCACCGCCTGGGGCCGGAGGTCGCGGGCCGCCTCCAGGGTCAGGCGGGCGTCCTGGCCGACGATGGGGGCATTCAGGGTCGTGGTCGGGATGTCCTGGGTGGTCAGCACCACGCGGTGCGAGGGGTCGAACCTCGCCGCCAGGCGGTCGGAGGGGAGTTCGAACCGATAGCCTACGACGCGAGGGAAGCGGATCTCGAGCCAGGGGGCGACGGCCAGCCGTTCGGGGAGGGCGCGAACGGCCTTGCCGGGCTTCGAGGTGGCGGGGGCCCGTTCCTCGGAGAGGCCGGCGACCGGGAACCCGCTGAACGGGACGCCGAAGATGTCGGCGTATTCCGGGGTCAGCATCCCGTCGTCGTCGACGGCGTAGCTCCGCCGCCGCAGGCCGCGGCCCATGACCTGCTCGCAGAGGAGCCGCGTGCCGAAGGCCCGGACGCCCAGGATGTGGGTCACCGTGTTGCAGTCCCAGCCCTCGGTGAGCATCGAGACCGAGACGACGCAGCGGACGTGCTCGCCGAGCTTGCCGGCCTTGCCGACGGTGTTGAGCACCTCGCGCATCAGGTCCTCGTCGGTCAGCCCCTCGGCGTCGCGGCCCGGGAACCGGCGGCGGTATTCGGCCTTGAAGTCCTCGATCTGATGCTTCGCGAACCGCTTGAACTCGTCGGAGAGCCCCTGGCCGGATTCGAGCTGGCGGCTGTCCACCAGGATCGTCCGGGGCCGGTGCCGCCAGCGATCGTCCTTGACGTTGCGGAAGAGAGGCAGGGCCTCCCCCCCGGCCACCACCGGCTCGCCGTCCGGGTGCACGTGCGGGGTCTCGTACCCGGCGATGGAATCGAAGACCGCCTTGCTGACGTTCGTGTTGTTGCAAACGACGATGAAGACCGGCGGCGTGCTGCCGTTGGCCCGGGCCTCCTCATCGGCCTCCCAGTCCGCGAACGTCCGGGCGTAGTGGCCGTACAGGCTCTTGAGCGCCCCCTCGAGCAGGCCGGGGAGCATCGGCGGCGTGCGCGAGTCGTCCGGTCCGCGGCGGAGGTCCTTGAGGCCGTCGCGGATGTGGACCCAGAGGTCGCGGTACTTGGGGTAGTCGCCGGTCATCGCGTTGTCGGCGATCGGCACCCGGGGGATCTTGACGATGCCGGACTCGATGGCGTCCATCAGGGAGAAATCGGAGACGACCCAGGGGAAGAGCGTCCCCTCCGGATAGCCCGAGCCCTTCAGGTAGAACGGCGTCGCGGAGAGGTCATACGCGGCCTTCACGGTGAGCTTACGGTGAACGGCCTCGAGCCCGGTGATCCAGAGCCGGGCCTCCTCGGCGCGTTCCTTGGCCTCGCTGGCCTCCTCCCGGGTCATCTTCTCCTTCGCCGCGGCGACCTTGCCGCGGTAGCAATGGTGCGCCTCGTCGTTGAGGACGATGATCCCGGTGCGCCGGCCCAGGTCGTTGCAGACGCGATGGACCATCTCGTCGGGCGACTCGGTGAAGGCGCTCGGATTGCCCGCGGTGAGGATGCGCTTGGTCAGGCCCCCTGCGTCTCCCTTCTCGCGGAGCTTGAACGCGTGGAAGTTGGTGATCACGATCCGGGCGGTTCCGAGGTCGTCGCGGTGCTCGGCCGGGACGATGTCGAGCTCGCGATAGTAATTGTTCGGATCCGAGGGGAGCAGGACCCGGAGGCGGTCGCGGATGGTGATGCCGGGGGCGACCACGAGGAAGGCGTCGGTGAACCGGCTGTCGCGGGGATATCGACGCCGGTTCAGGACCTGCCAGGCGATCAGCATCGCCATGACGACGGTCTTGCCGCTGCCGGTGGCCATCTTGCAGGCGATCCGGAGGAGGTCCGTCCCGGCCTCCTCGGCGGCCTGGCGGAGGTACTTCTCGATCCAGACGTCGCCGTACTTCGTCTGCTTGGCGACCTCGGTGATGTAAATGAGGGTTTCGAGCGCCTCGAGCTGGCAGAAGAAGAGGGCGCGGAACCGGTCCTCCGCGTGCCAGTGCTCCAGGAGCGAGCGGGTTGTCGGCGTGATGTCGGGCCGGCCGAGGTCCCGCCAGTTCCCCACGAGCTGTCGGATGCGGTTGACGTGACCGCTCTCCGCCTTCGTCTCCTCGACCGCGTCGAAGAGCCCCGGTGCGCCCTTCTTCTTGGGCGTGGGGACCGGCAGGAAGTAGCTGCTGGCCCGGCGCCCCGGGTCAACCTGGTCCGTGATCTGGTTGTTCGCGTCGAACCGGAAATGCCGGGTCGGCTCCTTGTAGGGTGAATTCAGGATCGGATTCGCGATCGGTGCGACGGTCGCCATTCATGCACTCCGGAAGGGACCTCGCGATCTTACTCGTCGTCCCGGAGGAATGCGAGGAGGCCGCGGCGGGACCGAGTGCTCCGTCGCGGCTCGAATTTCAGGCCGATGGACAGGCGGACTGTTGGACAGGCAAGAACGCCTGTCCTCCCAGATTCTCTCTCTCCCCCCGCTCGGGGGGACATTCCGGGGGGCGGACATTCCTGTCAGCCCGCTGTCCGCTCCCGGCTCGAGGCAGGGAGGCGGAGATCGGCCTCGATTTTCCCCGGATTTGTGAAACTGGCGGCCACCTTTTCGGGATTGTACTGGATAGGAGCGGCGCGATTCCGCGCGCTCATCGCCCGACGCTCTGACGCCAAGGCAGCCGACGATGACGACCGAGACCCGAATCCTGGCGAACGGACGGAACGCCCCGCGATGGACGCGACGTCGGGCGAAAGCGGGGGAAGCTGTGACGCCGCGATGCGGAGTTTTTTCAGGGGCGAAGCTGCGCGAAAACAGACGTCAAGTGTTTTTGGATAAAGAATTTGCGTTGATATCGCAGAAATCGCCGCGCGACGAACGGAGCCAATTTCGCGACGGTCGGCGGGGGCCGGTCGGAGGCCGGGTGGGTGGCCGTGCTGGCGAGCGTTCGGAGCCGGCATGCGGAATGTGGTCCCCTCATCGTCATGCGGGCCGGCGGAGGGTGGAGTGGGTCACGCGCCGGCATCGGACGGGGGGCGGCAGGCACGGGATGCTCCGGCTGCTGGGCCACGAGGTCGCCACCGGCCACGATGGCCTGGAAGCGGTGGACGTCCCGGCGGCCTTCCGGCCCGATGAGATCCTCATGGAGGTCGGCAGGCCTCGGCTCAACGGCCTGGAGGCCACCCGCCGGATCCGCGGGGACCGACACGTCCGGGGCGCGCGTCCCGACGTCGAGGAGGTCCGGCCGATCGCGAAGCAGGGGCTGCCGCCGGTGTCGGTCGGTCGGTGCGGCCCGATCGCGCCGGCACGATCCCTGCATATCGTCGTGGCGGGCTGCCGAAGGGCGAGTGGCCGGCCCATGCGCCGGGGATGCTGCGATGAGGTTGTGGCTGGAGAACAAGTGGGAGGTCCTGCGGACGAGCTTCTGGTTCGTCCCGACGCTCATGGTGACGGCGGCGGCGGCGCTCTCGCTGGCGATGATCCGCCTGGACCGGACGTTCCCGAATCACAACTGGATGGCGACGCTGGGCTGGACGTTCACGCGCGGGCCGGAGGGGTCGCGGGCGGTCCTGTCCGCGGTGTCGGGCTCGATGATGACGATCTCGAGCGTGACCTTCTCGATCACGGTCGTGGCGCTCCAGCTCGCCTCGTCGCAGTTCGGGCCGCGGCTGCTGAGGAACTTCATGAGGGATCGCGGCAGCCAGGTCGCCCTGGGCACGTTCATCGCAACGTTCACGTATTGCCTGCTCGTCTTGCGGGCCGTCAACGGCACCGAGACCGAGCGGTTCGTGCCGCACATCGCGGTGACGGTCGGCCTCCTGCTCTCGCTGGCGAGCCTGGGGGTGCTCATCTACTTCATCCACCACATCGCGGAGTCGATCCAGGCCGAGAACGTCATCGACTCGGTGAGCCGGGACCTCCGCCGGGCGATCGACCGTCTCTATCCCGAGGAGCTTGGCCGGGAGGCGGACGAGGAGTCTCGACGATCGGGCGGCCCGAGGCTCCCGGAGGGCTTCGACCGCGATGCCCGGCCGATCCCCGCGCCGGCCGGAGGCTACGTCCAGGCGATCGACCTGGATCGGCTCATGGACCTGGCGCGGGACCGCGACGTGATCCTGGGGATCACCCGCCGCCCGGGGAAGTTCCTGGTCGAGGGCTGCGAGCTGGTCCGGGCCTGGCCCGCCGACCGCGTGGACGAGGAGTTCGCCGGCGCGATCGGCCGCGCCTTCTACGTCGGCAGCCGCAGGACCCTGACGCAGGACGTGGAATTCGCCATCGACCAGCTCGTGGAGGTCGCCGTGCGGGCCCTCTCGCCGGGCGTCAACGACCCGTTCACGGCGATGAACTGCGTCGACCGCCTGGGCGAGGCGCTCTGCGCCCTGGCCAGGCGGCACCTCCCCTCGCCGTACCGCCTCGACGAGGAAGGCCGGCTGCGGGTCGTCACCGACGTCTCCACGATCCAGGGGATCGTGGATGCCACGTGCGACCAGGTCCGCCAGGCGGCTCGCGGCGACGCGGCGGTGACGATCCGGCTCCTGGAGATGATCGCGGAGGTCGCGCGGGCCACCCGGTCCGTCGAGTTCCGCGCCGCGCTCCGCCGCCAGGCCGACGCGATCCGACGCGGGAGCCGCCAGGGGCTCGCCGACGTGCTCGACCGCCGGGAGGTGGACCGCCGCCACTGCGAGGCGATGGAGGCCCTCGGGGCGCATCGGCCGGGGCCGGACGCCCCGCTCGGCGTAGAGACACTCGGTGCTTGGAGGAAGGTGAAGGAAGATGAATGAAGTCTTCAGGCTCGTCGGCCCGAACCGGGCGGTGGAGATCTTCGGGGTCAAGCTCGTGGGCGTGAACGCCGGCAACGGGCTGAAGCTGGTGTTCACGCTCGCCTTCATCACCATCACCCTGCTGCTGGGCCGCGGGGCCTGGGCCCTCCTGCTCCGCCTCCTCCGCGGGCGGGTGGACGAACGGCGGCTCTTCTGGGCCCGCCAGGCGGTGCGCCTGACGACCGCCGTGGTCCTGTGCCTGGGGCTGGTCTCCATCTGGTTCGACGACCCGACGCGGCTGGCCACGGCGCTGGGGCTCGTCACGGCCGGCCTGGCGTTCGCGCTCCAGAAGGTGATCACGGCCCTGGCGGGGTATTTCGTGATCCTCCGCGGCCGGGTCTTCAACGTCGGCGATCGGATCACGATGGGGGGCGTCCGGGGCGACGTGATCGACCTGGGGTTCCTCCAGACGACCATCATGGAAATGGGCCAGCCGCCGGCCGTCCAGGCGGCGGATCCGGCGATGTGGATCCGCGGCCGGCAGTACTCCGGGCGGATCGTCACCGTCACCAACGCCAGGATTTTCGAGGAGCCGGTCTACAACTACACGAAGGACTTCCCCTACATCTGGGACGAGATGTCGCTGCCGATCTCGTACGCCGCCGACCGCGCGCGGGCCGAACAGATCCTGCTGGACGCCGCCCGGCGGCATACCGTACGCATCGAGGAGATGAGCGAAGCGGCCCTGCACGAGCTGCAGCGCCGCTATTTCATGCGGCCGGCCGACATGAGCCCCAAGGTCTTCTATCGCCTGACCGACAACTGGCTGGAGCTGACCGTCCGCTTCATCGCCGAGGACCGTGGCATCCGCGACCTGAAGGATGCCATGAGCCGGGACATCGTCGCCGCGCTCGACGACGCGGGCATCGAGATCGCCTCCGCCACCTACGACATCGTCGGCCTGCCGCCGATCCGGATCCGCCGCGACGATCGCAACGGCAACGGTTAGGCCTTGAGGAATCCTCGTCCTGGACGACAGAATGACGAGTATCCGGTCCGACCTCGGGTCGGACCGCCCGCCGGATCCTTCCTGCCACGCCGGTCGACCCCACGGAGAGCCGAGACGATGAGAAGCAACGGGCCGCCGCGCCTCGCGAGGGACGCATCGACACGGTCGTGGTGGCTCCGCACGGCCGGGATCTTGCTGCTGGCCGCCACGCCCGCCGCGGCGGAGGACCTGGGGACGACAACCGCGGCGAAGCCGACGCCGGTGGACTACAACCGCGAGGTCCGGCCGATCCTCTCCCGGAGCTGCTTCGCCTGCCACGGCGCCGACGAGGCCAAGCGCGCCAAGGGCCTGAGGCTGGACGTCCGCGAGGCAGCCGTGAAGCCGCCGAAGGACGGCGACGCCGCGATCGTCCCGGGCGACCCGGACGCCAGCGACCTGGTGGCCCGGATCGGCGAGGAGGACGAGACCCTCCGCATGCCCCCGAAGAAGGCCGGCCCGCGGCTGACCGCCGCTGAAGTGGACGTCCTGAAGCGGTGGATCGCCGGCGGGGCCGAGTACAACGAACACTGGGCACTCGTGCCGCCGAAGGCACTCCCGCTGCCGAAGGTCAAGGACGGCGCCTGGGCGCGGAACGGGATCGACGCGTGGGTCCTCGCCAGGCTCGAGGCGGAGGGCCTCCGCCCGTCGCCCGAGGCCGACCCGTACACCCTGCTCCGACGCGCCAGCTTGGACCTCCGCGGCCTGCCGCCGACGCCCGCGGAGCTGGACGTCTTCCTGAGCGACAAGGCCCCCGGGGCCTATGAGCGGGCCGTGGACCGGTTCCTCGACGACCCGGCCTACGGCGAGAAATGGGCGCGGATGTGGCTGGACCTGGCCCGCTACGCCGACTCAGCCGGCTATGGCTCGGATCCGCTCCGCACCATCTGGCGCTACCGCGACTGGGTCATCGACGCCTTCAACCGCAACCTCCCCTACGATCGGTTCACGACCGAGCAGATCGCCGGCGACCTGCTGCCGGGGTCGACCGTCGAGCAGAAGATGGCCACGGCCTTCCATCGCAACACGATGACCAACACCGAGGGGGGGACCGACGACGAGGAGTTCCGCGTCGCCGCGGTGAAGGACCGCGTCGACACCACGATGCAGGTCTGGATGGGCCTGACGATGGGCTGCGCCAAGTGTCATTCGCACAAGTATGATCCCCTGACGCAGGAAGAATACTACAAGTTCTACGCCATCCTCGATCAGACGGCCGACACCGACCTCCCCGACGAGTCGCCGGTGATCCAGGTCCCCACGCCCGAGTCCCTGGCGGCGGCGCGGGCCTTCGAGGCGAAGGTCGCGCCGGTCAAGGCACGGCTCGCGAAGGCCGAGGCCGCGAAGGCACCGGAGAAGGACCTGAAGGCGATCCGCGACGAGCTCGCGGCGGTCGAGAAGGCCCGCCCGGCGGTCCCCACGCTCCCGGTGATGGTCGAGCTGCCGAAGGAGAAGCGGCGGGTCACGAAGCTGCTCCTGAAGGGGAACTTCCTGGACCCGGGCCAGGTCGTCCAGCCGGGGCTGCCGAAGGCCCTTCATCCGCTGGCATCGAACCATGAAGGACCGATCAACCGCCTGGACCTGGCCCGCTGGCTGACGGACGCGAAGAACCCGCTGACCGCCCGGGTGGCCGTGAACCGGTACTGGGCCCAGCTCTTCGGCGCGGGGATCGTCGCGACCGAGGAGGACTTCGGCACCCAGGGCGACCTCCCGTCGCACCCGGAGCTACTGGACTGGCTGGCGGTCCGCTACCGGGAGCTCGGCTGGGACACGAAGGCGATGATCCGCCTGATCGTCGTGTCCTCCACCTATCGCCAGTCGTCGCGGGCCACGCCGGAGCTGCTCGCCCGCGACCCGAAGGACCGCCTGCTGGCGAGGGCACCGCGGATCCGGCTGGAGGCGGAGATGGTCCGCGACCAGGCGCTGGCGCTCTCGGGCCTGCTCGAGCGGAAGGTCGGCGGCCCGAGCGTCTTCCCGCCGCAGCCGGAGGGGCTCTGGCAGGCGGCCTTCAACGGCGAGCGGACCTGGGCGACCAGCCCCGGGGCGGACCGGCATCGGCGGGCCCTCTACACGTTCTGGAGGCGGACGATCCCCTATCCCTCGATGGCCACGTTCGACGCCCCCAGCCGGGAGCTCTGCGCGATCAAGCGGGTCCGGACCAATACGCCGCTCCAGGCCTTCGTCACGCTCAACGACCCGGTCTACGTCGAGGCGGCCCAGGCGCTCGCCCGGCGGGTCGTCCGCGAGGGGGGATCGAGCCCGGAGGACCGCATCCGCTACGGCCTGAAGCTCTGCCTGGGCCGCCCCCCGCGGGACGAGCAGGTGGAACCGCTGGCGGCCCTCTACCGGGGCGAGCGGGCCCGGTTCGACGGCGACACCCCCGCGGCGATCGAGCTGTCCACCGTCCCGCTCGGCCCGCTCCCGTCGGGGATGGAGCCGGCCGACCTGGCCGCGTGGACGACCATCGCCAACGTGCTCCTGAACCTCGACGGCGTCCTCACCAGGGGCTGATGCCATGAGCCGCGATTTCCTCGATGAAATGGACCTCGGCCTGCGGAAGGCCCGCGCCGTCAGCCGCCGCCGGTTCCTCGGCCAGTCCGGGGGCCTCGGGGCGCTCGCCCTGGCGATGCTTGGGGGCCGCGAGGCCCTGGGCGCGGGGCGTGGGCCGACGGGCGCCGACAACCCGAATGCGCCCAGGCCGCCGGCATTCCCGGCGAAGGCCAAACGCGTCATCTATCTTCATATGTCCGGTGGGCCGCCGCAGCAGGAGCTGTTCGACAACAAGCCGCTCCTGGTCAAGCACCACATGCAACCCTGCCCGGACGAGCTGCTCAAGAAGCAGCGGTTCGCCTTCATCAAGGGGCATCCCAAGCTGCTGGGCTCGCCGTACAAGTTCCGGAAGCGGGGCGAGTGCGGGCAGACGATCAGCGACCTCTTGCCGCACGTGGGCGACGTGGCGGACGACATCGCCGTGATCCGGTCGATGCACACCGACCAGTTCAATCACGCCCCGGCGGAGTTATTCATGTTCACGGGTACGCCCCGCAACGGCGGCGCGGCGATGGGCTCGTGGATCACCTACGGGCTCGGCTCGGAGAACCAGGACCTCCCCGGCTTCGTCGTGCTCATCAGCGGCGGGACCGATCCGACCGGGGGCAAGGCCCTCTGGAGCACGGGCTACCTGCCGAGCGTCTACCAGGGGGTCCAGTGCCGGACCGTCGGCGACCCGATCCTGTATGTCAGCGACCCGAAGGGCATGGACCGCGCCGACCGCCGCCGCACGCTCGACGCTCTGCGGCGGCTCAACGAGTACGAGCTCGAGGAGTTCGGCGATCCGGAGACCCTGACGCGGATCAGCCAGTATGAGCTCGCCTATCGGATGCAGATGTCCGTGCCGGACGTCATGGACATCCGCCAGGAATCGGCCGAGACGATCGCCCTCTACGGGGCCCAGCCCGGGGCGGCCTCGTTCGCCAACAACTGCCTGCTGGCCCGCCGCCTGGTGGAGCGGGGCGTCCGGTACGTCCAGCTCTTCGACTGGGGCTGGGACTGCCACGGCACCGGCGCGGGGGACGACATCGTGGTCCACCTGCCGCAGAAGTGCAAGGAGATCGACCGCCCCGTCGCGGCCCTGATCAAGGACCTGAAGCGGCGCGGGCTGCTCGACGAGACGATCGTGGTCTGGGGGGGCGAGTTCGGCCGGACGTCGATGAACGAGGCCCGCGGCGGCTCCACGTTCCTGGGCCGCGACCATCACCCGCACTGCTTCACGCTCTGGGTCGCCGGCGGCGGCTTCAAGCCGGGCCTCTCCTTCGGCGCGACCGACGACCTGGGCTACCAGATCGCGGAGAACCCCGTCACCGTCCACGACCTCCAGGCCACGATCCTGCACCAGCTCGGCCTCGACGCGGAGACCTTCCGCTACCCCTACCAGGGCCTCCAGCAACGCCTCATCGGCGTCGAGGGGGACGGGCACGTCCGGAAGGAGCTGCTGGCCTGAGCCGACCCAGGGGAAGGCTAACCACGGAGGCACGGAGGCACGGAGAGGAGAATACGAGGGACCGGGGCGAGTCGCTTCAGGCGCACGAGCCCTAATCGAGCCTCGGCTCCCTGTAGCTCCCGTGGACGTCCCGGAAAACGTCAATGGGATCGGGCAACGCGCCGTGGCCGTCTGCCAGGCGGGCGAGGTGGTCGCGGTGGAAGAAGAAGTCGTCGTTACGATTCTGGACGACCTCGTATCCGTATGTCGCGAGGAAGGCCCGGATCTTCTCCTGGCGGGCGAGGACGTGGTTGTGCTCGATGGTCATGAGCGCGATCGAGTAGGCACCCAGGTCCAGGGCGGAGAGGACCTCGTACTCCGCGCCCTCCACGTCGAGGGATAGGTAGTCGATGAGCTGCGGGGCCTCGAAGCGCCTCAGGAGCTCGGTCGGATTGATCGTGTCCACCTCGATCATGGCGTGGGTGGCGCGGCGGCGGAGGTCGGCGGTGGCGTCGAGATCCATGAACGACTCGATGGAGCTCAGCCCGTGGGCGTCCGCGAACCGGAGGACCTCGCGGCTCCGGGGCCAGAGGGCCGCGTTGACGGCGATGCTGGCGCGGCTCCGGCAGACGCTGGGGAAGTACCGGGGATTGGGCTCGACGCAGATGCCCCGCCAGCCGAGGCCTTGCTCCAGGTAATGCGTGTTGCTGATGGTCTTGCCGTCGAATGCCCCGAAGTCGAGGAAGAAGCCACCGCGCCGGAATCGGAGGCACCCCGCGACCCACGCGTCCTGGCCGATGTGCGACGTGAACCTCGGCCCGCGGCCGGGCAACCGCCCCTCGAGGACCCTGCGGATCGTCGCCCGGGACGTCTGCCCCACCCGCCGCACGATGTTCACCATCCTGGCCCCCCGTGGTCATCCATGCCGGTCCGTGCGGGTCGATCCCCTCGCGCGCTCCCAGCCTGGGTATCGACAGATGCACGCGCCCGGAACGCGGGTCATGCGAGTCCTAATTAGATCGCACCGGCGCCGGCCGAAACTTGAGGGAGGAGCCGATCCGTTGCCGATTTCCCCAGGTCCTCGCCGCCGGACACCGTCATCGCATGCCGCCCATGCCTCCCATGCCGCCCATCGCGCCGCCGCCGACGGGTCCCTCGACGAGGCCGCCGGAGAGGAACCGCGGCTGGGGCAGGTCGCGGGCGTATTCGAGGCGGAACTCGTAGTTGATGGTCAGGGGCTTGTCGCCGGTGGTGGCGGGGGGGATGGTGACGTCCCAGCGGAGCAGGTTGTCGAGCCGCGAGGTTCGCAGGTAGAGCGGATCGGTGCTCAGCTCGGCGGAGGTCTTCACCAGGCTCACGGCCACGGCCTCGCCCTGCGGGCGTGGGAGTCGGTCCCAGAGCTCGAGCTTCACGTCCCGGTCGCGGTAGTTGCGGAGGGAGAGGCGGAATTCATAGGTGAAGACCTGATTGCCCCCCTGGACGGACCGCGACTTGGCGACGAGCCGGCGGGCCACCTGCAACTGGGGATCGACGCCGAAGCCCGCCAGGAACGGCTCGCCCGCCGCGACCAGCGGCAGCCGCATCCGGCCGACGAAGTCGGATCCGGCGTAGATCGTGGCCTCGCCGGGGAGGATCACGGTCTCGCTCTTGTTGATCAGCTTCGCCAGCCGATAGACCCGCGGGCTGAGGACCGGCGTGGCCCGCGCGAAGTAGTCCGCGGGCAGCTCAATCCGGGCGACCTCCAGCAACTGCGGATCGGTGCGCGAGGGGATGTCGAGCTCGGCCCCGACCTTGAACGAGACGGTCGGCCCGTCGCCGGGGCCGGGCTGGTCGGTCGCGGTTGCCTTCGTGCCGTCGTCGGTGATGCGGAGCTCTCGGCTCTGGTCCACGGCCGCGGCCCGGTTGAGCATGGCTTTGCCGGAGGCCTGGGACAGTTCCAGAGACATGCCGCCGAAGCCACCCATGCCACCGCCCATGCCGCCGATGACTTCGGAGGGGGTGACCTCGTCCTCAGACGCTTGGGAGACGATCATCAGCACGCCGTCCTTGACGCGGTAGGTCAGGCCGAGCTGCTTGAGCATCAGGCCAAGGCCGGTGCGGAGGGGCACGTTCGTGAGGTTGAGCGACACCGGCGTGGTCATGGTCTTGTCGGCCTCTTGGAGGCCGACGGGGTCGATGTAGGTAGGCAGGCCGTCCGGGAAGTCCTTCGTCGTGGTGGCCTGTTTGAGGTACTGCATCACCTCCTCGAACGGTGTCTCGTTCGGGAAGTTGAGGGGTATGGGCTTGGCAAGCTCCTCGACGACCCGCTTCGAGCGTTCATCCTGGTCGTTCGCGGCGACCGGAGGGACCGCCCTGGCCGGCTCGGTGATCGCCATGTTCAGCGGCAGCAGATCCGGCGGGCTCGCGTCCAGCGACGGCCGCGCGGTGGAGAGCGTGGCGCGGACGCCCTTCCAGTCCTCGCCGGTCTGCTGGGTGACGGCGGCGAGGTATTCGAGGCGGACCGGGTCCCTGTCGGCCCCGCCTCGGAGGCGATACTGGGGTACCCACGTCGCGGCCGTCGCGAGATAGCCGAGCCGCACGGTCCCGGCGTCGGCCTTCGCCTTGCTGACGACGATGATCGCCTCTCGTTCGGTGCGTTCCGGCCCCTTCGAGAGCTCGGCGAGCTGGGCCTTGGCGAGCCCGATCGCGTCGGTGTTGGTGCGGAGCCGCTCGCGGAGGGCGGTGTCGGCCTTCGCCTTCTCGCCGCGGGTCTCCATGATGTACTTGCTCAGGGCCAGGATCGACGGGCTATCGAGGCGTCCCTCCTTCGTCAGGTTCTGGAGCGAGGATCCGGTGAAGCCCTCGAGCTTCTGGAGGAACTGGATGTCCTGGGTGTGGATGGCCGCCTGATCCTGGAGGGCGCGGGCCTCGTCCTGGAGCTTCCGGAGCTGCTCCTCCTTCTGGCGGACTTCCTGGCGGAGATCCTCCTTCACCGTCCGCGCCCGGTATCGCGTGCTGAGGACGCGGAGGCCTTCGGTCCCCTCGGTGTAGAGCGAGCCCTCCACGACCTGCGGCGGCAGGGGGGAGACGACCAGCTCCATCGTCCCCGGCCCCTCCGGCACGGTGACCTCGCGGGTCACGAGCGCCTGGCCCTGGTAGACCGTCACCGCGGCGATCCGGCTGGTTGCCGGCTTCGGCTCAGCCGCGGGTGCGGCGGCGGAAAGCTGCGCGCAGCAGAGCACGGCGACCTGGAGAGGGATATTCATGAGAGGGGTTCCCAATGTGTGACGCGTGGGAAATGGGGCTGCGCCCTCGCGTGCCACTGGAGGGAAGAGACGACGGGGTCGTGCGGATTATTCGGCGTGCCCCAGCCACGCCGCCGGGTCGGCGTCGCTGGGCATCCGCCAGTCGCCGCGGGGGGAGAGGCTGACGGTGCCGACCTTGGGGCCGTCGGGCACGCACGACCGCTTGTACTGCTGGCGGAAGAACCGCGTGAAGAACGTCCTCATGGTCCGCTCGAAGAGCGCGGGGGGATACTCCTGCGTGAATGCGGCGAACCCGGACAGGAACCGGACCTTCTCCGGCGAATAGCCGCAGCGGATCGCGTGGAAGAGGATGAAGTCGTGGATCTCGTACGGCCCCAGGGTCCCCTCCGTCGACTGCTCGATCTCGCCGGCGGCCGAGGCCGGCAGCAGCTCCGGCGAGATCAGCGTCTCCGCGATCGACATCAGGGTGTCGCGGACCGGCCCGGCGGGGAACTCGTGCTCCGCGACGTAGCGGACCAGGAACTTCACCAGCGTCTTGGGGATCGAGCAATTCGGATTGTACATGCTCATGTGATCGGCATTGTACGTGCACCAGCCGAGGGCCAGCTCCGAGAGGTCCCCCGTGCCGACGACGAACCCCCGCGACATCAGCAGGAACGTCCGCAGCCGGGCCTGCACGTTCTCGAACGTCAGGTCGTTGCGGGCGCCGGCGGGCCGCCGCGCCAGGGCCTCGCGGAAGGCCGGCACGTCCAGGCCGCGGCAGTCGATGCCGAAGGGCTGGTGGCCGAGTTCCCGGAACGTCTGCAGCGCCAGCTCGGAGATGTCGATCGTCTCCGGCGAGATCCCCAGGTGCCCCATCAGGTCGAGCGCGTTCTGCCGGGTCCGCGAGGTCGTGCCGAAGCCCGGCATGGTCAGGCCCCGGACGACCGAGCGGTCGAGGCCCAGCAGGTCGCAGGTCTTGACCGTCACCAGCAGCGAGAGCGTCGAGTCGAGCCCGCCGGAGACGCCGATGTTCAGCGACGTCCCCGCTGGGAGCTGCTCCACCCGCTTGGCCAGCCCCGCGCACTGGATGCCGAAGATCTCGGCGCAGCGGCGATGCAGCTCCGGCCCCTCCGCCGGCACGAACGGCGCGCCCGGGACGAACCGCCTCAGGCCGGCCATGTCCGTCGCCAGCGCGAAGTCGATCCGGCGGTACGGCCGGACGAACCGCGAGCCCTGGTCGAAGGTCGTGGTCGTCCGCCGCTCCGCCAGGATCCGGCCCACGTCCACATCCGACGTGATCCAGTACGAGCCCCGGCGCAACGGCGAGCCGTCCCCGACCCGGGCGGACTCTTCCAGCAGCCGGCCGTTCTCGGCGATCAGGCTGTGGCCGGCGAAGACGATGTCCGTGGTGGACTCGGTCGGCCCCGAGCCCGCATAGGCGTAGGCGGCGACGCACCGCCCGGATTGCCCGACGACCAGGTCCTTCCGGTACGCGCTCTTGCCGATCGTCTCGTTGCTCGCCGACGGATTGAGCAGGATGGCCGCCCCCGCCGCCGCCTGGTACGAGCTCGGCGGGATCGGCACCCAGAGGTCCTCGCAGATCTCCACGCCGACGACCACGGGGAGCCCCGGCACCCCGGCGGACTCGAACAGCAGGTCCACGCCGAACGGGACCGACCGGCCGGCGATCTCCACCTCCAGGGGCTCCGTGCCGTCGGCCGGCCGGAACCAGCGGCTCTCGTAGAACTCCTTGTAGTTCGGCAGGCTCTGCTTGGGGACGATCCCGAGGATCTCGCCATCGGCGAGCACCGCGGCCGCGTTGTAGAGGCCGTTCTCCAGCCGGACCGGCAGCCCCACCACCACGAGCTGCTTCCGCCCGGCCGTCGTCGCGGCGATCTCGCCCAGGACCCGCGCCGCGCCGTCCAGGAGCACATCCTGCCCGAAGAGGTCCCCGCACGTGTACCCCGTCAGCGAAAGCTCCGGGAAGACCACGACGTCGCTGTCCGTCACCGAATCGAGCACCCGGACGATCTCGCGGCAGTTGGCCTCCGGGCTGGCGACCGTCGTCCGCAACGTCGCACAGGTCACACGCACGAAGCCGAATCGGTTCATCGGGGTCATCCGCGGCAGGAAAACGGGATCGCCGTCCCCCCGGAATGATCCGGGTAGACAGCCCGATTCCTACAATTGTTGTAATCGGCGAAAAGCCCCGAGATCTCCTGGTTGACCGGGGATTACCCCCGAGAGTAGAACAGGAGACTTCGGGCCGCAACATACATGATGCCCTGTCTCAGGCCGTCTTTCCCAGCCTGAACTCGCGACGGGCGTCGATGTCCGCCCTTCCGGCAATCCACCAGTACTCCCGAGGGAGCCTTCATGCCCCGCAACCTGACGAGATGGTGCTCCTCTTTTCCGGTCCTGCTGATGCTGATCTGCCCCGCGATCGTGGCCGCCCAGGGGCCGCCGGAGGACGGCCCGCCCCGGCGCCGGCCGTTCGCGCCGCCGGGGACGCCCCGGCAGTTCGGCCGGATCAAGGAGGTGGACCTGAAGCACGTCAAGGCGGAGCTGACGCTCGACGCGCGGAAGAAGGAGGTGCGCGGCACGGTCACGCACACGCTCTCCCCGACGCATCCGTTCCAGGATACGCTCAGCCTGGATATCGGCCCGGACCTCACCGTCACCAAGGTCACGGCCGGGCCGTCGAAGGCGGCCTGCAAGTTCGCGGTCAAGGACGGCAAGCTCGCGATCACGCTCGATAAGCCGTACGGGCCGGAGGACACGATCGACGTCGCGATCGCCTACAGCGGCCATCCGGCGGCGGGGCTCCACTTCATCGACGGCGACCCCGCCTATCCCGACCGGGCGCCGGCCATCTGGACCCAGGGCGAGGCGGAGGACAACCACCTCTGGCTCCCTTGCTACGACTACCCGAATGACCGGATCACCAGCGAGATGATCATCACCGTGGCCAAGCCGATGAGCGTGGTCTCGAACGGGACGCTCGTGGGGACGAAGGAGAACCCCGACGGCACGCGGACGTTCCACTGGAAGATGGACCAGCCGATCTCCTCGTACCTGATCACCGTGGCCGCGTCCGACTTCTCCGCCTTCCACGATCGCCTCGGCAACCTCCCGGTCGACTACTACGTCCAGAAGCACGTCGACGAGGCCACGGCCCGCCGCTTCATGGGCAAGACGCCGAAGATGATCGCGTTCTTCAACGGCGCCACCGGCCAGCCGTACGCGTATCCCAAGTACGCCCAGGTCTGCCTGCCAGACTTCAACGGCGGCATGGAGAACACCTCGGCCACCTCGATGACCGACGACGCCCTGATCGACGCGACCGAGGCCCTGGAACGCAGCCAGGACAGCCTGGTGGCGCACGAGCTCGCCCACCAGTGGTTCGGCGACCTGATGACCTGCAAGGACTGGTCGCACATCTGGCTCAACGAGGGCTTCGCCTCCTACTTCGACCCGCTCTTCGCCCAGCACGACCGCGGCGAGGACGAGTTCCGGCTGGTGATGGACGGCGAGCTCAAGAGCTACCTCGGCAACGACCGGATGTACCGCCGGCCGATCGTCGAGAATCGGTACGCCTCCCCCATGCAGATGTTCGACGGCATGACCTATGCCAAGGGGGGCTGCACCCTCCACATGCTCCGCGGCCAGCTCGGCGAGGAGAACTGGTGGAAGGGTATCCGTCATTATGTGTCGAAGCATAAATTCCAGGTCGTGGAGACGGAGGACTTCCGCAAGGCCATGGAGGAGGCCACCGGCAAGGACCTCAAGCCGTTCTTCGACCAGTGGCTCTACAAGGCCGGCCACCCCGAGCTGAAGGCGAGCTGGCGGTACGAGGACGCCGACCACACCGTCCGCCTGAAGGTGGCGCAGGCCCAGAAGGCGGACGACCAGACGCCCTACTTCACGATCCCCACCACGGTCGAGCTGACCGACGCGTCCGGCAAGGCGAAGGTCGTCCCGGTCGTGCTCGAGGGGGCGAGCCAGGAATTCGTGATCCCCGCCGAGTCGAAGCCGGCGATGGTCCAGGTCGACCCCGACTGCTGGCTCGTCAAGGAGCTCGCCTTCGACAAGCCGGTCGAGGAGTCGATCTTCGAGCTCGAGCACGCCCGCTGCGTCGTCTGCCGACTGAACGCCGCGCGGGCCCTGGCGAAGCCCGAGAACAAGGAAGACTCCCGCGTGCAGGAGGCGCTCCAGAAGGCCTGGAGGCGCGAGAAGGCCCCATCCGCCCGGACCGCCCTGGTGGAGATCGTCGGCGGCACCGAGGGCGCCCGCCGCCGCCGTCGCGGCCCGGGAGGGCCGGCGTCGGCGCCGCCGCTGCTCGAGGATACCTACCGCGGCTCGCTGGTGGAGGCCGCGAAGGACGCCGAGCCCCGCGTCCGCGTGGCGGCCGTGCAGGGCCTGGCACGGCTCAAGCAGGACCCCGCGACCGAGGCCCTGCTGCGGTCGATCTGGGCCAACCCCGGCGAGTCCTACGGCGCCCGCACGACGGCCCTCCAGACCCTGGCGCGGTGGAAGGTCAAGGACATCGACGCGCTGCTCAAGGCCGCGCTCAAGGATCCCGCCGGCAAGCACCGGCTGGCCGCTCGGGCCCTCGACCTGCTGACCGAGGAGGCCACCCCGCAGGCCCGCGAGCTCGTCGCCACCTACATCCCGCACGGCCAGCCCGCGGAGCTCCGGTCGGCGGCCCTCCGCGTCTTCTCTCGGGTCGCGAAGGACGACCAGGCCCTCCAGGAGCGGCTGATCCCCCTGATCGACGACCCGGACAAGAACACCCGCTCCCAGGCCTGGAGTCTGCTCGCCGAGCTGAAGCTCAAGAAGGCCCTGCCGGCGCTCGAGGCCCGGCTTGCGAAGGAGCCCCGAGGTCCCGCCGCCTTCATCGGCTTCGGCGGCAGCTCCCCCCGCGCCGGCCTCGAGCGCGCCGTGACCGCCCTGGGCGGCACCGTGCCGAAGGCCCCGGCCGCGGCCTCGGCGGACTCCTCGAAATCGGTCAAGGACCTGGAGAAGCAGGCCGAGGACCTGGAGGCCCGACTCCGCGACCTTCGCAAGCAGATCGAGGCGCTGAAGGGCAAATAGGCCGGCCGCATGGGGAACTGGGGGCGGGCCCCGGGCCTTCGAGGTGCCCGTCCCCATTCCCCGGCCCTGGCGTGACCGCCGGCCGGGGGTTTCGGGACGGACGCCCAGTCCGTATGCTCGCAGGGTCGCCGCTCTTCCCTCGTCGCCCGGAGCCGTGCCCATGCTGGTCCGCCGCTCGCTCCCGCCCCTCATCATGGGCCTGATCGCCCTGTCGATGCCCCATCGCGGGCTCGCCGCCGAGGACGCCCGCGGGCCGGTCCCCGCGGCCGAGGCCCCCGCGCGGATGACCGTGCCGCCGGGCTTCAAGGTCACGCTCTTCGCCGCCGAGCCGGACGTCGTCCAGCCGATCGCCTTCACGATCGACGCGAAGGGGCGGCTCTGGGTCGTGGAGAACACGTCCTACCCAATCTGGAAGGGGGGGAGCCCGAACGGCAAGGACCGGATCCTCGTCCTCGAGGACGGCGACGGCGACGGCAAGTTCGACCGCCGCACCGTCTTCTACGACCGCGGGCACAGCTTCACGGGGATCGAAGTCGGCTTCGGCGGCGTCTGGGTCTGCGACACGCCCAACCTGCTCTTCTTCCCGGACAGGGACGGCGACGACCGCCCGGACTCCGAGCCGGTCGTCGTCCTCGACGGCTGGGACGTGAAGGCAGAGCATAATATGTTCAATGCCCTCAAATGGGGGCCGGACGGCTGGCTCTGGGGCTGCAACGGGATCCAGTCCAACTCGAACGTGGGCAGGCCCGGCACGCCCGACGAGAAGCGGACGAAGATGAACTGCGGCGTCTGGCGGTATCACCCCACGCGGCGGGCCTTCGAGGCCGTGGCCCACGGCACGACCAATCCCTGGGGCCTGGACTTCGACGACCGCGGCGAGGCCTTCATCACCAACTGCGTCCTGCCGCACGTCTACCACGTCGCCCCCGGCGCCCACTTCCAGCGGATGTACGGCCAGGACATCAACCCCAACAGCTACGGGCTGATCGACACCTGCGCCGACCACATCCACTGGGCCGGCGGCAACTGGACCGAGTCGCGCGACGGGAAGGGCCACGAGCGCCACGACGCGGCCGGGGGGGGCCACGCCCATGTCGGCGCCATGATCTACCAGGGGGACAACTGGCCCGAGGCCTACCGCGGCGCCCTGCTCACGTTCAACCTCCACGGCCATCGCGCCAACCGCGATCGGCTCGAGCGCCGGGGCTCGGGCTACGTGGCCCGGCACGAGAAGGACCTCCTCCTCGTCGACGACTCCTGGTTCCGCGGCCTGGAGCTGAAGTCCGGCCCCGACGGCGCCGTCTATTTCACCGACTGGACCGACCGCGGCGAGTGTCACGACACCGACGCCGACAACGCCCACCGCGAGAACGGCCGGATTTACAAGCTGACTTATGGAGAGATCAAGCCATCGAAGGTGGACCTCGCCGCGATGCCGTCCCCGGACCTCGCCCGGCTGGTGCTCCACCGGAACGAGTGGCACGTCCGCACCGCGCGCCGGATCCTCCAGGAGCGGGCCGCGGCCGGCGCCGACCTGGCGGGGGTCCATGAGATCCTCCGCGACCTGCTGAGGTCCCATCCCGAGGTCCCCCGCCGTCTCCGCGCGCTCTGGGCCCTCTACGCGACCGGGGGCATCGACGACCGCGGGCTGAATGCCCTGCTGGACGACCCGGCGGACGACGTCCGCGGCTGGGCCGTCCGGCTGCGGGTCGATCGCGAGCCCCCCGCGGGCGAGGCCCTGGCGAAGCTCGCCGCGATGGTCGCCGCGGAGCGGTCGCCGTCCGTGCTGCTCGCGCTCGCCTCGGCCATGCAGCGGGTCCCGGCCGCCGATCGCTGGGCGATGGCCGAGGCCTTCGCCGGGGCGAAGATCGACGCCGCGGATCCGATGCTCCCGCTCATGGCCTGGTACGGCCTCGAACCGCTGGCGGCCCTGGACCCGGACCGTGCCCTGAAGATCGCGTCGTCGTGCGGGCTGCCGCTGCATCGCAATTACCTGGCGCGGCGGGCCGTCTCCGCCGACCCGGCGAGGGGCCTGCCTGCGGTCATGGCCGCGGTCGGCGTCGCGGCCGACGAGGTCCGGCGTGACCTGCTCGCCGGCGCGATCGAGGCCCTGCGGGGGCGCAAGCACGTCGCCCGGCCCGAAGCCTGGCCGGCGGCCTTCGCGAAGCTCGCGTCCTCGCACGACCCGGACGTCGTGGAGCGGACGCTGATGCTCGGCATGATCCTGGACGACCCGCATGCGCTCTCGACCCTCCGCAGGATCGCGGCCGACGCCACGAGCCCTGCCGACCTTCGCACCCGGGCCCTCGGCGTGCTGGTGGAGCGTCGCGCCCCCGGGCTGGAGGCCGACCTGCTACCCATGCTCGACGACGCGGCCGTCCGCGCCAGGGCGATCCGGGGCCTGGCCGCCTACAGCGCCCCGGCGACCCCGCGCGCGATCCTCGACCGGTACGCGAACCTGGCGGAGGCGGAGCGCGAGGACGCCGTCGCCACCCTGGCCGCGCGGCCGGCCTGGGCGCTCGCCCTGCTGGATGCCGTCGAGCAGAAGCGCGTCCCCCGTCGGGACGTCACCACGACGACCGCCCGGCAGCTCCTGGCGATGAACGACGCGAAGGTCAAGGACCGCCTGGCCGCCGTCTGGGGCACGATCCGCCCCACCGCCGGCGACAAGGCCGCGCTGATCTCCAAGTACAAGGAGATCCTCACATCCAGGGACTATCCCGCCGCCGACCCCGCGCGGGGCCGGCTCGTCTTCGGCCGGACGTGCCACCAGTGCCACCGGCTGTTCGACGCCGGCGGCGACGTCGGCCCGAACATCACCGGCTCCGACCGCGCCAACCCCGACTACATCCTGGAGAACGTGCTCGACCCGAGCGCCTCGGTCGCCCGCGAGTACACGCTGACCAACGTCGCCACCACCGACGGACGGATCGTCTCCGGCATCATCCGCTCACAGGACGACAAGTCCCTGACCATCCAGACCGCCAACGAGCGGATCGTCCTCCCCCGCGAGGACGTCGAGGACGTGAAGACAACCGGCATCTCGATGATGCCCGAAGGCCAGCTCGAGCGGTTCACGCCGGAGGAGGTCCGCGACCTCTTCGCCTACCTCGCCTCGCGCTCCCAGGTGGCGCCGGCCACGGCACCCTGAGACGGAACTCACCGCGGCGGCGCAGGGGCTCGGAGTGGACGCGGAGGGTGATCGAGGCGGAGGACGAGGCGAGGATCGCGGCTTGACCTTGCCCGAATCGCGCGTATGATTCGCGCGGTGTGAGGCAATGGGCCCACGCCGTTTGAAGTCCCCGCCGGGAGCGAATGGCCCCGGCGAGATGGAGGAATCACGACGATGTTCCACGACCACCGGCGCCGTGCGCGCCATGCCCATCATTTCGGTCCCCAGCACGGGCACGGACCGGAACATGGCCCACCCCCACCTCGGCCGCATGAGCACGATCGGGGAGAGTACGCGCAGGGGCCGCCACCCCGGCCGCATGAGGACGATCGGGGAGAATACGCGCAGGGGCCACCGCCCCCGCCGCCCCACGAGCATGAGCGCGATCCTCGGGATCGCAGGGGCTTCTTCATGGGGCGCCACGGCCATCCGCATCCTCACGATCGGGACCACGGCGGCCGGGGCGATTTCGGCGTCCGGCGTCCGCTCCGCTTCCTCGCCCACGAGCTGGGCCTGGATGAGAAGCAGGTCGCCGCGTTCGCGAAGCTCCTCGACGACCTGAAGATCGAACGGGCCCAGGCCGAGGTCGACGACCGTCGCGCCCTGTCCGATTACGCCGAAGCCCTGGCCGGCGCGGAGTTCGACGCCGCCCGGGCCGCGTCCGCCGGCGACCGCCGGGTCTCGAGCGCGACCCAGCTCCGCGACGTCCTGGTGCGGTCCCTCGGCCAGATCCACGCCTTGCTCTCTCCCGAGCAGCGCGAGCGTCTCGCCTACCTGATCCGCACGGGCGTCCTCGCCGTCTGAGGGCCGAGCGATCGCGGTCCCCGTTCATCGGCCCGCCCGGCCCTGGAGCCGGGCGGGTTCGAGGGGATCCTCACGCCGCCGCCCCCGCCCATTCCACCAGCGTCAGCCCCGCCGAGGCGAGCCCCGCGCCCACGGTGGAGCACGCGAAGAAGACCCACATGTCGTCCCAGTTGGTGACGATGTAGTAGGCGGTGTAGATCGGGAACCCCAGGTAGAAGAACCCGTGGACGAAGTCCTCCGTGAAGGCGACGTAGGTGCCGCCGACGTGGCCGAGCACGAGGAGCATCACCCCGGTGGCCATCAGGATGCACCCGGCCAGCCAGAGCCCATTCGGGGCGATCAGGGCGATGCCCGCGACCGCGACCACGAACGCGACGGCCAGCCGGATCAGCCATCTCGTCCACGGGAAATCCGACAGATCGCGGCCCGGCCGGCGCTTCGATGTGGCCGCGGCACCCTTCGCCTTGCGGGGCTTGCCCGGGCGATCATCCTTCCGCGAGGGGACGAACACGGCCTCCGCCCCGGCGCCGACCGCCGCACCCCGGCGGACCGGCTCGGCCCGTTCCTCCAGGTCGTAGGTGTCGGACGCGGGGGACTCCGGATCGGGGATCGTGAACCGCGTGTTGCAGTGCTTGCAGCGCACCTCGCGGCCGATGTACGCGGACTCCGCGGAGCCGCTGGCATGGCAGGACGGACAGGCGAACGGAACGCGCATCGTCGGGGGTCTCCGGATCGGCCTGGCCGAGGCTCGCGGTACGTCCTCGACTCCAGCTCGCGACGATCTTGCCACGGGAGTCATCGCGTCGCCACGCCCGCATCTTCGGCCCGGCCGGTCGGGCAGGGTATTCGTTTCCGGCCGATTCTTCTTGCGGCCCGCTCATCTCCGGGATTAGGATCCCTGGGTATCCGCAACGTATCCCATGCCTCGTCGTGCGCGAGGCCGCCCGCCGCGCCTGCCCGCCCCGATCTGTCTCATCCGACCGGACTGGAACCCGCCCGCAACCGGGGCGAGGGGACGACTCCATGAGCCGCACCGCGATCCCGCCCGCCTTGCTCGCGTCCTTCCTGCTCGCCGGATTCGCGCCCGCCGTCCGGGCGGGAGATGCCCCGGCGATTCAGTATAACCGCGACATCCGGCCGATCCTGGCCGAGAACTGCTTCGCCTGCCATGGCCCGGACAGCGCGGCGCGGAAGGGGGACCTGCGGCTGGACCGCCGCGAGGCCGCCATCGAGGCCGGCGCCCTCACGCCCGGCGACCCCGACGCCAGCTCCGTGATCGATCGGATCCACACGGACGACCGCAAGATGGCCATGCCGCCGCCGGCGTCGCACAAGACGCTGACGTCCGCCCAGAAGGACCTCCTGGCGCGATGGATCAAGGCGGGGGCGGAATATCAGCCCCACTGGTCCCTGATCGCCCCGGCGCGACCCGCCCCGCCGAAGGTCAAGGACGAGTCCTGGGTCCGCAACCCGATCGACCGATTCATCCTGGCGAAGCTCGAGGAGGCCGGCCTCCGCCCCGCACCCGAGGCCGATCGCCGCACGCTCGCCCGCCGGCTCAGCCTGGACCTCACCGGGCTGCCGCCCGACCCGGCCGAGGTCGAGCGGTTCGTCCGCGACGCCTCGCCGGACGCCTACGCGAAGCTCGTCGATCACGTCCTCGACTCCCCCCACTGGGGCGAGCATCGGGCCCGGTACTGGCTGGACGCCGCCCGCTACGCGGACACGCACGGCTACCACTTCGACAACTACCGCGAGATGTACTCCTACCGCGACTGGGTGATCGACGCCTTCAACCGCAACATGCCGTTCGACCGCTTCACCGTCGAGCAGCTCGCCGGCGACCTGCTGCCGAATCGGACGCTCGACCAGCAGATCGCCTCCGGCTTCAACCGCTGCAACGCCACGACCAACGAGGGGGGCACCATCGCGGAGGAGAACCTCGTCAACTACACGAGGGATCGCACCGAGACCGTCTCCCAGGTCTGGCTGGGACTGACCGCCAACTGCGCGGTCTGCCACGACCACAAGTTCGACGCCCTCTCCCAGCGCGAGTTCTACGAGCTCTCCGCGTTCTTCAACAACTCCACCCAGGACGCCTACGACCAGAACATCAAGGACACGCCCCCGATCGTCACCGTCCCCGCCGCCGCCGACCGCGCCCGGTACGACGCCCTCAGGCCCCGGGCCGCGGGCCTGAAGGACCGCCTCGCGAAGCGATCGGCCGAGGTCCTGCCGGAGCTGGATGCGTGGCTCAAGGCCCAGGATCGCGACGCCCTGGCGGCCCTCGCGCCCGAGAAGGGCCGCCGGCTGGCGGCCGGTCTGGAATCGCGGACGGGGCAGGGGAGCGGCGGCGATCCGAAGGGGATGAAGGCCGCCCGCCCGGCGTTCGAATCGGCCGACAGCGGCGACTTCGAGCGCGACCGGCCGTTCGCCTACGGCGCCTGGATCCGGATCGACCGCGGCGGGCAGTACGGCTCGGCCCTCGCCCGGATGGACGACCGCGGCGGCTACCGCGGCTGGGATCTCTGGGTCGAGGACGGCAAGGTCGCGGCCCACCTCGTCCACTCGTGGCCCGACGACGCGGCCAAGGTCGTCAGCCGCAGAAATCTGCCGATGAAGACGTGGGTTCACGTCTTCGTCACCTATGACGGATCCTCGAAGGCGTCCGGCCTGACGCTCTACGTCGACGGCCGCCCCGCGGCCGCGGAGGTCGCGTCGGACACGCTGAAGAGCTCGATCCGGACCGAGGTCCCCCTCAAGGTCGGCCGCCGCCACAGCGGCCAGGCCCTCGAGGCCGTGGCCATCAGCGACGTCCGGATCCACGACCGGGCGCTCACGGCCGCGGAGGTGGCCGACGTCGCGGCCGCCGGCCGGGCGTTCGACCTGGCCGACGACCCGTCGGGGCCGCGGTCGAAGGCCCTCCGCGACGGCCTGCTCGCCTGGTGGACCGAGGCGAGGGACGATCGATCGAAGGCGATTCGGGCCGAGCTCGCCGCGGTCGATGCCGAGCTCTCGGCGATCGCCGCGCGGGGGACGGTCGCCCACGTGATGGAGGAGAAGCCCGGCCCGGCGACGGCCCACGTCCTCTTCCGGGGCGAGTACGACAAGCGGCGGGACGCCGTCAAGGCGGACACGCCGGACGTCCTGCCGGCGATGGCCCCGGACCTGCCGCGGAACCGGCTGGGCCTGGCGCGATGGCTGCTACGGCCGGAGCACCCGCTGACCGCGCGGGTGACCGTGAATCGGTTCTGGCAGGAGGTCTTCGGGACGGGGCTGGTGCGGACGGCCGGGGACCTCGGCGTCAGCGGAGAGCTGCCGTCGCATCCGGAGTTGCTCGACTGGCTGGCGGTGGACTTCCGCGAATCGGGCTGGGACGTGAAGCGGTTCTTCCGGCTGCTGGTCACCTCGGCCGCCTACCGGCAGGCGAGCGTGGCCACCCCGGAGAAGATCGAGAAGGACCCGTCGAACCGACTGGTCTCGCGCGGGCCGCGGTTCCGGATGGACGGCGAGGTCGTCCGCGACTATGCCCTCGCGGCCGGCGGCATCCTCTCGCCGCGGGTCGGCGGCCCGAGCGTCCGGCCCTATCAGCCCGACGGCGTCTGGGAGGCCGTGGCCATGCCGGAGAGCAACACGAGGTCCTACCGGGCGGACTCCGGCGAGGGCCTCCACCGCCGCAGCCTCTACACGTTCTGGAAGCGGAGCGCCCCGCCGGCCTCGATGGAGGTCTTCAACGCCCCCAGCCGCGAGGTCTGCACCGTCCGCCGCGAGCGGACCGACACCCCCTTGCAGGCCCTGGTCACCCTCAACGACCCCCAGTTCGTGGAGGCCGCCCGGGGCCTGGCGCAGCTCGCCCTGGCCGTGCCCTCGGCCGACCCCGAGACTCGGATCGCCGTCCTGGCCGAGCGGCTCCTGTCGCGTCCCCTGCGGCCGGAGGAGGCCGCCGTCGTCCGGGCCTCGATCGATCGCCTCGCCGCCTTCTACCGGTCCCACCCCGACGACGCCGCGAGGCTCGTCGCCGTCGGCGAGCTCAAGCCGCCCGCCGGCGTGGATCCGCCGACGCTCGCCGCCTGGACCATGCTGGCGAACGAGATGATGAACCTGGATGAAGTGCTCAACAAGTGAGCCATTCGAACCATCCTCGATGAGATCCCCCGAGGCCCTCCCATGAACCCGCTCCACGACTACCTGAGGATGGAGACCCGCCGCCAGCTCCTGGGCCGGGGCGTCAACGCCGTCGGCTGGGGGGCACTGGCCGCGCTGCTCGGCCGCGAGGGCCTGGCCGCGATGGGGGCGCCGGCCCCCGGATCATCGACGGTCCCCGACCGCGCCGCCGCGGGCCGGACGCATTTCCCGGCGAAGGCCAAGCACGTCATCTACCTGCACATGGTCGGCGGCCCGTCGCAGATGGACATGTTCGACTACAAGCCGCAGATGGACCGCTGGTATGACAAGGACCTGCCCGAGTCGGTCCGCCAGGGGCAGCGGCTGACGACGATGACCTCCGGCCAGAAGCGGTTCCCGATCGCCCCGTCGAAGTACAAGTTCGCCCGCCACGGCGAGTGCGGCATGTGGGTGACCGAGCTCCTGCCGTACACGGCGCGGATGGTCGATGATATGTGCTTCATTCGGAGCATGCACACGGAGGCCATCAATCACGAGCCGGCGATCACGTTCGTGCAGACGGGCAACCAGGTGACCGGCCGGCCGTGCCTGGGCTCATGGGCCAGCTACGGGCTCGGCTCGCTGAACGACAGCCTGCCGACGTTCGTCGTCCTGGTCGCCAAGCCGACGAACACCGAGCAGCTCCAGGCCATCTCCGGCCGCCTCTGGTCCTCGGGCTACCTCTCGGGCGAGCACGCCGGGGTCTCGTTCCGGAGCGGCGGCGATCCGATCCTGTTCATCAACAACCCCCCGGGCGTCCCGGGCGAGGTCCGCCGGAGCACGCTGGACGGCCTCCGCGCCCTCAACGAGATGAACGCCAAGGTCGTTGGCGACCCCGAGACGCACACCCGGATCGAGCAGTACGAGCTCGCCTTCCGGATGCAGTCCTCGGTCCCCGAGCTGACCGACATGTCCAGCGAGCCGGTCTCAACCTACGCCCTCTACGGCGAGCAGGCCCGCAAGCCCGGCTCGTTCGCCCATACCGCGCTGCTGGCGCGTCGGATGGTCGAGCGCGGGGTGCGGTTCGTGCAGGTCTATCACAACAACTGGGACCATCACGCCAACGTGGGGGGCCGGATGCCCTTCCAGTGCAAGGACGTGGACCAGGCATGCTGGGGCCTGATCCAGGACCTGAAGGCCCGCGGCCTGCTGGACGAGACCCTGGTCATCTGGGGGGGCGAGTTCGGCCGGACGATCTACTCCCAGGGGGGCCTCTCGCACGACAATTACGGCCGCGACCATCACCCGCGTTGCTTCACCATGTGGATGGCCGGCGGCGGGATCAAGGGCGGGACGATTTACGGCGAGACCGACGACTTCTCCTACAACATCGTCAAGGACCCCGTCCACGTCCGCGACTTCCACGCCACGATCCTGCACCTCCTGGGCTTCGACCACCAGCGCTTCACCTTCCGCTATCAAGGCCTGGACCAGCGCCTCACGGGCGTGGAGCCGGCGCACGTGGTCAAGCCGCTGCTGGCGTGAGCGGAGCGACTCCCTGCCATCGGCCTCGCCTCGCACGAGGCGAAGGCATTGCCCCTGTTGATGCGAGGGTGTACGCTGGATGTACAAGAAGGGAGGGCGGAGATGGCGGAGAAGCCGATCGAAACGAGCCGGCGGGAAAGCCGGCTGAGTATCCGTGTCGATGCCCGGCGGAAGGCGATCCTGGCCAGGGCCGCGGAGCGGCAGGGCGAGACGCTGAGCGAGTTCATCCTGGAGAACGCCTATCAGGTGGCGGCTACCTTGCTCGTTGACGAGGAGCCGGTGTCGCTCAATCGAAAGCAGGTTGCCCACATCTTCGCCACGCTCGACAAGCCGCCGTCAGCGAGCGTGGCAGCCGTCCGCAAGCTGCTCACCGAGCGGTCGATCCTGGATGGCTGAATTCGCATTCGCTCCGGTCACTCCACTTGACGGAGGCCACGACCGCTCGGCCTTTGATTGCGGTACGCCCGCGCTCGACTCGTACCTGCGGAACTACGCGCTTCAGAATCAGAAGCGGGGGATCGTCCGGAACTACGTCGTCACCCTCGCCGACAGCAAGGTCATCGTCGCGTATTACTCCCTGGTCTACGGCTCGATCGCTCCGAAGCTGTTGCCACCGAAGTTGGTGAAGGGCGCAGGCCGGTATGACATCCCGCTCATGCTGCTGGCGAGACTGGCGGTCGATCGGCGCCAACAGGGACGCGGCCTGGGTAAGGCCCTGCTCAAGGACGCCGTCCTGCGGACCATGCAGGCGGCCGAGATCGCCGGCCTGAAGCTGCTTCTTGTCCACGCCAAGGATGATGCCGCCGCCGATTTCTATCGTAAGCACGGATTCGAGCCGGTCGTGGACGAGCCCCTAACGCTCTTCCTTCCGGTGCCGCTATCGGCGTGACGTGGGGGTGCCGGCCGACACCCGCCCCGAATGGCGATCACCAATCAGCCCGGAGGTGACCTCGCGATGGCGACCTCGGAATCCACGACGATCGACGTGGCGGCGGACGTCGCGCGCTGGCGGGATGGCCTGAACGAGCTCTTCGGGAGCATCCGGGACTGGGCCGGCTCCCTGGGTTGGCGATCCCGGTTGGCTCGCAAGCACCTGGTGGAGAAGGCCGTCGGCCGCTACGAGGTCCCTGTCCTGATCCTCGATCGCGGCGATGCCGAGATCTCCGTGGTCCCCGTCGCCCGCCAAGCACCAGGCGCCGAGGGGTTGGTGCAGTTCTTCCGGATGCCGGCCTACGAAAGTGTGGCCAGCCTCCATCGGGAAGGAGGGCGATGGTTCGTCCGCCGCGTGCCGTCGCCGCCCCCGCCCCCGTCCACCGCGGGCGCGGATGCGATGGCGGGACGACTCTCGCTGGATGAAGAGGCCCTCCGCGATCTCCTGGACGACCTCGCAAGATCTCCTCATGCCTGAACTCTATGACGTCTTCCACGAGATGCATGACACAGTCTTCGAGCATCGCGTCGTCGCCGCGGCCCTCGCGCGTTATCAGGTCGACGTCCTGACGGCGCACGCCCGCCTTCCGGAGGGGACGCAGCCCCATCACCTTACCGCGGCCGTCGATGAGCTCGAAGGCACCTACCTGATCCGACTCTGGGCCGTGTTCGAGACGGCCTGGAAGTCCTACTGGCGATATGCAACTGATCCACGAGGTTCGCGAATACCGGAACTTCCTGGTCCACGAACGCGACGCGCTGGCGATTCCCGTGCCGATCCGCGAGGCCAGAACGCGCCTCAGTACCCACCCGTCCAAGCTCCCCGATCACTGGCCGTCGGTCGGCGAGGATGGATATTACCTCGGCAAGGAAGAAGATCACCGTGATAGGGCTCTTACCGCTGACAGGGAAGCCGGCCCGCATTCACTTCCCCCCTTACGAAGGGGGGATTCAGGGGGGTGAATTCGATCGCCCTGGCCGGCACCAAGCACCCCCTCCAACTCCCCCTTCGTAAGGGGGAGAGCCGGATTTCGCGTCCCCGAGCGTGGGGGGATTCAGGAGGCCGTTCGATATCCGTGAGCTTGATCAACTTCCTTGCCGGGGTAATAAGCGCTCAATCCCGCGGCCTGCCGCCCGGCCGCCCGGAGAGTCCGCGCGTTGACTGCCGGCGGAATACCCGGGTGGCCCGGTCCACCGGCTCAGAGGAACCGCGTGTCCTGGACGACCATCTGCTCGAGCGCCCCGCGCATCTTCCGGATATTGGTGTCGTTGAGGGTGTCGTCGGGCATGTTGCGGTCGGCCGCGAGGCCCTTGTCGGCGTGCAGGCCCTGGCCGATCTTGAGCTTGTTGTGCATCGTCTCGTGGAACGCCACGTTGATCAGGGCCTGCATGTTGCCGATCCCGTTGGAGGTCAGCACGTCCTGGACGTAGATCTCGGAGATGGTGCCGTTGGCGCCGGCGTGAGTCGTCCCGCCGCCGCCGAGCTTGCTCCTCAACGACTTGTCGTCCTTGGCGATGAGGCTGTCCGACTGGAGCCGCAGGCAGTAGATGAGCACGGAATCGCCCGTGACCGCGCTCCGGTCCGGATTCCACCAGAAGTCGGACGACGTGTACCGGGTCTTGGGGTAGGGGGCCTTCGGCTTCATGATCTTCGTCGAGGAGAAGGCGGAGGGCGGGTAGATCAGCTCGTCGGGGTCGTCCTTCTTCGCCTTGGGTGCGAGGGTCTTCATCGAATCGCCCTCGGGGCGGACGGCCTCCGGCTCGCGCTCCGGGTCGCAGATGGCGTCGTACCATCGCTTCACCCCGCACCCGAGGATGTAAGCCGTCCCCTCACCCCAGAACGACGAGGTGTTGAAGGTGATCGCGGTCAGCGGGTCGTTCGGGTCGCCGGGGTCGATCCGCACCAGGTCCTTGAAGTAAATCCGGAAGATGTCTCCCATGGGCCGTTCTCCGGGAGTCGAGGTGAGAGGTGAAAGGCAATTACAAACACATGATCGGACATTGCATCCGCTCGATCAAGCGGGCGGTTCGGCAGCCTGCGACGGCACGGAATCCCCGGCGAATCTCGCCGAAACTCAACACCCGCCGTCGCGATTTGAGACAATTCCCCAGACGCGGCGCGGAGACGAGATGGGAACGACCGCGCGGTCGTGGACTTTCGGAGGATCGGAGTGCGCCCGCGGTGACTCATCACGGAGACGAGGGAGAATCGCCGGTGAGAATTCAGTCGAATTCAATGATGGTGCTGTCTTTGTATTGGTCCTTGCTGCTCCCCACCCCGGTGGTTCGGGCCGATGAGCCCGCCAGGCCGGCCGAGGTGAAGGTGGCGGCGGTCCAGGTGCTCGGCTACGACAAGACCGACCTGCCACGCGCCGGCTTCGACCCGAGCGAGGTCGTGGCACGCTTCATCGCCAGGGCGGCCGGGGACGGGGCGCAGCTCGTGGTCTTCCCGGAATACCTCCTGGGCCGGATCGCCGTCCCGGGCGCGGAGACGGGGCGGATCGCGCGGGCGGCGGCGGCGGGCAAGATCCACGTGATCGTCGGCTGCTGGGAGGTCTTCGAGGACGGATCGTTCGCCAACACGGCGCTCCTGTTCGACCGGTCGGGGAAGATCGCCGGGAAGTACCGCAAGGTGCACGCCGCCGTGGACCACCACGAGGGCCAGCCCCCCTGGTCGAAACCCCCGCAGGGCAAGGACCTCGACTGGTTCCTGCGGAACGACCCCGAATGGATGATGAAGCGGGGCGACGACTTCCCGGTCTTCGACCTGGATTTCGGCCGGATCGGCATCCTGACCTGCTACGACGGCTGGTTCCCGGAGTCGGCCCGCATCCTCTCGCTCCGGGGCGCCGAGGTTCTGGTCTGGATCAACGGCCGAAAGGGGCCGGTCGAGGACTTCCTCGTCAGGTCGGCGATGTTCCAGGACGAGGTGGCGATGATCGCCACCAACCAGGCGTATGGGTCGGGCACCATGATCGGCCAGTGGCCCGCCCAGATCCTGGCCGCCTGCACGGAACCGAAGGAGAGCTACATCACCGCCACGATCGACCTGCAACGGATCCGGAAGGCCCGGCAGAATAGCCGGAATCGGCCGCAGCGGCGCCCGGATGTCTACGCGGAGATCGTGCGGCCGAATGCGACCGGCCGTTGAAAGGGAAGGGGCCGGGCTCGACCAAGTTTGGCCGGCCCGTCCCCTGGGCTTCGCCCCGATGTTCGCCGGCCTGGGTGGCGGGCCAGGATCACTCCGACCGGAGCGACGCCATGTCGATGCAGAAGCGGTACTTCACGTCGGACCGGAGCAGCCGGTCGTAGGCCTCGTTGATCTTCTGGATCGGGATGACCTCGACGTCGGAGGTGATGCGGTGCTGGCCGCAGAAGTCGAACATCTCCTGCGTCTCGGCGATCCCGCCGATGGGGGAGCCGGAGAGGCTCCGGCGGCCGAAGATGAGCGCGAAGGCCGCCACCGGGAGCGGCTTCTCCGGGGCGCCCACCAGCGTGAGATTGCCGTCGCGGGTCAGCAGGTTGATGTAGGAGTTCACGTCATGGTTGGCGGAGACGCAGTCGAGGATGAAGTCGAAGCTCCCGGCGTGGGCCTTCATCCGGTTGGCATCCTTCGAGAGGACCACCTCGTCGGCGCCCAGCCGGATCGCATCGTCCCGCTTGCTTTCGGACGTGGTGAAGACCACCGTGTGGGCGCCGAGGGCATGCGCGAACTTCACCCCCATGTGGCCGAGGCCGCCGAGCCCGACGACGCCCACCTTCTTCCCCGGGCCCACCCGCCAGTGCCGCATGGGGGAATAGGTCGTGATCCCGGCGCAGAGCAGCGGCGCGGCGGCGGCCGGGTCAAGGTTGGAGGGGATCCGCACGACGAATCGCTCATCCACGACGACGCTGTCGGAGTAGCCGCCGTAGGTGACGGGCGCCGTCCCGTGCGAGTCCGGCGATCCGTACGTCAGGACCATGTTCGGGCAGAACTGCTCGAGGCCCTCGCGGCAGTTCGGGCAGTCGTGATCGGAGTCGACCAGGCAGCCGACGCCGACCAGGTCGCCCGCCCGGAGGGCACCCACGTCCGGGCCCGTCCTCGTCACGCGGCCGATGATCTCATGGCCCGGCACGCACGGGTAGACCGCGGGCATGGCGTCGTGCCATTCGTCGCGGACGTAGTGGAGGTCGGAATGGCAGACCCCGCAATAGAGGATCTCGATCTGGACGTCGCGCCCGGTCGGCTCGCGCCGGGCGATGGTGTCCGACGCCAGCGGCGACGTCGAACTGGAGGCGGAATACGCTCTGGCTCGGTACATGTCGTGGTTCTCGCGGACCCGTGATCCAACCGCTACGCTCGCGAGCCGACGCGGAGACCTCGATCGCGATGCGAGGCCATGTCATCCGTCGCCACGCCGGCCGGCTCCGGATGTGCATTATCGGGCCGCCCCCGGGTGTCGAGAAGCAACGATCCTCCAGAAGTCTTGCCTGATCCTGTCGGCATCCGCGACGATCCCGCCGCCGGCGCGTTGTCTCGGCCCGGCGGATCCGGTAAACCACCAGGGGGAGGGGCGGCCGTTCGGGGACAACACGATCCGGACCGGGCCTCGATGTCGATGAGGCGTCCGGCCCTACCGCGAGGGCGCAGCGCATGAGACCGAGTCGCCGGCTTCGAGTCGTGGCACTTCTCCTCCTGACGGGCCTGACGGCCCCGGCCTCGGCCACTCGAGGCGAGGCCTGGAAGGTCGTCGTCAATCCCGACAACTCGTTCGGGTTCCGGGTGGTCTCGGGGGACGAGGTCGTTCTCACCACGGGCGTGGTCGGATGGGGCCCGAACTGGGGCTGGCTGCCGATCTCGGCGAACGCCCGGGCCGGGGGCGACCGGCTCCGGATGTCGGTCCCGCTGGAGATCGCCGGGGCGAAGGTCACCGTGGGGCTGGACGTCCACTCGGGCGGACCCCGGACGGTGGTCTTCGAGTACGCGCTGACCTCGGACCGATCGGTGCCGATCACCCAGATCGTGGCCACGCTGGGCGTGCCCGCGGGCCGTCATGCGACGGTCGCCCTGGGCCGGGCCGACGGCGGCTCGGCCCGGAAGGAGCTGCCGGCGGGGATCGCCGAGCTCGGGACGGCGCGGGAGATCGAGGTCACGAGCCCGGGCTGGAAGGGCCCGGTCAAGGTCGCGGCCGATCCGCCGCTGGTCGTGGGCAGCGACGGCGACCTGCGGATCAAGCTGGCCGCGGAGACGCTCAAGGCCGGCACGACGCGGGCCCGCCTGACGTGGACCTTCCCGGCCGACGCCCTGCTGCTGACGAATGCCCGCGACCTGGAGAAGCTATCGCCCGTCGTCCCCGGCCCCGACTGGTTCCCCTTCCGGACGGCCGGCGCGTTCGACCGCTCCGCGATCGGGCTGGCGGACTGGCTGGAGAAGCCGGCCGGCCGGCGCGGGGGCGTCCGGATCAAGGGGGATTCGTTCGTGCTCGAGGACGGCACCCCGATCCGGTTCTGGGGGACGAACCTCTCGTATGCCCTTTGCGCCCCCAGCAAGGAGGACGCCGATGCCACGGCCGCGCGGTTCGTCGGGCTGGGCGTCAACGCGGTGCGCCTGCACAAGTTCACGGGGGCGGACTGGGCGGGAATCGGCGGCACGGACACCGCGGTGGAGATGAAGCCCGAGGGCCTGGACCGGCTCGACTACTTCGCCAGCCGGCTCGCCGGGAGCGGCATCTATTACGGCTGGTCGCATACGTACCACTTCACGGTCCGGCCCGGCGATCGGGCGCGGATCTCCGGGTTCGACGAGCTGATGAAGAAGGGGGGCGACACCTACGGCGTGATCAACTGGGCGGAGGACGTGCAGGACCTGATGATCGAGATGGTCGTGAGGCTCCTGGGCCACCGGAACCCGTACACGGGGAAGACCTACGCGGAGGACCCCGCGCTCAGCTTCATCGAGCTCCAGAACGAGGACGACATCTTCTTCTACACGTCCGAATCGGCCTACAACGACTTCCCGACGTACCGCAAGCAGCTCCAGCGGCGGTTCGCCGAGTGGCTCAAGGCGAAGTACGGCGAGCAGGAGAAGCTGGCGGAGGCGTGGGCCGGCGTCCTGAAGTCGGACGAGCGGCTCGAGGACGCGAGCGTCGGCCTCCAGATGAATCCGTGGTTCTACGGCGACGGCCACCTGCCGCGGGCGAAGGGGGGCGATCGCACCCGGCTGCTGGACACGGCCGCGTTACTCCACGAGACGCAGGACCGCTTCTACGGCAAGTTCGCCGCGGCGATTCGCAAGGCCGGGTACCGCGGGCCGCTGATCGGCTCGCCGTGGCAGGCGCCCAGCATGCTGCCCCATTACTACAACCTCCGATCCGACGACTTGGTCGGGTACATCGATCGTCACAACTACTTCGGCGAGGGATTCCGGGACACGATGCTCGCCACGCCCGGGGGCGGCTATTTCTCGAGCGGCCTCCAGCAGGTGGCCGGGAAGCCGTTCGGCGTGTCGGAGTGGATTCATGTCTATCCTTCGCTGTATAGCGCCGAGGGTCCGGTGATCATGGCGGCGTACGGCATGGGGCTGCAGGGCTGGGACGCGTCGTACGAGTTCCAGTCCACGTCGAACCGGATCGACCCGGCGAGCATGCTGGCCGGCAACCAGCCCTTCGGGGTTTGGAACGCCGACGTCCCGACGCAGATCGGCCAGTACCCGATCCTGGCCCGGATGGTCCACCGCGGCGACGTGAAGGCCGGCCCGGTGCTCTCGGTGCGGCGGGTGAGCGGGCAGGACCTGGCCCGGGGCGAGTTCTCGTTCTCGGACACGATCGCCCAGCAGGCCGACGTGAAGACGTTCACCGGATCGGTCCCCGCGGAGTCGCTGGCCGTGGGGCGGGCGGAGGTGGAGTTCACGACCGAGTCGAAATCGAGCACGATCCCGGACCTGTCGCGGTATCGCAGGGGGACGGCGCTGGTCTCCGCGACCGGCCAGCTCTCGTGGGACACCGGCGGCGGCGGCCTGATCGCGATCCGGACGCCGGGGACGCAGGGTTACGTGGGCTTCGCGGGGGGGAAGCCGCTCGAGCTCGGCGACGTGACCATCGCGCCGAGGACGCCGTATGCGTCGATCCTCCTCACGGCCGCCGAGCCCACGGGCACGATCGCCCGCGGCCGTCGGGTGCTGGTCTCGGCGCTGGCCCGCAACGCCAACACGGGCTTCCGGATCCTGACGCTCGACCAGAAGACGATCGTGGACAACGGCAAGGCGCCAATCCTGCTGGAGCCGGTCCGGGCCGAGGTCACGTTCGCTCGCCGTCGGGTCGAGCGGGTGAACGTCCTGGACCACGACGGCCAGCCGACCGGCCGGCGGGCACCGGCCACGCGCAATGGCTTCACGATCGATACGGGCAAGGACAGGGCGTTCTATTACGAGGTCTTGCTGGCGGATTGAGCCGCCGGCCTTCCTTCAGGCCAGGGCCTCCTTGCAGTAGGCGACGCACTTCGCGACTTCCTTCACGGCGGTGGAGCCCTTCGGGATCGGGTATTCGAGCTCGATGTCGGCGTAGATCGGCCACTTCTCCCGCTTGAGGAGCCGAAGGACCTCCTTGATCGGGGTCTCGCCCCGGCCCCAGGGGAGGTTGCCGCCCGCGGCGGTGCGGTCCTTGAGGTGGAGGCTGACGATCTTCGCGTGGTATTTCTCGAGGACCGGGATCGGCGATTTGCCCTTCGTGCCGGCGACGTAGTGGCCGATGTCGAAGTTGAAGCCGATGAAGTCGCCGGCGCGGGTCAGCGGATCGACCGCGTCGATCGCCGGCGTGTTCTCGGTGTGGTTGTGGAAGGCGACCCAGATCCGGTGCTTCTCGGCGAACGGGGCCAGGCGCTTCGCCAGCGCGTCGTTCCGCTCGGTGGTGATGGCCTTGCAGCCGAGGACCTTCGCGACCTCGAAGTTGAAGTCGATGTCCTCGTCGGTCGGCCCGAACTCGAGCTTGTGGATGTGGATGTTGACGCCGTTGCCGTTGTACATCGCGCGGAGCTCGGCGGCGCGGGCGAGATACGCCTGGCGCCGGGCGTCCGAGGGGCGGCTCGGCTTCGCGCCGGACCTCGCGGCCGGAGGCATGCCGAGATAGGACCGGATGGTGGCGGCCTTGAGCTCGACCTCGCTCAGGCCGTCCTCGAGGAGGGCCTTCAGGGTGTCCTCGGCCGTCTCCCGCTCGCCGCGGTAGCTGTAGGTGTTGGTGCCGACGTGCACCCCTCCGAAGACGGAGTTGGGGCTGGGAGGGGTCGCCCCGAGCACGCCGCGCGGCAATGCCGCGAGCCCGGCCAGGGCCGTCGCACTCCGGAGCAAGGTCCGCCGGGTCGGTCGATGATCGATGTCGTCGCGCGTCATGGTTACCTCGTTCCGCCCCCTGCCGAGCGGCAATGACTCTCGTGTTCAGAGGGCCAGGTTATCGGAGGGCGGGGCGGTATTCAACGGCCCGGATGGCCGGCGGGTCGGGCGCCCGTCGATCCGGCCCGGAGAAATTTCCCGGCGTGCTGTCAGGTTCCCGGGAAACGGCCTGACTACCTCTCGTCCGGTGCGGCCGGGGCCGCCCGAAGAGACGAGACGAGATGACCAGGGAAACGCCAGGAACAAAGGGGATGACGATGAGCCTGCTCAAGCTGATGACCGCCCGCCGCGATTCCGCCCGCCGCAACGTCGCCCGCCGTCATCTGGGCATGGAGTCGCTCGAAGGCCGCCAGGTGCTCTCGAGCTTCACGGTCTCCAGCATCGCCGACGCCGGGGCCGGGTCGCTCCGCGCGGCGATCATCGCCGCCGATTCGGCCTCGGACGCCGCCACGATCAACTTCGCCATCACCGGCTCGAACAAGAATGTCGTCCTCCAGAGCGCCCTGCCGGAGCTCTCGAACGTCCACGGCATCACCTTCAACGGCCAGTCGGGCGTGACGATCGACCTGGCGAAGGCGAAGCTCTCCAGCGGCAACAGCATCCGGGTGGACTCGCTCTCGACGGTGACCATCCGGAACCTGGAGTTCAAGAACTCCCCCGGCCGCGCCTTCGAGAACAACGGGACGCTCACCCTGTCCGGCGTGACCGTCTCCGGCAGCACGAATGGCGCCGCGGTGAACTACGGCACGATGACCGTCACCGGCTCCACCATCAAGAACAACGCGGCCTACAACTATGGCGGCGGCGTGAACAACTACAGCGGCACGCTGAACATCGTCAACAGCACGTTCTCGGGCAACTCGACGAAGTACGGCGGGGCGGTCTACAACAATGCGAGGATGACCATCTCCGGCAGCACCTTCCGGAACAACACCGCGATCGGCGGCGGGGCGATCTGGGACAACAGCACGGTGGCCTCCGCCATCAGCAGCTCGACCATCACCGCCAACACGGCCCAGTACGGCGGCGGCTACGCCCTGGACAGCACGTTCGCCGCGACCCTGACGGGCAACGACATCTACGCCAACACCGCGACCACGGCCCCCGACATCATGGGCAAGGTGGGCCCGGCCAGCTCCAACAACGTCATCGGCACCGGCAGCGGGATGACCGGGATCGCCGACAACAACGCGTTCGCCAGGAACGACAACCTTGCCCATCCGAAGTACAACAGCGCCAAGCCGGTGAACTACGTCGGGACCGGTTCCACGCGGATCAGCCCGGTGATGACGCAGCAGGTGAGCCTCGACGGCGTGACGGCCTCGTACAGCTACACGGTCCGCACCAACTCGGCCACGATGACCCTCACCGGGAGGGCGACCCAGCCGGTCAGCCTCGGCTCGCTCGACGGCGACAACTCGGACGGGCCGATCGTCTATCCGAACCAGTTCGCGACGACCCTCTTCCTGACCGACACGCAGAACGGGGCCAGCGGCAGCATCTCGCTCTGGCAGAACTACGACGCGACCTCGCTGTCGGCCCCGACGCTGACGATCACCAACAGGGCGACCGGCGTCACCGACGCCATCCAGGACCAGACCCACACGTGGGTCGACACGCTGACCGGCGTGACGACCGTCTACACCTGGACCAACGGCAAGCTGACGAAGACGACCCGCTGACGGACGAATGGCCCGCCCGACATCGAGATCCTTCCCGATCCGCCCGGTCCTCTCGACCGGGCGGATCGCGTCGTTCTGCGGCCGGAGCGGGAGGCGCCGGCCTCGTGCCCCGTCGCGACGGCGAGGAGAGGAACCCTTGCCGACCGATGTCGGTCGCGATACTAATCGGTCGTTGACTCAGGCCACCCCGGCGGCGACGGTCGCCATCGATGCGGACGTTGAAAGCGAGAGATCGACTGATGAGTCCATCGCCTGCTTCCTCGCAAGGAGCCGAATCCGCGGCCGGCACTCCGCGGGCGTCCGCGCCCCTCGGGCCGCCCGCGGGCGGCGATGCGACGGCCTCGATCCCGATCTCGATCCGATCGCCCCCGGCCGAAGTCGCTCAGCGGAGCAGGTCCTTGAAGGCCCGGAGGACGAACCGGTTCTCGGATCGGGTGCGGGAGGCGACCCGGAGGAACTTGCCGGGCTCCAGGCCCTTCTTGTCGTCGCAGGTCCGCGTGTAGATGCCGCGGCGGACCAGCAGGCGGCAGACCAGATCCTCGGCGGTCATCCCGTTGCGGAGCTCGACCAGGATGAAGTTGGCGCTGGTCGGGTAGGCGTACAGGCCCGGGAGCATGGAGAGGGCCTTGAAGAACCGCCGCGAGTGGCGGATGTAGTGCACCCGCTTGCGCTCGTACTCCACCAGGAAGTCGGGGCGGGAATAGAGGTCGAAGAAATACTCGGCCAGCCCGGACGAGTTCCACAGGAAGCCGTTGTCGAGCAGCTCGCGGACGCGGCCGGGGGCCATCACGGCGTACCCGGCGCGGATGCCGGCGACGCCGAAGTCCTTGGACATGCTCTTCACGACCATCAGGTTTGGGAACCGATCGACCTCGCCGCCGAGGCTCCGGAAGGCGTAGTCGTCCCCCTCGCAGGCGAAGTGGATGAAGCTCTCGTCGAGGATGATGTTGGGGACGTCCCGCAGCTCCTCCAGCATCCGGACGAGGGTGGCGTAGGGGATGTAGCCGCCGTCGGGATTGTTGGGGTTGATCAGGACGATCGTGTCCGGCTTCTCCCGCTTCACCCTCTCGATGTAGGCGGCCGGGTCGAACCGGAAGTCATTCTCCTTGTCGAGCACGTTGAAGACGACCTGCGTGTCCGGCCGGGCGAACTCGTGGTAGGGGGAGAAGGTCGGCAGATTCACCAGGATCTTGCTGCCCGCGAATCGGTGCATGATCGCCTGGATAATCTCGACGGCACCGTTGCCGATGAAGAGATGGTCCGTCGGCACGCCGATGGCCCGGCTGAGCTTGCCGGCGATGACCCGATTCTGGGACGGGTAGAACTCCAGCAGCTTGCGGAGCTTCCCGGTCCGGATCACCTCGCGCTGGAGGTACTCCAGGAAGAGGCCCGTGGCATAGGGGTTGGATAGGAAGCAGGCATCCACGCGGAGCCGCAGCTCGGGGATCAGCTTGATGATCGTGGGGGCGCTCGGCGAGTGCGATCCGGCCTCCCGCTTGAGCATCTTGATCCGCTCCGCCAGGGCATTCTCGCGAGGGCTGAGGGCTCCGCGGCGGACGGGGTGCCGCATCCGCGCCTCCAGCCATCGGGCCGAGGTCGCCAGGTCGAACTTGCCGAGTTTGAGCGGGTTCTCACGCGTGGTCTGACCGATCACTTCAACCTCTGTTTACTAAAAGGCCCGGCGCGAGGGCGCGCCGAAAGGTCGATCGTGCGGGGCGACTTGGCGCGAGATCATCCGCAACCGGGTCTCGCCCGTCCCGTCCTGTGTCGGCATGCCCGGCGCCGCGCCCCGCGCGGTCGCCACCTTCCATCGCCCACGGCGCCGGCCGTCAGGCCGGCTGCCTCGACGCGGGTTGCCCGCGCCCTGGGAATCCTGGGCTTCCTTTCATCATTTCCTGGGCCGTTTCCTCAACGTTTCTTAGCACATACTAAGGAGCAATTCCATTCCGAGCAAGGACCAAGTGCGACTCCGACCGCACCC
>NZ_JAALJH010000040.1 GCF_011064615.1 Aquisphaera insulae | reverse complement strand
TCGGCTCCGGGCTGCGATCGACCGGCGGGCTTGACGCTGGACGCTCCCGCGGGGACGTGGGAAGATGTCCGGGCGATTCCCGAGCATGTCGTGCCGCGTCTCCCTGACGCGTCTCCGGAACGGACAGTCGCCCGGCCAGACCTCACCCGACCGATCGAACCGACGGAAGCGATCGACCGTCTCGACTTGCCTTCGACCAGGAGTTGACCTCGATGCTGCCGAAGACCTCGCGACGCCCGGCCCGGCCGACTTCGATCCACTGGGCTCCCGTCACGGCCGCACTGATCGCATCGACGTGTGCCTGGCTGGGGACGCCCTCGCCGGCCCTCGCCCAGATGACCGCGGCGGAGTCGACGCGAAGGCTGAAGCCGGCGGAGGGCCTGGAGGCCACGCTCTGGGCGGCCGAGCCGATGATCGCGAACCCGACCAACATCGACGTCGATTCCCGGGGCCGGGTCTGGGTCGCCGAGGGGCAGAACTACCGGCTCACCCGCGGCGGCAATGCGCGGTTCCACCGCATGGAGGACGCCGATCGGATCAAGATCCTCGAGGACACCGACGGCGACGGCAAGGCCGACAAGGTGACCGTCTTCGCCGACAAGATCTTCCCCGTCCCGATGGGGCTGGCGGTCGAGGAGCATCACGACGCCGCCGGCAAGTACACCGGCTGCCGCGTCTTCATCGGCAACAGCCCGAACCTGATGGTCCTTGAGGACACCGACGGCGACGACGTGGCCGACAGGCGCTATCCGCTCCTGACCGGCTTCGGCGGGGTCGACTCCGATCACGGCGTCCACGGCATGGTGCTGGGCCTCGACGGCAAGCTCTACTTCACCCACGGCGACGGCTGCTGCTCGGTGCAGCAGGACCATTCGGAGCGGCAGCAGAACTTCGACGTGGTGGACAAATCGGGCCGGCACGTCCGGACCGACCAGCTCGCCAACACGCTGCGGGTGAACCGGGACGGGACGGAGTTCGAGATCATCTGCGACCGCCAGCGGAACAACTACGAGGCGTCGCTGAGCTCGTTCGGCACGATCTTCGTGAGCGACAACGACGACGACGGCAACCGCGGCTGCCGGGTCATCTGGACGATGGACGGCGGCCACTACGGCTACAAGACGCCGGGCTCGCCGCGGCACTGGGGCGAGGACGTGCCGGGCATGATCCCCAAGCTCGTCGGCACGGGCAACGGCAGCCCGACCGGGATCATGGTGTATGAAGGCTCGCTGCTGCCCAAGGAGCAGGGCTACTTCGGCGCCGTGCTCGAGGTGGACGCCGGCAGCCGCCAGGTCAACTTCTTCCCGATCACCCGCAAGGGGGCGAGCTACCGGACCGAATACAAGGTCCTCCTCGGCAGCGACGACCCGTGGTTCCGCCCCGTGGACGCCTGTGCCGCCCCCGACGGCTCGATCATCGTCGCCGACTGGTATGACGCGGGCGTGGGAGGGCACGCCTTCAGCGACCAGAACACCGGGCGGATCTTCCGCGTCGCCCCGAAGGGACACAAGGCGAGCAAGCCCCCCGCGCCGGACTTCGCCACCACGGCGGGGCGGATCGCCGCCCTGAAGTCGCCGGTCGTGGCCGCTCGGGACGCGGCCCGGAGCAGCCTCATCGCCGAGGGAGCGTCCGGCGTCGCGGCCCTGGAGGAGCTCTTCCGCGACGGCGAGCCGATCCACCGAGGGCGGGCCCTCCAGGTCCTGGCCGGGCTGAAAGGGGACGCCCCGGCGGTCGCCGCCCTCAAGGATGCGGATCCTCGGATCCGGGAGCTGGCCGTCCGGATGCTCGGCCGCGATTGCCGGGAGAACGGGAGGGTCGAGTACGCGAACCCGGCGGCGAAACGTCCTCCCGCGGCCCTCGCCCACCTGGATGCGCTCCTGCCGCTGGCCGACGACCCCGACGCGGGCGTCCGCCGCGAGCTGATCCTGGCGATCCGGAACCTCCCCACGAAGCCGGTGGGCGAGGCTCTCCGGAGGCTCGCCGCCGCCTGGGACGGCCAGGACCGCTGGTATCTCGAGGCCCTCGGCCTGGCGCTGGACTCGCGCGAGGACGCGTTCCTGGTGAAGCTCCTGGACGGCTCGCTCTATGGCCCCTCGGACGCCTTGAAGGAGGGGAGGGAAGGGGCGGTTGCCCTGCCGCCGTACTTCCCGACGGACCGCAACGAGGCGTTCCTGCCGGCCGGCGCGCCGGACCTGCCGGTCACGGCCCTGAGCAAGAACCTGGGCCTGGCCTGGCGGCTGCGGCGGCCGGAGTCGCTCCGATTCGTCGCCTCGGTGCTGCCGTCGCTCTCGGCGCCGGAGCTGCGGCAGGCGGCCGACGACGTGATCGGCCAGATCAAGGATCCGAGGGCCGGGGCCACGCTCGCGGAGATGGCCGCCCGGGAGACCTCGGCGGACCGCCGGCACGAGCTCGGCGCGATCCTGGCGCGGAAGCTCGAGGGCGAATGGAATTCGGCCCGCGGGGCGGAGCCGGTCGTCGCGTTCATCGGCTCGAGGCTGGCGGACCGCGAGGCGAAGCCGCAGGGGGTGCAACTGGCGATCGCCGCGCGCGACCCTCGCTACGGCCAGGCGCTGGAAGCGGTGGCCCTGGACGCCTCGCTGCCGGAGCCGTTGCGGGTGGCCGCCGTGGAGGGCCTGGGGGCCGTCAAGGCACCCGGCGCGGCCACGCTCCTGGACCGCCTGATCGGCGACGCCCGGGGGAGGCCGAGCTCGGACGCGCTGGCCGAGGCGGCCGTCCGGACGAGCCCTCGGCTGTATGACGCCTCCGGCCGGCTCCGCGAGCTGGTCCTCACCAGGGAGTACCCGCTGGGGATCCGCCGCGAGGCGCTGCGGTCCCTCGGCCCGCTCGAGGGCGGGGCGCGGCGGATCCTCGACATGGCGAAGGCCGGGACGCTGCCGGACGACCTGAAGACCGAGGCCACGATGCTGCTGCACACGGCGCTGCCGCTCGGGCGGGCGCTCCGCGAGGAGGCCGCCGCGGTGCTCCCGCTGCCGAAGGCCGCCGGCGGCCGGCCCCTGCCGCCGGTGTCCGTGTTGCTCGGCCGCGAGGGGGATCCCGGGAAGGGCCGCCTCACCTTCTTCCGCGCCGGGCTGAACGCGTGCGCGGGCTGCCACCGCGTCCGCGGCCAGGGGCAGTGGGTCGGGCCGGACCTCTCCACGATCGGCACCAAGTACGGCAAGGACGAGCTGCTCCGCTCGATCCTCAACCCGAGCGCGGCGATCGGCTACAGCTACCGGGCCCTGATCCTGTCCCTGGAAGACGGCCGGGTCCTCACCGGGCTCCCCGTCGAGGACACGCCGGATCGCCTGGTGATCAAGACGGCCGACGGCCAGCGGATCTCGCTGCGGCCGGCGGACATCGAGGCCCGCAAGTCGAGCGACGTCTCGCTGATGCCGGAGGGCCTGGCCCAGGCCTTCAGCGAGTCGGAGCTGGTGGACCTGCTGGCGTTCCTGGCCACGCTCCGGCAGCCGGTCAGCATCGTCGGCCAGTACCACGTGATCGGCCCGGTCGCGGAGGAGAACGGCGCGCGGGCGATCGACCCGGCCGCGAAGGTGGACCTGGACGCGCCCCGCAACGGGCCGGGCGGCCGGGGCGGCCCCTGGCGGCGGATCGTCGCCAACGCCGAGGGCCTGGCCGACCTTTCCGACCTGGCCGCGGACCCGGCGCGGAACGTCGCCTATGCGTTCACGGCCGTCACCTCGCCCGTCGAGCAGAAGGCCCGGCTGGTGGTGGAATCGGGGGCCTCGCTGACGGCCTGGCTGGACGGCAAGACCGTCCTGGCGGAGGCCCCCGCCGCCCCCTCCGGCGGCCCCCGCGAGGTCGAGCTGACCCTGCCGCAAGGGACGAGCAGCCTGCTCCTCCGGCTGGCGACGGGGGGCAACGGCGGCGGGAATGCAGCCGGAGCCGCCGCGGCGGCCCGGCCGGCCTCGCTGGTGACAACCTTCGTGAGCGCCCAGCCGCTGTCGTTCGCGACGACCGAGGCGGGGCTCTCCGGGCATTGAGATGAGATGAGATGACATGAGACGCGTCGGAGACGAGCCGTCGCCGTCGAGGATCCCGACGGCGGCCGGCACGCGGGCGACGTCGCCCGCACCGACCTCCCGCCGGATGGCCCGGACGGATTCCCCGGAATCGGAGCGAGACCGCACGCCGATGCCTTCTTCAGCCGAGAACGTGCCCCCGCGGATCGCCGTGGCGATCCCCTGCTACAACGAGGCCCCGGCCGTCGCCGCGGTGATCGCCGGCTTCCTCGAGGCGCTCCCCGGGGCGGAAATCGTCGTCTTCGACAACAACTCCACCGACGGCACCGCCGAGGAGGCGATCCGGGCGGGCGCCGAGGTCGTGCCGGTCCCGGATCAGGGCAAGGGCCACGCCGTCCGCGCGGCCTTCGCCCGGCTGGCGGACCGCGACGTCATCCTCCTGGTCGACGGCGACGGCACCTACCCGGCCGAGGCCGCGCCGATCCTGGTGGCGCCGATCCTGGAGGGGCGGGCGGACATGGTCGTCGGCGCCCGCCGGCCCGAGCGTGGCGCCAAGGCGATGTCGCCGCTCCGGGGCATCGGCAACCTCCTCATCCGGGGGACCTTCCGGGTCCTGATCGGCCGCTCGGCCGGCGACCTCCTCTCCGGCTACCGGGCCTTCAGCCGGCGGTTCGTGGAGTCCGTCCGGCTCACGTCCGCCGGCTTCGAGATCGAGACCGAGCTCGCCATCGCGGCCGCCATGCTGAACCTGCCGACACTCGAGATCCCCGTCCCCTACCGGCCGCGGATCGCCGGCACCGTGAGCAAGCTCTCCCCGTTCCGCGACGGCCGCCGGATCATCGCCACCGTGATCCGGCGGCGGACGTGGAGGGACGGGGGGAAGGCCTGAGTTCGCCGCGAGAGGGCCGACCAGGAAGAGATTGCCGGATTTCCGGATCGCACCGGATACTGGGCAAGAACCGCAAACTGGGGACGACTCGCTAAACTGGTCAAACTCATCTCGCCGATAAGACCAAACGGTCGGGGCCTGCCGCGCAGGATGTGCGGCGCAAGGCTGCCGATCGTTCTCCACGGCAAGCGTGGGGAGGGATGAGGAGTTACCGACACATGGGCCGCTCTCCGGCAGCACTGAGTCGACGCCGGCGCCGGATCTCGCCGTGCCTGACGGCCTGGCTGGTCCTCGGCCTGGCGGCGACGGCCCGGGCGCAGGGGCCGCAGATCGACGTGGACAACCCGCCGGGGACGCCGCGGGGGGGGAGCCTGTTCGGCGCCACGCCGGGCGCCTCGGGGACGTCGCTGTTCCGGAACACGCCGGGCTCGTCGGACATCCCCATCGGCGGCCGGGCGGGCCCGTCGGTGAGCCGGGCGCCGGTGGGCGCCCTGATGCCGCAGACGTACCAGCCCCGGCGCGAGGGGCTGCCCGACTTCAAGGTCCCGGTCCTGCCCGCCGCGGACCTGCCGGCCTACGGCGAGCTCGAGCTGCCCGGCGGCGACGGCGAGGTGGGCGCGGCGGGGGGGCTGGGCGTCGGCGACGCCATCGACATCCTGGTCCGCGAGAACCTCAACATCATCGCCATGCGGTACGAGATCCCGATGGCGGACGCGGACGTCCTGACCGCCAGCCTGCGGGCCAACCCGGTCTTCTACGCCGACACGCAGCTCGTCCCCTACGGCCGGTACAGCCGGGCCAATCCCGGAGGCCAGACGCAGTATGACGTGAACATCACGCATCCCCTGGACCTGAACCGGAAGCGGCAGGCGCGGACCGTGGTGGCCCAGGCCGCCAAGCGGACCGTGGAGGCGCAGTTCCAGGACGCGGTCCGCCAGCAGATCGACAACCTGTACACGGCCTACGTGGACGTCGCCGCCGCGGAGCTCACCCGGGCCTACAGCCAGAAGCAGGCGGAGGGGATCTCGCACCTGCTCGAGCTCAACCGGGAGCTCTTCAACAAGCAGCAGATCCCCCGCGACCCGATCGACCAGCTCACCGCCCAGCTCGAGCAGGCGCAGCTCCAGGTCCGCGAGTCCAACCAGGCGGTCTCGCGGGCGACGCGGACGCTCGCGCAGCTCCTGAACGTCCCGCGGGCCCAGTCGCTCTCGGTCCGGATCCACGACCGGATGCGGGACGAGCGGCCGCTGCCGCAGTCGGAGGATCAGCTCATCGACACCGCCATGCAGAGCCGCCCGGACCTGGCCGCCTTCCGGATGGGCCTGCACCGCTCGCAGCACGAGGTCCAGCTCGCGAAGCGGGAGCGGCTCTCCGACTTCTTCCTGCTCTACCAGCCCTATACCCTGCAGGACAATCGCCCGTTCGGCCTCAAGAGCCCGACCTCCTGGGCCGTCGGCCTGACGGCCCCGATGCCGATCTACAACCGCAACCAGGGGAACATCGAGCGGGCCAAGATCAACGTCACCCAGACCCAGGTGCAGCTCGCGCAGCTCGAGCGCCAGATCCAGGACGAGGTGGCCGAGGCGGCCCGCGAATTCGAGCTCAGCCGCGACGCGTTCCTGGAGATCGAGCGGGAGATCCTGCCGGCCTCCAAGCGGGTGCTCGACGCCGCCTGGAAGCGGTACATCGGCGGCAGCAACACGATCCTCGAGTTCCTCGACGCCCGCCGCGACTACAACGGCCGCGTCAAGGACTATCGCGACGCCCTGGTGCGGCACCGCCGCGCCATGCTCGACCTGAACACGGCCGTGGGCACGCGGCTGCTCCCCTGAGGCCCATCGTACCCAGCGAGGTTTGCCGATGCGTCCCCAATATCCCGCCGATCGCACGAAGCGCGGCTTCCTGCCCCGGATCGAGCGCCTGGAGGTCCGCGAAGTCCCGTCCACCACGGCGATGCTCGCCACCGGGGCGCTGCTGCCGACGACGAAGGGGACGGCCTCGAGCTACACGATGCCGCTCCGGACCAGCCGCTTCCAGGCGCGGTTCCAGGGGCCGTTCGTCGTGGGCGCGCCCCGGGCGTCGGTCGAGAGGTCGCAGATGTACATGTTCGGCGGCGGCAATTCCAGCGCCTTCGAGCACGCCGACCTGCAACTGGGCCTCTCGACGCCCGCCGATCCGTCGCAGCCGATCGTCGGCCAGGCGGTGATCATGGTCAAGAACATCGGCAACACCGGGAACGAGCTGGTGCTCGACCTGACGCAGGTCCCCGGCGCCGTGGATCGCCGCGGCCGGCCCAACAAGTTCACCTTCACGCAGAACGACGGCAGCGGGGGGAGCTTCTCGGCCGGCGAGGCGCAGGGGGTCATGACCCTGATCTACTCGGCCGGCAAGTTCCCCGGCCTGAAGGACCTGAGGCAGGCGCGGGGCTCCGGGAACCTCGGCGTGATCTTCAAGGGGACCATCGGCACGGTCAATCTCTACGACACCCTTCGCAACCAGTGACGGGGCGCGGAGGCGGGGCCGGGGCTGCTGCCCCCTGGACGGCTCCCACCCGCTGGCGTACGATCGGCGAGAGGGCGTGAGGCCGCGTCCGGACCGGGACGCATCGCACCGCCGCGCGGGGACGCGGGCGGGCCGGACGGCCCCTCGACCGGATCGGACTCGCCCGGCCGCGACCGCGAGCACGCATGGGCGGCACCTGGAGTTGCATCTTGGCCGTGCAGGGCGAGGATGGAAGCGGGACAAGCCCCGGGGGACGGCCGGACGACCGCCTGCGCGGGACGCTCTCCGCCAGGGCGGCCTGGACGGTCCTGGCGGTCGCGGTGGGCTCTCGCCTCCTCGATTCGACCGATCGCTGGCTGCTGCCGGCCGTCGCGAGGCCGCTCTGCGAGGAGCTGAGCCTGACCGACGCCCAGGGGGGCTGGCTGGCCACGATCCTCCTGCTCGGCTATGCGGCATGGAGCCCGGTGGCGGGCTACCTGGCCGATCGCGTCCATCGGCCCAGGCTGCTGGCGGTGGGGATCGCCGTCTGGGGGCTCGCCACGGTGGGGACGGGGCTGGCGCGGAACTACGACGAGCTGCAGGTCGCCCGGGGCCTGGTCGGCGTCGGGGGCGCGACCGCCGGCGTGGTCGCGCTCACCCTGATCCTGGACCTCTTCCCGCGCGGCGGCCGCGGCCTGGCCCTGGCGGCCTTCTACCTGGCGATGCCCGCGGGCGCGGCCATCGGCCTCGGCCCCGGCGCCGCGGTGGCGGGGGCCACGGCCTGGCAGGCGGCCTTCCTCTTCGTGGGGGCGCCCGGCCTGGCCCTGGCGCTGGCCGCCCTGCTGCTGCCGGAGCCGCCGCGGGGCTGGAGCGAGGGGCTCGAGGTCGCCCGCCTCCGCCGCCACGAGATCGCCGGCCCCAGCCGCGACGACTACGTGGACCTGATGGTCAACTCGTCCTACACCTATTCGGTCTTCGCCCTGGCCTTCTGTATGTTCGCGATCGGCGGCCTGGTCTACTGGCTCCCCGCGCTGCTGCGGCTGGGGCACGGGCTCCCCGCGCCCCGGATCGCGGCGATGATCCGCTACGTGGTGCCGGCCGCGACGGCCGCGGGGATCGTGGCGGGGGGCTGGATGGCCGGCCGCGAGGTCTCCCGGCCCCGGCTCCTGTTCCTCGGGCCGGCCGTCGCCGTGCTGGCCGCGCTGCCGATGCTGGTGCTGACGGCCCTGGGCCGCGACGAGCGGGCGGTCCTCGCGGGCGCCTCGGGCACGATCGCCCTGCTGTTCACGACCGTCGTCCCTTGCTCCGCGATCCTGGCCTCCGTGGTGATGCCCAACATGCGGGGCGTGGCCGCCGCCGTGGCGGTCGCCGCGGCCCACCTGCTGGGCGACATCTGGTCGCCCGGTTTGATGGCCTGGGTCGCCGGCGAGTTCGGCCAGCCCGACGCCATGGCCACCCCGTTCGGGCGGGCGCTCGCGGCCATCGGCGCCAGCCCGGTCGTCATCGGGCCCGACGGCGACACCCAGAATCTCGCCGCCGGGCTGCTGACCGCCGCCCCGGCGATCGCGATCGCCGGCGTGGTGCTCCTCTCCGGCGCCCGGCACCTGCCGCGGGAGACGGCCCACATGCTCGCCACGCTCCGAGCGGCCCCCCGGCATTACCGTCAACATCAAACCAGGCACTGACTGACTCTGCACTCATAAAGGAGGACTTCCCATGACAACCCCCATCCGCGTGGCCGTGACCGGCGCCGGCGGCCAGATCGGCTATGCCCTGCTGTTCCGCCTGGCCTCCGGGGCGGTCTTCGGCCCCGATCGGCCGGTGGCCCTGCAACTGCTCGAAATCACCCCCGCGCTGCCATCCCTCAACGGCACGATCATGGAGCTGGACGACTGCGCCTTCCCGCTGCTGGCCGGCGTCAAGGCCAGCGACAAGGCCGAGGTCGCCTTCGAGGGGGCGGACTGGGTCATCCTGGTCGGCGGCCTGCCGCGGAAGGACGGCATGAGCCGGGCCGACCTGATCCGGGCGAACGGCCCGATCTTCACCGGCCAGGGCAAGGCCATCAACGACGCCGCCGGCCCCGACGTGCGGATCCTGACGGTCGCCAACCCGTGCAACACGAACGCCCTGATCGCGCGGTCGCACGCCCCGAAGGTGGGGGCCGACCGCTGGTTCGCCATGACCCGGCTGGACCAGAACCGCGCCGCGTCGCAGCTCGCCATCAAGGCCGGGGTGCCGGTCGCCTCGGTCAAGAAGATGACCATCTGGGGCAACCACAGCGACACCCAGTATCCCGACTACAAGAACGCGGAGATCGCCGGCACGGCCGCCACCAAGGTCATCGGCGACGAGTCCTGGTTCGACGAGACCTTCATCCCGACCGTCGCCAAGCGCGGCGGCGCGGTGATCAAGGCGCGGGGCGCGTCCTCGGCGGCCTCGGCCGCGAATGCGGCGCTGGACAGCGTCCGCTCCCTCTTCGTCCCCACGCCCGCGGGCGACTGGTTCAGCGCCGGGGTCGTCTCCGACGGCAGCTACGGCATCCCGTCCGGCCTGATCTACAGCTTCCCGCTCGTCTCGAAGGGCGATGCGCGGTGGTCCATCGTCCCGGACCTGCCCATCGACGACGCCGCGCGGAAGCGGCTGGACGCCTCCGCCGCGGAGCTCGCCGCCGAGCGGGACGCCGTCAAGGACCTGCTCGGCCCGGCGGCCTGAGCGCCCATCGGCGGCCGCGCCGGCCACGGCCCGCGCGGTCGCCGGACGGGGCCGGTTCCTACCGCAAGGGGCGTGCGCCCGGCCCGTCGCCGACGCGGGCGTTGGGGTCCAGGCCGATGATCCGGCTGCGGGGCCGGCTGCGATCGACGATGACCGGGGCCGAGTTCGTGGTCTCCGCGCCGCCGCGATGACCGGCCTCGTCGGCCGCCTCCACGCGGATGTGGATCCGCGGGGGCAGGCTCTGCGGCACGACCCACGTATACTGGCCCATCGCCTCCTGGCCCTCGACCACGGGCTGCCAGCTCGCGCCGGGCTGGTCCGGCCGCCAGAGGATCGTCACCGGGCGAGCGGCCAGGTGGAGGTCGTTCGCCCGCCAGGTGATTGCGACCTTGCCGGCGTGCGGCCCGGTGCCAATGATGGGGGGATAGAGCTGCACGACCGGCGGCGTGGAGTCGACCTCCACCCAGCTCTGGGGCGGGTCGCCGGCCGCGGGGGGCTGGTCGCCCAGTCCCGTCGAGGAGCGGGCCACCAGGCAGAGGCCGTAGGTCCCCTCGCCGCCGAGGTCGACGTCGAAGGGGGAGACGCGGTCCGCGTCCTCGCCGAGCCGATACCAGTTCCGGCCGCCGTCACGGGTGACCCAGAGTTCCACGATCGCCGGGCCCGTGGGGCCGGCGTCCTCGATCGCATACTGGAGCTTGAAACGCGGCGAGGGGATCAATGAGGTGCGTCCGCCCGACGCACTGGCGATCGTCCCGGCACCGGCGGCCGGCCCGGCGCCGAAGCTCGCGTCCGGCCCGGCCTGGGGGCCGGCCCCCGGGGCGAACTGGGAGGCGGTGCCGATGCTATTGCCGGGGAACGGGTTGCCGAACGGGGGCTGTCCCGGGTCGTCGGCGGCGGCGGCGGTTGCGGCGGGCACGGCGGGCACGGCCCTGGCACCGCCGCCCCCTCCGGGTCGATTCCAGTTGGAGACCGAGGCCGCGGGCCGGGGGGCCGAGGCGAGATCCCGCCGAGAAGCCCCCACCCGGCGGGTCGTCCCGCCGTTGCCGCTCGCGGGGATTTCCGGCCCTTCCTGCACGGGCGGGAAGGCCCCGCCGTCCACGATCACCTGGGAGCCCGATCGCGGGTCGTCCGGGGGCCCGGCGAGCTCGCTCTCGGCCGCGGAGAAGTCGGCATTCCCGGCCGTCCCCTCCGGCAGCGTGATCTCGGCCTCGCCCCGGTTCCCCGCCCGGTCCACCACCGAGGCCCGCACCTTGAGCGCCTCGGCCGTCCCCGCGTCCCAGCTCGTCGCGCCCATCAGCCCGAGCCGCCGGATCGGCGCCTTCCGCCAGTTCGAGTCTCCTGCGGCCTGGTACTCGATCACCAGCGAGTTCTTGTCGAGGTGCTCGTCCTTGACCTCCCAGCGGACCCCCGCCAGGCTCCCCTTGCGGCCGTCGGGCTCGAGCACGACGGTCGGCGGCACGCTGTCCACCACGACCTTCATGCTGGGCTCCACCTGCTGATCCATGGGGGGCGAATACTCGTCGTTCAGCGACTTCGTCCGGGTGGCGAACCAGAACTCGCCGTCGTGCCGGGCCCGGAAGACGAACTGGCCCAGGTCCGGCGTCGTCTGGCTCTTGCCTTCCCAGTGATAGCCCGAATCCTCGGAGACCCAGAGCTCCACCTGCTTCAACCTCGCCTGACTCTGCTTGTCGATCTTGAATGGGATCCGGAATGCCCGCTTCTGCTGGTAGATCATGGGCACGCCCTGGCCGTCGTCGCGCGGGCCCGCGGCCGCCGTCGAGGCCCACGCCGCCAGGCAGACGACGACGGCCGGGGCGATCAGCCCCACGCCCGGGCGAGGCCCCGGGCCCGGGGCCCTTCGGCCCCGACCATCGCGATCTCCAGTCGCCTGACGTCTCAGTCGGCCCACGAATCGACTCCCCAGTATCCAGACCGCTCCGGCCCCGCCGGCCCGGTCCGATTCCATCCCGTCACATCCCATCCCGCCGACATGACCCGCCGGGAGCTCGCCGCGGGGCGATCGCCCCATCGACAGGTCCGCGAGGACCGGCGCGGTTTTCACGTTATGGCGTCTCTATCGACCCGGCTTGCGGTCGGGCTTGAAGCGATCCCGCGGAAGATTCCGGAGAGACCGAGTTTTCCGCCTGGACCAGGGCGCCCCGGAAAAATGGGGGATTCAGACAATGAACTGTCGCAATCCTGGCACCCACGACCGTCTCAAATGTTCAGTCCGCCCCGCGGAATCGCCCGACGATCTCGACGTACTGGGCGGCAAGGTCACGGATGCGTGCGAAGTCACCCGCCGCGACGGCCTTCGGTTCGACGAGCGAGCCGCCGACGCCCAGGCAGCAGGCGCCGGTCTTGAGGAAGCTCTCGGCGGTGTTCAGGTCCACGCCCCCGGTGGGCATGAGGCGGACCTGGGGGAGCGGCCCGCGGAGGGCCTTGAGGTAGGGGGGGCCGCCGACATCGGCCGGGAAGACCTTCACGACGTCCGCGCCGGCCTCCCAGGCCGCGACGACCTCGGTAGGGGTGAACGCCCCGGGCATGACCACCTTGTCATAGCGGCGGCAGAGGCGGATGACGTCGAGATTGACGATGGGAGAGACGATGTACTCGGCCCCCGCCAGCAAGGCCGCGCGGGCGGTCTCGGGGTCGAGGACGGTCCCGGCGCCCAGGACCACCGCGTCGCCGACCTCCCGCCGGACCCGGCGGATGACCTCGATCGCGTCGGGCACCGTGAAGGTGATCTCCGCCGCGGTGACCCCGCCGTCGGCCAGCGCCTTGACGACCTGCACGAGCGACTCGCTCGACTCCGACCGGACGACGGCCACGATGCCCCCGTCCAGGATCCGCTTCAAGGTCGCATCACGGCCCATGGTTCAGCCTCGTTCGGGGGGAAGGTCGACATTGCCCTGGCCGGGTTGCTCAGGGGCTGGAGTCGTCTCGACCGGCTGATTCGCCCGCTTCGATGCGGACCACCTGTCCGCGACCCCAAAGATCTTCGCCAGCGGCAACTCGAAACCGGGCAGGAGAGGCGAGCTATAGGTCTCGCCCTCCTTCACCACGACCTCGACCGACTCCCCGGGCTCCTTGCTGTAGACCGTCATCGTGCGGCGGAAGCGGTCGATGATCCAGTATTCCCGAATGCCCGCCGCCAGATATTCCCGCCGCTTCTCGTCGTAGTCCCGCGCCCGGTCGCGGCGGCGATTGGAGACGATCTCGATGGCGATGGTCGGGGTATCCTTATCGGGATCGGGGGCGCGGCCCAAGCCGATCCAGAGCACGCGATCAGCGCGACGGCGGTTCTCAGCGCCAGCGATCATCTGTTCGGGAAGCGTACCGTCCAGTCGATGGCCCTCGGGATGACGATCCATGTAGTCAAGGAGCAAATGGGCCAGAATATCGCTGGGCCCTCGCTCAGACGCTCCCGGTGGCGGGCTCACGATCAGGACTCCGTGGATCAGCTCGTAGCTGTACCGATCGTCGAAATCAGTCCGCCGGTCGAATTCCTCCGGCGTCATGAGCATGCCGTTGGAGTGGAGCCCGATCGGACGACGCTTGGGCCGTCGCGTCCTGTTCGGTGTCCCGGTCGATGGGCGGGTGCGTGCGGTGGTCATCGGCACGGTCCTCCGGGATCGTCACTTCGGCTCGGTGGGGGTGGAAGGTCGCTTCTTCCAGTCATCGGCCGCTTCAAGGAGGGTCGCCAGGGGCAGCTCGAAACCGGGAAGCAGGGGCGTGGTGTAGGTCTCTTTCTCCTCCACCACGACCTCGGCCGGCTCCGCGGGCTCCTTGCGGAAGACGGTCATCACGCGCCGGAACCGATCGATGACCCAGTATTCCTGAACGCCCGCCGCCAGGTATTCCCGCCGCTTCTCCTCGTAATCCCTGGCGCGATCACGCCGGCGATTCGAGACGATCTCGATGACGATCGCCGGCACGTCCTCGCGCGGCTTCGGCACCCGCCCCAGGCCGATCCAGGCCACCCGATCGGCTCGGCGGCGGCCATCGGGAAGTTGGATGTACTGCTCGGACAGCGTCCTGGTGAGGACGGAGCCCGACGGGTGATTCTTCTTGTAGTTCCGAAAGAGGTATTCCAGCTCTCCGTTCGGGTCGCGTTCGGATTCCCCGGGGGCCGGGCTCACGATCAGGACTCCATGGATCAGCTCATACGCATATCGATCGTCGAAATCCGTCCGCCGGTCGAATTCCTCCGGCGTCATGAGCATGCCGTTGGAGTGGAGCCCGATCGGACGACGCTTGAGCCGTCGCGTCCTCTTCGGTGTCCCGGTCGATGGGCGGGTGCGTGCGGTGCTCATGGGCGGGGCCTCACGCCGTGGGATCCGGTCTTGCTCGCGATCGCGGGCGTGCGATCCACGCCCGCGCCTTCCATCTTACCGCGCGGGGACGTGGGTGCACGGGGTCTTGCGGTCGATCCGCTTGAGCAGCGCGGTGAGGACGCGGCCGGGGCCGATCTCGTAGAAGGTGGTGAAGCCGTCGGCCATCATGTTCCGCATGGACTCTTCCCAGCGGACGCCATGGAGGACCTGGGTGACGAGCGTCTCGCGGATCTGCTCCGGGTCGGAGTGGGGGCGGGCGTCGACGTTCGAGTAGACGGGGATCCGCGGGGCCTTCAGGTCGGCCCGGGAGAGGACTTCGGCGAGCTGCTCGTCGGCCGGCTTCATGATGTCGGAGTGGAAGGCGCCGGCGACGGCCAGCGGGACGACCTTCATGGCGCCGAGGCCCTCGGCGAGCCCCGGCACGGCGGCCAGCGCGGCGGCCTCGCCGGAGACGACGATGTTGCCGGGGCCGAGCATGTTGGCCTTCCAGAGCCGGCCGTGGGGGGCGGCCAGGCGGCAGAGCTCGTCGGCCTTCTCCTCGTCCAGGCCCAGGACGCTCGTCATGCCGCTGGGCGTGGCCTTCGACGCCGCCTGCATGGCCTGGCCGCGGCGGCGGACGACCTCGAGCCCGGTGGCGAAGTCCATCGTCCCGGCGAAGACGTGGGCCGTGTACTCGCCCAGCGACAGCCCGGCGGCCCCGGCGCAGGCCTCGACGGCCGCCGGGTCGGTCGCCTTCAGGCTCTCGAGCGCCGCCAGGCTGGCGACGAAGATCGCCGGCTGGCTGATGTCGGTGGCCTCCAGCGCCTCGGCCGGCCCCTCGAAGCAGAGGGCCCGCAGGTCGAAGCCGAGGACCTCGTTGGCGCGGTCGAAGAGCTCGCGGACCGAGGGGAGCTCGGCGTCGAGCTCCTTGCACATGCCGACGGCCTGGGCGCCCTGGCCGGGGAACAGGAAGGCGATCTTGGACATCTCGGGGAACCCTCGAAGGAAAGGCCGCGATCGCGACGGCGATCGCGATCGCCGTCGCGGCCGGTCGCGGCGGGCCGGTCAGCCGGCGGCGGTGCCGGTCTCGGCGGGAGTCTCGCCCGGCTCGAGCTTGGCGCCGAGCTGCTCGACGATCCGGGCACTCAGCCGGTCGTCGGCCAGCGAGCGCGCGACCCGCAGGGCGTTCTTGATGGCGCGGGCGCCGCTCGACCCATGGCAGATGATGCAGGCGCCGCGGATGCCCAGCAGCGGGCCGCCGCCGAACTCCTCGTACTCGAACCGGCTCTTGAGCTTGCCGAGGCTGCCGGCCACCCGCTGGCCGGCCCCCGTGGGGAGCTCCGGCAGCATCCGCGCCAGCTCCTCGCGGAGGATCGAGAAGAGGAACTCGACGGCCCCCTCGCCGGCCTTCAGCAGCACGTTGCCGACGAACCCGTCGCAGATCACCACCCGGACGTGGCCCTCGTAGATGTCGCGGCCCTCGACGTTGCCGACGAATCGGCTGGCCCAGGGGCTGTCGGCGAAGAGGGCCCGGGTGGCTCGGGTCAGGTCGGTCCCCTTCTCGTCCTCGGTGCCGACGTTGAGCAGGCCGATCCGCGGGTGGGTCACGCCCAGGATCTCCTCGGCGTAGATCGAGCCCATGATGCCGTACTGGTACAGGTCCTCGGCCTTGGGGCTCATGTTGGCGCCGACGTCGATGATCACGATCGGGCCCTGGTGCGACGGGAAGATCGCGGCGATCCCCGGGCGGCGGACCCCCGGCAGGAACATCTTGGCGTTGAACAGCGCGGAGGCGACCATGGCGCCGGTATTGCCGGCCGAGACCACGGCCTTGACCTCGCCGGCGGCGAGCAGGCCCCAGCACTTGCTGATGGAGTTGTCCCGCTTCTTGCGGAGGGCCTCCACTGGCTTGTCCTCCATGCCGATCACCTGGCTGGCGTGGACGACGGTGAGGCGGTCGCGGGGCGCCTGGGGGGCCTTCGCGAGCTCGGCCTCGATCTTCTCCTCGTCGCCGACGAGGACGACCTTCAACTCGGGCAGGTCGACGGCCGCGTCCACGGCACCGGCGACGATCGGACCCGGGGCGAAGTCCCCGCCCATCGCGTCCAGCGCAATCCGCATCGCATCACTCCCCGTCTCGGTTCTTCATGCCGGACACGAACAGGAACACGGACACAAATGAGCACGGGATGCCCCGGCCGGGACGTCCCCGGCCTCGCATCCCGAGTCGCATCGAACGCCCACCACGCGGCCCGGCGCAGCCGTGCCCGGATGGGCTCCATGGTAGGTGACGTCCGAAGGGCTGTCAAGGATGCGGGGAGGGCCGCGGCGACCGCCGCGCGGGCTCCTCTCCCTCGCCTCCTTGACCGTGCCGGAAGGGCCGTGATAGGCTCTGGCCGCACGTGTTTCCCGGCGGCGATCCCCTCGTGCTCGGGACGATCTCCGCGGACGCCGCCTCGCGGTCGTGACGATGGCCCGGTCGATGGTGAGGATGACGCATCCGTCCCTGCATCCGCTGGCTCGGCCTCGGCTCGCCGCGCTCGCCGCGCTGCTGACGGCGTGGCTGCTCGCGCCGGGAGAGGCCCGGGCGGGCTGCTCGGCCCGGCACGCGGCCGACGGCCCGGCCGCCCAGGGCCGGCGCCCGGGCCGCCTCGACGTGCTCGCGGCGGCGGGCGGTCTCGCCATCGCCGACGATTCGGCCCCCACGCCCGCGCCGCGGCCGGCCCCGTGCTCCGGCGCCTTCTGCTCGGGCAGCCCGGCCGCGCCGGACTCCGCCAACCCGGCGGCACCGCCCGGCGGCGAGGGCTGGGCCGCCACCTCGGAACGCCTCACGCCGACGCCTCCGGCGCCCCTCGATCGCAGGGGCGAGGGGCCCCGTGCGGCCCCCGTCGATCGAGGCCCGTCCATCTTCCATCCGCCTCGACCCGCCTGATCGAGTCGGGCCGATTCGCGCCCCGACTTGCCGGCGCACCGAGCGGGGACAATCCGGCGGATGCGCCGGGCCTGAGCCCGCACCATCGCGACCCGACGGGTCATGCGCCCGGGCGGGGGGACGTCGCCGACGGCGCCTTCGCGCCGGGCGGTCGATCGCCGCCTTGCCTCGTCGTCAACCCGCGGCATGCCGCCGACGCCCGGGATGTCACCGGGGGCGGACATGATCCGCGTTCCGATCCGAGAACCCGTCCCTTCCCACCCTCTTCGGGAGCAACCGAGATGAGCGACAGCAGCGAAGTCGTCCACAACCAGGAGTCGATCCTCTCCAACCAGGCCTCGATCCTCGAGAACCAGGAGCAGATCGAGAAGAACCAGGCCAAGCTCGACAAGATCGTCGCCAACCAGGCGTCCATCCTGGCCAACCAGGAGTCGATCCGGGACAACCAGAAGAAGCTCGACAAGATCGTCGCCAACCAGGCGACCATCGAGGCCAACCAGGCGTCCATCCTGGCCAACCAGGACAAGCTCGACAAGGTCCTGGCCAACCAGGCGTCCATCGAGGCCAACCAGGCGACCATCCTGGCCAACCAGGCCACGATCGCGGCCAACCAGAAGGAGATCCTGGGCAACCAGCGCGACATCCTGGGCAACCAGAAGAAGCTCCTCGCCGCCAAGTGACCGACGCGTCGCAACGTCACGCCCGTCGGCGGCCCCGGCAGCTTCGCCGGGGCCGCCGGCCCACGTGGGCGCAATCGCCCCGGGTCGTCCGCCCGAGGCCTCAGCCCGCGGGACGAGCGAGCCGGCTCCTCCCCGCGCGATACGCCCACTCGCCCGCGAGGATCAGCACGATGCTCGCCCCGGCCACCGGCAGGAGCACGGCCAGGGCGGTGATCAGGGCGATCCAGCCGCGGGGCAGGGGGGTCTCGGGATTGCGAGGGAATCCGGCCCGGCCCTTGGGCCGGCGATCCCACCACATCCAGAGGCCCGTCACCGGCAGGGCGCAGAGCACCAGGCAGGCGAGCATCCAGATCGACTTCGTCAGCGGCCCGTAGAGGCTGCCGACGTGGAGCGGGTAGACCCAGCCGTGCCACCAGTAGTGCTCATCCTGTGCCAGCGTCCGATGGCCGCTGATCTCGGCGGTCTCCGGATCGAGCTGGAACCGCGCCATGACGTACTCGCCGTGGGAGTTGTTCCAGTCGTTGTTCGCCATCACCGAGACCGGCTTGCCCTCCGCCGCAAAGGTGAACGAGAGGTTCCGGTCGGGGTAGCGATCATGAGCGACGGCCACCAAGCGGTCGAAATCGCGCGGCACGACCACGGGGGCATTGGAGGCCTCGCGGGTTGGGCCGATGCTCGGCGGCTCGGGCTTGCGGCTGCGATCGCGGGTCACCTGGTGGAAGCCCCAGCTCCAGACGATCGTGTAGAAGAGGCCGGTGAAGACAATCACGAACATCGGGGCCAGCAGGTAGAGCCCGAAGACCGTGTGCAGGTCGCGGAGCAGGACGTAGAGCTTGCCCTTCCAGCGCGGCCACCAGACGCCCTTGACCGTCTCCGACTTCCGGGGCCACCAGAGGTAGAAGCCGGTGACCATCAGGAGGATCGTCCAGCAGGACGTCAGCTCGTTGAGGATCCGGCCGGGCGTGCCCAGGAAGAGGCTCCGGTGGATGAGCAAGATGGTCTGGAAGACGTCCCCAGGGGTGTCCTTCTCAACCGTCCCCAGGATGTCGCCGTTGTAGGGATTCAGGTACACCATCGCCTGGTCCTGCGGCGAGGCGCCGGCGAACCGAAAAGCGACGCTGCGGCGACTGTCGGCCGACAGTTCCAGGCCCGCCGGGATCTTGCCCTGACGCACGCTCATCGCCTGGTCCAAGAGGACGCTGAGGCCGACTCGCGACCCGCCCGGCGCGACGAATCGGAGGCGCGAGTGGATCGCGTCCTCGATCTCGCCCCGGAAGATGTACGCCGCGCCGGTGATCGTGACGATCAGGAGCACCGGCGTGACCAGCAGGCCCGCGTAGAAATGCCACCGCCAGACGACGCGATAGAGGCCCTCGGTGAGGCGAGCCGGCGACGAGGACGCCGGCGTTGGCCCGGTGCCGCTCCGGTCGAGCGCCCCGGCCGGATCGATGTCGGTGCCGGCGGTCGTGGCCATCACGGTCCTTTCCTGGCGCCCTTCCGGAAGACGCTCGGGTCGTTCGGATTGACGGTCGGGGCCGCCCCCTTCTTCTTCATGACGGCCGGCCTCGGCGCCGCGTCGAGGCCCGGGGCGTCGATCTTCACCTCATCCAGGACATTCGTGCCTTCCTTGATCGTGAACTTCAAGGCGGACTGCTCGGCCTTCGCGTACTTGCCCCCGAGCCGGTCCTCGTTCGACGGCCTGGTGACGTCCGGCGGCCAGGTGATCGTCATCGCGTATTCGCCGGCCGGCGCCCCCGGGCCGGCCTGCTCGTACGTCGCCAGCACGAACGACCCGTCCGGCTGCACCACGCCCCAGGGCTTCGACCCGCGAACGTCCGGCGTCTGCGGGCCGATCGGCGTGAGCTGCACGAGCGCGCCGGCCGCCGGCTGGCCGTTGACCGTGACCTTGCCGGAGGCCGGATACGTCCTCGCCTCCCAGTCCCGACGGCAGCCGGCAACGGCCAGGAGCGTCAGCACCGCCGCCAGCGTCCCGAAGCCCGTGCTCCTTGATGTGAGATTGCCCATCGGCTCAGAACTCCGCGGAGATGATCTCGCCGCCGTCCCGCGAGCTGAGGGCGCTGAGGACCGAGGTCGACGTGGACTCCTTGACGAACCGGACCGAGCCGTCCCCCATCCCCATGTTCACGCCGCCGGGGTGGAACGAGTACCCCCCGCCGTACCAGTTGCTCACGTTGAGGATGGCCGAGCCAGCCCCCCAGGCGACGTCCGGCGTCACGTTGCCCGGCTTGAGCGTCACCGCCACCACGAAGAACCAGCCGCCGTTCTGGAGCCCGGACCATGCCTCGATGTCCCACCCCCAGTTGGGGCTGCCGTAGTAGTTCCAGGGCGGGTTGGTCGGGTCCATCGTCTTGTAGACGTACCAGTGCTGCCGCCCGGCCGACTCGTATTGCATGATCGTGTTCGAGAGCCCGTCCGTCACCTGGCTGAACTTGCACGACTTCTCCCACTCGAACATCGCGTGGCTGGTCTGCCAGGCCATGGCATTGCGGAGCACCGTGTAGTCGCTCGTGGCGAAGCCGCTGTTGGGCGACAGCGTCCCCGCGTTCGGGTTCGCCGGGCACTGGTACGCATCCACGATCGTGGTGGCCACCGTCGTGTTCTGGGGGACGCTCCAGAGCAGGTTGAAGTTGTACGCGTTCGCCAGCGGGGCCTGCTCGAGGAACGGCAGGATCGACACGTAAGGCGCCGAGGCCCCGGTCACGAAGCACATCGGCAGCGCCCCGTTCACATCCTGGTAGTTGTGCATCGCCAGCCCGAGCTGCTTCAGGTTGTTCACGCACTGCACCCGCCGCGCCGCCTCCCGGGCCGACTGCACCGCCGGCAAGAGCAGGGCGATCAGGACCGCGATGATCGCGATCACGACCAGCAACTCGATCAGGGTGAAGGCGATTCGAGGGTGGCGAGGACTCGGGCGGCGGGCCATCGGGGACTCCATGGCGGGAATAGCAGAACGGTGGGCGATTGTCATTTCCGTAGACTGAGATTCAATCTCAATTGCGACAAGGTCTCAATGTACTTCCGGGGCGTCGTCGATTTCAAGGATTTCTTCGGAGAAATCCGGGAAACGGGCGGCGATGGAGATCCGTGGAAGGACCATCCCCGTAGAGCGGGCGGGATCTCACTCCTCCCAGTCGTCGTCGAGGATCGACTCGACGGCCCAGTCGTCGTGGACGATCGACTCGACGACGCCGTCCCTCAGGAACAGCCAGCGGCGGTGGAAATTGGCCAGGCGGTGATACTTGTTGCTATAGAGCCAGGCTTCGGAGCCGTTGCCCCACGGCAGTTTCCTGAGCGGGGGGCCCAGGATCGCGAGAACCTGCTCCGCGGTCATGCCGTTGCGGATCCTCCTGAAGTCTGCTTCCGTGAAACCCCTCGCGTAGAGGGTGGGAGGATGGGCCGCGCGGTGGAGGAGGCCGAATCCGATCCCGAGGCAGGCCACGAGGACGAGGAGGTCGCGGGAGGTGCGAGGGAGGAATCGAACCGACGGGCCGTGCTCACGGTCGCGCGAGTCGCACGCCTCCAGGATCGTGCGGAGCAGGGCACCGGCCATCAGTCCCACGCCCGCGGGGATGAGGGCGAAGAGGCGGACCTCGGCCATCCGGGTGTTCGCCTCGACATGCGGAGGCCCCACCCCGAGGATGATGGCGACGACGTGGGCGACATAGAGACTCACGCCCAGTGGCAGCCAGCAGAAGACCGCCCGGCCCGCATGACGGAGCCCGAGCAAGAATCCGGCGAGCAGATAGGCGGAGTGTCGCCAGTTCGGATGATTGAGCGAACTGAACGTCACCGCGATCCCGATCGCCAGACCAGCCGCGAGCGCCTCGCCGAACGCCAGGAGCCGGCCACCACCCGGCGAACGCGACCACGCCCGAAGCATCGCGAGCCAACGAGCCATGATGAGCAAGCGCCTCCCGCTGGCGATGTCCCACGCGCCCGATCGTGGACGGGCCATGATCCGGACTCTACCGAGGTCGCCCTCGGATCGGAAACACGCCACGCCATCCACGCGGAGGTTCCCATCAGCATCCGTGCTTTCGGCCTTGCGCGGGCCGCGGTGGTGCTCGGGCGAGCGAGGGAATGGGGGCGCGATCAGTCTTCCCAGTAGTCGTTGACGATCGACTCGACGACGCCGTCCTTCATGAAGACCCAGCGGCGATCGAAGTTGGCGGTGTCATGATACTGATCGCTATAGAGCCAGGCCTCGGGACCATCACCCGCCCGGAGTTTCGTGAGCGGGGGGCCGAGGATCGCAAGGACCTTGTCGGCGGTCATCCTCTCGTGGATCAAGGCGAAGCGAGCCTCGGTGAACCCCTTCGCGTAGACCGTGGGCGGAAAGGCGGCGCGACGGACGAGGGCAAGGCCCACTGCCAGGCAGGCCACCACGACGAGGACATCGCGAGTGGTCCTGGGGAGGAATCGCACCGGTGGGACGCCGGGCCGGCGGAACGGCCCGCGGGCTGCCAGGAACCTGCGGGCAAGACCCCCTGCCATCAGGCCCAGACCGGCCGGGACCAGCTCGAGGAGGCAGATCTCGGCAAACCGGTCATTCTCCTCGACGTACGGCGGCTTGACGCCCAGACCGATGGCACCGACATGGGCGAGGTACATCCCCACGCCCAGCGGCAGCCAGCAGAGCATGGCCCGCCCCGCATGCCGAGCTCCGAGCACGAACCCGGCGACCAGATACGCCGGGAGCTGCCAGCTCGGACCATCCGCGATACGCGTGTCCGCGATCCCGATCGCCAGCCCCAGCACGGCCGCCTCGCCGAACGCCAGGATCCGGCCTCCGCCCGGCGAACGCGACCACGCCTTAAGCATCTCGAGCCGCCGAGTCATGATGAGCAAGCCTCCCGTCGGCGATGTCCCCCGCGCCCCATCATCGACGGGCCACCATCCGGATTCAACGGAGATCGCCCTCGGGTCGGGGGATGAATCACGCCATCCACGCCGACTTATCTATCGACACACATTGTTCTTTATTCTCTTTTTCATATCATGTCGGGCGGAGCCCGGGCACAACCGGCGAGGACTCAACCCAGGCCCGCGTCCCCCCCTCCGACAAAAGTGCGGCCAGCAATTTCCGCGAGATTTCGCTTGACCTCCCCGAGGCCGGGATCTACTATCCACCGAAGTACTACTCTTCATAGTATTAAAGAGGTCGCCATGGACGAGGAGACGCTCGACAACCTGGGGGACCTCCAGCGGGCGGTGCTGGAGTCGGTCTGGGAGATGGGCGAGGCGACGGTCCAGCAGGTCCGGGACCGGATCGCGGAGGCCCGACGGGGGGAGCTCGCCTACACGACGGTGCTCTCCGTGATGCAGAAGCTCGAGAAGGCCGGCTGGCTGGGCCATCGGGCCGAGGGGCGGGTGTACGTGTACGCTCCCACGAAGTCGCGCGACGAGGCGGACTCCTCCACGGCCCGGGCACTGCTGCGCCGGGTCTTCGGGGGCGATCCGCTCCGGCTCTTCCAGCACCTGATCGCCGACGAGGACCTGTCCGACGGCGACCTCGCCGCCATCCGCAAGATGCTCGAACGCAAGCGGGCCGACAAGAAGAGGTGATCGTCATGACGGGACTCCCCTGGCTGCAATGGCAATCCGCCCCCTGGCCGGCGATCGCGGTTCAGGTCGCCTGGCAATCCACCGTCGTCCTGGCGCTCGGCCTGGTCGCCGCTCGCCTGATCCGGATGCGGCCGTCGCGGGCCCATCGCCTGCTCCTGGCCACGGCCATCGGCGGGCTCGTCGTGACGCCCGCCGCCCTGGTCGCGAAGCGGCTCGACGTGGGCCTGCTCGGGCCGGGGGCCGAGCCGACGACCACGCTCGCGGCCGCGCCGGCGCCGGCATCGCCGGGGCCGCCGACGATGGGGCCAGCGCAGCCGATGCCGACGCCAACGCCAACGCCCAGCATGGTCGACGCCCGCGACGTGACGCCCGAACGACCCGCGATCTCGCCCATCCCGTCGACCTCGACGATCCTCGTCGCGAGCTGGCTCTTCCTCGCGGCCCTCGGCCTGCTGCGTCTGCTCGCCTCGTTCGCCGCGGCCGCGCGGGTCAAGGCCCGTGCCCGCGTCCTCGACGACTCGGCCGTCCTGGCCGCGGCCGATGCGGCGGCCGCGAGCCTCGGATTGCCGTGGTCGCCGCACCTCCGCGCCTCCCGCGAGGTCCATTGCCCGGTCGTCTGGTGCTGGGGACGCCGCCCCGTGCTCATCGTCCCCGACCACTCCCAGGCCCAGCCCGACGATCGCCTCGCGGCGATCCTCTGCCACGAGCTGGCACACTGGAAGCGGGCCGACCACGCCTCCGCTCTCGTGGCCGAGCTGCTCACCTGCCTCCTCCCCTGGCAGCCGCTCGCCTGGCTCCTCCGGTCGCGGATGGCCGACCTCGCCGAGCTCGCCTGCGACGACTGGGCGCTCGCCCATGCCCGCAGCGTCTCCCCCGACGACTACGCCGAGGCCCTGCTCAACCTCGCCGCCAATCGACGCCGCCCGCTCGTGCCGGCGGCCGTTTCCAGCCGATCCGGGCTGGTCGCCCGCGTCCGCCACATTCTCAAGGAGGGATCTCCCATGCCGCGCACCGGTCGATTGTGGAGCGTACTCATCGCCGGGGCCTGCCTCGGCCTGGTCCTCGCCCTGGCCCTCGCCCAGGAACGGCGGGCGAAGGCCCTCGCCGCGGGCGAGCGGCCCCCGACGAAGGAGGCCTCGGACGATTCACAAACAGACGGAAAGGAGACCACCGTCGAGGGCGTCGTCCGCGGCGCGAAGGGCGAGCCGATCGCCGGCGCGGAGGTCCTCTGGATTGGGCCCGATAGCCCCCTCCAATCCAACCTCACGCTACCCCACGACCACCCCGACTACGGGAAGCGGGGCATGAAGATCCTGGCCCGAGCGACGGCCGACGACCAGGGCCGCTTCACCCTCCGGGCTCGGGTCAAGAAGCCGGGGACCAACGAGCCCCGGTCGATGGTCGTCGCCCACCAGCAGGGGCTTGCCCCGAGCTCCGCCTCGGTCGCCCTCGACGACAAGCCCGTGGAGATCCGCCTCGATCCTGCCGTCGGGATCGTCGGCCGGCTCTTCACGCCCGGCGGTGAGCCCGCCGCGGAGGCTACCGTGCGACTCAAGGACTACTCCAGCGGCGACTGGCGAAACTTGAAAGTTCTCCGGTTCATGGACTACAAGCTGGAGGTCCCCGATGATGGCCTCCCCGCGTTCTTCCCCCGCGACTTCCACACCGACAAGTCGGGCAAGTTCTTCATCGACGGCCATGTCCCCGCCGGCATGTTCGCAACGATCTCCGTGCATCACCCGGACTATGCGGTCGAGGAGCTGACGATCTCCACCGGCGAGAGCACCAGTCCCACACCCTGGCAGGAGGCCTTCAGCGTCAAGCCGCTCCCCCGCGAGTTCTCCCACACGCTCACCGTCGCCCGGCCGGTCGTCGGAACAATCACCGACGCGGCCACGAAGAAGCCGCTCGCCGGCATTACCGTCGGCGTCACGCCGATGCGGAAGCACGGCGGCATGGCCATTCGGACGAAGACCGACGCGAACGGCCGCTACCGTGTCTCCGACAAGGAGGGCGAGAGCTACTGGGTTCACGCCTACCCCTCGGCGAGCTCCGGCTACATGTCCGCGCAGAAGGGCGTGATGCGGTGGCCGGCCGGCGAGCCCGAACTGCGGATCGACCTGGCCCTGCGGCGCGGGCCCGTGATCCGCGGCAAGGTCGCCGACGAGGACACCGGCAAGCCCCTCGCGAACGTGAGCGTCCAGTACCAGCCGACCCGGAAGAACTCTAAGGTCACCCGCGCCGACGACTTCCGCAGCCCCGCGCTCACCGACGCCGACGGCCGGTTCGCGATCACCGGCGCCGCCGGCCCGGGCGTGATCGGCGTGGAGGCCCCGGACAAGGGCTACATCCGGTTCGAGGCCAAGCCGCTCGATTTCGGGTACGAATCCGCACCCCGTCTCCATGGCCTCGCCCGGATCGACGTCCCCGAGGAAGGGAAGGGGAGCCCGCCGGAGGTGACGATCAAGCTGAGGAGAGGCACCCCGCTCGAGGCGAGGATCATACTCCCCGACGGCTCGACCGCCGGCGACGTCCTGGCCTGGTGCCCGGAAATAGCGGCGCGTCTCTTCAACAACTGGGTCTCCCCCCAGCCGTTTTCCGATGGCCTCTTCCGCCTCACCGGGGCCGAGCCGGGGCGGACCTATCGCGTCTTCTTCCTGTCGACGGACCAGAAGCACGGCCTCGTCGCCGAACTGAAGGCCGACCCCGCGCGCCAGGGGCCGATCGAGGTGACGCTCCTGCCAACCGCCTCGATGCACGGCCGCATCCTGGACGCCGACGGCAAGCTCCTCGAAGGGTCGCAGATCCTGCCCTGGATCCAGCTCGCGGACAGCGGGGCGCAGGTCAAGGAGCTCGATCACGATGGATCCGCCGAGGTCTACCAGCAGTTCACGACGGAGCCCCTGAAGCAGGTCTACCCGGCCGACTTCCGCTACACCGGCCTGATTCCCGGCGTCCGATTCTTCGTGGGCTGGTACACGCCGGGCGCCGGCCACTCGTTCAAGGCCGTGGAGCCTCTCAAGCCGGGCGAGGATCGCGACCTCGGCGACATCTCATCGAGCAAGAAGGAGGGCCAGGATGGCAACTGAGATCACAGGGGCATGGCAGCACGACCCGGCCGCGGCCTGGGAGCCGTATTCTCCGCCGCGGGACGGGGCATTCCACCTCGCCCGCGCGGCCCACCTGCACCGGCGGGCGGGCTTCGGGGCGAGCCCCGCACGGCTCGAGAGGGACGTGCGGCTCGGCCACGAGGCGGCGATCGCGGCCATCCTCGCGGGCGATCCGGAGGACGCCGCCGGCCGGTCCCGCAGCGAGCTCGACGAGATCGCCGCGGCGATGGTCGACTCCACTCGCCGCGACCCGTCGATGAGTCGCGTCCGCCTGGCCTGGATCTTCCGGCTGCTGAACAGCCCGCACCCGCTCCGGGAGCGGATGACGCTGGCCTGGCACGGGCATTATGCGACGGGCGCCCGCAAGGTGGAGAGCCCGCTCGCCATGCTCGATCAGAACGAGGCGATGCGGGCCCTCTGGGATGCCCCGATCTCGAAGCTCCACCGCGCGATGATCGACTCGGTCGCGCTCCAGACCTGGCTCGACGGCGCGGACAGCGACCGGGAGAAGCCCAACGAGAACCTCGGCCGCGAGTTCCTCGAGCTCTTCGCCCTCGGCGAGGGCTCCTACCGCGAGGCCGACGTGAAGGCCGCCGCCCGGGCGCTCACGGGGTATCGGCGCAGGAACGACGACGACATGCAGACGCGCGTCGTGTTCGATCCGAGGCGCCACGACGACGGCGAGAAGGACCTGCTTGGGCGGACCGGCCGCTGGGGCCCGGCGGACCTCGTCCGGATCGCTTCCGCCCACCCGGCCGCGGCCAACCGGATCGCCGGGCGGCTCTACGTCACGTTCCTCGACGACATCGAGCCGCCGCCCGCCGCGCTCGTCGCCGCGCTCGGGGACCGGATCCGGACCGCCGACGACGTGGACGTCCGCAAGGGGATCGAGATCATCCTGAGCTCGCGGATCTTCCATTCCGAGGCCGTTCGCGGCCGGCGGGTGAAGTCGCCCGTCGACTTCGCGATCGGCCTGGTCCGCGCCAGCGGCTGGCGGCGGCCCGCGCCCGACCCGGCGACGATCGACGTCCACCTCGTCCGGATGGGCCAGACCCTCTTCGACCCGCCCAGCGTCGCCGGCTGGCCCGGAGGCTTCTCCTGGCTGGGTGCCCCCTGGCTCATCGCGCGGGCCAACTTCGTCGCCGAGGCCACCGCGGGGCAGGGGGTCGAGCCGCGGCTCCGCGATCCCGGATCCGACGCTTCGCCCTCCGCCTGGGCCGCCGCCGTCGCCGACTCCTTTCTGGCCGGCGGCGGGGGCCGGGCGGAGGAGATCCGCGCGGCCGCGCCGAAGTCGCACGTCGAGGCCCTCCGCCTGCTCGCATCGTTCCCGGAAGCCCATCTCGCCTGAAAGGAGGATTCGCCATGAATCGCCGCCAGTTCCTCGCGAAGACGAGCTCGGTCGGGGCACTCGCCGGCCTCCCCGGCCTCTGGCAACGGGCCGCGGCGGCCGCGGGGCCGGGCCGGGACGATCGCGTGCTCGTCGTCGTCGAGCTGACCGGGGGCAACGACGGCCTGAATACCGTCATCCCCTACCGCGACGACCTCTACCACAAGGCCCGGCCCACGCTCCGGATCGAGCCCGACAAGGTCCTCAAGCTGGACGACCATCTGGGCCTGCACCCAGCGATGAAGGACCTGCACAAGCTCTGGGACGCGGGCAAGCTCCGCACGGTGATGAACGTCGGCTACCCGAAGCCGAATCGCTCCCACTTCCGATCGATGGAGATCTGGCAGTCCGGCGGCCTCGAGCCGACCCCGACGGCCGGCTGGCTGGGCCGCGCGGCCGACTCCCGCACGGGAGGCGTTCCCCCGTGCTTCGTCGGCCAGGGGGCCGCACCGCTGGCCGTCCAGGGTCGCTCCGTCGCTCCCTTCGCGGTCGCGGACCTGGACAGCCTGCGCCTCCGCCAGGGGGCGCGGCTGGGGGACAACGCCTCGATTCGAGGCGACGACACGGACGACCCAACCCGCCGCGTCGCGCGGGCCATGGCCGCCGCGAGGTTCATCAGCGCGAAGGCCGCGTCCGCCCATCGGGACGTTGCCGTTTCGGAGCCGGGGGGCCTCGAGGCCCGCCTGGCGACGATCGCCGGCCTGATCGCCGCGGGCGTCGGCTCGCGTGTCTATTACGCGTCGCTCGACGGCTTCGACACCCACGCCGGCCAGCAGTACGCCCACCAGGAATTGCTGCGGCAGCTCTCCGCCGCCCTGGCCCGCTTCCAGGCCGGGCTCGCGGAGAGGTCGCTCGAGGATCGCGTCGCCCTCGTCGTCTTCTCCGAGTTCGGCCGCCGGGTCGAGGAGAACGGGTCGCACGGCACCGACCACGGCGCCGCGGCCCCGGTGCTCGTCCTCGGCTCGTCCGTCACCCCCGGCCTGGCCGGCGGCGTGCCCGACCTCAAGAACACGACCGAGGGCGACGTCGCGTTCACGGTGGATTTCCGCGACCTGTACGCCTCGCTCCTGGCCGGCTGGCTGAACCTCGATCCATCGTCGGTGCTGCCCGGCCGGACGCACGCGCCGACGGCACTCTTCCGGTCCTGAAATCCCCGGCCCTCGCACGGTCCCGTCGATGCGTCGAGCCGAGCGGGGCTGAGGACTTTCGCGAGCTCGCGCTTGCGATCCGGTCGGTGGGCTGGTTACCTTCAGTCGGTCGCATGTGGGCGTGAATGAAGGCGGACCCCGGCGCCACGGACCGTCGGCCTCGCAACGGTCCGCAAGGAGCTTGCGACGACGGCCGGCGGCAAGGTCACGCGATCTCGCGAGCGTTCCGCGCCATGACCGGCGGACCCAGGGGTTGGAGGGGGCAAGGATGAAGGCCGGAGAGGTCGACACGGAGGAGCTGCTGAGGCGAGCGGCGGGTGGCGACGCGACGGCCGGCGGCTCGTTGCTGGAGCGGCATCGCGCCAGCCTGCGGCGGATCGTGGCCCGTCGCCTCGATCGGCGGATCGTGGCGCGTGTGGACCCCTCGGACGTGGTCCAGGAGGCGATGAGCATCGCCATCGCCGAGCTTCCTCGGTTCGCGCGGGAGCGGCCGGTCTCGTTCGCCTGCTGGCTGCGACGGCAGGCGATCGTCCGCCTGGGCTGGCTGCATCGGTTCCACCTCCGGACCGGCATGCGGAGCGTCGCGCGGGAGGTCTCCTGCGACCGGGGGGGCCGGTCCGAAGAGGCCGCGGCCATGGACAACCTCGTCGATCCGGGGACCGGCCCGAGCACGGCGGCCACCCGGGCCGAGCGTGCCGAGCATGTTCGCTCGCTGCTGGACGCGATGGCCCCCGCCGACCGCGAGATCCTGGTGCTCCGATACGCCTCCCGGCTCTCGCTGGACGAGATCGCGGAGCGGCTGGAGATCAGCCCCGGCGCCGTGAAGATGCGATACGCCCGCGCCATGGAACGTCTCCGCGCCCTGGTCCGGGGATCGACGGGAGGGAGCCGGCCGTGAGCCTCGGCCAGGACCTGGACTCGAGCTCGAGCCTTGGCCCGAAGGATCGAGACGCCGAGGGCCTGACCTGCTTCGAGCAGCAGGCCGAGTATCGCTCCCTCGTCGAGATCCTTGACCTCGCCTGGCCGGATGGCCGCGAGGAGCCCGATACGGACGAGCTGCCCGGCACGCTCGGCGACTTCGCGATCGGCCGGGTGATCGGCCGCGGCGGGATGGGCGTCGTCTACGAGGCCATCCAGAAGTCGCTCAACCGGCGAGTGGCGATGAAGATCCTCCCGGCCGGCTCCGCCGACGAACCCCGCCGCCTGGAACGATTCCGCCTCGAGGCGATGGCCGCGGCCTGCCTCCGCCACCCCCACATCGTCCCCGTCTACCTGACCGGCTCGGAGCGCGGCGTCCATTTCTTCGCCATGCAGCTCATCGAGGGCCAGACCGTCGCCGCGCTCATCCACCGCCGTATCCCCCACCGCCGGGCCGCCGAGCTCGCCCGCCAGGCCGCGGACGCGCTCCAGTACGCCCACGAGCGCGGGGTCATCCACCGCGACATCAAGCCGTCCAACCTCCTCGTCGACGATTCCGGGTGCCTCTGGGTGGGCGATTTCGGCCTCGCCCGCGTGGCCGGCCAGTCGGACCTGACCCAATCCGGCGCGATCTTCGGCACCATCCGCTACATGAGCCCGGAGCAAGCATCGGGCTCGCGATCCGTCATCGACCATCGGACCGACGTGTACTCCCTGGGAGCGACCCTTTATGAGCTGATCACCGGCCGCCCCGTCTTCCGCTCCGAGGGGGACAACCGCCTGGACCTGATCCGCCGGATCGCCGAGGGGCAGCCGCGGCGCCCCCGGCTCCTCGACGCCTCGATCCCCCGCGACCTGGAGACGATCGTCCTGAAGGCGCTGGCGAAGGACCCGGCCGGACGATACGCGACGGCCGGGGAGATGGCCGAGGACCTTGATCGATTCCTCCGCGATCGCCCGATCCTGGCGAGGGCCCCGGGGCCGCTCGATCACGCGGCCATGTGGCTCCGGCGGAACCGCCGGCCGGTCGCGGCGACGGCGGCCCTGGTGCTCGCCGCGCTGGTCGGTTCGGCCGATCTGCTCCGCCGCCACAACGTCGAGCTCGCCGCGGCGCTCGTACGGGCCGAGGACCAGGAGCGGACCACGCGCCGGCTCCTCTACGCCTCCCGGATGCGGCTGGCCCAGCAAACGGCCACCGCCGGTCAGGTCGAGCTCGCCCAGGAGATGCTCGCCGGCCTGGGCTCCGATGGCAAGGGGGGCGACCTCCGCGGCTTCGAGTGGCGCTACCTGAACCGGGTGCTCCATCGCGAGATCACGGTCCTCGCCGACCACCGATCGACGGCACTGATGATCGGGCCGGGCGGCGACATCCTCTACTCCGGAGGCGGCGACGGGACCGTCCTTCTCTACGACCTCGCCCGCGGCACCGAGATCGCCCGCGATCGAGATCTCGGGAGTGTCGTCAACGACCTGACGCTCTCGCCGGACGGCACGCTCCTCGCATCAAGGCAAGACGGCGAGGTCGGCCGCGGTGGGGTCAAACTCTGGGACGCCCGCTCGGGGACACGGCTGGCGACTCTGCCGGACGAGGACCAGGTCATCACAAGCGCCTGGTTCCTCGGCGACGGACGCACGGTCGCCGTCCAGGATCTCGAACGGCCGACCCCCTCAAAGCACCGCGAGGGTCGGCTCCGATTCTGGCAACTCGCTCCGGGGGGAGCCGCCCCCGCGCCGGGGCTGGAGCCGATCCCCTGCTACTGCACGAGCGCATCCCCGGACGGCCGCACGCTGGTCACCGTAGCGGGGAAAATCTTGACGCTCAGGGACGCGGCGACGGGGCGACCGCTCGGCGAGTTGGCCCGATCCGCCAGGATGATCCACGAGGTCGTACTATCGTCCGACGGCGACACGATCGCGACCGTCGCCGACTCGATCGAATTCTGGGACGTCCGAACGGGCCGCCGGATCGGCGCGGTGCCGGGCAGGCCGGTGGCCCATCCGAGGTTCTCGCCCGACGGCGACAAGCTCGCCGGGCTCCAGACCCCCGACCGACTCTTCCTGGCCGTCGACGTCAGGACCGCGCCGCGGCTCGTCCCTCTCGAGGGGCTCTCGGGCAATCGGATGACGTTCGCCTTCTCTCCGGACGGCCGCGAGCTCGCCGGCGGCGGCGGCGAGTGCCCCGTGAGGCGGTGGGACGCCGCGACCGGCCGCCAGTTGGCCGAGTATCCCCGCGGGCTCCAGGTGGTGCATGCCATTGCCTATTCGGCCGACAGGACGAGCCTGTACTTCTCGGGCGACGACGGCCGCATCCGCGCCCGCCGGATCGGCCCGGCTCCCGCCGCGTTCGACCGGATCGCCGCCCATTCGTCCGAGATCTGGAGCCTGGCCTTCTCCCCGGATGGATCGACGCTCTTCTCCGCCGCGGACGATCACACCATCAAGCTCTGGTCGCCCCGCGACGGCTCGCCGATCGCCACGCTCGCCGGCCACACCTCGATGGTCGTCTCGCTGGCCGTCTCACCGGACGGCCGGACCCTCGCCAGCGCCAGCTTCGACCGGAAGGTGCGGCTCTGGGACCTGCCCGGCGGCAAGGTCCGGCACGTGCTGACGGGGCCCACGGACCGGTTGCGCTCCGTGGCGTTCTCCCGCGACGGGCGGCTCGTGGCCGCTGCGGGCAACGGCGACACCGTATGGCTCTGGGACGCAATCGACGGCCACTCCATCGCGGCCATCTCGACTCCGGCCACGATGATCCGCGCCGTGGCCTTCGCCCCCGACGAACCGCTCCTGATCGTTGCGGACAACGACGGGATTCTCCGGGGACTCGAGATCCCCAGCGGTCGCGAGCGATCCTCGATCCCTCTCCCTCGGCGATTCGGCTCTCTGGCCTTCTCCCCCGACGGCAAGACCCTCGTCGCAGGCGACGACTGGGGGGGCCTGACCATCTGGGACACCGGCATCAACAAACCCACCAGAGTCGCCCGCGACTCCGACGCCACCGTCACGAGCCTGGCCTTCTCGCCCGACGGCAGGACCCTCGCCGCCGCCTGCAGCGACGCCAAGGTCCGGCTCTGGGATCCGAGCACCGGTCAGGTGACCCTGGTCCTGGAAGGCCATACGAAGCGGATCAACGCCGTGGCCTTCTCCCCCGACGGCCACACGCTCGCGTCCTCGGACCACGCCGGCTCGATCATCCTCTGGAGGGATCGCGCCGGCGGACCGGGCGGGCCGAGTGAGTCAGAGTAGGTCGTCCAGCCCCGGCCCTCGCGGCTTCGCGCGAGCGACGCGATCGGCGAGCAGGGCCCGGAGCCGATCGGTCGTGGCGGGCTGGCACGCCGCGTACCGGATCGTCGTGCCGTCGCGGCCCCGGATCGCGACCGGGCCGGATGGGATCGACTCGACGACGGCGATCTCCGCCAGCGAGATCCGCTTCTCCGGGACGATGCCGAGCCAGGGGTGGAATGTCCGGACCTCGTCCCGGTCCACGATCAGGCGATACTGGGCCAGCCAGGTCGAGAGCACCATGAGCGTGCCGAATCCCACGATCAGGTGATGGGGCCACAGGTCCGGATGTCCCCCCTGGATCCGGATCGCGTTGCCGATCCAGAGGCACGCGACCGCCAGGGTCATGACGGCCAGCATCCGAAGTGTGATCGCCTCCGGGAAGACCTCGGGCTCGACGTCCGCCGGCAAGGCCGGCCCTTCCTTGCCGGGGAGGATCTCGCACACGAGCTCACGGCGAGACAGCGCCCAGCGCACGTAAACGAAGAGGGCGAGCAGGCCCCCGGCGAGGATCACCACGAATGCCGTGGCATTGACCCTTTCCGGGAGCCGTAAGAACAGGCCGATGGCCAGCACCGGCACGAGAAACCCGCCGCCGAGGATCAGCAGGACCTCGGGGAGCGGCGCCCATCGTCGCTCGATGAATCGGGCCATGGCTCTTGCCTCCCTCGGCCACCAGACCTCATCGCCAGCCGCGATCTTACCACGAATCTTCCCACCGACCGCTGCCCTTCCGATCCGCGAGCGTCTATCCTGATCGGGCGAGGGGCCGCCGACCCGATCCAAGAAGTGAGGACGATACCTTGTCCGCGATCCTGACCGCCCTCGTGATCCTGGGGTGCTCCTCGGACGATTCGCCGGCGACCGGTCCCTTTGCCCGGCGCGGCTACTACGTCACGCTCATGCGGATGCCGACCTACGACCTGGCCGACTGGCGGCGGATCGTCGACGGCATCCGCGACGACGGCGGCAACACGGTGCTCCTCTGGGTCGGCGGGGCCTTCCGGAGCGCACAGTACCCGATCACCTGGAGGTACAACGCGGATCACGAGAACGTCCGCAAGGACTTCGTCCGCGACCTGATCGACCACGCCCACGGGCGAGGCATCAAGGTGCTCCTCGGCTTCACGCCCTTCGGCTACGACGGCGTGAATCAGTATCCCCTCGAGCACCCCGAGGCCCGGGCGATGGGCAAGGACGGCAGGCCCGCCGCCGCGTTCGGCATCGGCTGCTGGGGCTACAACCTCTGCCCCTCGCGGCCGGAGTCCCTCCAGTTCATGCTCCGGTACGCGCGGGAGCTTGCCTTCGACTTCTACCCCAACGCCGACGGCCTCCTGATCGAGTCGTCCGATTACGCCATCTGCCACTGCAAGGAATGCGGCGAGCACTTCTTCGAACGCGAGTTCGCCTTCGTCCGCCAGATCTCCGAGGAGCTCTGGGCGCGGAAGCCCGACGCGACGATCGTCGTCTTCCCCCATTACTTCAGCGGGGCGCAGGTCCCCGGCTTCGGCGTCCGGGCGGCGCGGCTCCCCTTCGATCCCCGATGGTCGCTGGTCTTCACCCCGCACAGCGCCAACCCGGAACCCGCGCTGATCAAGCGGGCCCGGAGCAGCCTCTGGTGGGACGATTCGCCGTCCCTCCGCCGGCCCCGCGACATCGCGGCCGGAGCGAGGAAGGCGCGGGACCTCGGCGTGACGGGTTACGTCCCGTCCCTGGAAGCCTTCACGTATGTTGCCACCGAGGCCGAGGAGGGCCAGCCCTGGCTCAAGGGCAAGCGTCAGGTCCCGCTCGGCTTCGGCTGGCTAAGGCCCGGCGACGAGCCCTTCGATGAGCTGCCGATGCGGGTCAACCGGGTCGCCTACCGCGAATTCAGCCGAAACCCCGATCTCCCCTTCGAGGCCTACCGGGAGATCCTCGGCCGCGAGCTGTTCGGAGCCTCCTCCACCGCCCAGGCCGTGGACGATGCCCTGGAGCTCCAGGCGATCTTCAGCACCGAGCGGACCTGGTCCCAGCCGTCTCCCCTCGCATCCCCCGACCGCGTCCGCGCGATGAAGGAGCGGGGCGAGCTCTCGGCGAGGAAGCAGGCCGATTATCGTGCGGCGCTCGGGCGCCTGCGGGCGATCGAGCGTCGGCATCGGGAGCCGAGATCCCCGGGCGAACGCGAGCTCGCCCGGATCGCCCGCTGGGTGCTCGATCGCTGGGACAAGGAAGCGCTCGGGCTTTTGGGTGAGCCGTGAACGTTGGCGGGTCCAGACGAATCAGATCAGCTCGTCGAGATCGGCCGACGCCGGTTTCGCCCGGGCCACGCCGTCGGCGAGGGCGGCGAGCAGGGCATCGACCCGCGCGCGATCGCGGCTCCGATAGGCGATCGTGGCCCCGTCGTGGCGACGGATCGTGACCTGCCAGCCCCCCCGGCCCCCCTCGCGGGTCTCGACGGAGTCGATGTCGCCGAACCGGAAGGCCCGATCGGGGACCATCCGGAGCCAGGGATGCACGGCGCGGACCTCATCCATCCCCACGATCAGCCGGACCTCGGACGCCCAGAGCATGAACCCGATGAGCATCAGCGGCGCCACGATAACGAGGCTGGCGGGCACCTTGGACGCGGGTCCCTCGCGGATCGCCGCGAACAGGGTCAGGAACGCGAGCCCGCCGAGGACGACGCTGATGAAGAGGAGGAACGGCAACCCGAGCGCCTCGGGAAAGACCCGGGGCTCGCGGTCGCCGGCCCGCTTCGCGGCCATCTTCCCGCCCCGGACCTCCCGCGTCGTCTGATGCCGGCGCTCCCACCAGGCGAGCAGGGACAGGGACGCGACATACCCGCCAGTCGTGATGGCCAGGAAGCCCGGGATCGCAATCCACTCCCGGATGAACAGCGACGCGGCCATCAGCGGCACGAACAGCGCACCGAGGACCATCAGCAAGGCGTTCATCGGCCCCGACGATCGACGTTCGACGAACCGGGCCATGGTTTCCACACCCTTCCGGCCTGATCGCCGTAAGGCATCGACAGAATCTCCGCCACCTTGCCCGAATCAGGAGATTATCGCGGAATGTCGCGAATGGCCAGGCTACCGGCCTCCGCGAGCGCCAGACGGGCCACGTCCTTCGCCTCCTCGTTGAAGTCCCTGCCGAGCATCCAGTCCAGGAAACTGGGATCGGTCTTCGCCACCTCGCCCACCGGCTTGCCGAGGTGCTTGCCGAAGCCGAAGACAACCGTACCGGTCTCATCCCGAACGAACTTCCCGTCCGGGTCCACGACGTCGGGATACCCCATGGTGCGGTGCAAACCCGAGACGGTCAGGGGGAGATCCTCGTATCGCTCAACTTGAGCTTCGAGGACCCTCAGCGCGGCCAGGACGTCCGCCTCGGCACGATGGGCCTCCTCGTGTTCCCGGCCGCAGTAGAAACGGAGCGCCGCCGCAAGGTCCCTCGGCTCACGCCGGTGGTAGATCCGCATCGGATCGATGACGTGGCGGCCCGCCATCGTGAATGGAACATCGACCCTCCTGAACTCCGCGATCAGGATCCTCAGGTCGAACCGCCAGACGTTGAAGCCGCAGAGATCGCACCCCTCGAGGTAGTCGGCTAGCCCGCGGGCGATCTCCGCGAACGTCCTCTCATGGGACACGTCCACGTCGGTAATCCCGTGGACCTTCGTCGCCTCGGGAGGGATCGGGATGCCGGGATTGAGGCGGCGGGTGTGACCCCGTCGCGCCCCGTCGGGAGACAGCTTGAGGGCGCTGATCTCCACGATCCGGTCGGACTCGACGCGCTTGCCGGTCGTCTCCAGGTCGAGCACGACGAGCGGACGCTCCAACCGCAGGCTTCTCGACATCGCCGTTTTCCTCTCTACGGGACAACCATCGTCCCCGGATGCGTCGTCGTGCCGACCTGTCCACTCAGCCAACTTTCTCAGCCGCATTCGGGCAGCGAGAGGAGATTGTCCGGCTGCTCGCCGTCGGCCTGGGTCTTCAGGTACTTGTGACCAAATCGGCTCACGGCAACGACCACGTTGACGATGTGGCCAGCCCGCCGGACGTAGAACGACCATTCGCCGCTCTCGATCCCGCGGATGGCGTCGGACTGAGACAGCCTCCAGAGGGCGCCGTCGGGGTTCCGGCCGCCCAGGCTCTGGATTCGTTCGTGAGGATTCATGCGGTCGGACTTGGAGATGCAAAGGACTTCGTGACGGGATGGCATGGTCACTCCTCGACCTGAGTTAGGTTCGAACAGACGTGGGGGGCCCATCGCATCTCGAATGCCAATTTGATTGTGATCGTGATGATTTCGATCGCGAACGGGCAGGCGACCGCGATCGGCGGCGATGGGCTGTTCGCAAAGAGCCCTGAATTACCCCGATTTCTCGGCCAATAATGGAGCTGGATCGCTGAAAAGCGGTTCCCGTTCCGCGACGACGGGACCGCGACACCTTGCGTCCGAAGACGGCAGCCACTACAATTCCATTTGTAAAATCACAAACTCAATGGTGACACCGATGAAGTCGCGTCGCATCCTCTTCTCCTGGATCGGTCACACCGACATGCGGGCCATGGCGGCGTCGCTCCCCGCCGATCGGCAGGCGGAGGTCCTGAAAGGGCTGAGCCCACCCACTCCGCTCGCCGGGCAGCCCGGCCCGATCCGGTGCCTCCTCGACGAGGAGCACTTCGATGAGGTCCACCTGCTGAGCGACTACCCGGCGTCCAAGGCCCAGGCTTTCGTGAAATGGCTGGGGGGCTCCCCGATCCTGCATCCGGTGAAGCTCGCCAATCCGACCGACTATGCCGAGATCTTTCGGGTCGTGGACGCAGAGCTCGCCGCGGTCGTCAGCGTGCCGAGGGCCGACCGGCTGGACCTCTGCATCCACCTGAGTCCCGGCACTCCGGCCATGACGGCGATCTGGCTGCTGCTCGGCAAGAGTCGCTATCAGCCCGCCTCGTTCTATCAGACACACGAGAGACGGGCGTGGCTGACCGACGTCCCCTTCGACCTGGTGGTCGATTACGTCCCTCAGGTTCTCAGGGACGCCGACGCCAGGCTCCAGGCGCTCTCGGGCGAGAGCCCCCAGGACGTCCGAGGGTTCGAGTCGATCGTCGGCGATGGCCGCAGCCTCCGCGTCGCGGTCGGCCGGGCCCGCCGGGCGGCCCCGCGGGACGTCTCCGTGCTCCTGCTGGGGGAGAGCGGGACCGGCAAGGAGCTGTTCGCCCGGGCCATCCACGACGCGAGCCGGCGACGGGCCAGGCCGTTCGTGGCCATCAACTGCGCCGCGATCTCGAGGGAACTGCTGGAGTCGGAGCTCTTCGGCCACGTGAAGGGCGCCTTCACGGGAGCCGCCGGGGATCGGGACGGGGCCTTCCAGGAGGCCGACGGCGGCACCCTCTTCCTCGACGAGGTCGGCGAGTGCGACCCCGCCATGCAGGCGAAGCTACTCCGCGTCTTGCAACCCCCCGAGAACGACCCATGCCACCGGGTCTTCTACCGGGTGGGCGACTCAAAGCCGCGGACGAGCAACGTCCGGATCATCGCGGCCACCAATCGCGACCTCCTGGCCGCGGTCGCGGAGCGACGATTCCGATCGGACCTCTACTATCGCCTCGCGGTCATCACGATCAAACTACCCCCGCTGCGGGAGCGCCGGCAGGACATCCCGGCGATCGCCGCGGCCCTGATGGGCCGCATCAATGCCGCATTCGCCAGGCAGGAGCCGGGGTACGTCCACAAAAAGATTTCTATCACCGCCATAGAATTTGTCCGCAAGCACCCGTGGCCCGGCAACGTCCGCCAACTTTTCAACACCCTGACGCAGGCCGCCGTCATGACCGACGGCGAGGTTCTCGAGCGGGCCGACCTGGCCGACGCCGTCGCCGAGGTCCCCGGCAAGGACGCCGTCGACCTCCTGGAACTCCCGCTGGGGAACGGCTTTTCGCTCGAGGACCACCTCGAGCGGATCCAGAAGCACTACCTGCGAAGGGCCATGGAAGAGGCCGGCGGCGTGAAGAAGCGGGCTGCCGACCTGCTCGGCTACCGCAACTATCAGACCCTCGCGGCCCAGCTAGAAAGGCTCGACGTCGACCCCTGAACCGTACCAACCACGATCTGGCATCACGTGTGCAATTAACCGTCGCCCGGTCGTCCCGAGGCGGTATGATGGACAGGTCGGATCGAGGCCGCGAGGCGCCTCGAACGCGTCGGCGTGCTGCGAGGCCGTTGGCTCCACGATGACATCACAGAACTTCGAGTTCCTGAGGCCCACCTGGGAAGACCTGGCGACTCTCGGTGCCTTTGCCGAGCAGTACGCGCTCCCCGACCCGTCGAGCGCCACCGTCAAGCTCCGGACCTTCGCGGAGCAGGTCGTCCAGTTCCTCTACCACCGCCTCGGCCTCCCCCGGCCGTACCAGAACAACCTCAACGACCTCCTGACGAACGCAAGCTTCGCCCAGGCCGTGCCCCGGGTGATCGTCGGCAAGCTCCACTCGCTCCGGATCCACGGCAACAGGGCGGCTCACGGCGAGGCGGTCCCCGCCGAAAGGGCAACCTGGCTGCTCCAGGAGGCCCACGAGCTCGGCCGCTGGCTCCACGTCAGCCACGCCAACGGCTCGGCCGCGGATTGCCCGCCGTTCACGCCCCCATCCGCGGCCGCCGGGACCGACACCGAACGCAAGCTCCGGCGCGAAAAGACCGCCATCCTGGCCCACCTGGCCGCCCAGGAGGTCCAGATGAGGGCCCTGCTCGCCGAGCTGGAAGCCGCCCGGGCCGGTCAGACCGTGCCCGAGGCCACCGGCGCCCAGCTCGACGCCGCACTTGCTCGTGGCCAGGCCGCCGCCGACACGCTTTCCCTCAGCGAGGAGGCCACCCGCCGCCGCCTCATCGAAAGCCTCCTCGCCTCCGCCGGCTGGGACGTGGGCGCCCTCGGCGCCAGCACCGAGTCCGTGGGCCAGGAGGTCACGGTCCTTCACCAGCCCACGCCCACCCGCCGGGGCAAGGCCGATTACGTGCTCTGGGGCACCAACGGCAAGCCGCTCGCCGTCATTGAGGCCAAGAAGACCTCGGCCGACGCCGAGATCGGCCGGACCCAAGCGAAATGCTACGCCGACGGCTTCGAGAAATCCCACGACCAGCGCCCCATCATCTTCTACACCAACGGTCACGACGTCTGGATCTGGAACGACGCCCAGGACGAGCCCCCCCGCAAGCTTTACGGCTTCTACTCGCGGGACAGCCTCGAATACCTCCTCTTCCAGCGCAAAAACCGCGAATCGCTGGTCAAGGTCCAGGCCGACCCGGTCATCGCCGGGCGGATCTACCAGATCGAGGCCATCCGGCGCGTGGCCGAGCGGTTCGCGGCCCGCCATCGCAGCGCCCTGATCGTCCAGGCCACCGGCACCGGCAAGACCCGCGTCGCCGTCTCGCTCTGCGAGCTGCTCCTGAGGGCCCGCTGGGCCAAGCGAATCCTCTTCCTCTGCGACCGCCGCGAGCTCCGCAAGCAGGCCCGCAACGTCTTCAAGGAGTTCCTCCCGGGCGAGCCCCGCACGTATGTCACGGCCTCCACGTCGAAGGAGCGCGACAAGCGGATCTACCTCGCCACCTACCCGGCGATGATGGAGTGCTTCGAAAGCTTCGACGTCGGCTTCTTCGACCTGATCCTCGCCGACGAGTCGCACCGGAGCATCTACAACCGCTACCGGGACCTCTTCGCCTACTTCGATGCCCTCCAGGTCGGGCTCACCGCCACGCCCGTCGAGTTCATCGCCCGCAACACCTACCGGATCTTCGGCTGCGAGGACCGTGACCCCACGGCCTACTTCAGCTACGAGGACGCCATCACCCACACGCCGCCGTACCTCGTCCCGTTCGAGGTCGTCACCCACACCACCCCCTTCCTCCGCAAGGGGATCAAGTACTCGGAGATGACCGACGCCCAGCGCACCCAGCTCGACGAGGACGAGGAGATCCCCGCCGCGATCGAGTACGACCAGGCCGAGGTCGACAAGGTCGTCTTCAACAAGGACACCAACCGGATCATCCTCCGCAACCTGATGGAGAACGGCATCCGCGACGCCTCCGGGACCCGGGTCGGCAAGTCGATCGTCTTCGCCCGCAACCACAACCACGCCGTCCTGCTCCAGAACCTCTTCGACGAGATGTACCCCCAGTACGGCGGCAAGTTCTGCCGCGTCATCGATACCTACGACCCCCGCGCCGAGGCCCTCATCGACGACTTCAAGGGGGAAGGGAGCAACCCCGAGCTGACCGTCGCCATCTCGGTGGACATGCTCGACACCGGCATCGACGTCCCCGAGGTCGTCAACCTCGTCTTCGCCAAGCCGGTCTACTCTCGCGTCAAGTTCTGGCAGATGATCGGCCGCGGCACCCGGCTCCGCAAGGACCTCTTCGGCCCCGGCCGGGACAAGACCCACTTCCTCATCTTCGACCACTGGAAGAACTTCGAGTTCTTCGACCAGCACTACCAGCCGGTCGAGCCCCGCCAGGAGAAATCACTCCCCCAGCGGGTCTTCGAGGCCCGCGTCAGGCTCGCGGAGACCGCACTCGAGCAGGGCCAGCCCGACGCCTTCGAGACGGCCGTCAAGCTGATCGCCGCCGACGTCCGAGACCTCCCCCGCGACACGATCGCCGTCAGGGAGAAATGGAAGGAGGTCCAGGCCGCCGCCAACCTGAACACGCTCCGCCAGTTCGCCCCGGCGACCAGGGTCCTGCTCCTGATCGACATCGCCCCCCTGATGCAGTGGCGGAACATCGGCGGCCACGAGGCGGCGCACGCCTTCGACCTCCACGTCTGCCGGCTCCAGACCGAGCTCCTGAAGGGTTCCGCCAGCGTCCAGGACCTCAGGGCCGAAACGGTCGGGATGCTCGACGAACTCCGGACGAACCTCGCCCAGGTCAAGGCCGTCGCCCCGACGATCGCCGAGGCCCGCACGGCCGAATTCTGGGGCAACCTCTCGGTCGCCAAACTCGAGGAGGTCCGCGACCGCCTGCGTGGCGTGATGCAGTACCGGATGATCCCGGTGACGCCCTCGCTCCCCCCGAAGGTCATCGACGTGACCGAGGATCCCGCCCTGATCGAGCGCGGGACGCACGCGGTCCAGCTCGACGGGCTCCAGTTGGCGGCCTACCGCAACCGGGTGGAGAAGGTGCTCCGCGAGCTCTTCGAGACCAACGAGACGCTCCAGCGGATCCAGCAGGGCCGGCCCGTCAGCCCGACCGACCTGGAGGCCCTCACCTCGCTGGTGCTCACCCAGGACCCGATGCTCAACCTGAACGACCTGGTCGAGTATTACCCCGACTGCGCCGGGCAGCTCGACCTGGCCATCCGCGGCATCATCGGCCTGGACGCCCGGGCCGTCCACGAGCGGTTCACGGGCTTCGTCCAGCAGACCAACCTGACCGCGGCCCAGATCCGGTTCCTGGACCTGCTCCAGAACCACATCGCCCGCTACGGGTCGATCGAGATCGCCCGCCTCTACGAGCCGCCGTTCACGAGCCTCCACACCGACAGCCTCGACGGCCTGTTTCCTGACGCCCTTATCGACGAACTCCTGGCGCTTATTCAATCGTTCAAGGCACCCTCGGCAGCCTAGCTTATGACTCAATACAGATTCAAAGAATCCAGCTTCTCTTCCCTCGATGTTCTTCCGTCCTCGGATGATCGTCCGGGAGATCGCATCGAGTTCATCAAAGCTGTACGGACCCGTCCCAGTTCGATGTTTCGCGCGGCTCTGGAGTCAATCGACGCCGGGACTTCCCTTCTGGCCCTCGGTCAGGTCAGCCAGGCATTTCTGCTGTTCATGCAGGCGTCGGAAGTTTCTCTCAAAGGAGTGCTCGACGAGATCAGCGAGATTGGGACGAAGACGTGGGCGGCCCAAAATCCCGTTCTTGTGAGGAATCTTGCGAACAGCAGCCAGCACTTCGATGAGTCTCGGCTCCGTCAAAGCGTGACCGAGAAGACCTTTATCGGGGCCTTTCGGGAGGTTCAAGCGTACATCGCCTTCACGGATCAGGTCGTGTCCCGACACGTGGCAGTCAACAACACTCGAAATCGCATTGCACACCAAGGTGGGGATCGAGAGCAAGCCAATCTCTACCTGGCTCAGATCATCGAATGCTTGCTGCCATTGCTGGACGAGTTCTTTGACCGACTGATCGGTCAGCCGATCTGTCGCTTCATCGGTCACCGCCTCGCACGAGAACTGATCGTTGCCGCTCGCTTTCTCCGAAGACATAGCTCCGAGATGGATGCCTGGAAAGTAGCGCTGCGTCCGATGGCTGCCGCTTACTTCAGCAACCGAGTCATCGAGCACGGGGCTCCGATCGATTTTGACCCGCATGGCTACGGCTGGAATGATCGAAGTGATTTGAATTTCGAGTGGGAGCAGAAAGTCGCCGGTTCCCTGAAGGGAAATGTGCTCGAAGAAGAGTACACGATCTGCCGGATCTGCGGAGAGCGTTGCTTCGTCGCCACGGAGGGAGAACTTAAATGGCAGGTCCATACCCCGTACTTCGAGGTCTCATCGATGGCGTGCCCTCACTGCCATCTCTCCATCACTGAAGAGCACTCCGACCTCGCACGGATTCACTACGGGCCGATTGATGAGCAGCTCCTCGGACACGAATCCTGGGTCCATTTGGTCCGGGACTTCGGCCTCGACCCATATAACTTGCAGGAATCATGAATCGTGATCACCGGACCGCTCCGCAATCAGATTGACCGGCTCTGGACCGAGTTCTGGACCGGCGGGATCACCAACCCGCTGACGGTCATCGAACAGATCTCGTTCCTGATGTTCGCCCGCCTGCTCGACATCGCCGAGGCCCGGGCCGAGAAGAAGGCCGCCCGCACCGGCAAGTTCCCCATGGGAGCCTTTTCCAGGGACGAGCAGCACCTGCGCTGGTCCCGCTTCAAGAACCTGCCGGCGGAGGAGATGATCCGGGTCGTCCGGGACGGCGTCTTCCCCCACTTCCGGACGCTCCACGGCGGCGGATCGACCTTCGCGGAGTACATGAAGGACGCCCAGCTCCTGATCGTGAAGCCCAGCCTGCTGGTCTCCGCGGTCAACATGATCGACGCCCTGCCGCTGGCCGAGGGGGACACGAAGGGCGACCTCTATGAGTACCTCCTCAGCAAGCTGACCACGGCCGGGATCAACGGCCAGTTCCGCACGCCCCGGCACATCATCCGGCTGATGGTCGACCTGGTGGAGCCGAAGCCCAGCGAGGTCGTCGGCGACCCGGCCTGCGGCACCGCGGGGTTCCTCGTCGGCGTCATGGAGCACCTGCTCGAGAAGTACACCTCGCCCGGCGGCGTGATCGTCCACGAAGACGGCCAGAAGACGTACACCGGCGACCTGCTGGAACCCTACCGCAAGCACATCCAGCGCGGGCTCTTCCACGGCTACGACTTCGACACGACGATGCTCCGGATCGCGGCCATGAACCTGATGCTCCACGGCGTCGAGTCGCCCGACATCCACTACCAGGACACGCTGAGCAACTCGTTCCCCGAGCGGTTCCCGAAGCTGGCGGTCGGCGGCTTCGACGTGATCCTGGCCAACCCGCCGTTCAAGGGCTCGCTCGACGAGTCCGACGTCCATTCCTCGCTCACGGGCAAGGTGAAGACGAAGAAGACCGAGCTCCTCTTCGTCGCGCTCATCCTGCGGATGCTCAAGCTCGGCGGGAGGGCCGCCTGCATCGTCCCGGACGGCGTCCTCTTCGGCTCGTCCAACGCCCACCGCGACCTGCGGAAGATGCTCGTCGAGGAGAACCAGCTCGAAGGCGTGATCTCGATGCCCTCGGGCGTGTTCAAGCCCTACGCCGGGGTCTCGACCGCCATCCTGATCTTTGTCAAAGGAGGAAAGACCGATCGGGTCTGGTTCTACAAGATGGAGTCGGACGGCTTCAGCCTCGACGACAAGCGCGACAGGATCGGTGACGGCCTGGGCGACCTGCCCGACATCCGCAAGCAGTGGTTCGCCCGCGAGAAGACCAAGAAGAACGACCGCAAGGCCAAAAACTTCTTTGTCCCGCTCAAGGAGATCGAGGCGAACAAGTTCGACCTCTCGATCGGGCGCTACCGGGAGTCGGACTACGAGGAGGCCCAGTACGACCCGCCCCGGGAGATCCTCCAGAGGCTCCGGGCACTCGACGACGAGGTGCGGCGCGACATGAACGAGCTGGAGTCCTTGCTCAAATGACCAACTTCAGTCACACGCCGATCGTCGTTGATCAGCGAGCCGATGTCAAACTCCCCAAGGGTTGGGAATGGGTCTCACTTCCCGATGTCGCCCGACTTGAAAGCGGGCATACTCCGAGCCGCAACATTGAAGCATACTGGGGTGGTGACGTTTGCTGGCTGTCCCTCAAGGATATAAAAACACTCGATTCTAAGTATGTGACTTCAACAGTTGATCGGCCCACGATGGAGGGGATCGATAATTCATCAGCACGCATTCTTCCAAAGGGAACCGTGGCGTTCTGCCGAACGGCGTCCGTGGGCAAGGTTGCAATCCTCGGTCTCGATATGGCAACGAGCCAGGACTTCGTGAACTGGGTGTGCGGCCCAAGGATCCTGCCTGATTACCTCTACTACGCATTTCGTTCGTCGGCAGCGGAGTTCGACAGGCTAAAGCAGGGCACGACACACAAAACTATATACATGCCGGTTGCCGAGAGGTTTACGGTACTCCTTCCGCCGCTGACCGAACAGCGTCGCATCACCGCCATTCTCGACAAGGCCGATGCCATCCGCCGCAAGCGGGAGGAGGGCATCCGGCTGACCGAGGAACTCCTCCGCTCGACCTTCCTCGACATGTTCGGCGACCCGGCCATCAATCCGAAGGGATGGCCCATCGTCACTGTCGACCAACTCGTGTCGGAGACCCAATATGGCACCGCCCAAAAGGCGAACGCTGAGGGAACTGGAATTCCCGTTCTCCGCATGAACAACATCACGTACAGCGGCGAGCTTGATCTAGTTGACATGAAATGGTGCGACATCGCCAAGGCTGACATTCCGGCGTATACGGTGCGTAAGGGCGATCTGCTCTTCAATCGGACCAACAGCCCCGAACTCGTCGGGAAGACCGCAGTCTGGGACCGCGACGAGTCCTACGCCTTCGCCGGATACTTGATCCGTGTTCGCTTCGATGAGGTACGAGTCCTTCCAGACTACGTATCCGCATACTTGAACAGCGACTACGGCAAGAAATTGCTCTTCGCCCGAGCCAAGCCATCCAACAACATGTCGAACCTGAGCGCGGGCGAGCTTCGCCGAATCCCCCTGCCAGTACCAGACCTCAAGAGACAACGTGAATTCGCTAGGGCTGTGCTCAAGTGCCGATCGCTTAAGATCCAGCGTCAGGCCGCACTTGCTTGCTCCGGCTCGCTCTTCGACGCCCTGGTCCAACGTGCCTTCCGGGGGGAATTGTAATGATCGAGATAACTCTGACGGACTTCGTTGACTTCGTGAGCAAGGCGGGCACGCCCAAGCTGACGGTCGTCAAGAACGTGAAGCAGCATCATATCGACGGCTATGACCCGCAGACCGACTTCTATCGTGCCATCCGCAAGGGCATCGTCGAGATGCACCGACGTCGTCAGCCGAAGGACGCCCTGGATGTTCTCCTTAGCGGCCTGACCGACAAGAAGAAGCAGACGGCGTACCCGGATCTCGTTGCGGGCTACAAGAAGTTCCTCGGCAAGAAGAGTTACACCTGGTTCGTACCACCGAGATGCGACTGGCAGCATGCGGGAGTCTCCATCTCCGTCAATCCTGAGGTTGGGCTTGAGTATGATGGCGTCCGCCACGTGATCAAGCTCTACTTCAAGGCCGAGAATCTGAAGAAAGTCCAGATGGATGTGGTGACCCATCTGATGACCAACTTCCTGCCACGGCCGCAGAACAAGGACACGAGCTTCGACGTACTCGACATCCGTAAGGCCAAGCTGATTCCCGGACTGCCAACGAGTCCGGCACTGACAGCACTCCTGGAAGGTGAGGCGGCATCCTTCGCACAGATCTACAACAGCATATAGAGAGTCTTCGCCCCCCATGCCCGTCGATCTCTCGAAAAGCCTGGTGATCGGCATTTCCTCTCGGGCACTATTCGACCTCGAAGCGGCGAATCGCGTCTTCGAGGAGGAGGGAGAGGACGCCTACGCCGCCTACCAGCAGGCCAACGAGGAGAAGATACTGGCCCCCGGGATCGGATTTCGACTCATCCAGGCGATCCAGGGACTGAACGCCCAGGCGAGGGGAAATCGCAAGGCCGAGGTCGTGGTCGCCTCTCGCAACAGTCCGGCGACCTCGATCCGGCTGTTCAAGTCCATCGAGCACCACAGGCTCGACATCCAGCGCGCCATCCTGACGAGTGGCACGCCGGTCGCCCGCTACCTCAAGTCCTTCTGCGTCGATCTCTACCTCTCGGCCTACGAGAGCGACGTAGAGGAGGCGATCCGAGGCGGCATCGCCGCCGCCGTCATCTACCAGGCCATCCCCTCAGTCACTACGCAGCCCGTCGAGGCCCAGCGGGAGCCTCTCTTGACCACGACCGAGGCGTTTACGCCTTCGCCCGTCGATCCCTGCGAGGAACTCCGCATCGCATTCGACGGTGATAACGTCCTCTTCGGCGGCGAGGCCCAGGATGTCTACGATCGCGCCGATGGGGAGAACAAGCTGGAGACGTTCCTCGCCCACGAGGTTCAGCATGCCAGCCGCCCCCTCTCGGACGGTCCCTTCGCCAAGTTCCTTCGCACGCTCGCCGTGCTCCAGAAGGACCCGAACTTCGATAAGCCCCCGATCCGCACCGCGCTCGTCACCGCTCGCAGCCTTCCGGCTCACCTCCGCGTTCTGAACACCTTCCGCGCCTGGGACATCAATGTGGACGAGGCGTTCTTCATGGGAGGGGTCTCAAAGGCCGGAATTCTGGCCGCCTTTCAGCCGCACATTTACTTCGACGACCAGGAGTCTCACTGCAAGGACGCTGCGCAAGTCGTTTCGACCGGGAAGGTGCCTATCTCGGTCATCAGCACGACGGACTCCCTGAAGGAGATAGTGATCACATGACGATGATGTCCCGGAACCAGGTGCCCCTCTTCGATGCCCAGCACATGGAGGCGATCTGTCGCATCCTCGGTGACACGGAGAACGGTCTGACCGGCTCGGAGATCGCGAATCTCCTTCGGGATTGTCGCATCCCGGACACGTCGCCAGACATGACGAAGTGGAAGCGGCTGTTCAACGCCTTCATCGAATTTCAGAACAAACACCAGATGGGCAACCACGTCCTCGTGTTCGTGAAACGGGCGATGGCTCCTGCCCGCTACCTTGAGAACCCGGCGAGCTTCCACGCCCGACGAAACCGGCTGAACACACTCTTGGCCCTGCGAGGCATGACGCTGGGCGAGGACGGCCAGTTCCGCAAGGCCGACGCTGCCAAGACCGTCGATGAGGCCCTCGAACGCGCCAATCGCCTCCACGCCGCCCTGGTCCAACGGGACGTGCACCGTGACGTTCTGCGATTCTGTACCGTCGAGATCATCCAGCAGAACTATTTCCACGCCGTCTTCGAGGCCATGAAGAGCATCACCGCCAAGATCCGTACCCTGTCGGGCCTCTCGAACGATGGGGTCGATCTGATCCACGCGGCCTTCGGCCAGAACCCTGGCCCCCCGCTCCTGGCCCTCAACCCGCTCCAGACCGACACGCAGCGGGGCGAGCAGCGGGGCTTCATGAACCTCCTGAAAGGGCTCTACGGCACGATCCGCAACCCTCTCGCCCATGACCCCAAGGTCGAATGGGACATGACCGAGCAAGACGCGCTCGACATCCTGACGACGATCTCGCTGGTTCATCGGAAGATCGATCAGGCCCGCCGGTCTCAACCATAGGAGTTCCACGATGGAGGAATCGCGTCCGGGTCCGCCACCGCGGGATTTCGGCTCGGAGGACGAGCTGGTGATCCGGGACTGGTACGATCACGGGAGGCCGCAATGGTCCCTGGAGGCGACCCGGCAGGCTCCCTCGATCTACGTGATGTTCACGGCACGGTGCGAACTTGTCTGGTCCTTCTCCGGCAACGAGCTGCGCCGGGTCTACCTGGAAGAACCCGAGGCGTACCTCTCGGAGCCGCTCCTGCTGGCGATCCCGCGGTATCTCAAGACCAGGTTGCAGGACGATCTCGAACCTTTCTGATCCGAACGGCCGGCGTCCTCTGCCAGAGCGGGGACTCCCGGGCCTTTCGCGATCCGCACCACGAGGAGCTCGCCGCCTGGAGCCGCAAGGGGGTCGCCTTCGCGTTCCTCCTCGTCGGCGTCCCCGATCAGCCCCTGACGCCGATCCCCGTGGAGTTCGACCCGCTGCCCGAAGGGGAGCGATAGGGCGGGGGGGACAAACTGGCTCCTTCCTGCCTGGCCACCGAGGCTCTTGTCTCGAGGACTCTGCCTCATCGCAGGCAGCGATCTCGCGCTCGGAAGCGGTGACGTACATCGCCCCAGCGCCAGGAGACCAGGCGCCGTGGCACCTGGTCCCTCTGGAGTGGAGATCTCGTTGGCAGGTCAAAGCTCGGCGGAACCGCGCCCTGTCCGGGTAGGGTCGATGGAAAGTTACCAGCCGATTGGATACGGCACTCACCCGTTAGATCGCTGCCGACGAGGAGATTGTCGGCCGCCCCGATCTCGCCGTCAACCATGAATTCGAGCGGCCGATGGTCTTACCGAATAACCCACTCAGGGGCCCCCGGGTCTGAGAAAGTGGGACTTGCCCGGGCGTGATCCGGCACGGTCACGCCCTGGGATGCGGGCTCCTCAGCGGTCTGTCCACCCTCGAATCTGGGAGTATGCCGTCGCGGAGAGACAAGTCGGGCGAACGCACCGGAGAGTTTTTTCGAGAATCGTGAAACTGACCAGGAGAAATTCGGGATTGTATTGAGAGAGGAGGCCGTGCGCGCCACGGCCGCCGGCGACGGCTCCTTGGCAATTCGGTGACGGGACGGGAAAAAGCCGGGGCGGGGAGGGAACCCCCTCCGGAAGAGGGGGACGGGTCGGGAGGAGGCTTCTCGTTCAACCCGACAGGAGGAGGTGACGCTCATCCCCTCCCGGGTGGCCGTGGCGGAAGCGAAGCGCCGCCATGGGATCGCAATGGCTCACGCACGAGACGCCTGCTCGAGGTCCGGCCCGCGCGATCTTGTGGCGTCGCCTTCGGCTCCGCCGCAACCACCCATGCAACTCGACCATCCCTGAGGGGGTCGTCGAGAAGTCTCGTTGGGAGCGACCGGGGACGGCTATCAACGGCCGAGAGATCACAGGGTCCGGGCATGCGACGGGGGACGTCTTCTTGCCGCAAGTCATTCCTTGACAGGACATAGCGTCCTGTTGGCTTCGGTCGTCAAGACGACGAGCGAACCCAATGACGTCGGCCGGCCGCCGTCCGGGAGGCGCCCGGGTGATCCTCACGGGCGAGGCCGAGAGACGAGGAGTTCCGACGGGGCGTCCTCGGCTCGATCGGGGCTGGCTCACGGCGGCAGGAGCTCGGCCAGGCCGGCGAGGTGACGGAGCCGGGAAATGAGGGCCGCGACCGGGCCGCGAAGGGGATCGTCGCAAACGGCGGAGGTTTAGGACGCGGAGAGATCGACAGGTGGCACTGGGTGGCCGTGGTGGAACACCACGGGGGGCAGGCCGAGTGGGTGGACTGGCTCTTCACCAGGGCCGAGGCGGTCCCGTTGTGTTCCACCACGGCCACCCGGAGGGTCTGCGTCGGAGCAAAGGCTGTCAACGTCCGCCATTGCGTATTGCGACAATCCCCCGCGAAGAGCCCTCATTCCTCGCATAAGTTGTTACAGGGTAACCAGTAGAGGCACGATGGGTTCGGTCGTCGAAGCGACGAGCGAAGCCATCGACGGGACCTCGGCGGACGCGGTGGACGTGAGCCGGGCGGGGGCGCGGCCGACGCAGCGCGCGGGACGGGGGCCGGCAATCCTCTCCGCGGACGACTTATCTGGGGTTGCTGACCCTGGGCGGGCACGACTATAAACGACCCCAATTTCCCGCCGACGGGTCCAGGGATGGCATCGAGCTCCTTCGGGATCTCCGGCCCGACCGTGGCCGGATCAGGGCGGGTCTCCTTATACCGAAGCAGGACGAGGCGAACATGGCCGAGGGTGCAGCCGCCCCCGCGCGGGCGAACTATGCGGTGGACTTGACGGGGCAGGTTGCGCTCGTCACCGGGGCTTCGCGGGGGATCGGCCGGGGGATTGCGGTCCGGCTGGCGGCCTGCGGGGCCACCGTCGCCGGGGTGGCCCGGTCGCTGGAAGCCCTTCAGGGGACGGCGGATGCGATCAAGGAGCAGGGCGGCACGTTCGTCCCTTATGCGGCCAGCGTGGCGGATCCGGACGACGTCAAGAAGGTCGTCGAGGACATCGAGGCGAAATATCAGAAGATCTCCGTCCTGGTCAATAATGCGGGCGTGACCCGCGACGGGCTGTTCCTCCGGATGGAGGACTCGGCCTGGGACGAGGTGATCGACACCAACCTCAAGGGGACCTTCCTGTTCTGCCGGGCCGTGGGCGCCGTCATGATGCGGGCGCGGTACGGCCGGATCGTCAACATCAGCAGCGTCTCGGGCCTGGTGGGCAACCCCGGGCAGGCGAACTACTCCGCCAGCAAGGCGGGGGTCATCGGCTTCAGCAAGACGGTGGCCAAGGAGATCGCCTCGCGGGGGATCACGGTCAACGTGATCGCGCCCGGCTTCATCACCACCGACATGACCAACGTCCTGCCGGACAAGGTCAAGGCCGAGGTGAAGGACCGGATCCCCCTCAAGCGGTTCGGGACGCCCGAGGATATCGCCGACCTGGTCTGCTACCTGGCCAGCCCCGCCGCCAGCTACATCACCGGTCAGGTCATCGCCGTCGACGGCGGCATGACCGTCTAGTCGGGTCGGGCCCGGTTCGGCCCGGTCCGGTCCGAGAAAAGTCGGGCGGGGCCGAGGGGAGGCGGGGACGATTCGCGTCCGGTCGGATCGAGGGCCGCGAACCTTCACGGGACGGCCGTCGGGGCTTCCTGGGACCTCCCAGGTTGACGAGGACGCCCGGATGGACATTCCGACCTCGCCATGCTAACTTGACACATTCCCTCGAATAAGGAGTTCAACGACCCAATGGCCTCCGGGCCGCCCCGGGTCGTCCGCTTCGGTTCGATAAGGATCCAGCCAAGCCAGGAGAAGAGACTCTCGGGCCAAGGGCTCGGGGCTCCTCACAAGGATGTCCCCCGGGGCGCAGGGCATCGAGTCCATTACGTCAACGGTCCGCGATCAGGGACCGTCGTTGCGAGAATTATTCCATCCCCGAAGAACTTTCATTCGACACCCCCAGGCCCCCGAACGGCAGTCAACCCGGGGCGGCGCCTGGCCATGATCGATTGATCGATCGACCGTTCGCGAAGATGAGGAGGTTGGGCCGTGGCCGTGGAAGATCGCGTGATCGAAATCGTCAGCGAGCAGATGGGCGTCTCCAAGGATCAGGTGAGCCGGGAGACCTCGTTCGTCAATGACCTGGGCGCCGATTCGCTCGACACCGTCGAGCTCGTGATGGAATTCGAGGAAGAGTTCGACATCACCATCCCCGACGACGAGGCGGAGAAGATCCAGACCGTCGGCCAGGCGATCGACTACATCGAGCAGCACGGCAACGCCAAGTAACCGCCGCGCGTGCCGGGCTGCCGAGGCCGGATGACGGCAGGGCCCGCGGGCGACGCCGAACGGGACGGAACTGGGCCGAGTCGGCCCGGGCCGGGTCGGGTCGATGGCGTCGCGAGCCAGGCCGATCCGATCCGAGCCGATCCGAGTCGGAGCGAGGGCGAATCGGGACGACGTCGGGCCGCCGCGGCATGCAATCCCGCGAAGGGAAGGACGAGACGAGTACGACCATGGGACATTCGCGCCGCGTCGTCATCACGGGCCTGGGAGTGGTCACGGCGCTGGGTCAGACCCTGGACACGTTCTGGGAGGCGATCTGCGCCGGCCGGAGCGGAGTCGGGCCCCTGACCCTCTTCGACACGACCGAGTTCAAGGTGCACTTCGGCGGCCAGGTCCACGACTGGGATGCCCCGGCGATCTTCGGGGTCAAGGAGGCGAGGCACCTCGACCGATTCGCGCAGTTCGCGCTGGTCGCCGCCGAGGCCGCCGTGGCCGACGCGGGCATCGACTTCGCGAAGCTGCCGGCCGACATGTGCGGCGTGTTCATCGGCTCGGGCATCGGCGGCCTGAGCGAGTTCGAGGCCCAGCATTCGACCCTGGTGCACAAGGGCCCGTCGCGGATCAGCCCGTTCACCATCCCCAAGCTGATGGTGAACGCCGGCAGCGGCCAGGTCTCGATCCGCTGGGGCCTGCAGGGGCCGTGCTCCGCCGTGGCCACGGCGTGCGCCTCGGCGGCCAACGCCATCGGCGACGCCTACAAGCTGATCCAGGCCGGGCACGCCGACGTGATGATCACCGGCGGCAGCGAGGCCGCGATCACCCACATGGGCCTGGGCGGGTTCGCCGCGATGCGGGCGCTCTCCACCCGCAACGACGACCCCCAGCGCGCGAGCCGACCGTTCGACAAGGATCGAGACGGCTTCGTCATGGGCGAAGGGGCGGGGATCCTGGTCCTCGAGGCCGAGGAGGTGGCCCGCGCCCGCGGCGCGAGGGTCCTCGCCGAGCTGAAGGGCTACGGGATGTCGGCCGACGGCTGGCACATCACCGCCCCCGACGAGCAAGGCCGGGGCGCCGCCCGCGCCATGAAGCGGTGCCTGGCCGACGCCGGGCTCCCGCCCGAGGCCGTCGGCTACATCAACGCCCACGGCACGAGCACCCCGCTCGGCGACCTCGCCGAGACCATCGCCATGAAGTGCGTCTTCGGCGACCACGCCCGCTCGATGATGGTCTCCAGCACCAAGAGCCAGCTCGGCCACCTGCTGGGCGCCTCCGGGGGCGTCGAGCTGGTCGCCTCCGTGCTGGCACTCCGCAACGGCGTCCTGCCCCCGACCATCAACCTCGAGAGCCCGAGCGAGGGCTGCGACCTCGACTACATCCCCAACGTCGCCCGCGAGGCCCGCGTCGAGCACATCATGTCCAACAGCTTCGGCTTCGGCGGGCACAATGCCAGCCTGCTGATCGGGAAATACTAAACTAACCACAGAGGCACAGAGGCACGGAGAAGATAGGGACGGGGGGAGACAGGAGAGAGAAAGGGAGAGCAGGAGAGAGAAGGGAGTAGAAGAGAGAAGGAGAAGTAGGAGAGAGATCAAGACGGGAGAGGGGAGGATGATCGAGGATAATGAGCTGACGCGGCTCGTGATCGGGGCGGCGATTCAGGTGCATCGGGAGATGGGGCCGGGATTGCTGGAATCGATCTATCAGGCTTGCCTCGAGATTGAATTGCGGAACGCCGGGATCGATTTCGTCTCGCAGTATCGCCTCCCCCTCGTCTACAAGGGCCAGGAACTGAAGGACAACCTGGTCCTCGACATCTACATACCCGGCCGGCTAATCGTGGAGCTGAAAGCCGTCGAACATGTCCTGCCGGTCCACGAAGCCCAACTCCTGACCTACCTAAAGCTCAGCCATACTCACATAGGATTGCTCATTAACTTCAATGTCCCCGTATTGAAAGATGGATTAAAGCGCATAATCCTTTGAAAGACATCCTCATACCGGCATTTCTCTCCTCTCTCTCGCATCCCCTCTCTCTTTCCTCCCTCCCTCCCTCTTCCTTCCCTCCCTCTCTCCCCCTGCCACCCTCTTCTCTGTGCCTCTGTGCCTCTGTGGTTAGTTCCGTATTAGTCCGGTATGCGGGAGAGCATGCGGCTGTTGCGGGCCAGGGCGGGCTGGCCGGGGCCGAGGACCTCGCGGGAGCGTCTCAGCAGCCAGTGCCCGCACGGGACCAGCAGGGGCCGGACGAGGATCGCGTCCACGGTGATCCCGACCACGAGGGCGAAGCCCAACTGGCGGAGCGACGCCAGCGGGCTGAACAGGAACGAGGCGAAGCTGCACGCGGTGATCGCGGCGGCGGAGCTGATCAGGCCGCCGGTCTGGCCGATCGCCCGCACGATCCCGCCGCGGAAGCCGTGCCGTGCGGTCTCCTCGTGGAGGCGGGCCATGAGGAAGACGTTGTAGTCCACCCCCACCGCGACCAGGAGCACGAAGAGGAAGTACGGCACCTTCCAGTCCAGCCCCTCCGCGCCCAGGATGGTCACGAACAGGAGGTGCGTCGCCCCCAGGGCGAAGAGATAGGTGAGCACCATCGTGGCGACCAGGTTGAGGCAGGCCCATGGGTCGCGGAGGGCGACCAGCAGGACGAGGAAGACCCCGATCGGCACGACGAACCAGCTCTTCACCTGGTCGTCGTGGGTGAGCACCCGGACGTCGGCGGACTCCGCGTTCGCGCCCGCGATGGCGGCCTTCACGTCGATCCCCTGGTACTCGCCCAGGTACTCCCGGAGCCGGCGGCGGATGGTCTCCACCTGGTTCATCGCGCTGTCGGAGAAGACCCGATCGCCCTGGGTCACGTCGATCCGGGCCCGATGCCCGTCCTCCGTGATGTAGTGGTTGAAGCTCGCACGCAGCTCGGGGTTCTCGTCGATGTTCTGGGGCGTGATGAGGAGCCGGTCGAGGGCGTGGCGGCCGACCGGATCCTCGAGGATCGCGGACACCTCGCGATGTGCCCGCTTCGCCCCCTTCGCGATCTGATCGGCGCCGTCGGCCGCCCGAGTGATCTCCGAGAGCAGGACCTCGGCCGCGCCGCCCTGGGCGGGGGCGGATGCAGGGGCCTGTGCGGGCGAGGAGGCGGTCTTCGTGCCGCGATCGGAGGGGGCCGCGGCGGCCCGCTTGACGGACTCATCGGGTCGGCCGGCGGGCGTGGTTTCGGTCCCGGAGCCGGGGCCGGCGACGGGGCCCTGCGCGGGCCGGGAACCGGCGAGGAGGTCGAAGGCCCTGGCGTAGTTCGTGAGGTCCCACGGGGGCGTACCGCCGGGGGTCATGCCCATGGTGGCGGCCGCCTTGCCCAGGCCGGAAGCGACCGCCCGGGCCGCCTGCTGCGGCGGGGAATGGGCCGAGTCGGCCGCGCTGCCACCCCCGCCGACGGCTCCCGCGGGGCCGCCGAGGTTCAGGCCCATTCGACGGCCCAGCCAGAGGGCGGCCCGCAGCTTGGCGGCTCCTTCCGTCAGCCCCCGGCTGAGGGTCGTCGCCCCGTCGGCGAGCTGCCGGAAGCCCTCGTTGACCTCGCCCAGCCGGGACGACAGCCGGGCCCGGGCGAGCGGCTCCGGCGAGCCCAGCGGCTGGGTCGCGGAGCGGACCTCGGTGAGCCTCCGCTGGTGCGAGAGCAGCCGGCTAACGTCATCGATCAGGGCGAGCCCCTCGGAGCGCCTGAAGTCCGTGTCCGACTCCAGCACGACGGTCAGGGGGGCCATCATGCCGGGGTCGAACTTGTCCGCGACCAGGCGGAGCGTCTGGGCGGAGGGGGTCGCCCGGGGCATCTCGGAGAGGAGGTCCATCACGAACCGGGTCTGCACGCCGAGGACGGCCAGCGGGATCATCACCAGCATCGTCAACCCCCAGCTCCGGAGCGGGCGCGACATGGCGAGCCGGCCGACGCGATCCCAGAGGTCGCCGGCGGGGGCGGCGAAGCTCGAGAGCGACCGCGGCCGATACCGGGACAGCAGGAGGAGCAGGGCGGGCGTGAGCGTGAGCGTGGCGGCCAGCGAGATGGCCAGCCCCATGGCGACGCTCGGGCCCGTCGTCGAGAAGAGCTTGAAGCGGGTCGTCCCCATCAGCAGGAGGCCGACGATGATGGTCCCCGCGCTGGTGACCAGCGGCACGAACGACCGGGCGAGGATCAGCCGCATGACGCCCGGCGGGTTCCGCTCGTTGAAGTGCTCCGCGAACCGCCACGAGAGGAACAGGCAGAAGTCCGTCCCGGTGCCGAAGAGGATCGCCACCAGGAAGAGCTCGACCAGCGGAGAGACCTCCCAGCCGCCGAGGCAGAGCCACGCCAGCAGGCCGCGGGCGATGATCAGGCTGGCGCCGATGGTCGCCAGCGGCACCATCGCCAGCCAGATCGAGCGATAGACGACCAGGAGCACGGCGAGGAGCAGGACCACCGTGGCCGCCGCCGCCCGGTCCAGCGAGGTCTGGACCTGCCTCATGTAGTCGCCGCCGAGGACCGCGTCGCCGGTCCAGCGCAGCTCCAGCCCCGCGAGGCCCCCGCCGGCCTCGCGGCGGAGCGTCTCGGTCTGCCGCTGGAGCCACGCCACGGCGCGATGCGTCGCCGGCGCCACGTACGAGGTATCGAGCGGGACGACGATCAGGCTCAGCGTCCGGTCGCCGCTGATCAGCCGGGCCGCGATCGCCGCCCCGGAGCTGGGCCCGAGGACGCGGAGGATCTCGGCCGGGCGGTCCTCCCGCTTGAACCGTCCCTCCGCCCTGGTGGCGAACTCGCGATCCGCGTCGGTCAGGCCCGATGGGCGATGGACCGCCAGGACGGCCGTCGATTCATAGGCCTGGTCGTGCCAGGAGGCCCGCACCAGCTCGGCCGCGCGACGGCTCTCCGCGTCGCCGCCCAGGAGCTTGGATTGGCCCTCGGCCGCGAGCCTCGTCAGGCTCGGCGACCCCAGGCCGACGACCGCCGCCAGCCCGAGCCATGCGGCCACGACCCAGCCCGGCCGGCGGGTCAGGAACGATCGCACAGAGTCCAGCGGCATGAATCCCGACTCCTCAAGGGGCACCCCTCTGCGTCGATCCGTCCCGCCGGGGCGCTCAACCGCCCGGCCGGCCGCGAGGAGAACGGAATGGGTCGAGTCGACAAGCCTCTCGCCGGCATCGGCGAAGCCGCGCGGCATCCATCGTCATGGCTAGCGGTGCGTGATGAACATCGCCGACAAATGTCTGGGCGACGCGCCGATTATAATCCGCAAAGTCAACCCGATCAATGCGGTTCGAGCCCCCGCGAGGACCCGCGATCGCAGGCCAGCCGGATGGGCCGTCGGGGCCGGGGACCGAGGCCCGGCGGTCATTCGAGCCTCCTGCGGAAGAGCCAGCTCGCGGAGGTCAGCGTGCAGGCCGCGATGATCGCGAGGGGGATCAGCCGCCGCGCCACCTCGGCGGCCGGCAGGTCCTTGAGGAAGAGGCCCTTGAGGATGGCCATGAAGTGGCGCACCGGGTTGGCCAGGGTGATCGCCTGGAGCCAGTCGGGCATGTTCTCGACGGGCGTCGCGAAGCCGGACAGGAGCATCGCCGGGACCATGAACATGAAGGCGTAGAGGATCGCCTGCTGCTGCGTCCGCGCGATGCTCGAGACGAGCAGGCCGACCCCGATCAGGGCGCACAAGTAGACGACGATGCTCAGATAGAGGAGGGCGATCGAGCCCCGGAACGGCACGCCGAAGACGAGGACGCCGACGAGGATCATGCCGGTCCCCTCGCCCAGGCCGATGATCAACGCGGGGACGCTCTTGCCGACCAGGATCTCGGTCGGCGAGAGCGGCGAGACGAGCACCTGGTCGAAGGTGCCGAGCTCGCGCTCGCGGGCCACGGACATGCCCGTGATCATCAGCCCCATGAGCGTGCTCAGGATCGCCACCAGGGCCGGGACCGTGCTCCACTTGGCGTCCAGGTTGGGGTTGAACCAGGCCCGCGCCACCACCGCGGTGGCCGGCGGCGGGCCGCGTCGCGCCGCGGCGAGCCCGGCCTCGTAGCGGCCGACGATCTCCGTGGCGTAGCCGGAGAGGACGCGGGAGGCGTTCGACCGGCGGCCGTCGAGCAGGAGCTGGACCTTCGCGGGGCGGCCCGCCGCCAGCTCGCGCGAGAAGTCCTGGCCGACGCGGACGACCATCGCGACCTCCTGGGCGTCGAGGACCCGTGCGGCCTCGGCGTCGGATCGGACCCGGATCACCCTGGCGAAGTACGGCGAGCCCTCGACGAGGGCAAGCAGGTCGCGGCCGGAGGTGCCGAGGTCCTGGTCGAAGACGGCGACCGGCACGTCCTTGACCTCCTGGGTGGCGGCGAACGTGAAGATCAGCATCTGGATCAGGGGCGGGACGATCAGGATGATCCGGCTCTTCCCGTCCCGCCAGAGGGCCAGGAACTCCTTGATGATCAGGCAGCGGATCCGGCCGAGCATGGCGGGTCACTCCAGTCGGGTCGGGGTCGCCCGGACCAGCAGCGCCAGGAAGACGGCCGCGAACGCCAGCAGCACCAGCCCGTCGGCGACGAGGATCGACCGCACGTCCCCCGCCAGGAAGATCGTCTGCAGGGCCGAGACGAAGTAGCGGGGCGGCAGGATCCGCGTGAGGGCCCGGATCGGCGCGGGCATGGCGTCGATCTCGAAGACGAAGCCGGAGAGCTCGAACGCCGGCAGGAAGCCCACGATCAGGGCGGCCTGGCAGGCCACGAACTGGTTCCTGGTCCTGGTGGAGATCAGCAGGCCGAGCGTCAGCATGGTCGCCAGGTACGCCAGCGAGGTCGCGACCAGGGCCAGGATCGAGCCCCGGAACGGGACGCCGAAGATCCAGACCGCCGCGCCCGCGGAGACCGCCATCGCGACCAGGCCGAGCCCCAGGTAGGGGACGATCTTTCCGATGAGCATCTCTCCGCGCGTCGCCGGCGTGGCGAGCAGGGACTCCATCGTCCCGCGCTCCCATTCGCGGGCGACGACCAGCGCGGTGAGGAGCGTGCCGATGAGCGTAAGGTTGATGGCGATCCCCCCCGGCAGGAGCGAGGACCGGCTGTCCAGGTTGGCGTTGAACCAGTATCGCGGCTCGGCGGAGACCAGGGGCCGGGCGGAGGGCCGGTCCACCAGGCCGGCCCGCGACGTCGCCTCCTGCGCGATCCACCCCTGCCAGACCCCCTGGACATATCCCTGCACGAGCGCCGCGGTGTTCGGATCGCTGCCGTCGACGATCACCTGGATCGGCGCCTGGTCGCCGCGCCCGAGCCGCTCGGAGAAGTCCTCGCGGAGGACGACGATCCCCGCGAGCCGACCGGCCACGAGGTCCGCATCGACCTCGGCGCGGTGCCGAGCGACGCGGACGCGGAAGTAGGGCGAATTGCGGTAGGCGTCCAGCAGGCTGGAGGTCTCCGGGCTCATCTGCTCCACCACGACCGCCAGGCGGACGTTCCGGAGGTCGAGCGAGACCCCCGTGCCGAAGATGAACAACAAGAGCAGCGGCAGCACGCCCGCGATCAGGAAGGCGCTGGGATCGCGGAGGATCTGGAGGCACTCCTTGCGGACGAGCGCCCGGACCCTCAGGAAGCTGGCGCCGGCCCCGCCGATGGCGGTCATGCGACCCCCCGATCGGCGTCGAACGCCGTCACCAGGTCCACGAAGGCGTCCTCGAACGTCGGCTCGGGGTTCTCCGCGGTCCGCACCGACTCCTTCAGGTCGTCGGGCGAGCCGGCCGCGATCACCCGCCCGCGATAGACGAGGGCGACGCGGTCGCAGTACTCGGCCTCGTCCAGGAAGTGGGTCGTGACCAGGACGGTGGCCCCCCGCTCGACCATGGCGTTGATGTGCGACCAGAACTCCCGGCGGGTGAGCGGGTCGACGCCGCTGGTCGGCTCGTCCAGGAAGAGGACCGGCGGGTCGTGGAGGATGGCGCAGGCGAGGGCCAGCCGCTGCTTGAAGCCCAGCGGCAGGCCGCCGGCGCTCAGGTCCATGTAAGGCTGCAGCTCGAAGGCATCCACCATGCGGCCGATGGTCGCCCGCCTCCGGGCGCCGGCGAGCCCGTAGACCCCGGAGAAGAAGTCGAGGTTCTGGCGGGTGCTGAGGTCGCCGTAGAGCGAGAACTTCTGGGCCATGTAGCCGAGCCGCGCGCGGGCCGCCCCGCCGGTCCGCGAGAGATCCGCGCCGGCGACGCGTGCCGAGCCCTCTGTCGGCTTCAGCAGCCCGCAGAGCATCTTGAAGGTGGTCGACTTGCCGGCGCCGTTGGGGCCGAGGAGCCCGAAGATCTCGCCCCGGCCGATCTGGAAGCTGACGCGATCGGCGGCCGTGAACGCGCCGAATCGCTTGGTCAGGTCGCGGGCCTCGACCATCGGGCCCTCGCCCGCGTCGGCCGGCCGCAGCTCGCCCGCCAGCGGCGATCCCCCCTTCGGCCCGCCTCCGAGCAGGTCCACGAACGCGTCCTCGAACCGGGCCGCGGTGGGGACGATCTGCGGGTCCGGCCCGCGGGCGTCGATCTCGTCGAGGCCCGGCGGCGCGGCCCCCTCGGCCAGCACGAGCCGGACGCTCCGGCCCTGGATCACGCCGTCGACCACGGCGGGCAGCCGCGAGGCCGCGGCGAGCACCCGGCGCTTGCGGTCGGCCCCGCGGACGAGGTAGCTGCGGCCCTCCGCCCGGGCCGTCAGGTCGCGTGGCGGCCCGTCGAAGAGGATCCGCCCTCGATCCAGCGTGAGGACCGACCCGCAACGTTCCGCCTCGTCCAGGTAGGCCGTGCTCCAGACGACGGCGATCCCCTGGTCGACCAGGTCGTAGACGAGCTTCCAGAGCTCCCGGCGCGAGATCGGGTCCACGCCCACGCTCGGCTCGTCGAGCAGCAGGAGGTCCGGCTTGCGGACGAGGGCACACGCCAGGCCGAGCTTCTGCTTCATGCCCCCCGAGAGCCGTCCGGCCAGCCGATCGGTGAACGGCCCCAGCCCCGTGAACTCCAGCAACCGGGCCGCGGTCCGTCGTCGCTCCTCGCCGACCACGGCCCGCAGGTCGGCGTGGAACGCGAGGTTCTCCGCGACGGTCAGATCCTCGTAGAGCCCGAACCGCTGCGGCATGTAGCTGACGACCCGGCGGATCGCATCGAGATCCTCACCCGTGTCGATCCCGCAAGTACGGAGCGATCCCGACGTGGGCAGCAGCAGCCCGGCCACGAGTCGCAGCAGCGTCGTCTTGCCCGCGCCGTCGGGCCCGACGAGTCCCGTCACCCGGCCGGGCTCGATGCGGAAGCAGAGCGCGTCCACGGCCGGCGGCGACGTCGCGTCGAACGTCTTGGTCAGGCCGTCGGCGACGACGAGTGGTTCGCCGCTGGTGTTCATGGGGGAGTCGCCCCGGATTCGGCCCTCGGCCTCGGAAGACGCACGGTCACCGGCATCCCCTGGCGGAGGCCGCCGTCGGGATTGTCGACGACGATCCGGACGCGGTAGACGAGCTGCGTCCGAAGCTCCGGCGTCTCCACCGTCTTGGGCGTGAACTCCGCGGTCGGCGAGATGTAGCCGACATGGCCGCGGTAGGGAGACGACGGCCGGGAGTCGGTCAGGACCTCCACCTCGGCGCCGGGCCGGACGTCGCCGAGATCGGGCTCGTCGACGTAGGACCGGACCCAGACCGGCGTCGTCAGGGTGAGCGTGAAGACCACCTCGCCCGGCTGCACGATCGCGCCCACCTCGCGAGCCCGGGTCAGGATCACGCCGTCCCCCGGGGCGACCAGGCGAGAGTCCTCGAGCTTGCGGTCGAGGCGGACGAGCTCGGCGTCGGCCTCCGCGAGCTGGGCCCGCGCGTTCTGGATGTCCTCGACGCGCGGGCCGATCACCGCCAGGCGGAGCGCCTCGCGGGCGGAGTCGAGCTGAGCGACCGCGACACGCGCGGCGGCCTCGTCCCGGTCGTATTCCTGCCGCGAGGCCGAGCTCCGCTCGAGCAGGGTCGCGGTCCTGGCGAAGTCGACCTGCGCCCGCTTCATCTCGGCCTCACGCTGGGCCACCATGGCCCGCGCCTGGGCGATCTCCTCCGGCCGCGAGCCGTGCTCCAGCCGGGCCAGCGTCGCGGCGAGGGCGTCGCGGCGAGCCTTCGCCGCGCGGATCTCGTCGTCGAAGTAGCGCCGGTCCAGCGAGGCGATCACGCCGCCCGCCTTGACGGAATCTCCCTCATCCACCGCGAGCGCTTGGATCCGCCCGTCCACCTTGAACGCCAGGTTCACCTGGCGGACATTCACGTTCCCCAGCATCACGATCGTCGAACGATCCGCCCCCGATTTCCAGGAAAGCCGCTCGCCGATCCGGCCCGCAGGGAGGAGCCCGAGATACCAGCCCACGCCCCCGGCCATGATCGCGACGGCGATCGCGATCGCGATCCGCGGCGGCCCGTGCCGCGACGCGGATGGCGCGGATACGGACGAAGGCGTGGCCGACCTCGCGACGACGAGCGTCCCATTCATCGCTTGCTCCTTCTCGCCTCACGAGTACGACTCGATCCCGCGGTTGCCGGCCCCGGAGCCAGGCCGCGGAAGAAGAGCTCGAGGTGGTCGCCGATCATCGCGGGGCCGTCCAGCGGATGGTCGTCCACCGGCCCGAACGACTTGCTCCAGATCGCCGTCAGCAGGATCGGCGCCACCAGGCTGAAGAACGCGTGCTCGGGATCGACCTCGCGAAACTGCCCGCGCCCGATCCCCTCGCGGATGGCATCCACCACATACCGACGGCCTCGCGAGATCACCTCGTCCAGGTAGAACTTCGCGAGCTCCGGGAAGTTCGACGCCTCGGCGATCACCAGCTTGGGGATCACCGCCAGCGGCGAGCCCAGCACCTTGCCGACCATGAATCCCACCAGCCGCCTCAGCCGGGCCTCCGGATCTTCGCCCGCCACCGCCGCGCCCCGGAGGGCCTCCTCCAGATTCGGGAGCAGCGATTCGCGGATCACGGCCTTGAACAGCTCCTCCTTGTTGGGGAAGTACAGGTAGACCGTCCCCTTCGTCACGCCCGCCCGCGCCGCCACGTCCTCCAGCCGCGTCGCCGCGAACCCCCGCTCCGAGAAGCACGCGAGCGCCGCCGCGATCAGCTCCCCCGGCCGCGCCTGCTTCCTCCGGGCCCACTTCCTCTCGGACGTCGCCGCGGCCTCCGTCGAACCGCCGTCTTCGGACATGCTCGGCCTCCTCGAGCCATCTAATAACTGACCGATTAGTTATTAAGATTCTACGATCCGCCACGGAGGAGTCAAGCGGAGATGGATCGGCCCCCCGTGGGCGAGTCATCCGGGGCGGTTTCGAGAGGCCGTCGCCGCCGACGTTCACGGGGGGGACATTCTCGTCGAGGGAGCTCGGAATGGGCGTGGCATCGCGGGCACGTCGGCCCGGCGATCGGGCCTTGGGCCGCGCCGCCCCCCCGCCGACATGGCGGCCGCCGGGTTGGATCCGATTGCGGGGTTCCGGCGGAGGGAAGCCGTAACGACGGCTGTGGTTACGCCCGCCGCGAGGTGAACCCGCTCTCGGCGGCTGGGATTGGCCCGATGGACATGCGATGGTATCGTCGAGCCGTCCTCGAATCGACGCCCGATCCAGGACCGGCCGCCACGGGCGCGGCCGGCTGCACGCCGTCGGAGCACCTCTCGCATGGCCTCCCATCACGACATCCTGTTCGCGCTGCTCTCCTCGCAGAACGGCCTGATCGACCAGGCCCAGCTCATCGCCGCCTTCCAGGCCTGGAGCCGGGACCGGTCCCGCCCCCTGGCCGATTACGTCATCGAGCGCGGCGATCTCGATGACACGGCCCGCGCCGGCGTCGAGGCGATGGTTGCCCTGCACCTCAGGAAGTTCGGCGACGACGCGGAGCACAGCCTCGCCTCCCTGCCCGTGGGTCGCTCCACGCGCGAGCGGATCGAGGCCCTGAACGACGCCGAGCTGACCGCCACCATGACCCGGGTCGCGGCCGACTCCGGGTCGGGCGGGGGGGACGGGTTCGTCGTCGCCACGGCCGCGTATTCCATCGGCTCGAGCACGGCCGACGGCCAGCGCTTCCGCGTCCTCCGGCCCCATGCCCGGGGCGGCCTGGGGGCCGTCTTCGTGGCGCTCGACGACGAGCTGAATCGGGAGGTCGCCCTCAAGCAGATCCTGGACAACCACGCCGATGACCCCACCAGCCGCCAGCGATTCCTGCTCGAGGCGGAGATCACGGGGGGGCTCGAACATCCGGGGATCGTGCCGGTGTACGGGCTCGGGGCGCACGCCGACGGCCGGCCCTACTACGCGATGCGGTTCATCCGGGGCGACTCGCTCAAGGAGGCGATCGAACGCTTCCACCAGGACGCCTCGATGAGGGCCGATCCCGGCCGACGCTCGCTGGAGCGGCGCAAGCTGCTCGGGCGGTTCCTGGACGTCTGCAACGCGATCGATTATGCCCACAGCCGCGGGGTGCTGCACCGCGACATCAAGCCGGGCAACGTGATCGTGGGCAAGCACGGCGAGACCCTGGTCGTCGACTGGGGGCTCGCGAAGGCGAGGGGGAAGGGGGAGGCGCTCGAGCCGACCGAGGAGCGTCCCCTGGTCCCCTCATCGGCCAGCGGCTCGGCGGAGACCCTGCCCGGCTCGGCGATCGGCACACCGGCCTACATGTGCCCCGAACAGGCCCGGGGCGACCTGGAGGCGATGGGGCCGCCCTCCGACGTCTACAGCCTGGGCGCCACGCTCTACACCCTGCTGGTCGGCCGCGCCCCGTTCGGGGGGAACGACCTGGGCGCCCTGCTGCGCGACGTGCAGGCCGGGCGGTTCCCCGCCCCGAGCCGGATCGAGCCGACCCTCGACGCGGCGCTGGAGGCGATCTGCCTGAGGGCGATGGCCACGAAGCCAGACGACCGATACGCCACCGCCCGCGCGCTGGCCGAGGACATCGAGCGATGGCTGGCCGACGAGCCGGTTGCGGCCTACCCGGAGCCCTGGACCCGCACCGCGACCCGCTGGCTGACGCGGCATCGCACGGCCGTGACGGCCATGGCGGCGGCCGGTCTGGTGGCGCTGATCGGCCTGGGCTCGGTGGCCGCGGTCCAGACGCAGGGCCGGGCCGCCCTGGCGACCAAGAACGGCGAGCTGGAGGCCGCCAACACGGCCCTGGCCGAGGCCAACGCCCAGGTCCAGGCTCGCTTCGAACTGGCCCGCGACGCCATCCGCTCGTTCAAGCAAGGCGTCGAGGACGCCGAGGCGCTCAAGGAGGATCGCCTTCGCCCCCTCCGCGACCGGCTCCTCGGCTCCGCCCGCAAGTTCTACGACCGGCTCGGCGAGCTCCTCGAAGGCCGGCCCGACCCGGCGTCGAAGGCCATGCTGGCCGAATCCTACATGGCCCTCGGCAAGCTCATCGAACAGGTCGGCCAGAAGCCGGAGTCCCTGGCCGCCTACGGCAAGGCGGTGGCGCTGCGTCGCGAACTGGCGGCCCAGCCGGGCTCGGGCCCGGCGACGCCGCTCGCGCTCGCCGAGGCGATGAACGAGTGGGGAGCGGTGGCGAGGCAACTCGGCAACCTCACCGGTGCCCTGGCGGCGCATCAGGAGGCGGTCGCCCTGACCGAGCCGCTCGCATCCGGCCCGGCCGCGACGAGCGAAGCCCGCCGCGTCCTGGGCACGTCCCTGATCCGGGAGGGCCTGGTCCTGGCGGCGACCGGCGCGAACCCGCGAGCGCTCGAGGCCTATCGCCGCGGCCGAACCGTGCGCGAAGCCCTCGCCCGCGAGGAGGGTGCACCGCCCGCCGACCGGCGGGATCTCGCCGCCGCCCACACCCTCGTCGGCGAGATCCTCGAAAGGTCCGGCGACCTGGCCGCGTCGCTCGCCGAACACCGCGCGGCCATCAAGCTCCTTCAGCCCCTTGCCGAGGAATACCCGGACGTCGCCTCCTATCGTCGCGAGCTGGCCGTCGGTCGGGCCTGGGTCGGCCGCCTGCTCGAGCGGGCCGGTGACCTGACGGGGGCGCTGGCCGAGTCGCGACAGGCCCTCGAGATCTCCAGGGCCCTCGCCGAGAGGTATTCCGGCGTCACCTCCCTTCGCTACGAGCTGGCCGTCAGCCATGGCGCGATCGGCACCCTGCTGGAGAAGTCCGGTGACACGGCCGGGGCCCTCGCCGCGGATCGTCGGCTCCAGGAGCTGATCCGTACCCTGGCCGAGGAGCACCCGGAAGTCCCCCAGTACAGTCGCGACCTGGCCGTCAGCCATACGTTCGTCGCCGGCCTCCTGGAACGGACCGGCGACACGGCCGGGGCGAAGGCCGAACTTCGACGCAGCCGGGAGATCCTCCTGGCCCTGGCCGCGCAACACCCCGAGGTCCCTGACTATCGCCAGACCCTTGCCTCGATCCACGCCCGATACGGCAGGCTGCTGGAGAGGGCCGGCACCCGAGGCGAGGCGATGGCCGAACAGCGACGCGCCCTGGCGCTGCTGGAGATGCTGGCGAAGCAGCACCCCAACGTCGTCCTGTACCGGCGGGAACTCTCCGTCGCCCACACCGTCTCCGGGAACCTGCTGGAGCTGGCCGGCGACACGGCCGGGGCCATGGCCGAACATCGTGCCTCGATCGAGATCCTCCAGGCCCTGCCCGAGCGGCAGCAGGCCGCCCCCGATATCCGCCGCGACCTGGCCCTGGCCCATTGCGCGATGGCCAGGCTCCTCACCACCGCGGGCAGGCCCTCGGAGGCCCTCGCCGAGCTGGAGCGGGCGCGACCGACCTTCGAAACCCTCGTCCGGGACAGCCCCGATGTCCCCGACCACAGGACCAATCTCGTGTTCGCCCTGATCGCCTCCTCCGACGCCCTCCGCGACCAGGGCAGCCGCTCCGAGGCCATCAGCCTCATCGACCGGGCCATCTCGCTGGCCGAGGCCCTGGTCCGGGCCCAACCGCGGGCGACCCCCGTTCGCGCCCAACTCGCCGCGGTCCTCCGCCGCCGCGCCCAGCTCGCACTCGACGCCGGCGACACGGCCGGAGCCGTTGCCGCCTCCCGCCGCGCCCTCGATCTGTTCGAGGCCCTGCCCGCCCGTAGCGGCAACGACTGGTTCGGGACCGCATGCGCCCTCGCCACGCTGGCCACCGCCCGTCTCACCAACCCGAACGCATCGACCTCGGAGTCGAACGTCCTGGACGGCCAGGCACTTCATGCCCTCCGCCGGGCGGCCGCGATGGGATTCCGCAATACGCCCCTCTACCGCCACGAGCCGGCCCTGAAACCCCTCCGCGACCGCGACGAATTCCGCACCCTCCTGCTCGACCTCTCATTCCCGGCCGATCCGTTCGCCCGCACCCCCACCCCCTGATTCGGCGATCGCGCCATCGCAAACAACACACCCCTCCGAGGCGGGCTCCCGGGAAGCCGATGCGCAGAGGCGATCGGCCTCGGAAGAAGAGCTCGCAGAGGGCGCGAATGGACGGCCGGATTCGGGACCAGCGACCCGCGGATGACGACCTTGAACAGCTCCCCCTTGTTTCGGAGTCGGCCGGCATGGGAATTGATCCTCGGAGTGCGTGCAGGCGCCGTCCCATCCCGTGCTGCCGGGGATTGGGGGCTTTCCTTGGCGTGTAATCCGGCGAGAATGCAATCGACCTCGGGGCCGATCCCCGGCCCCTCGACCCGATGGCGTGGCACGAGAGCCTTGCTGGATCCCCGGAGACGAGTCCATGGCCGCCACGCGTGATCTGCTCTTCGGGCTCCTGGCGCTGCAGAATGGGCTGATCGAGCAGGGGCAGCTCGTCGCCGCGTTCCAGGCGTGGACCCGGGACAGGACCCGGCCGCTGGCCGAGCATCTCGAGGCCCGCGGCGACCTGGATGCGCAGGACCGGTCGGCGATCGAGGCCCTGGTGACGCGCCACCTGAAAAGGCACGGCGGCGACGTGGAGAAGAGCCTGTCCGCCGTCCCCGCCAGCCGGGCGACACGGGCCCGGCTGGCCGCCCTGAGGGATCCGCGCCCGGATACCACATACCCGCTCCCCGGCAAGGAAAGGGGGCCCGGCCTTTCGGCCACCGAGGTCGACCCGGGCGAGGACGACGACCGCACGGCGGCCCATGTCCCCTCCGGCCTCGCGAGCGACGGCCAGCGTTTCCGGGTGCTCCGGCCTCACGCCCGGGGTGGCCTCGGGGCCGTCTTCGTGGCCCTGGATGCCGAGCTGCACCGGGAAGTCGCCCTCAAGCAGATCCAGGATCAGATCGCCGACGACCCCACCAGCCGCCAGCGATTCGTGGCCGAGGCCAGGATCACCGGCGGGTTGGAACATCCCGGCATCGTCCCGGTCTACAGCCTGGGCTCGTATGCCGACGGCCGCCCGTACTACGCCATGCGGTTCATCCGCGGCGACTCGCTCAAGGAGGCGATCGATCGGTTCCACCGGGACGACGCGATCCGGGGCGACGCCGGCCGTCGGTCGCTCGAGCTGCGGAGGCTGCTCCGCCGCTTCCTGGACGTCTGCAACGCGATCGACTACGCCCACTCGCGGGGGATCATCCACCGCGACCTCAAGCCGTCGAACATCGTCCTGGGGAAGCATGGCGAGACCCTGGTGGTGGACTGGGGGCTGGCCAAGGTGATCGGCCGCGAGGCCCCGACCGCGGTCGAGCCGGTGCTCACCGCCACGCTCGCCGGCGGGTCCTCATCGACGCTCCCCGGATCGGCCCTCGGGACGCCGGCCTACATGAGCCCGGAGCAGGCCGCCGGGGCGCTCGACGTCCTGGGGCCCAGGTCCGACGTCTACAGCCTGGGCGCCACGCTCTACTGCCTCCTGACCGGCGTGCCCCCCTTCCAGGGCGAGGACGTGGCGGCGATCCTCCGGGCCGTGATGGCAGGGACCTTCGATCGGCCCAGCCGGCACGATCCCTCGCTCAGCAGGCCCCTGGAGGCGATCTGCCTGAAGGCCATGGCCACCCGGCCGGAGGATCGCTACGCGACGCCGAGGGCCCTGGCGGAAGACCTGGAGCTCTGGATGGCCGACGAGCCGGTCTCCGCGTATCCCGAGCCGATCCGGTCGCGGGCTCGCCGCTGGGCGCGTCGCAACCGGACGATCGTCTGGGCCGGCGCCGTCGCCGGGCTGGCGGCCCTCCTCGGGCTGGGGGCGGTGGCCGCGGTCCAGGCCAGGGCCAACGTCGAGCTCCGCTCGCTCAATGCTCGCCTCGGGGCGGTCAACGCCGACCTGGCCGCGGAGAAGACGCGGGTGCAGGAGCGGTTCGACCTGGCCATGGAGGCCATCCGGACCTTCCACACCGGCGTCAGCGAGGATTTCCTGCTCAGGGAGAGCCGGTTCAAGGACTTGCGCGATCGGCTGCTCCGGTCGGCGGCGGACTTCTACGGCAGGCTCGGCTCGCTCCTGAAAGAGCGATCCGACCGGACCTCGCGGCGGGCGCTGGCGAGGGCCCAGTTCGAGCTGGCCGGGCTGACGGGCAAGGTCGGCAAGGTCCACGAGGCGGTCGCCCGATACCGCGAGGCGCTGGCCCTCCGCGAGGCGCTCGCGGCGGAGCCGGGCGCGGACGCCGAGGCCCGGGCGGAGGTGGGCCGCAGCATGGTCGCGCTGGGCGGCGTCCAGAATCAGGCCGGCCGGTCCGCGGAGGCGCTCGAGACCTTCCGGGCGGCCCAGGCGTGGCTGGACCAACTGGCCCGGGCCGAGCCCGCCTACCGCGCCGACCTCGCCGCTGCGGAGGCCGCGCTCGGCCGGATGTTTCACGAGTCCGGCCGGCCGGCGGACGCGATCTCGTGGCTCGAACGGGCCAGGGAGACGCGTACGTCGCTGGTGCGGGACGATCCCTCGAACCTCTCCCTCCTCGCCGACCTGGCGGTGAATCACCAGGAGTTGGTGTTCATCCTTAGCGCCAGCGGCCGGCTGGAAGAGGCGCGGAGTTTGCAGCCGCGGACGCTGGAGATCCAGCAACGCCTCGTCGAGGCCGATCCGACGTCGATGCGCTACCAGGCGGACCTGGCGACGAGCCGGCGGAGATTCGGCCTGCTCCTCAGCCACGTCGCCGGCAAGTCCGCCGAGGGGATCGTGGAGATCGAAGCCGCCGCGGAGGGATACCGCCGCCTGGCCCAGGCCCATCCCGCGGTCTCGGAGTTCCGGGAGGGACTCTCGATCACGCTGGTCAATCTCGCCAGTACGCTCGAGACGTCCGGCCGACCCGCCGAGGCCCTGGCGCCGGCCCGCGAGGCCGTGGCGATCGCCGACGAGCTGGCCCGAGACAACCCCGACGTCTACGACTACGAGCAAGGGTTGGTTAGCGCTCGGTGCCGGCTCGGCAAGACCCACGTCGTCCTCGGTCAATTCCAGGAGGCACGCGAAGCGGCCCGCCAGGCCGTGACGAAGGCCCGCAAGCTGCTGGCCTCCAATCCCGAGAGGACGGACTCCCGCTTCGTCCTGGGGCAGGCGCTCGTCCTGGAAGGGCGGGTCGAGGAGAGCCTCGGGCACGGGGCCGAGGCCGCGACGGCCTTCCGCGAGGAAATCGACGTGCTGGGCTCGATCCCCGAGTCCACTCGCAAGCTCGTCACCCGCTACAACCTCGCGTGCGGACACGCCCTGCTTGCGGGCGTCCTCGGACGGATGGGACCGGTCGCCGCCGGCGAGGCGCAGACCGAGGCCGACCGGGCGATGGAGGGCATCCGGGACGTCATCGCCCGGGGCGATCGCGACGCCTACAGCCTCCGCAACGACACCGACCTCGCCTCGATCCGACAACGGCCGGATTTCCAGGCCCTGCTCATGGACCTGTCGTTCCCCCGATGGCCCTTCGGGACGGCGCCCTGATGTCACGGAGCCTCGGGCCTCGTCACCGAGGCTCGCGCATCCAGCAGAGCCGCCTCGTGAACGGCCGCACGACGCCGAGTGAGGGGTGCCGGGCCGGCGACCGCTGCGCGGCCTCGGGATCATGTCGGGTGCGACCTACGAAGGCCGGCCCTCGGCCTCCGGGACGACGGCGCCCAGGTCGTGGAGGCCCTGCTCGCCGCGGCGGCGATACTCGTCGGATTTCGCGGAGATGACGAGGGAGGCGTCGAGGTAGGAGCGGGCCAGCTCGTAGCGAGCCCCCAGGGACTCGGCCGCGGCGATCGCCCGCTCGAAGTATCGCGCCGCGGCGGTCGACCTGCCGAGGGCGGCCGCGGCCCGCCCGCTGACACGGAGGGCGTGCGGCCCGTAGTTCGGATACCGCCAGCCGACGATCCGGGCGATCCGGCTCTCGCGCCAGGCCTTCCGCGCGGCGGCCGGGCTCGGCCCAGCCTCGGCCTCGGCCCAGCGGGGACCGAGCAGGCTCTCGACCAGGAGCGGGAAGGTCGGGCCCACGAACTCGAAGACGCAGAAGGCCCGGACGGCGGCGGACCTGGCCCGCTCGAGCGCGTCGCGGGCCCCCGGGTAGTCGGAAGCCTGGAGGCGGGCGAATCCCAGCACGCCGAGCGCGATTCCCAGGCTGGTCGACCCCGCGGGCAACAGCTCGACCGCGCGGATGGCGAGGGCCTCGGCCTCCTCGGCTCGGCCGGACCGGGCCAGGACATTGGCCTTCCCGTAGCATCCCCACGCGAGGGTGTCGCGATCTCCGCGGTCCTCACCGATCGCGATCTCGTATTCCGCCTCGGCCAGTTCCCTGGGGGAGTCGCCGCGGACCGAATGGATGTGCCGCAGGATGTGGTGGCAGAACATGCCGAACCAATCCCCCACCTTGTCGAGAGGACCGACCGCGTCGCGCAGTTCGACCTCGGCCTCGGCGAGCCGGCCGCGGAAGTAGTGCCCACAGCCCAGGTAGGCCCTGGCCGTCGCCTGGACGAGGGTTTGCCGGCACGTCGCCGCGACCTTCTGGGCGGCCCGGAGGTAGTGCATGGCGGCCCAGCCGAGCGAGAACATGCCGCAGTTCAGGCCCTGCTTCGCATGGGCCTCGAACAGGCGCTCGGGAGAGCCAAGGACCTTCGCCAGGGAGATGGCCTTGTAGGAGCAGAACGTGTAAAGGAAGACGTCGATCTTGCTCTGGATCTGGCAATGGCGATGGTAGACCGAGCAGGCGAGATCCAGCTCATTCGCCAGGTCCGGTCGGCCGTGGCGGGGGCTGAGCCGGGCCGGGACGAGGTAGACGTAGACCGCGGCGCGGCACGCCTCGGCGAGATGCCCGAGGACGCTCGCGGGTCGCGGATGCCCCAGCTCCCGCAGGGCCTCGTCGAGGTGGCGGGTCGCCTCGGCCGCCGTGCACTTGCGCTGGTAGGCCTCGGCGATCCCGGAATGCGCCCTCGCGTGAGCGATCCCGGGCTCGCCATGCTTCAGGGCCTCGGCATAGGCCGAGATCGCGTCGTCGAGCCGGCCCGAGGAGCCGCAGGCGAGGCCCCGCCGCTCCCAGAGGCGATACCGCGTCGCCTCGCCCGCATCCTCCGGGCAGGCCCGCTGCGCCTCGTTCAGGTGACCGATCGCGTTATTGAAGGCGTAGGCGTCGATCGCCGCCTCGGCCGCCTCCATCGCATAGGCGAAGGCCCTGGGCCGGTCGTCGGCATTCTTGAAGTGGTCGGCCAGCACGGCGGGGGCGACGGCCTGCCCCCGCTCGCGGCGGAGCGCGAGCCGCTCGCCGACGCGGCGGTGCAGGCTGCGGCGACGCGTGGCCGAGAGGTCGCCGTAGGGCAGCTCGCGGAGCAGGTCGTGCACGAACTGGACGCGGCCGGCATTCTCCGTCTCGCGGAAGACCCGGCGGGGCAGCAGGACGTCGATCGCATCCAGAACGTCCGACTCGGTCAGGTCGGGGAGGACCTCGCGGAGCAGGTCGATGTCCACCACGGCACCGATCACGGCGGCGGCGTTGAGCACGTCCTGGACCTTGCCCGGGAGCCCCTGGAGCCGCAGCCGCATCGCCTCGCGCACCGTCTCGGGCAGGTCCGTCGAATCGGCCGCCTCGGTCGCCAGCACCCATCCCCCATCCGCGCGGGTGATCGCCTGCCGCTCGTACCATTCGCGAACCGTCTCGGCGACGAAGAAGGGATTCCCGCCGCAAAGGGCATGGACGCGTCCGACCAGGTCGTCCGCCAGCTCTTCGGGCCGGCCGTTCAGGCGGAGCGCGATCAGCTCGCGCGTCTCTCCCTGGGTCAGGGGCGGCAGCCGCAGCTCGAGCAGATGCCGCTGCTCGCGGAGCGGAACGAGCGCCGCCTCGAGGGTCGCGTGGCCGGTCCGTGCCGAGGCGACGATCACCAGCCTGGGCGTGCCGGTCGAGGGACCCTCGGGGCGGCGAGAGGCGGCCAGCGCGGCCGCGAGGTGGCGGAGCAGGTCGAGCGAGCTCCGGTCGGCCCATTGCAGGTCGTCGAAGCTCAGGCAGACCGGCTGGATCGTCGCGATCTCGAGGAAGAAGGCCGCCAGGGCGCGGTAGATGTAGTCGGCTTCTCGGCCGTAGTCGACCTGCCGGTAGGCCTCGCCCGGGAGATACTTCCGAAGTTCGGGGGCGATCCGGAGCAGCTCTCCGCGGAAGTCGTCGACGACATTCAGCAGTCGCACCAGCGACTCGACGGGCAGCCCGGCCACGTGCGTGCCCGTCAGGTCCTGTGCGGCCGCCGCGGCCCCGCGTCGCTCCTGCAGCCTCAGTTCGGCGATGAGCTGACGGAGGATCTCCACGAAGGGCTGGAAGGGCGAGAGGTTGCCGTCGAAGCACCGTCCCTGGTAGACCTGGCAGCCGTGGCTTCGGGCGATGCGCTGGGCCTCCTGCACCACGCTGCTCTTGCCGATCCCCGGCTCGCCGCTGACGACGACCAGCGAGACGGGGACGTCGTCTCCCGAGGGGACCGGACGCAGGCAGCGCCGGAAGACTTCGTCCAGGACCCCGGTCTCATCCGCGCGGCAGACGAAGCCGGTCACCGAGAGCCCGGGCCGAGGGGACGGGATCGAGAGGCCCGAGACGGAGGCCCGCTCGTCGATGCCGAGCACCCCCGCGATCGCCGCGCGGAGCGACGCGGCCGAATCGGGCCGGCGTCTCGGCTGCTTGCGGAGATACGCCCTCACCGCGTCGGCGATCGGCCGGGGGACATCGGGCTCGACCTCCGTCAGGGGCCTCGGCTTCTCGTTGAGCTGCGCCTGGATCAGGGGCCGCATGCCGGCGAGCCGGGCCTCGGGGAAGGGATAGCGCCCGCCCAGCAGCTCATAGGCCACCAGTCCCAGGCAATAGAGGTCGGCACGATGGTCGAGCTCGTCGAGGTTGATCTGCTCCGGTGCGCAGTAGGCCACGGTGCCGACGAAGCCGGCCTCGGCGGAGAGCGAGGACTTGACGCCGTGGTACTTCGCCAGGCCGAAGTCCATCAGGCGGGTCTCGAATCCCCGCGAGCCGTCCTCGCGAGTCGCGGGGCGGACGAGGATGTTGGAGGGCTTGACGTCGCGATGGACGATGCCGTGTCCGTGGATGTAGTCGAGGGCGTGGGTCAATTGGAGGAGCGGCTCGAGCCGCTCGACGAGGGGCCGCGACGCCAGGCTGGTGATCGGCTGGCCCAGGAAGAGCTCCATGGTGAAGAACGGCCCGCCGGCGAGCTCGCCGTAGTCGTAGACCCCCAGGCAATGGGGATGCCGCAGCGCCGAGAGCGACCGGAACTCGCGCTCGAAGCGACGGCGGGCGGTGCCGGCCAGGGCGCCCTTCAAGACCTTGAGCGCGACCTCTCGACCATCGCGACCGTCTCGCGCGCGATAGACGACGCCCATGCCCCCTTCGCCGAGCCTCTCGCTGATTCGGAATCGCTCATGGCGGAGGTCGGGGGCCGGGTCGGCCGGGCGTGGGTCGTGCTCCGCGTCGGTGGTCGTCGCGGATGCGGGCGCTTCCGCCGAGACGCTCGTGCCGAGGCCGGACGGCGCGTCCGTGACGTGATCGGTCGTCGGGTCGGCACGCAGGGTCGGCATCGGTGAGGTCCCGGTGGAGGCGTCGGCGTCAGTACGAATCGGCCGAGAGGACCTCGCCCCCGCGGATGGTGTTCAGGCCGATCCAGGTGACGGGCGAGATCGAGTCCTTGACGAACCGCACCGAGCCGTCGCCGAAGCCGGCATTGACGCCCCCCGGGTGCCGGCTGCGGGACCCGGAGTAGAAATCGAGGAACGGGAACGGGACCATCGTGCAGGGGAGCTTGTCGCCCGGATCGTTCACGCAGAAGCCCGCGCCAAGCCGGTCGCCGCCGCCGGCGGTCGGGTCCGCCACGCCGTAGAAGTCCTTCGAGCTGTTGGGCGTGAACCGGCTCATGAACACGGCGCCCAGCGTCCAGACCGCCCCCCGCACGTCGTTGTCCCGGCCCTGGAGCGTCTCGGCGGTGAAGACCGTGTTGCTCGTCCCGTCGGCGACCGACGCCAGCCGGACCGGGGAGTGCCCGAAGGCCGAAGTCATGTAGACCGCCGGCGTGTTGAGCGTCGCCGTGCCGCCTGCGGAGTTCTGCTGGCCCCACTGGGTATTGCCCCAGCTCGTCACGTAATTGCCGCGGCTTCCGAGGATCACGTAGCCGTTGGTCGGCCAGATGAGGTTGAGGGGACGGTCGTTGTCGCTCGGGCATTGGAAGGCGGAGAGCTTGGTCTGGTAGACCGTCGAGTTGATTGCGAAGCCGACCGGCATGCCGTCGGAGCCGAGGGGGCCGTTGATGCCGGTGGCGAAGTTGTAGGCGTTGTACAACCCCTGCTGGTCGAAGAAGCCGAGCATCTGCGTGAACCAGGTGGTGTTCTGCTCGCCCATGAAGAAGGTCGGGAACGGGATGCCCGGCAAGGGAGCCCAGACGCGCCCCAGCGGGAGCATGGAGTTGGCCGACTCGTAGTTGTGGATCGCCAGGCCCAACTGCTTGAGGTTGTTGACGCACTGGGCCCGCCGGGCCGCCTCTCGCGCCGACTGGACGGCCGGCAGCAGCAGGGCGATCAGCACCGCGATGATCGCGATGACGACCAGGAGCTCGATCAGCGTGAAGCCGCGGGTTCTTCGCAACATGAGCCCCGTCCTCTCCTCGTCCTGCCCATTTGATCGAGACCCAGGAATGGCTTCACCGATGCCCAGGCGGTCGATGGGCCAAGTGAGTCTCGGAGCCTTTTCGCGTCATTCCACCCCGTCGTCGTCGAGGACGGACACGTCATCCCCAGCGTCGATGAGTCGATGTCCCTGCCCGGCCCTGATCGGGATGCTTGCCAGCAAGGCGACGAACCCGGTTCCCAGGAGTAACAGGCCTGCTGGTTCCGGGACGGAGGCGAGGCGGACGATCGGAGTGGGATCGGTCGAAGCCTGCGGAAACGTCAGGGTCGAGACTGTCCCCTCGGCATCGAGATCCACGGTGAGCACGCTCCCATTGGGATCGGTCGTGAGCAGCGGGGTCACGCCGGAGGCATCGTAGAGGGACAAGGCGAACGACGATCCGGCGGAGCCGCCCGGGCTGTCCAGGGCCGGGCCGGTCAGGGTCAGGGTGAAGGAAAACCCCGTCCCAAAGGTGAATCCCTGGAAGACGTCGTTGTAGGCCGTGCTGTTATTCAGCGTGAGTGAGCCGGGCAACGATCCGGATGCGTCCCCCGTGCGCGTCGGGGGCTGGGCGACGACTCCGCCCGCGGTCAGGAAGTCGGTGACCGTCGCGGTCGCGGCCCCGGAGCCCGAGCCTCCAGGATTGAACTGGAAATCGAGGTTGCCGTCCTGACCGGTGATGGCCGTTGTGTTGACCTCGACGAGGTAGCTGATGGATCCCGCGCGGACGGTCCCGGGATGGCAAGCGCCAAGGAGAAGTAGCAGAACGGCCGCGAGATCGCACACGTTTCGGCGCGCGGGTTGTTTACACATTGAGGATCGTCGCCCCGTAATGGAGGAGCTTCTTGCCCGGGTTGCTGAATTGCACCGCAAAGGTGACGGATTGCCCCGGGGCCAGTGTGCCGCCGGGAAGGCCGACGAGAAGATAGGGTTCGCCATCCGCCGTGTAGCCGCTCGCATTGGCCACCGTCACGCCGGCAGGCAGGCCCGTCAGCACGACCTCGAACAAGGACGTGAGGGCCGTGGTGCCCGCGTTGGTGAGCGTCATCGTCCCGCCGAAGAGGTGGGTCGCGCGATTGTAGACGAGACCGGAACTGGCGAGATTCACCTGGCGGGAGACGTCTCTGGGGCCGACGGTCAATGTGCCGCTGGCGGTCGTCCCGGCGAAGGTCCCGTCGCCCAGGAACGTGGCCTGGATGGCGCCAGCGTCGGTGCCCAGGCTCGCGCCGGCGATGCTCACGTCGGGAAGGGTCGCAACTCCCTGAGCATCGGTCGTCGCCTTGCCGAGTGGTGTCGCGACCCCGTTGATGACGAGGGCGAAGGACACCTCCTCGGAGTTCAGCGGCGAGGCTCCCGAGCTGAGCGTCGCGGTCAGGGTCGCCGTGCCGCCGAATGCCCCGCGGCCGGAGACGGAGGAGAGGCTGGACGGGAGCGCCGGCGGGTAAAGCGCCAGAGACTCCACCTTGCTGGGATCGGCGGGGAGCAGGCTATTCGCCGGATCAACCACCGTCAGCAGGTACGTCGCGTCCAACGGACGACCGCTCAGCGCATCGGAAAAGGCATGAAGCGGGTATCTCCCCGCCGCCGTCTCGGTGGTCTTCCTGGCAATCGGACCGCCGATCTCGGTGTCGGGCGTCGTCCCGCTTGCCCAGTAAAGGGCGATGGTCGTGGCCTGGGGCAGATCCCCGCCGTTGATCTCGTACCCGTAGTCAACCCCGCCGTCCGAGGTGAAAGACATCGCCGTGGGTTCGATCGTGATCACCTGAACGGCCGACTCGATGAGGATGCCGGCGTCGCCGATTTGCGATTCCAGCGGCTTGCGACTCGTGTCAACCATCGACGAGGAGGACGCCGTGATCGAGAGGGAGAACGTCGAATCCATGGGGAGGTACAGGTCCGTCACGATGGGATCGCCGGCCCCGCTGACGTGGAACACTCTCCCGCTGTTGCTGTAAGAGACGATGGGTACGTTCGTGCCGCCGAGCGTGTACGACGCCGAGATGAATACGTCCGTATTCCCGCCCCCGCCGTAGGCATCGGCGGAGAATCGGGTCGTCAGGGTCACCTTGCAGAGGGCGAAGTCAGGATCGTCCGGGCCGGGTTGAACTTGCATCTCGAGAGGCCCGCCGGTCGTCCCTTCGGTGTCGGTGATAAGGCCCGGGTCTCGAGGGTAGATGGTTTCTCCCGAACCCACGTCGATCCCCCACGGATTGGTCACATCGCCGGGATAAATCACATTGCCTGGGCTGAGCACCTGGGTATTGAGGGCGACAAGGTAGGCCATCAAGCAGCGGGATTCGAGATCCTCGACCCGAGGGGCGGATCGGAGATGCGACCGTGAACCGCGACGATTTCGTCGTGGCTCGGAGTGCGGACCGCGTGCGGAGCCGTGGCCGAGAAGTCGCATCTAAGGCTCCCTACCTTCAGAGGGCCGGAGGGGGGGGACGACGACAACACTCGGGAGGGGCGAAGTCATCAAGGCTGCTTACCCCGCCCGAGGCACGGTCGCATGGCGGCGGGCCCGAGCCGCGAGGCCGACGGTCCCCAGGCCGCCGACGGCCAGCAGGAGCGACGACGGCTCGGGGACCGATGCGGCGCCGATGTTGACCGTGAAGAAATCCGCGTTGGCGCCGGTGCCCCAGGTCCAGGTGTAGGTCCCGGGCGTCAGGCCGAGGCTGGCGAACGTTTGGCCGACCCAGGTGGCGCTCGAATGCAACTCGGAGCCAAAGTCCAGATCAAGCGCCACGTAGAGGGAGGGGGAAGGCCCGCCCGCGATGCCGATGTCATCGCCGGTACCGCTATCGGCGTCGACTCGAACGGACCCGCTGCCGAAGCTCGACGGTCCGTCTATTCCCTGGAAATTACCGTCTCCGACATAACCGTCTCCGCGAGACCGGGGTGCACCGAGAAGTGCAAATCCCTCGGAAGGTCCAATTACGGGATCCCAACTGTTACCGCCATTGACTGTGATTGACAGGTCCGTGGTGTTGATGGTCCCGCTTCCCGTGGCCACGACGTTGCCTCCGGACTCCACGATGTTCACGACATAGCCGGCGTGGGCCCAACCGCCGAAGGTGATGGCGAACAGCGTCGATGCGGCGATCAGACGTGTCACATAGGTCATGAATTCACTCCGTAGGCTCGACCCCGTTGTTGCTCCGTCCCCGTTGCTGCTCGTCCCCGATGATGCTTCCTCTTGACGCTCTAGAGTGTGGTCGCCGTCCATCTGCTGCCCTGCCAGGCGAATTCCTGCACCTGTCCGTCCGAGCCAACGAAGTAGATGCGAATGCCAGCAGAGGGCTGATAGAAACAGGTCAGAGCGCCGTCCTTCTTCTTGACCGAGACACCTGCCGCCATGGATGTGACATCACTGGCAATCCAGGTTCCCTGAAGACTCAGCTCTCGCACATGGAAGTTCTTGTCGATGTAGTAGACGGCGGTATGCGCACCATCGTCAACGCAGGTGATTGTGCCCGAGTCGGGCGGAACCGCCCCTCCGGACGCCGTGATATCATCGTCCTTCCAAACGCCGTCCTTGCGCACCCAGTGCACGTGGTCATCAGTGCCGATGTAGAAGACCCGCCCTCCCACACCCGTGTTCGTGGAGGTTAAAGAGTCATGAGACCT